>CAIUPP010000088.1 GCA_903901045.1 uncultured Planctomycetota bacterium
CCCCACGACTCGCTTCGCTCGCCGTGGGCTAAAGTCCGACGGCCGCTTCGCGGCCTGACGAACGGAACAGGATGATTTCAACAGAGCATTTGCGTAGCTAACCTTGCGAAAGCGCGTCTTGCCCTATTTAGAATGAGAAGCTTGACAAGAGGAAGGCAACAGAACACACTATCTGTAGTTGGTGAAACCGTATCGAACAAGAGTGGCGCGCGAATCTATGGCAGAGGACTGCCATGAAGAAGTCGTTAGTTGATTTCGACATTGTGGAGCCAATGTAATGCGCATTCTAGCTTTCCCCCCATTGACGTTTATGTTCGGAATTATGCTTATTGGATTTTCGACAGCAGCAGGCGACACGAAAGGTATGAACCTCGGCAAGTTCTTTGCTGCCGCGCCGGAGCCTAGAGACAATCCGAGCGCTTGGCGTTGGCCCGACACCGTCGCAAATGAAGCTCGCGCGTTACTGGAGATTACCGCACCCTACCCGCATTTCCCTTCAAGAACAGTTGCTCCGGCAACGTTGACGCCCCCTTTCTCGTATCGAGAAGGGCGGAAAGCAGCGGATGCCATGAGAGGACAGGGAGGCGTCGCGTACATCAATTGGCAGTTCGGGATCGGCCGCATCCCGGATATTTCTATTGACTTCACATTGCATAAGACCTTACGCCCACCCGGAGATATTTATCTTCAATTGGACGACGCCCCCATCGGGCGCACTCCACAGTACTTTGGACTGCAATGTAGCTTTGACCACAACGGCAATCCAGTCACAACGTTCATATGGTCTCGGTGGTTGACCAACGACACAGCCAACGCGTGGGTTGCCCCCGGCGGACACATAACCTCACTGGCGAACGAAGGTCAATATATCTGCATTGGATGTCCTTACAAGTGGGGCCAAGGCACCTATACGGTGCACTTGTTAATGAGGGAGACTGATCAGGTTGGCACTTGGTACGAGATTCGCATTTTCGATCACCAAACATGTTCTTGGACAAAGGCCGGCAGAATGCGTTTTCCGCCCGTTGATGGAGCCCCACCTCTCCTTGCTGAAGCTGGTGCAAGCTGGCTGGAAATCATAGGCGGAACCAGGAATTCAAGGGATATTGCCGAGAACCACATCAGCTTCGGCGGAGCTTACACCTGTGGTAGGACAGTAGCGACGCAGAAGATCGCAACGGCCTACAACGACAGAGAGTGCCCCAACAGCGATGTCTCAATTGACCCGGACGGCAGACGGGTTCACCTTCACTACGGTGGAGATACCAGGCGGCGAACGAAAGCGGGAACTTATCCGTTGAAAGAGGAACTAGCACCCGCACAGCAATAAGTCCCGTTCCCGCGGCATCCTACCCCCGCACCATCTCCAGCACCGCTTCCGCCGCGCGGTCGCAGGAGCCGGTTGGGCCCAGGGCGACCATGACTTCGTCGAGCGATTGGCGGCATTTGTCCCAGGCGGCCGGGTCGGTGAGGAGCCGATGCGCGGCAGCAGCGACGGGGCGGGCGTCATCGTCGAATTTCAGAAATTCGGGAGCCGCTTCGCGCCCGGCGATGATGTTGACCAGGCTGATGTGGCTGACCTGGAGCATCCGCGGCGCGAGATGCCGCGCCCAGGAGCCCGCGCGGTACACCACCACCATCGGCGTGCGGTAGAAAGCCGTTTCCAGCGTCGCGGTGCCGCTGACGATGAGGCAGAGCCGCGCCCCCTTCATGATCTCCGCCGTCCGCCCCAGGTGCACCTGCGCGGAAAGCCCCTTGGAGCGGAGGATTTGCTCAATCAGACCGAGGTGCTTGGCGTCGGCCGCGCCGACGTGGAACGTCACGCCCGGCACCTCGCGCTGCAACTCCAGCGCAGCGTCGCAGAGGATGGGGAAGGTGTGGCGCACTTCCTGACGCCGGCTGCCCGGGAGCAGCCCGACGGGCGTCGCCCCCCCCTCGTGCAGGCTCCTAATGAACGCCTCGTCCACCTCCACGGCGGGCATGTAGTCCAGAACCGGATGCCCCACGTAGCGGCAGTCGACGCCGATTTCATCGTACAGGCGCTTCTCGAACGGCAGGATGGTCATCATCCGGTCCACGAGCCGTCCGATTCGGTGGATGCGGTGCGGCAGCCAGGCCCAGACCTGCGGGCTGACGTAGTAGCAGACCGGGCTGTTCACCGCGCGCGCGAACGCCGCCAGGCGCAGGTTGAAGCCGGGGTTGTCGATGGGGACGAACACGTCGGGCGCTTCGTGGTTGAAGGCGGCAACGCAGCGGCGGAAGATGCCCGCCCAGTCGTTGATCCCCTTGAGCGTGTAGAAGAATCCCATGCCCGCGTGGGAGACGGTGTCGGCCAGCACACTCACCCCCGCGCGGCGCATGCGGTCGCCCCCCAGCCCGCTCAGGCGCGCCTGCGGGCAGCGCCGGAGGATCGCCTCGGCCAGCGCTGCGCCGAAACGGTCGCCGGAATGCTCCCCCGCCGCGATGAATATTCTCGGGTATGAGAGCATGGTTTCCCCGATGTTAGGGTGTTCCGCCGGCGTTGCGGAGTTCGGAGGCGGCAAGGTTCTTGCGCACGTCCTCGGTGACCATCTCCGCCACGCGCACCGCGCGCACGCCATCCTCGCCGGGCACTTCCGGCCGCCGGTCCTCGCGCACGCAGGCGACGAACGACGCCAGCTCCGCCTTCAGCGGCTCCTCGTCGCCGATCTTCACGGTCTCCATGTCCACTAGGTCGCCGTACACGAGTTTGCGCATCTCCAGGAGCACGGCCAGGTTGGAGGCGTCTTTCAGTTTCTCGGCCACCTGCTCGAAGCCGGGCTTCTTGCGGTAGATGGTGGCCGTTTTGTCCATGGTATCGATGGCCACGTAACAGTCCTTGGCGAAGAAGCGGATGCGCCGCAGCGATTTGAGGCTGATGCGGCTGGCCGTCAGGTTCGCCACGCAGCCATTCTCGAAGGTCAGCCGCGCGTTGGCGATGTCCTCGTACTGCGAAATCACCGGCACCCCGACCGCTTCCACGCGCTTGACCGGCGCGCCGACGAGGCACTGCACGATATCGAGGTCGTGGATCATCAGGTCGAAGACCACCCCCACGTCGGCGCTGCGGAACCGGAAGGGGCTGAGCCGATGGCATTCGATGAAGAGCGGCTTCAGGTTCTGGTGGATGATCGCCTGGAAGCCGGGGTTGAAGCGCTCGATATGGCCGACCTGGAGTTTCGCCCCCGTGCGCGCGGCGACGGCCACCAGTTCCTCCGCTTCCTGCACGCGGAAGGTCATCGGCTTTTCCACGAGCACGCTGATTCCGCGTTCGAGGAAGGGCATCGCCACTTTATGATGGTAGAGCGTCGGCACCACGACGCTCACGGCGTCCACTTTATCCAGCAGGAAATCGGCGGAGGTTGCCGATTGCGTTTTGTACTTGCGCGCAACGTCGCGCGCCACCTCCGCATCGGCGTCCACGACCGCCACCAGTTCCGCGCCTTCCATGCCGGCGTAGACGCGGGAATGCTCTTTGCCCAGATGCCCCACGCCGATGACGCCGACCCTGACCTTCTTCACGCGTGCGAAGCCTCCTGTCGGGTGAGTTCCAGATGGCGCCCGAGTTTGCCTGACTCGGCGCGCCGAACGGATTCCAGGACGTTCCGGGCCGCCTGCGTCAGCATCCCCATCTCTTCGAGCTTGGCGGGGATGTCGGCCCGCGCCACTTTGGACGGGCGGTAGAGGAAACGGAATACGCGCTGGACGGATTCCACGTCATGGTCGGAGAATCCGTTGCGCTTCATTCCGATGATGTTCACCGCGCGCGGTTTGTCATCCCCCAGGACCATCATGTACGGCGGGACATCGCGCCCGATGCCGGTCAGTCCGCCGATCATGCACATGGAGCCGAGCGTGACGAAGTGGTGTACGCCGACGTTGCCGCTGAAGATGACGCCATCCTCCACCTTCACGTGTCCCGCCAGCAGGGAGCAGTTGGCCATCACAATCCGGTCGCCCAACTGGCAATCGTGCGCAATGTGCGCGCAGGCCATGATGAGGTTCTGGTTGCCGACGATGGTGATGCCGCCCCCCTTGATCGTGCCGGTGTTGATGGTGACGCACTCGCGGATGGTGTTGCCGTCGCCGATGAGCAGGCGCGTGGGCTCGCCGCGATAGGAGAGGTCCTGCGGAGGGGTGCCGACGGACGCGAACGGGAAGAGGCGGTTGTTCCGCCCGATCTCCGTGCGGCCGGTGATGACGCAGTGGCTCTGGATCACGGTCCCCGCGCCGATGCGCACATCGGGGCCGATGGTGCTGAACGGGCCGACCACCACGTCGTCGGCCAGTTCCGCCTTGGGGTCCACTCTTGAGGAGGGGTCAATTTGTGGCATGGAGCTTTCCTCTCACGCGCGGGCGGCGTCGCTGATGGCGCGGGCCAGCCGCACGTTTGTCGCATGGCCGGACTTGTATCCCAGCACGCGCGCGCTCAACGGCCCGCCGGCCAGGTACAGGTCGCCCATCATATCCAATATTTTGTGGCGCACACATTCGTCCGGCAGGCGCGCCGGAACGGACAGCTTTCCGTCCTCTTCGAGCACCACGGTGTTCTCGGGGGTGGCGCCGCGTCCCAGGCCGCTCTTGATGAACGCATCCACCTCGGGGCGCAGCACGTACGTGCGCGCCGGGGCGATCTCCCGGATGAACGTGTCGCGGTCAATCTCCAGCGTCAGCGCCTGGCTCTTGATGAAATGCTTCCCGTAGTCCAGAACGTAGGTGATCGTCAGCCGACCCGGCTGGGGCAGCGCCACGAGGGTGACTTCCTTTTCGGTCACGCCCAGCGCGCGCTCCGGCGTCAGCCTGCGGCGCGGGGAATCCTGCTCGACGATCCCCGCCTTGACCAGCGGTGAGACGAAGCAGAGGGCCGAGCCATCCCCCACCGGCATCTCGGCGGCGTCGCTCTCCACGAGGCAGTTGTCGATCCCCAGACCGGCGAGGGCGGCCAGCACGTGCTCGACCATGCGCACCTCCGCCTCGCCCTGCTTGAGGGCGGTCCAGCGCTGCGCCGGGGGCACATTGGCCACGTTGGCCGCCACGCGCGGGCGGGCGGGCAGGTCCGTGCGCTGAAACACCACGCCGTGCCCCGCCGGGGCGGGCAGAAAACGGACTCGCACCGGCTGGCCCAGGAAGAGGCCCACGCCGCTGACTTCAACTTGCCCTGCAATCGTACACTGCTTGTCAGACACTATCAACCTCACCTTTTCTCGGACGCTGCCGCGGGTTTTTCGGGTTTCTGGGGCTGGGCGCGCTTCTTGGCGTAGGCTTCATTCAGCCGCCGGGCGACTTCGGACGTAAGATCATACTCAGGTTTGGCATACAATACAACCCGTTGCGCTATCTGCACGGCCTCTTCTCCGCGGCCCTCGACGGCCGACGCGGGAGACTGGTCCTTGAGTATGAAGTCGTAACCCTTCTCGACCCCAAGCGCCGCCGAAACGGCGCTGATGTCGTCGAACAGCTTGTTCATGCGGTCGACAATCGCCTGCGTCATCTCGTCGTAGCTGCTGGTGCGGAACTTCGTCAGGTCATCCTCCGCGCTCTTGAGTTTCTCCTGAAGCGCGGCGCGTTCCGGCGTGCCCATCGCGAGTTGCTCGATGGACTTGGAAAGCTTGTTGACTTCATCCATGCGGACGCGCGCCTGCTCGCGCAGCTTGTCCTGGAGGTTCTTCAATTCCTTGTCCAAGTCGTCGCGGCGCTGATACTGCATCAAGGCCTTGTTGATATCCACGTAGCCGATCTTGAGCGCCTTGGCGGGGGCCGCGTCGGGCGCAGCCGCCGGGGGCTGGTCCGCGGCGAGAGCCAGGCCGCCGGCAAAGCAGAGGGCGGCGGCGCAGAGAAGCAGGGATTTCATTGGCAATTCTCCTAGAAAGTGAAGCCGGTGCCGATCGTGAAGCTGAACATCTCCGTCTTGTCGGTCGACTTCTTCTCAAACGGGAAGGAGAGGTAGAGGCTGATCGGCACGCCCTGGGCGCTGAGGCCCGGAATGCGCACGCGGAATCCGAAGCCGGCGGCGGCCCGCAGGTCGCCCAGTTCGGAAACGGAATCGGCGACCGAGCCCGTGTCCACAAAGAGCACGCCGCGCAGTATTTCGCGCACAATCGGAATTTCATATTCGGTGTTGAGCAGCAGGCGACAGACGCCCCCCACCTGCTTGTCATGGACGGAATCCACCGGCCCGATGCCGCGGTATTGGAAGCCGCGTATCGATCCCAACCCGCCCGCATACAGCCGGTCGTATATCGGAATCCCGTCCGAACTGGTGCTTTGCATCAGGCTGATCTCGCCGCCCACGTTGACGGTGTGCTTCTCCTTGTTCTCCTGCGTCCAGACCGTCCACCACTTGCGCGCTTCCAACGTCTCGCGCATGGAGTTCACATCCCCGCCGAGGACCGTTCCGGCCATCTCGGCATCCATGCCCACCGTATACCCCTTGGTCGTCAGGAACACATTGTCGCGCTTGTCGTACTTGGCCGCGAGCTGCAGGGAGTTCTCGGTGTGATTGCCCTTGGCATGCTCGGCGTCCGCGGGCGCGTTGTCATCCAAGGCATGGATATCAATCGCCTCCACCTTCGGGGTCAGGCTGATGCTCAAGTCTTTGAAGAAGGTGCGGCCGATGGAGACCGAGGCCCCCTTGCGACTGTCCTCGTAATATCCATCCCAGAAGAAATCATGCATGTAGAGGTCGAAGCCGACGAAGTAGGGGCCGTCCCACACGGAGGGGTTCAACCAACTGAGGCGATAGTCGCGGTACATGTCACCCGGAGTGAGCGACAGAGTGAGCTTCTGCCCGCCGCCGACGAACGCCCGGCCCTTGAAAAGCTGCCGCCAACTGCGCGGGAAGTCCAGCGCGTCGAAGTTGGTGAAGATGAGGCTCAGGTTTCCTGAAATGCCGGTATCCGAGCTGTAGGAGGCCCCCACGTTGATGCTGCCCACTCCCCCCTCGACGACTTCGACGATGGCGTCCACTTTATCCGGCTGATCGGTGTCCACCCAGCGGATGCGCACCGGCTGCTCGCCGGCTTCGAGGCTTGTGCTGGCGAAGAGGCCGGTGTTGACCAACTGACGGCGGCTCTCCTCCATCTCATCCGTGGTGAAGAGGGAGCCGGGGATGAGCGTGATGGCGCGCCGAATGACGTGGTCCTTGGTGACCGGGTTCCCCTTGATGATCACCCGATTGACGTAGACCTTGGGGCCTTCGGAGACGTTCAGGCGCAGCTCCACCTCCGGCGTGCTCTCGGCAAAGGTGCGTTCCACTTCCACGCGCGCCTTGATGTATCCGAGGTGGCCGTACAGGTCGCGGATGGCCTGCAAGTCCTTGTCCAACTGCTCCTGCGAGTAAGGGGAGCCTTCTTTCGTCTCCATGGCCGCCAGAAGCTTGGCCACGGGGATCACCAGGGTTTTCTCGTCGGGAATCACGTCGGGGGTGATGCCGGAGACGCGCAGCGTGATGCCGCTGACGTGATAAAGCGGGCCAAGCTCCACCTGCACCAGCAGGTGCGCGCGTTCCTTCGCTTCGTCGAGCAGCACCTTGTGGCCCACCGTGGCGTCGAGGTATCCCTTGCGCCGGATCAGTTCGCGGACGCTCAGCAGGTCGGCGCGGAGGAACTGCCAGTCAAAGCGCCCGTGCTCGAACCCCCCTTCCCGGCTGTAGAGCATCGTCTTGCGGAGGTCGTCGTCCGGCACCGGGTCGTTCCCCTGGAACTGGACGGACTCCAGCTTCACTTTGGGACCGGCCTGGATGGTGTACGTCACCTTGGCTGTGCCGTCCGTGTCGGTGAGGTCCTGGCGCACATCGGCAAAGAGGTAGCCGTCATCCTGGTAGTGGTCCCGCAGGAGGCGCAGATCGGTTTTGAGGCTGTAAGGGTTCGCGACGGCGCCCGCTTTGGCCTGGAGCAGCTCTTCCAGTGTGCTGCGGGACTCCTGGACGTCCCCGGTGAACTCGACTTTCGCGATGCGCGACCGCGCGGTGATGTGGAAGTCGAGGTCCACCTTCTCCGCTGCGGCGGTCGGCTCGACCTGGACGCTCGAGAACTCCCCCATGGCGTACAGCGTCGCGATGTCGCCCTGGACGGTCACACGGTCGTAAACGTCCCCTTCGCGGCTGCGCAGCGCGCCGCGGAGGCGCGCCGCATCCATCCCCGGCGGCACTTCCATGATGACCCGGCGGATGACGCGCCCCTCCAACGACGGTGTCTCGGCCCGCAGGGGCGCGGCCGCCGTCAGTACGATCAGGCACGTCAACAGAATGGCTGGGGAGAAAGCTCGCTGCTTCATTGAAAATCCTGAGCCCCCTGGACGCTGCTCTCGAAGCGCATGTGTTCCTTGAGGAAAGCCAGGCTGACGATTCCGGTGGGCCCGTTGCGCTGTTTGGCGATGATCAACTCGGCGCTACGGTCCTCGGAGTCGGCGTCGCTGTAGTACGCCGCGCGGTGAAGCAGCAGGATGACGTCGGCGTCCTGCTCCAGCGAGCCGGATTCGCGCAGGTCGGCCATGCGGGGGCGGTGGTTGTCGCGCGCCTCCGCCTGTCGGTTGAGCTGGGCGACCGCGATGATCGGGATGTTCATCTCGCGCGCCAGTGCCTTCAGGCTGCGGCTGATCGCGGCGATTTCCTGTTCGCGGCTGTCCGCGCCGGAGGACTGGACCAACTGCACGTAGTCCACGATGATCAGTTGCAGGCCGTGCTGCGACTTCAGGCGGCGCGCTTTGGCGCGCAATTCGAAGCAGTTCAGCGACGGGCTGTCGTCGATGAAGATCGGCGCTTCGGACAACGCGCCGACGTGCAGCGGCAGGTCGTTCAATTCTTTCGAGCTGAGCCGCCCGCGGCGGAGGCGATGGCTGTCCAGCCGGGCATGGGCGCAGAGCATGTTCTGCGCCACCTGCTCGCGCGACATTTCCAGGCTGAAGATGGCGGCGGGCTGCTGAAGCTGCACGCCGACGTTGGTCATCACGTTCAGGGCGAACGTGCTTTTGCCCATGCTCGGGCGCCCCGCGACGATGATCAGCTCCCCCTTCTGAAGTCCGCTGAGCTTTTCATCCAGGTCCACGAAGCCGGTCGCCAGCCCGGTGATCATCCCATCGCGCCCCTTGGCCTGCTCGATGCGGGCGAAGGTGGTTTTGAGGATGTCCTTGATCGGCGCCATGGTGGGGTTGGTGCCGCGCTCGGCGATGGTGAAGATGCGCGACTGCGCCTCGTCGAGGAGCTCGCGGCTCTTCAGGCCGCTGCGCATGACGCTCTCGGTGATTTCGCGGGCGGCCGTCAGGAGATTGCGGCTGATGGCCTTCTCGCGGACGATCTGCGCGTAATGCTCGGCGTTCGCGGCGGCGGGAACGGCCTCAAGGAGTCCGGAGATGTAGGCCACGCCGCCGACCGCTTCCAGCGTCCCGCGCCGCTGGAGTTCGTCGCGGAGGGTGACGATGTCGATGGCGCGCTGGTCGTCATGGAGGGCGAGGATCGCTTCGAAGATGCGGGCGTGCCCGGAGGAGGCGAAGTCGTCGGGGCCCACCAGGGGAATGAGGACGTCCACCGTCTCGTTGTTGAGGATAGCCGAACCGAGGACGGAGATTTCCGCCTCGGTGCTGTGCGGCAATTCGCCGCCCGGCGCGGGCGCCGCCCCCCCACGCGAGGACAGGGCGCTCTGCCCGTGCAACGGCTTTCGTGCCCTGGCCATTTCCCTCTCCGGGGCAAATCCGCTATTCAGCGACTACCCAGACCTTGCAGGAGGTCGTCAAGTCAGCTTTAAGCTGAACCGGAACGTCCACGACCCCCAGCTCCTTGATGGGCTCGATCTGGATCATGCTTTCTTCGATCTTGAATCCTTCGCCTCGGAGCATCTCGGCGATCTGTGCGGGCGTCACGGAGCCGAACAGGTGCCCTTCCTCGTTGGCCTTGGCGGCGATGGTGATGGACACGCCCTTCAGGCGCTCGGCCGCTCCGGCCAGTTCCTGGTCCAGGAGCTTGCGCTCTTCCATGTGCTTCTTGCGTTCGGATTCCACGCGCTTGACGTTGCCCGGGGTCACCGGCATGGCGAGCCCGCGCGCGAGCAAGAAGTTGCGGCCGTAGCCGGTTTTGACGGTGACCACGTCGCCGATCTGCCCGAGCCGCTCCACGTCTTTCCTCAAGAGAACCTGCATCGTTATGCTCCTGTGTCTGTTGAAAAGTCCTCGCTCAACCGACGAACGGCATGAGGCCGATGAAGCGCGCGCGCTTGATGGCGGTGCGCGCCGAACGCTGATGGGTCGCGCAGTTGCCCGAGCGCTTGCGCGAGAACAGCCGGCCCTGGCCGGTGGTGAGCTTGGTGAGCGTCTGAACGTCCTTGTAGTCGATCGGGCCCATCTTCAGACGGCAGAACCGGCACTTGGTCCGATCGCGGAACTTGGGAGTTTTCTTATCCATCATCGCTCAGGACTCTCCATCAAAAAGGAATATCGTCATCTACCTTGTACGGACCTTCGCCTGCGGGAGGCTCCTCCGACGGCGGAGGCTCGTTCGCCGCGCCGCCCTGCTCGCCCTCGGCGGGCGCGGGCCTGCCGCGCGGCGCCGGACGTCCGGCGGGCGCGCCGCCTTCAGCGCGCCGAGCGCCGCTGGGCGCTCCGATGAACTGAAAGTTCTCCACCACCACGCGCAGCCGGCTGTGCTTCTGCCCGTCTTTCCCCTGCCAGGTATCGTATTGCAGGCGGCCTTCGATGAAAATCGGCGCGCCTTTTTTGCAGTATTCGCTGATGACTTCGGCGGTGCGCGCCCACGCCTGGACGTCGACGAACGTGGCGTCCTCGCGCTTTTCGCCGTTGGGCCCCTTCCAGGTGCGGTTCACGGCCAGGCCGAACTCGACCACGGCGCTCCCGCTGGGGGTATAACGCAACTCCGGGTCCCGTGTCAGGTTGCCCAGCAGTATGACTTTATTGAAGTTCGCCATCTCGATCCCTCCCGGGATCCTCGGGCGGCCATTCAGCCCGATATCTTTGCCACAGAGAACGGTGAGCGCACCGCGCGCGGCCTCACCGGCGCATCAGGATCACGCGTCCGGGCCATCCTCTTCGGCGGCGGCCGGAGCGGCGTCGCGCGGCCTTTCGCTCATCGGCTCGCCACGGCGCATCGGCGTATATTCGTCGCTGGGTTTCAACTGGTCCTCGGGCGGAATCGCCGGCACCTGGAGGATCAGCGCGCGCAGCATCAGTTCGGAGAGCTCGCACTCGCGGTAGATTTCGTTGACCGCGGTGCCGGTGGCGTTGAAGAACGCCAGGACGTAGGTGCCGCGACGGCGCCCGTCCATCTCGTAGGCGAGCTTGCGCTCCCCCCACTTCTCGCAGCGCAGGATTTCCGCTCCGTGCTTGGTGAGCATGGACTTGAGCTTCTCCAGCGAGCCGTCCCAATCGCGGTTCGCCTGCCGGTTGTCCATCACAAACATGCCTTCGTAAAGACTCAAGAGTCGGCCTCCTTCACTTTTCTGTTTCGGTTTCCGTAGCGGACCGGACGTTGAACTGGTTCATGCAACGTTCCAGGCCAGACTTCAGCCACACTTCGAGAGCGCGCACGGCGCGCTCCACGGTCTCATCCACCGCCACGCGCTCGGCGGGTGTAAAGCGCGACAGCACGTAATCGCGGTCGCACCGGGCTTCGCCGCCTCCAATGCCGATCCGCAGCCGGGCGATTTCCATGCCCGCCATGTGCGCTGCGATGGACTCCAGCCCATGGTGGCCGCCACTGCTTCCGCCGGCGCGCACGCGCAAGCGGCCCACCTGCAGGTTGAAGTCGTCCACCACGACCATCATGTCCGACGAATCCGCGCCGCACCAGTCCGCAGCCGCGCGCAAGGCGCGGCCGCTTTCATTCACATACGTCTGCGGCTCCAGGAGCAGCAGCTTGCAACCCTCGACCGTTCCCTCGACCGCCAGCGACTGAAACCGCCGCCGCCAGGCGCCGAGACGGTGAGCTTGCGCGAGACGCTCCACGACCATGAAGCCGGCGTTATGCCGCGTCTCCGCGTACTCCTTGCCCGGGTTCCCGATGCCAAGGATGATCTTCATCCGCGATCACTCCTTCAACGCAGGCGTCAGGCCTTGGCAAGTTACTTCTTTTCCTTTTCCTTCTCCGCCGCTTCGGTCTCTTCTTCCGTCGGCTTGACCGGGCGGATCAGTTCCGGCTCGGCTGCAGCGGCTTCGCCGGCAGCAGCGGCGGCCGGGGCGGCCACGATCTCTTCGCGAGCTTCCTGGAGCAGGAACACGATGGAGTCGGGATCGGACGCCGCTTTGACGCCCGCGGGCAACTGTAGGTCCTTGACGAAGATCTTCCCGTCGAGTTCCAGGTGCCCCACTTCGACGCGAATCGTATCGGGAATCTCGTCGGCCTTGCAGGTGATGTCCACGGAGTGCAGCACTTGCTCGAGCACCGCGCCGGCCTGGGTGGCCTTGGGAGTCCCGCGTCCGATCACCTGGACGGAGACGGTCACCAGTTCATCCATCGCCACGCGCGCGAAGTCGGCGTGCATGATCTGCTTGCCCCAGGTGTCGTACTGCACTTCCTTGATCAGCGCGGATTCCTGGCGCTCGCCGATTTGCAGCTTCACCAGGTGGTGGCTGGTCTGCAGGAAGTCGGACAACTGCCGGCCGTCGATGGAGAGCAGGACGGCTTCTTCCCCGTGGCCGTAGAGGATGCCCGGGACTTTCCCTTCGTCGCGCAGACGCCGCGCATTGGCTGAGCCTCGGTTGGAACGCGTTTCGGTCTTGATCGCTTCGGTTTTCATATTCCGGGCCTCATTGCTTCATGAAAAGAGAACTGACTGATTCGTTCATGTGGATGCGATGAACGGCTTCCCCCAGGAGCTTGCTGACGGTAAGGACCTGAATCCGATCCCCCAGCGCCTGCGCCTTGCTGTTGAGCGGAATGGAATCGGTGACCACGATTTTGCTGATTGGAGAGGCGGCGATGCGCTCGACGGCCGGACCGCAGAAAACCGGGTGCGCGGCCGCAGCGAAGATCTGCCGGGCGCCCTTCTCCTTCAGCACGACGGCGGCGGCTGAGAGCGAACCGCCCGTGGTGATCATATCGTCCACCAGCAGGATATTGCGGTCGGCGACCTCGCCGATGATGAACCCCACGCTCGATTCCTCCGGGGAGAGGCGGCGCTTGTCCACGACCGCCAGGCCGGCCTTGAGCACGTTGCTGAAGGCGCGCGCCATGCGGATGCCTCCGACATCAGGCGTGGCCACCACCAGGTCGGGGATGTTCAATTCCTGGAAGTGATTGCACAGGACCGGGAAGCTGAACAGATGATCCAGCGGGATATCGAAGAATCCCTGAATCTGTGTTGCGTGCAGATCGAGGGCCAGCACGCGATCCACCCCCGCCTTGACC
The DNA here is from genome assembly GCA_903901045.1 of uncultured Planctomycetota bacterium. GTDB lineage: Bacteria > Planctomycetota > Brocadiia > CAIUPP01 > CAIUPP01 > CAIUPP01. The sequence goes on from CAIUPP010000088.1 coordinate 13,370, forward strand.
AGGAGGTTCGCCACGAGCTTGGCGGTGATGGGCACACGCCCCTCTTCCTTGCGGTCTTTGCGGGCGTAGCCATAGTAGGGAATCACGGCGGTGATGCGACGGGCGCTCGAACGGCGCGCCGCGTCCACCATCACCAGCAGTTCCATCAGGTTCTCATTCACGGGGGGCGAGGTGGGCTGGACGATGAAGATGTCGCGTCCGCGAACATCCTCATTGATCTTGATATTGATCTCGCCATCCGGGAAGCGCGAGACGGAGGCGTCCCCCAGCGGCAGCTGCAGATAGTCGCACATCCGGCGCGCGAGCTCGGGATGCCCGTTGCAGGTGAATATCTTCAAGTCATCCTCCGGAAACGGCATGTGCGGTCGCTCCAGGCAAGAGACACAATCTCCGCCTTCGATCCCGACCGCGCGAACTCCATACCGGAGCGGCGGTTGCGCAGGATCGTTGACTGGCCAGAAGCCGAAAGAAAGACTATATCAGGAATAGGCCCGGATTTCAAGCAACAGAATGCCATTTGGGGACCGGAATTGGCCGGTGCAGGGAAGACCGAGCGCGGCAAAATGATGAAATCCGGATGACGAATGACCAGAAAACGCCCAAATGCCCGAATTACTAGGTTTTTGCGCGAAAATAGCAGCCGTGTTCGCTTGGCGTTCGCCGCCTCGGCATTTCTTCGGTCATTCGCACTTCGCCATCTTCTTCAGTACCGGTCCGTCCGAAACAACTCCGAGTCCGGCCTGCGGTCCCCATCGCGGACGGGGCGGAGCAAGCTGTGGTCGGCGGGGAAACCGAGCGCGGTGATGGCGACCACCCGGGCCGTCCGGGGGATGCCCAGGAGTTCCTTCACCTGTTCCTCGCCGAAAGCGCCGATCCAGCAAGTTCCGAGCCCTTCGGCAGCCGCCGCGAGGGTCAGGTGATCCAGCGCGATGGTCAGATCCACGTCGACGCTGTTATCCTCCCCCCTCATCTTCTTGTATGCGCGCTCGGGGTGTCCCACTCCGACGACGATCACCGGCGCCTCGCCGATGAAACTCTGCTTCCGGCAGACTTCGGCCAGGCTGCGGCGCAGCGCAGCATCCTGAACGAAGATGAACGTCCAGGGCTGCAGGTTGCAGGCCGAGGGGGCCAACCGCAACGCTTCCTTCATGCGGTCGAGTATTTTCTTCGGAATCGGGTCCGGGCGATAAGCGCGCACGCTGCGGCGCGTGCGAATGGCCTCCATGACGTCCATGGCATTCTCTCCCTTTTTAATCCAGCGCCGGTTTGAGCGCCTTGTCGCGCGCTTTCAACACCGCCTGATAATACAGCAGCGCCGCGTTCACCTGGGCGCGCTCCTCCGCATCGTCGGAGGCCGCCAGCGACTCCTTCTGCAATTCAATCGCCTTCTCGACCATCCCCAACTCGTACCAGGCGCGCGCCAGCGTGTCGAGCGAGGCCGCTTCCTTCCGATTCGACAGCTTCACTGATTCCTCGGCGCATTTCACCGCCAACTCCGGGTCGCGCAACTCCAGTTCCTGCTCAAGCACCAGGTCCCAGGCCAGACTGTTGAGGCCATCGGCAGAGCCGGCCAGCGCTTCCGCCGCCGCGCGCCGGGTCTTGATCACCGCCGCCGGGTCCCCCTTGAGGCGCAAGACGGAGACTTTCGCGCTGTAGTGCTGATAATCCCGCGGCTCCAGTTTGATGATCTCATCCAGCGCATGGAGGATGCCGTTGACGTCCCGTTTGGCCAGCGCGTCGTTGAGGAGGCCTCGCCAGTGGGTAAGGCCCTTGACCGCGTTGACGTCATACGTTCCCTTCGCAATCTGATCGAGCGCCCCCAGGAGCGCTTCGGACGGGGGTCCAACCCAGAGGATCGTCCCCTGCTTGCCGACCACGACGGCGAGCGGCAACTCCGGTTCCCCTTCGCCCGAGTAGGCCTTGAGCGTTGCTTGCGCTTCATCCAGGGCCACACGCGACGCCGGTTTCCCCTCGTCAAGCAGTTTCTTCGCGGCCTCCGCATCCCCCTCGGCCACTGCGATGCAGGTGACCTTGCCTCCGCCGATTCCCTTTCCGATCTCGTCGAGTCCTCCGACCACCTGCACGCTGTGCGGCAGAGCCGGGTCGAAGAACAGGATCAAGTAGATCGCTTCGCCGGGCTTGGAAGGATCCACCGCCTCGCCCGAAACCCACTGGCCCACCTTGAGCGCCGGCGCCGGGTCGCCCAACCCCACGGCAAAGGCCGTCGCGGCGATGAGCGTCATCATGGCCGTCAGAATTATCTTCATAAGCGCTCCCTGATTGAAGTGGCACGAATCTTTATCCGCAATTACATCAGGCTAGCACTCTGCCGGATGCTCGTCAAGACGCGGCGGATGGGGGTTCCTTGTTGACACTCCGCGCCCGCACGGTTTACCATTGCGTCAGTCGGCTGTGGCGGTTCCGAGGAAATGCCCGGAGGCACGCGGTTGGTCCGCATTCTTCACGTCATCGCGACGCTGGACCCGGCGGGCGCGGAGCGGCAGATGGCGCACCTCTGCCGCCGGCTGGATCGGCGCGAGTTCCAGCCCGCCGTCTGCTGCCTCACGCGGGGCGGCGCGCTGGAGGAATCGCTGCGCGCGGCCGGCGTCCCGGTGACGATCCTCCACAAGCGCGGGCGCTGGGACCTGCGCGTCCTGGGCCGCCTGTCCGATGTCATCCGCCAATTCCAGCCGCAGATCGTCCACACCTGGCTCCCGACGGCCAATACGCTTGGTCGCATTGCGGCGCGGCGCTGCCATGTGCCGATGCTGATCGCCTCCGAGCGCGCAGCGGATCGCTGGAAAGGCCCCCTCCACCGGATGGCGGACCGTTTTCTCGCGCGCCGCACGAACCGCATTATCACGAACTCCGAAGCGGTCCGGGATTTCCTGACCGGGCGCATCGGCCTGCCGAAACCGCTTATCAGCGTCATCCATAATGGACTGGATATCGCCGAATTCGACGCCGCGTCGGAACGCCTTTCCGCGCCGCTTCCTTCGACGGATGGGAAGCTGGTCGTTGGATCCGTGGGACGCCTGGAGCCGCAGAAGGGATACGCCTGGCTCCTGCCGGCGATGTGCGAGGTGCGGGCGACGCTGCCGCAGGCGCAACTGTGGATCGCCGGCGCAGGGCCGGAGGCCCCCGCGCTGGGAAAGCAGATGAAGGAACTGGGATTGACCGGGGCGCTCCATTTCCTTGGGCCGCGCGACGATGTGCCGGCGCTGATGCGGCGCTTCGACCTGTTCGTCCTCCCTTCGCTCTGGGAAGGTCTGCCCAACGCCGCGCTGGAAGCGATGGCGGCGCGCCGCGCCGTGGTGGCGACGGACGTGGACGGCACGCCGGAGGCGGTGCTGGATGGCAGCACCGGCCTGCTGGTCCCCGCGCGCGACTCCGCTGCGCTGGCCCAGTCGATCATCGCCCTCCTGACCGATGAAGCGCGCCGCCGCCGATACGGCGAGGCGGGCCGTCAGCGCGTGGAACGCGAGTTCGGCATGGAGCGGATGGTGTCGCAGACGGAGGCGATCTATCGTGACGCGCTGAAGGAGGCCGGCCTGTGAGCCCCGAACGGCGCGACCTCTGGCGCGACATTCTCATCCTGTTCCTCGCCGCCCTGGCATTGCGACTGGGGCTGGCGCTCTCCCTGCCTGCGCACCAACTCGTCGGCGACGAATCGTACTGGTACTACGCCAGGAACCTCGCCGATGGGCAAGGCTTCCAGATGTCGAACCCCTATGGCGCGGGGTTGGATATTCCGAAGGTCTACGCGTTCCGCCCCCCCCTCTTCCCGTTCCTTTGGGGAATTGCCCGGCCCGTCATCGGCAACGCTTACTGGCCGATCCGCTGCACCTTCGCGCTGCTGGGGGCGCTGACGTGCGTGCTGGCGTACCTGGCGGCGCGGGAGATGTTCCGCAGGCGAAGCGTTTCGCTCCTCGGCGGATTGCTGTGCGCCTTTTACCCGCCGCTGGTCTGGCACAGCGTCAACCTGATGACGGAGCCGCTTTTCATCTTCTTCTCGACGCTCTGCATTTTCGCGCTCTTCCGCGCGCGCAGCGCCCTTTCCTGGCGCTGGGCCGTCGCGGCGGGACTCGCGGCGGGACTGGGGATACTGACGCGCTCGGTGCTGGTGGGCTTCCTGCCCTTCATGGCGCTCTGGCTCTGGTGGTGCGCCGGACGCCGGCGACGCGCCGTCGCCCTGGCGGCGGCGTTCTGCACCACGGCCCTGCTGGTCATGCTCCCCTGGGTCATTCGCAACGCGATCGTGCTCAAGGCGTTCGTCCCCACGACGACCGACGTCGGCCACGGTTCGTACGTGGCAAACAACGAGCATTCCCTGGGCGACCCGCGCGGGTTCTGGATTCCCGATGACTGGTCCTTCGTGAAGAAGAGCCCCGAGGAGCAACCCGGCGAGGTGGAAGTGAGCCGGCGTCTGACGCGCATGGCACGGGAGTTTCTGTGGACGCATCCGGGCACGGCGGCGAGGCTGATGGCGCGGCGGTTCGTCGCGCTCTGGCGCTTCTACCCCCACGGCGAGTTCGTCGCCAACGAGGAGACTCCGCGCCGCACGGTGATGATCTACGCGCTCTCCTACATCCCCCTCTTCCCTTTCATGCTCCTCGGGTTGTGGCTGGCGCGCAAACGGGCCGGAGAGGCGCTGCCGGACGTGGCGCTGGTGTATCTGGTGATCTTCCTGACCACCGCCGTTCACGTGGCGGTGCTGGCAATGGTCCGCTACCGCGAGCCGCTGATGCCCTTCCTTCTCCCCTTCGCGGCGCTGGGACTGGTTGAGACATTCCAGTTCCTCCGGGAACGCCTCAGGCGAAGCGCTTAAAACAGCGCGGGCGCCGGTTGTCCGGCGCCCGTCGGCTGGCGAATCGTGCGGCAGGTTATTTCTTCGGCGGCGCCGCGCTCTCCGGGGCCTCTTCAAATTTCTTCTCGCGCACCACCACATCGCCGGCGACAATCGGGTTCTCGAAGACGGGGCCGATGATGTCGGCGCGGGAGATTTCGGCGTCGATGCGGACGACCTGTATCTCCCCCTTCGGCACCCTCACCCCTCCCTTGCCCACGGCGACGACGCTGAATTTCTCGCCCATCTGAATCCCCTGGTTCTTGCCCAGGTTGATGTAGACCGTTTCGCCCACGAGGTTGGCCTTCAGGACGCTCCCCTCAAGGACCGGAATCGGCTTGGGCTTCTTGCGATTGACCTCTTCCTGCAATGCGACGATCTTCTGCTCGACCAGTTTGGCGCTGTCGGTGAGGTCGGCGATCTGCTTTTTGAAAGCGGCCGCCTCGGCAACGGCGTCGGCGCGGGCCTTCTTCTCCGCCGCGTCGGCGTTCTGCCAACGCGTCTTGAGGTCGGCCAGTTCATCCGCGTCCTTCTTCCGGAGGTCGGCGATTTCTTTGTTCTTGGCGTCGATGTTTTCTTTCAGCCGCGCGTCGGCGGCCACTTTCGCTTTTTGCGAGTTGTCGCGCTCCGCTTTGGCGGCATCCAGCGCGGTGTTGGCGTCGGTGAGGCGGCCCTGCAGCGTGCTGATGTCCAGGCGCAGCCGGTCGAGTTCTTCGCGCAGCGTGGCGGGTTTGGGGGTCAGCTTGGCCAGTTCCGCATCGATATCGGCCGTCGGGGCTTCTCCGCCGTAGCCGGTGACGGCGACCATCTCGTCATACTTGATTCCCTTGAGCGCGGCGTCGCGGACCTTGCTGAAGAACGTCTGGTCGTAGGCGGGCTCGGTGGGAGTGGAGGTGGGCGTATACGTGATGGAAAGCGCTTTGCCCAGCGGCTTCTCCAGATTCTCACTGATGGCGCTGTTCATCCGGATGATCGCGCTGCCGCGCTTGGCAAAGGCGGGGAACAGCACGACATAACCGCCGATGAGGATCAGGCAAAGGACGATGAAGACGATGAGGCCAACGTACCCGGGACCGCTTCGCATCACTTTGGCCGTACGCGCCATGAAAGTCCTCCAATTGCGCTCAGGATAAGAATCGCTGTAGTCTAGGCACCCAGAAGGCCCATGTCAAGCAGCTTGGATTATACAACATCGGAGGGGGTGTTTCCCAGCCATGAAGACGCACTTCAGCACATTTTACAACGTATTCGACTAGAACGACGCCCGGTTCCCAACGGAGCGGACTATCCACCAGTACTCGACGTTCCCCCCGCTTCCGAGGATGGGAGATTCCGCCTCCGCCCATGCGCACCCCAGCGGCTTCAGATTCTCGCGCACCTTCGTCAGCACCGCGGGCAGCAACTCGCGAGGCAGGACGCCGTGGACCAGTTCTCCCCGCTCCGCCTCGTACTGCGGCTTGACCAGCGTGAGGATGGCGCCGCCGGGCTTGACCAGCTTCAGCGCCACCGGCACGCTCAGCCGCTGCGGCGTCCAGCCTGCGTCAATGACCACAAGGTCCAGGGGCTCCGGGGCGCTCCAGTGCAGCAGGTTGGTCCGCTCGTGAACAACGACGCGCGGATCCTTCCGCAGCTTCCATTCCAGGATGCCGTAGCCGGTATCCACGGCGTGCACTCGCGCCGCGCCATGCTGAAGGAGGCAATCGGTGAAGCCGCCGCGGTGGCAACCCAAGTCGGCGGCGGTCATGCCCGAGGGGTTAAAGTGAAACACGGAGAGGGCGAAATCCAATTTCAGCCCTCCCCGTGTCACAAACGGGCACGCCTCATCATGCCGTACGCGGGCGCGCTTCACTGCTATGTCTCTCTCGCTACAGAAGGTCCTGTAACCCACAGGACAACATCATACTATAAGTCCGAGGCATAGTCAGCGTTGCATCACGTAGAATGCGTAGCCGTAGTGCTCGTGGTACCGCCGGTAGATGTCAATCTCCTTCTGAATGAGGTCCAACATCCCCAGCTTCTCCGCTGTCCCGGTGGCGTTCTGCCGCAGGAGAGAAAGCCTCTTTTCCAACGGAGCGATGTATTTGTCTCGCCAGGCCGACTCCGGCAGCAGGAAATGGTCCAGATGCTTGTAGCCATTCTCCAAGAATGCCGACAAGGTGCCCGAAACGTCCATCATCTCCGGGCACATTTCCGTAAAGAACTGCCTGCACTCCGCCGGCGGTTCCGGATTGAACCAGCAGAGTTCCGTGACAGCCATAACTCCGCCGGGCGCCAGCCAGCGGTGGCAGGCGGCAAGCGCTTTGCGGAAGCCCATGCAGAAGAGGGCCCCCTCCGACCAGACGAGATCGAACGCCCCTTCCTCCGCCTCAAGCGCCGCCATGTCGCTCAGGCAAGGGGTGATCTTTCCCGCCACGCCTTCGGCCTCGGCGCGCCGGAACATCTCGTCCAGGTAAGGTTGGTAGACATCAACCGCCAGAATCGTCCCGTCAATCCGCTTCGCCAGTTGGATCGTCTGAGCGCCGTTGCCGCAGCCGAGGTCCAACACCCTCGCCCCGCCCTTGCGCAATAGAGCCTTTTTCAGAAAGGGCGTCGCCCGCGCCACGTCCAACGCCTTGACCGTTGAAGCGTCCTCTCCGGGGCCAAGACGAGGCATGGAGGGATCGAATATCTCATGAAGGGACTGCATTTGTTCTTCTTCGTGCACGACTCTTATCTCCTATGGGCGCGGGCGGGATTTCTTCCGCGCTCCGCGCATAATATGGGAATTCATGAATTGCGATGTTGGGGGGAGAAGCCGCACCGACGCCCCGGCGTTCGGCGCGGATCGCGCCAACGCGCAAGCGTCTCTTCCAGCAACGGGCGGCTTCTATATCAGACAGTGGTCATATGGACGTAATGGTAACGAAGAATGGTCGAAGCGTCAAGGCAAAAAAATGGGGACACAAAACTTTCCCGCGGAAAGTATTGTGTCCCCAGATTCACTCAGCCAACTCACGTCCTACGGAAGCTCTTTCCGGCGCTGCATCTCCAGCTTCAGGCCGAGGCCGCGGACTTCGTTCATCAGCACCTCGAAGGAAACCGGGGTGCCCGCTTCAAGGACGTTGCTGCCCTTGACCATGGACTCATAAATCTTCGCGCGGCCCTCGATGTCGTCGCTCTTGACGGTGAGCAGTTCCTGCAGGGCATAGGCGGCGCCGTACGCCTCCATGGCCCACACTTCCATTTCGCCGAAGCGCTGACCGCCGGAACGCGCCTTGCCGCCGAGCGGCTGCTGCGTGACGAGCGAGTACGGCCCCGTCGCGCGCGCGTGGACCTTGTCGTCCACCAGGTGGTCCAGCTTCATCATGTACAGGTAGCCCACGGTGACCTTCTGCTCGAAGGGCTCGCCGGTGCGGCCGTCGTACAGTTGCGCCTTGCCATCCTCGGGCAGCCCCGCTTCATGCAGGGTGTTGCGGATATCCTCCTCGTTGGCCCCGTTGAAGACCGGGGTGACGACGCGGAAGCCCAGCGTCCTGGCGGCCCAGGCCAGGTGCGTTTCGAGGATCTGCCCGACGTTCATGCGGCTGGGTACGCCCAGCGGATTGAGCACCACCTGCACCGGGGTGCCGTCGGCCTGGTAAGGCATGTCCTCCACCGGCAGGATGCGGGCGATGACGCCCTTGTTCCCGTGGCGGCCGGCCATCTTGTCACCCACCGACAGGGTGCGCTTGGTGCAGACGTAGACCTTGACCATTCCCAGCACGCCGCTGGGGAGCAGGTCGTCGGCCTGGGAGGGGTCGATCCCCAGCGCGTCGCGCTCATCCTTGAGGTGGTCGAGCTGCTTGCGGGCGTCTTCGGAAATCTTGAGAACTTTTTCGCGCGTGGCGGCCGTCGGGGCGGCCACTTCGGAGGCGTCGAACTGCTCCTCGTACTGGAGCACTTCGCGAACGGTCGCGTGAGAGCGCAGAGAAAGGTCCTGGCCGGTATCGGCGTGGCGCAGCTTGTTGCCGGCGGTCTTCGTGATCTCGGCGAGCAGGTCGCGAATGATCTGAGCCATCTGCCGTTCGAGTTTGTCCACCTGCTTCTTGCGGGCGGCGGCGGCTTCGTGCTGGCTCTTGGAGGCGGCTCCCTTGCGGCTGAACTTCTCGGTGGCGATGATGACGCCTTCCAGGCCCGCGGGGGCTTCGAGCGATTCGTTCTTCACGTCTTCGCTGGCCTGCCCGAAGATGGCGATGAGCAGCTTCTCTTCCGGGGTCAGTTCGGTCTTGGACTTCGGGGAGACCTTGCCCACGAGGATGTCCCCCGGGCGGACGTGCGTGCCGACGCGGACGATGCCTTCATCATCCAGGTTGGCCAGCGCGCGCTGCGGGACGTTCGGAATATCGCGGGTGAACTCCTCCTTGCCCAGCTTCGTCTCGCGGCATTCGATTTCGAATTCCTGGATGTGCAGCGAGGTGAACTTGTCCTGCTGGACGAGCTCCTCGCTGATCAGGATGGCGTCTTCGAAGTTGTAACCGTCCCAGGGCATGAAGGCCACCAGGATGTTGCGGCCCAGAGCGAGCTCGCCCTGGGCCGTCCCGGCGCCGTCGGCGATGATATCCCCCTTCTTCACTTTCTGCCCCAGCTTGACGATCGGCCGCTGGTTCAGGCAGGTCTTCTCGTTAAGGCCCATGAACTTCTTGAGCCGGTACAGCTTCTCGGCGATGACGATCTTCCCCGCGTCCACGTCGGTCACTACGCCGCTTTCTTCGCAGCGCACGACCATGCTGGAGTCGCGGGTGACTTCCGGCTCCATGCCGGTGCTGATGATGGCGGCCTCGGTGACCAGAAGCGGGACGGCCTGCTTCTGCATGTTGGAGCCCATCAGCGCGCGGTTGGCGTCGTTGTGTTCGAGGAACGGGATGAGGCTGGCCGAGACGCCCAGCAACTGGTTGGGCGCCACGTCGGCAAACTCGACGATCTTCGGGTCGGCTTCCTGGAAGTCGCCGTTGCGGCGGGCAATGACGCTGGCATCGACGATCTTGCCGCTGCGCGCGAGGCGCAGGTCGGCCGGGCCCATCCAGCGGTCGATTTCCTCATCGGCGCGCAGGCTGACCACGTCGTCGGTGATCACGCCACCCTTGACGCGGCGGTACGGCGTGACGATGAAGCCGTAGTCATCCACGCCGGCATAGATGCCCAGCGAGGTGATCAAGCCGATGTTGGCGCCTTCAGGCGTCTCAATCGGGCAGATGCGGCCGTAGTGGCTGATGTGCACGTCGCGCACTTCGAAGCCGGCGCGCTTGCGGTTCAAGCCGCCTGGGCCGAGGGCCGACAGCTTGCGTTCGTGCGTCAACTGGTGCAGCGGGTTGGTCTGCTCGACCACCTGCGACAGTTCGCTGCGCCCGAAGAAGAACTCGATGGCGGCGGAGATGGTCTTCGAGTTGACCAGCATCCGCGGGGTGAGGTCCCCGATTTCGCCCATGCCCATGCGTTCCTGCACGGTGCGCCGAAGCTTGAGGAACCCCTTGCGCAACTCGTCGCCGGCCAGTTCGTCGATGGTGCGCAGGCGGCGGTTGCCGAGGTGGTCGATATCATCCACGTGCCCTTCGTTGCGGCGCAGGCGCAGGATGTAGCGCACGCTGTTGACGATGTCGAGCGCATCGAGCATCATCCGGTCCGCGGAGACGTTCTGGTCGAACTTGCGGTTCAGGCGGAAGCGCCCCACCGAGCCGAGGCGATACCTCTCGGGATCCAGGAAGCGCTCCTGGAAAAGTTCCTTGGCGCGGTCGAGGCTGGGCGGGTTGCCCGGGCGCAGGCGGCTGTAAATCTGCAGCAGCGCCTCCTCGTGCGTTTTGGCGGTGTCCTCGTTCAGGGTGTTGAGCATCAGCGCGTCGTCCATCTTGGTGATGAGGCGAATGCGCTTGCGGTCCAGCGCGATGATACGCGGGATGAGGTCGTCGGTGATCTGCTGCCCGGCCGTGACGACCAGCTCGCCGGTCGTGCGGTCCACGACGTCTTCGGCGCTGTAGCGATGGCGCAGTTTGCTGCCGCCTCGCTGGGGGATTTCCTCGAACTCCGTTTCGTAGAAGAGCTTGATGATGTCCGCGTTGGTGTTGTACTCGGCGGACATGGCGCGGATGAAGCAGGTGATCGGGAAGCGGCCGCTCTGGTCCACGCGGATGTAGAGGACGTCTTTGCGGCTGACGTCCACTTCGATCCAGCTTCCGCGCTCCGGGATGATGCGGCAGGAGTGCAGGCGCTTTTCGGTGGTGCGGGTGTCTTCCTGGAAGTCCACGCCGGGGCTGCGGTGCAACTGCGCGACGATCACGCGGTGCGCGCCGTTGACGATGAATTCTCCGCCGCCCAGCATGATGGGGACGTCCCCGAGGTACACGTCTTCCTGAATGGATCCTTCCGGCTTGACGATGCGCAGGCGGGCGCGCAGCGGACGCCCGTAGGTCAGCCGCAGCCGGCGGCAGTCCTCGGGGCTGTAGCGCGGCCGGCCCAACTCGTAGCAGATGTAGTCGAGCGAAAGCTTCCCGTCGTAGCTTTTGATCGGGAACATTTCGCGGAAGAGCGCTTCCAGGCCGACGTTCTTCCGGCTCTTGGCCGCGGCCGATTCCTGGAGGAACCGGGCGTAAGAGCGCGTCTGAACTTCGACGAGGTTCGGCACGGGGACAATATTCTTCGTGCGAGAGAAATCGCGAGTCTGCATCCGATTGGCTCCTCATAACGTCAAATGGGGACGGACCAATGGGCAATCCCCGCTTGCCCATTGCCCATCAACTTCGTTCCGCTCCGGCGCATGACACCGCCGTGAGAGCGTGCATGCGCCCGATCGTCAGCCGGCCTTTTCCGCCGTCGCCGGTTCCGCCACCTTGGCCTCGCCCACGAGTTCCATGATGACCTGAGGAGCATTGTCCCCCAGGCGGTTCTCGCTGCTGGCCAAGCGCAGGATGCGCACGTACCCGCCCGGACGGTCCTTGTACTGAGGAGCGATCTCCTTGAAGAGCCGTCGCGCGATGAACTTGTCGTCCAGCATGGAGAGAACCAAACGGAAGTTGGTGAGGCTCCCCTCGCGAGCCAGCGTAATCAGCTTCTCGGCGAAGCTGCGGCACTCTTTAGCCTTGGCCGGGGTGGTGCGAATGCGCCCCAGCAGGAAGAGGTTGCTGACCAGATTGCGGCGCATCGCTTCGCGATGGGCCGAGGTGCGCTTGAGATGACGTCCACGCCTGCGGTGCCGCATTACTACTCCTCCTTGGCCGGGGGTGGCTGAGGCACGGTGACGCCTTCGACTTGCATGCCGAGGGTCAATCCCAGCTCTCCCAGTTTCTTCTTCACTTCTTCAAACGAGGTGCGACCGAAGTTCCGCACCTGCATCAGGCGCTCTTCGGTATATCCGACCAGGTCGCCGACGACCCGGATGTTCTCGCTTTCGAGGCAGTGCGAGGAGCGCACGCTGAGCTCCAGTTCGCTGATAGGCAGGGCCAGCTTGGCGCTGAGGTCTTCCGCCAGGACGGGGCGGATCGGCGACAGGCTGCCGGCCGCTTCGGGCTCCTGCACTTCGGCGCCCAGTTCGACCTGCTGGACGAACGGGTTGAGGTGCTTGCGGAGGATCTTGGCCGATTCGACCAGGGCAAGGTCCGGCACCACGGTGCCATCGGTCCAGATTTCCAGGACGAGACGGTCGTAATTGGTGCGCTGACCCACGCGCGTGTCCTCGGTGCGATAGCGGACACGTATGACCGGGCTGAACACGCTGTCCACCGGAACGCGGCCGATCTCCTGGCCTTCCTTCTCGTTCTCCTCGGCGGTGCGGTATCCGCGTCCCTTCTCGGCGGTCATTTCGCACACGAAGCTGGCAGCTTTCGTGAGGGTGGCCAGGTGAAGGTCCTTGTTGGCCACTTCCACGTCCGCTTCGCACTGGATATCCGCGCCGGTGACGTCTCCCTTGCGCTTGACGTCGATGCGCAGGATGGCGGGCCGGTCGCTGGTGATCTTGACGCGCAACTGCTTGAGGTTCAGGATGACCTCGGCCACGTCCTCGAGGACGCCGTCGATCGTGCTGAATTCGTGCAGGACGTTCTCGAAGCGCACCGTCGTGATGGCGGCGCCTTCCAGCGACCCCAGCAGCACGCGCCGGAGGCTGTTCCCAATGGTGGAACCGAAGCCGCGTTCAAACGGCTCGATATTGAACTTTGCGTAGTTATGGGTCTTGGTTGCCTCCTCGCAGACGACCTTCGTCGGCAGCTCAAAACCTCTCCATCGAATCCGCATAGACACTCCTCCCGTTCTAAAGGGCAAGGCGCGAGGTCACATCCCTTACCGCGAGCAAATTTCCACGATAAGCTGAGGCTCGAACCCTTCGGCCAACTCGCCCGGCTTCGGCAATGAAATCACGCGCACTTCGATAGGGTCCGGCTGCACCTCCAGCCAGGAAGGAACGGCACGCCCCTGATTGTAGTCGCGGTTCGCTTTGAACAGGCTGATGATCCGCTCCACCGGGCGGGGCTTGAGCACGTCGGTCCCCTTCACCAGGTAGCTGGAGCGGTTGCAGCGTTCGCCGTTGACCCAGACGAGTCCGTGGGCGATGATCTGGCGAGCCTGGCGGCGCGATGTGGCCAGCCCGGCGCGGTACAGAACGTTGTCCAGCCGGCGTTCGAGCAACTGGAACAAGCTCTCGCCCGTGTTGCCCGGAAGGCGCTCGGCCATCCGGAACAGGCGGCGGAACTGCGCCTCGCGCAGGCCGAACGTCCGCTTGCAGCGCTGCTTCTCGCGGAAGCGCACGGCATATTCGCTGATTTTGCCGCGGCGGAACGGGTGCATCCCGGGCGGATAGTCCCGCCGCTGGAAAGCGCACTTCGGGCTTTCGCAACGCGGACCTTTGAGGAACAGCTTGGTGCCTTCCCGGCGGCACAGTTCGCACTTTGAGATGTTCTGTTGCTTCGGCATTCCTGTTTCCTTACTGTCGGGTCGTCATGACCGGCTCAGACACGCCGCTTCTTGCGCGGACGGCAGCCATCGTGCGGCAAAGGTGTCACGTCTTCGATGCTGCGCACGGCAATCCCCGCCGCCTGGAGCCCGGTGACGGCGGACTCCCGCCCGGAACCGGGGCCTTTAACCTTCACTTCCACCTCGCGTACGCCGAGTTTCTTGGCTTTGTCGGCCACCTGCTCGGCCGCTTTCTGGGCCGCAAACGGCGTACTCTTGCGCGAGCCCTTGAATCCCCCCGTGCCCGCACTGTCCCAGCAGAGCACCTCGCCGGCAGGATCGGTGATGGTGATGATGGTGTTGTTGAAGGTCGCCTTGATGTGCGCGACCGCCTTCGTAATCGTCCGACGTACTTTCTTTCGAGCCTTAGCCACCGGCCACTCTCCTTTTCACTGCCGCGCGTTAGCCCTGAGCGAGCGCCGCGTCGGCGGCGCGAGTCGAAGGGTTAGGTGCGCATCTCCTTGACGCCCTTCTTCCCGGCCACGGTCTTGCGCGGGCCTTTGCGGGTACGGGCGTTGGTACGAGTCCTCTGGCCGCGCACGGGCAGCCCGACGCGGTGACGAATCCCACGATAGCAGCGAATTTCCTTCAGGCGCGCGATGTTCTGCGCTTCCTGACGGCGCAACTGCCCCTCGGTCATATAATGGTCTTCGATGTACGCGCCGAGGCGGCTCAACTCGTCCTCGGTCAGTTGCTTGGCGCGCTTCTCCGGGTCCACGCCGGTGGCCCCAAGCACGTCCAGCGCATTCTTCGGCCCGATGCCGTAGATGTAGCGCAACGCAACTGCGATCTTCTTGTCGGCCGGAATGTCAACACCAGCAATCCTAGGCATTTATCCTTCTCCTATCCCTGCCGCTGCTTGTGGCGCGGGTTCTTGCAGATGACGCGCACGACGCGCTTGCGCCGCACGATCTTGCAGCTTTCACATATTCTTCGGACTGACGCGCGAACCTTCACCGCACCCTCCCTGGCAGAGCCTAAGCTTCTCAGCTTCTGTAAACGATGCGTCCGCGGCCCAGGTCGTACGGGGAGATCTCCACCGTCACCTTGTCCCCAGGCAGTATGCGGATCCAGTTCATCCGCATTCTCCCGGAAACGTGGGCCAGGACCATGTGTCCGTTATCCAGCACAACTTTGAACATGGCGTTCGGAAGCGCTTCTTTCACAACGGCTTCGACTCGGATCGATTCTTCCTTCGCCATAACTCTACGTTCTCTCCAGCGTCAGGATGTCCGGACCGTTCTTCGTGATCGCCACCGTATGCTCGAAGTGCGCCGACAGCGACCTGTCACGGGTTACCACGGTCCACCCGTTGCTCAGCACTTCCACATCGGCCTTGCCGGCGTTGATCATCGGCTCGATCGCCAGCACGGTTCCTTCCGGCAGCGCCACATCTCCCATGGCGCGGGTGAAGAAGTTCGGAACTTGCGGTTCCTCATGCATCTCCCGCCCGATCCCATGGCCGGTGTACTTGCGGACCACCGAGTAGCCGCGCGCTTCGACGAACTCCTGGATCGCCCGGCACAACGTCCCCAGGCGCATCCCCGGCTCCAGCGTCGCAATCCCGGCGTCCAGCGCTTCGCGACACGCATCCGACAGCGCCCGCGCCTCCGGACTGATCCGCCCCACCGGCACGGTCACGGCCGCGTCGCCGCAGTACCCGTTCAGCCGCACGCCCACGTCCACGCTGAGGAGGTCTCCCTCCTTCAACGCCCGCGGCCCGGGAATACCGTGCACCACTTCCTCGTTGACGCTGGTGCACAGGCTCTTGGGGTACCCGCGGTACCCTTTGAAAAGCGGCGTCCCGCCGCGCTTGCAGATCAGCGCCTCCGCTTCCCGGTCCAGATCTTCAGTTGTCAAACCCGGCGCGGCGGTCCGACCGCACATCGCCAGAACCTCGGCGACGATCCGCCCCGCTTCGCGCATGCATTCGATTTCGCGCGACGAGCGCCGGACGATCACCGACCGCTCCCTGACAGCTTCTCCAGCGCCTTCAGCACGGCGGCTGTCACTTCATCGGGAGCGCGGTTCGCATCAACGGTTATCAGCAGCCGCCGCGCCCGGTACTCACCGATCAGCGCCTCGGTCTGCCGTCCGTACACACTCAAGCGTTCGCGGATCGTCTCCGCCTTGTCGTCGCTGCGCTGGTACAGTTCGCCGGCGCACCGGTCGCATACGCCCGGCTTGGCCGGCGGCATGTACTTCACGTGGTACCCGGCGCTGCATCCCTTGCATATGCGCCGCCCGCTGAGACGCTCGATGGCCGTCTCCTCGGTCACGTCAAAGTACATCACCCCGTCCAGCTTCTTCCCAGCCTTCAGCAGCAATCCATCCAGCGCTTTGGCCTGCCCGACGGTGCGAGGATAGCCGTCGAACATCACGCCACCCGCGCAATCCGGCTGCGCGATGCGCTCGGCCACCATCGCCGTCGTCAATTCGTCAGGCACCAACTGCCCGGAGTCCAGGTACTTCTTCACTTGGCGGCCCAGAGCGGTCTGGTTCGCCAGGGCGGCGCGGAACAGGTCCCCCGTCGAAACGTGGGTCAGCCCGTAACGCTCCTGAATTTTCTTGGCCTGCGTGCCCTTTCCGGCGCCAGGCGGGCCCAGCAGTACCAGGTTCAAAATCGCCTCCGCGTCCCGCGCGTGAATCCTTCATAGTGGCGAACCAGCAATTGCGCCTCGACTTTCTTGACCAGGTCGAGCGCAACGCCGACCGCGATCAGGATGCTGGTGCCGCCGAAGAATTGCGTCACCTGCCAAGGCAACCCCAGCGCGCGCTGCATCAGCGAAGGGATGATCGCGATGAGCGCCAGCGAGGCGGCTCCAGGCAACGTGATGCGCGTCATGACCCGCTCCAGGTATTCCGCAGTGCGGCGGCCCGGTCGGATGCCCGGGATGAACGACCCGTGCTCCTGCAGGTTCTTGGCCATGTCGGTCGGATTGAACGTAATTGCCGTCCAGAAGTAGCAGAAGAAGAAAATCAACGCAACATACAGGGCCGTGTAGGTGAAGCTGGCCCTGCTGAGCGTGGTGTTGAAGACGTGCGCGATGGCATACACGGTGGTGTTCGCCCACGGGCCGCCCTGGTCGGTGCGCTGTTCGAGGAACTGAAAGCCGACGGCCGGGAACATGAGCAGCGACTGGGCGAAGATGATGGGGATCACGTTCGCCGCGTTGACCTGGATGGGCAGATAGTGCTTCATGCCGCCAAACACGCGCCGTCCGCGCATTTGCTTGGCCTGCTGGAACGGGATGCGCCGCTGGCCCTGCGTGATGTAGATGATCGCCAGCACGACGAAGACGAAGGAGGCAAGCAACGCGAGCACGCCGATGACTCCAAATCGCCCCTCGGCTTTGCCGGTGAGCCCGAAGTCGAAACTCGTTCCCATCACATCGTAGATGGCGAAGGGCAAGCGGGCGATGATGTTGGTCATGATGATCAGCGACACGCCGTTGCCGATTCCGTATTCGTCAATCTGCTCGCCGATCCACATGAGCATCATGGTGCCGACCGTCAGCAACAAGCCGGCCATCACCAGCATTCCCAGGCCGAAGTCCGGGAAGATCTGCGCGTTCATATTGCCGCCGACGGTGCGGATGATCATCATTCCCTGGAAGAAGCAGAGCAGCACGGTGGCATAGCGGGTCCACTGGTGGATCTTCTTGCGCCCCGCCTCCCCTTCCTCGCTGATCTTCTTGAACGCCGGGATGACCTGCACGAGGAGCTGGAAAATAATCGACGCGCTGATGTACGGCATCACCCCCAGCGCGAAGACGCCCAAGTTCTGCAGGCCGCCGCCGCTGAAGATGTTGACGAGGCCCATCAACTGCCCCGCGCTCCCGCCCTGGCCAACCACCTGGTCGAAGTAGCTCTTCAGTGCGGCCAGGTCCACCCCAGGGACAGGGATATACACGCCGATCCGGCAGATGCACAGCAGCGTGATGGTGATCAGCAGCCGCCTGCGCAACTCCGGGACACGAAGCGTGTTGCCAAGAGTTTCCAGCATTACAGTTCTTTCACCTCGCCACCGGCCTCGCGAATCTTCTCGACGGCCGACTGGCTGAATTTATGCGCCTGGACTTTGAGTGGCACTTCCAGGGCGCCGGTTCCCAGAACTTTCAGGCCGCCCTTCGACAGCTTGCCGATGGTTCCGGATTTGATCAGGAACTCCGGGGTGATCTCGGTGCCGGCGGCGAAACCGTTCAGGTCGCCGACGTTGACCACCGTGTATTCGATGCGATACTTGGCGTTGTTGAAGCCGCGCTTCGGAAGACGCTTGAACAGCGGCGTCTGACCGCCTTCGTAGGCGTTCATCCCGCTGTGACCGGCGCGCGCGTTGGCTCCCTTGTGACCGCTGCCGGAGGTCTTGCCATGGCCGGACCGGGGGCCGCGTCCGCGACGCTTGCGGCTCTTGTGCTGAAGCGACGTTTTCTTGATTTCTATGAGGTTCATTCCAGCGACACTCCTCTGAGCTGAGCGGCTTCCTCTTTGGTGCGCAGTTTGCTGAGCGCGTCAAAAGTGGCCTTGACCAGGTTGACCGGGTTGTTCGTCCCGTAGGACTTGCTCAGCATGTTCTTGACGCCGGCCAGTTCCACCACCGCGCGGACGCAGGAGCCGGCGCTGATGCCGGTGCCCGGGACGGCGGGGATCAGGATCACTTTGCTGGCGCCGTAACGGCCGGTCACTTCGTGCGGGATGGACCCGTCGGAGACCTTCAGCTTGCGCAGGTTGCGGTGCGCGTCGCGGGTCGCTTTTTCCATGGCGCCCGGGACGTCGTTGGCCTTGGCGAAGCCGAAGCCCACCACGCCGTTGCGATTCCCGCTGATGACCAGCGCGCTGAACGAGAACCGGCGTCCGCCCTTGACGACCTTGGCGGTGCGGTTGATTCCCTTTTCGACCACGCGGTCTTCCAGGGAGATGTTCCGCGTGTCAATGACTGCATCTCTTCTCAAGTGAAGCTCCTTCTGGCGCTAGAAGACCAATCCGCCCTCGCGCGCGGCTTCGGCCAGGGCCTTGACGCGGCCATGGTATTTGCGGCCGCCGCGGTCGAAGCAGACGGCGGTGACGCCGCGGCTGCGTGCGACGGTAGCGATCTGTTTCCCGACCATCTTGGCGGCGCCCACGTTCTTGCCGGACTTGATGGCGGCGCGAATCTCCGGGGTCAGGGTGCTGGCGGCTGCGAGGACGCGCCCCGAGCCGTCATCAATCACCTGAGCGTAGATGTGCGTCTGGCTGCGGTACACCATCAGCCGCGGGCGCTCCGCCGTCCCCTGGACCTTGTTTCGCACGCGGTGGTGCCGCTTCTTCAATGCGATCTTTTTCTTCATCGTGCTGTTCATGGCGCGCTATTCGTCTCTCTAAGAGTGAGCAGACTACCCTTACCCGCCGGCTCCCACGAACGCCTTGCCGGCCTTGCGACGGACGACTTCGTCAGAGTACTTGATTCCCTTGCCCTGGTACGGTTCGGGCGGACGGACCCCGCGCAGGCTGGCGGCGAACTGCCCCACCATCTGCTTGTCGGCGCCGCTGACGGCCAGTTTCCCCGGGTTGGTCGCCTGGAGCACTTCCAGTTTGATTCCCTGCGGGACCGGCATCTTGACGGCGTTGCTGAATCCCACGTCCAGGACCACCGCATTTCCCTCGGCTTTGACGCTGTAGCCGATGCCGACCACTTCCAGCTCTTTGCGGTATCCCTTGGTGACGCCCAGCACCATGTTGTTGACCAGGCTGCGCTCGAGCCCGTGGAGCATGCGGTGCGGCTTGCTCTCGGAGGCGCGCTTGAGAAGCACCTGATGCTTGGCTTCGTCCACCTCGGCGGTGATGCCGTTGTTCAGCTTGCGTTCGAGTTTGCCCAGCGGCCCCTCGACGGTGACGCTGGCGCCCTTGATCTGCACCTTCACCTTGTCGGGGATGGCGACGGGCATTTTTCCGATTCGTGACATTGGTTTCCTGACTCCCTCAAACGGCCGGGGCCGTTTCGGCTACCAGACCTTGCACAACACTTCGCCGCCGAGCTGCTGCTTGCGGCACTCACGGTCGCTGAGCACCCCTTTGGAGGTGCTGATCACGGCGATGCCGATCCCTCGCAGGACCGGATCCAGCTCGGTGTAGCCGCGATAGACGCGCCGGCCGGGGCGGCTTTCCCGCTGAATCTCCTGGATCACCGGCTCGCCGAGCCGGCTGTACTTCAGGTAGACGCGCGCCAGGCGCGCCTTGCCTTCTCCCTCGTCCTTGAAATCGGCGATGAACCCCTCGCGCTTCAGCACTTCAAGCACCTGCGCCTTCTCTTTGGAGTAGGGAACGTCCACCGACGGATGACGCACGCGAACCGCATTGCGGATGCGCGTCAGCAAATCGGCGATCGGGTCCGTCATGCTCATCGGCTCTCACCCTCCAAACCTGCGATTACCAGCTGGCCTTGTGAATTCCGGGGATCGATCCCTCGGAGGCGAGCTTGCGCAGGCAGATCCTGCAAATCTGGAATTTCCGGTAGTACGCCCGCGGCCGCCCGCACAGCATGCACCGGTTGCGATGGCGCACGGCGAACTTCGGCGTCGGGTTCATCGTCTTGTTCATCAGGCATTTTCTGGTCATGCGCGGGCCCTATCTTCGTCGCGACGGAACGGCAACCCCAGCTGTCGCAGCAGCTCACGCGAGGCTTCGTCCGATGCGCCGGAAATCGTGAACGTGATGTCCATCCCCTGGACGAACTCCACCTTGTCGATATTGACGTCCGGGAAGACCGACTGCTCCGCCAAGCCCAGGGTGTAGTTCCCACGCCCGTCGAACGCATTCGGGTTGAAACCGCGGAAGTCGCGGATACGCGGAGCCGCCAGGCTGATGAGGCGGTCCAGGAACTCGTACATCCGCTTGCCGCGCAGCGTCACCTTGCAGCCGATCTCCAGCCCTTCGCGCAGCTTGAAGGCCGATACGGACTTCTTGGCGCGGGTGATGAGCGGCTTCTGGCCGGTGATGGTGGCCAGGTCGCGCGCGGCATCCTCCATGCGCTTCTTGTTCTCCGTCGCCTTGCCGACTCCCATGTTCACGGTGATCTTCAGGAGACGCGGCGCCGCCATGCGATTCGTGTACCCGAACTGTTTCATCAGTTCAGGAGCCACTTTTTCCTTATATGCGTCGAGCAGTCGAGCCATCTGTGCCGATCCTCATGATGGGCGCGGTAGGAGCCAACGGGTCAGCGCGACCCGCCGACGACCTCGCCGCACCGCTTACAAACACGGAGAACTTCGCGCCGCCGCTTGCCGCGCGTGTCCGTTTTTTCGTTAACCTGCATCCGCACGCGCGCCGGCCCATTGCACTTGCCGCAATAGAGCATGACGTTCGACAGGTGAATCGGCGCTTCCTTGGCTACGCGCCCGCCCTGCGGGTGCTTCTGGCTGCGGCGGACGTGGCGGTAGACGTAGTTGACGCCTTCCACGACGACGCGCTCGTCATCTTTCAGCACACTGAGGACGCGGGCCACCGAGCCCTTTTCTTCCTTGCCGAGGGCCTTCCGGTCCAATTGCTTGGCGCCGGTGATGGCCTTCGTCAGCACGACCTGATCATTTTTTCGTATGCGCATATTGGCGTTCCTTCCCTCGCTAGACCACTTCGGCCGCGAGGGAGATGATCTTCATGAAATTCTTCTGGCGCAGCTCTCGCGCGACCGCACCGAAGATACGGGTCCCCCGAGGGTTCCCTTCCGTGTCAATCAATACCACCGCGTTGCGGTCGAACCGAACCAAGGAGCCGTCCGGACGCGTCACGGGGGACTTGGTGCGAACGACCACGGCGCGCACAATGGTTCCTTCTTCCAACTCGCCACCGGGCACGGCCTTCTTGACCGAGCCGATGATCACGTCGCCCACTCCGGCGTACCGGCGGCGGGTGCCGCCGAGCACTTTGAAGCAGTAGACGACTTTCGCGCCGGTGTTGTCGGCGCAGTCCATCCGTGTCTGTTCTTGAATCACGACACAACCTCGCTTCCCTGACGGGCGCTCCGGCTGACGACGCGCACCAGACGCCAGTGCTTCGTCTTGCTGATCGGCCGGCTCTCCATGATCTCAACGGTATCGCCCTGCTTGGCCTCGCCGGCCTCGTCATGCACGCGGTACAACGTGACGCGCTTGACGTACCGGTGATACTTGGCATGCTCCACCAACCGCACCGCCTTGACGACGAGCGTCTTGTCCTTGGGGGCGCGATCCACTATCCCGGTGGCCGTCCTGCGTCGGCTTCGTGTTTCACTCATGCCTTCTGCGACCTTTCCTTGGCGCCAGCGCCCTGCGGGGCGCGCCCTTCGGCCAGTTCCCGCTCGCGCAGGGCCGTCAACAACTTGGCGATATCGGTCTTCAACTTGCGCAATTCGGCCGGGCGCTCCAGCTGCTCGGTTTCGCGCTGAAACCGGAAGTTGAACAGCGCCTTCTTCTTCTGCCCCACCAGCTGGACGATCTCCTCGCTGGGCATTTCGCGAATTTCGGCAATCTTCACTGACGTGGCCTCCGCTTCAAGAGCCGAACGCGGATCGGCAGCTTGTGGGCCACCCGGTTCAGCGCTTCACGCGCGGTCTCTTCCGGCAGACCGCCAATCTCATACAGCACGCGGCCCGGCTTGATGACCGCGGCCCAGTACACCGGTTCGCCCTTGCCGGAACCCATGCGCACTTCCGCCGGCTTGCCGGTCAGCGGCTTGTGGGGGAATACGCGGATCCACAGCTTGCCTTCGCGGCCCATGAAGTGCTGGGCGGCGACGCGGCCGGCTTCGATCTGCCGAGCGGCCAGCCAGGCATAGTCCAGCGCCTGAAGACCGAACTCGCCGAACGCAACCGTGTTCCCGCGAGTCTCTTCGCCGCGCAGGACGCCGCGCTGGGATTTGCGGAACTTAACTCTTTTGGGCATCAACGCCAAGGCCGGCCTCCTTCTCAGCGACAGCATCGGCCTCGGTGACGAGGCCATGGTTGATCCATACTTTGACGCCGATGTGCCCCATGGTCGTATGGGCTTCGGCGAATCCGTAGTCAATCCGGGCGCGCAGGGTGTGGAGCGGGACGGAGCCGACGCGGATCAGTTCGCGGCGGGACATTTCCGCGCCGCCCAGGCGACCGGCCAGGCGGATGCGCACGCCTTTGGCGCCGGCATCCATGCTGGCGTCGGTGGCTTTGCGCGCAGTGCGCTTGAACGAGGCGCGCTTGGCCAGCTGCTCGGCCATTCCTTCGGCGACCAGCTGCGCGCACATTTCCGGGCGGTGAATCTCGACGATGCGGATGTCCACCTTGCGCTTGCAGATTTCTTCAATCCGCGCACGCAGACGGTCCACTTCGGAGCCCTTCCGGCCGATGATGACGCCGGGGCGCGCGCAGTGCAGGATGACGCGCACTTCTTCGCGCGTGCGCTCGATGTCGATGCGCGCGATCATGGCGAACGCGTAGTTCGCCTTGACGAACTCTCGCAGGCGCCTGTCCTCGACCACCAGCTTGCCGAATTCCTTCTTACCGGCATACCAGCGCGAGCGCCAGTCTTCGATGATTCCGAGACGGAACGAAATCGGATGTACTTTCTGACCCATGTTTCCTCCAGGCCGGCGCTGTGACTAGCGCCGCCCTTCTGCTTTGGGCGTCTCTTCCGGCGACGAGATGACCAGATGTATATGGCTGCTGCGGAAGCGCATGCGCGCGGCCATTCCTCGCGGCCGAGCAAACCAACCTTTGCGCACGGGGCCTGAATCCACCCAGGCGCGCGAAATCACAAGCGAGTCGGGTTCCACGTCAAAGCGCTCGCCCGCGGTAGCGACGGCGGACTTGAGCAGCTTGGCGACCATCGGCGAGCCGCGCTTCCGGGTCATCCGCAGGATGTTGAACGCCTCATCCACCCGGACGCCGCGGACCAGGTCCACCACCAGGCGCACCTTGGTCGGCGCGATGCGTGCATGACGATAAGCGACTTTCAGTTCCATGGATATTTTCCCTGCGTATGTCAGGAGGCGGTCGGGGCTGCTGCCGCGGCGGCCGCTTCCTTGGCCTTCCGGCCGCTATGGCCGCGGAAGGTGCGCGTCGGGGCGAATTCCCCCAGCCGGTGTCCCACCATCTCCTCGGTCACGAACAGCTTGATGAAGGTCTTGCCGTTGTGAATGGAGAAGTTGTGGTTCACGAATTCCGGCAGTATGACGCAAGCGCGGCGCCACGTCTTGAGCGGCTCACGATCGCCGCTCTGCTTCTGCGCGCGCACGCGCGCCACCAGCTTCGCGTCTACATTCGGGCCTTTTTTGATCGAACGGCTCATGCGTTAGACTCCACTGAGTTTCTAGAATCAGCGCCCGACGCGCCGACGGCGAATGATGAAACGGCTCGTCGGATTGCGGCGCTTGCGGGTCTTGCCGCCCTTGGACAGCACGCCGGTGGGGCCGACCTGCGGACGGCCGCCGCCGCCGGTACGTCCTTCGCCGCCACCCATCGGGTGGTCAATCGGGTTCATGGCGTTGGCGCGCTGTTGCGGCTTGCGCCCGAGCCAGCGCATGCGCCCGGCTTTGCCCAGGCGGATGTTCTGGTGGTCCAGGTTCCCGACCTGTCCGA
The DNA here is from genome assembly GCA_903901045.1 of uncultured Planctomycetota bacterium. Classification (GTDB taxonomy): domain Bacteria; phylum Planctomycetota; class Brocadiia; order CAIUPP01; family CAIUPP01; genus CAIUPP01. The sequence goes on from CAIUPP010000088.1 coordinate 37,732, forward strand.
TGGTGGCGCGGCAATTCAGATGCACGCGGCGCAGTTCGCCGCTGGGCATGATCAACTGGGCGTACTCCCCTTCCTTGGCCGAGATCTGCACCATGGAACCGGCCGACCGCGCCAGCTTGGCGCCCGTGCCGGGGATCATTTCAATGGCGTGAACCATGATGCCCTGCGGAATGTTCCGCAGCGGCATGCAGTTGCCCACGCGCGGCTCCACTTCGGCGCCGGATACGACCGACATGCCCACGGTGAGCTGCTCGGGGCAGAGGATGTAGCGCTTCTCGCCATCGGGATAGTTGAGCAGCGCGATGCGCGCGGAGCGGTTCGGGTCGTACTCGATCGCGACGACCTTGGCCGGCATGCCGTCCTTGTCGCGACGGAAGTCGATGGTCCGGTAGCGGCGCTTGTGCCCGCCTCCGATGAAGCGACGCGTGGCGATGCCATAGACGTTGCGCCCGCCGGTCTTGCGAACAGCGGAGGTGAGGTTCTTCTCCGGCTTCGTCTTGGTGATCTCGGCGAAGTCTGAGACGGTCCCGAGCCTGCGTCCGGGCGATGTCGGCTTGTATTTTTTGATTCCCATTGCGTTTTCCTCGGCCCTGCGGCCGTTCTCGCTCAGATAAACTCGATGGTCTCGCCCGGCGCCAGGGTTACAATGGCGCGCTTCCATTCGCCGGTGGTGCCCTTCCAATAACGGTAGTGGCGGGGCTTGCCTTTGCGGCTCATGGTCCGCACTTTCTTGACGTGGACGGAGAACAGCTCCTCCACGGCTTTCTTGATTTCCGCCTTCTTGGCGGAAGGATCGACTTCAAACGGGTACTGGTTGAGCTGGTTGACCCCCGCCATCCCCTTCTCGGTGATCAGCGGGCGCCGGACGATCATGTAGCTGTCTCTGTTCATGAATGGAGCGCCTCGATCACGTGGTTGAACGCCGCCTGGGTAAAGAGCAGGCGGTCCGATTGGAGAAGATCATACGCATTCAGGTCGGCGGCGCGGCGAACCGTGACGCCGGGGATGTTGCGGGCGGACTTCCAGAAGTTCCCGCTGGTCTCCTCGACCACGAAGAGGCAGCGCCCGGAGATGCCCATCGTCTTGAGCAGAGTGGCGACCACCTTGGTCTTGGGGGCATCCATCGTCATTTCGGCGATGAGGTTCACTTCGTTCCCCTGCAGACGCGAGAGCAGGGCGGAACGGGTGGCGACGCGGCGGGACTGCTTGGGCATGTGGTACGAGATGTCGCGCGTCTGCGGGGCGAAGGCGACGCCGCCGCCGCGACGCTGCGGCGTGCTGTCGGAGCCCATGCGCGCGTTGCCGGTGTGCTTCTGCTTGTACACCTTGCGCGTGCTGATGCTGACCATGCCGCGCGTGAGGGTGCCCTTGGTGCAGACGTGCTGGTTGTTCTCGTACATCTGCACCGCCTGCCGGAGCAGAGACTTCTTGACCTTCTTGCCCAGGACGGTCTCATCAACCTGGACCGGGGCGAGTGCTTGGCCTTGTTTGTCGTAGACAGGAACAGAGATCATTGCTGCTTGCCCTTCCGTGGCGCACAGGACCGGACGATGACATAGCTTCCGACGGCGCCCGGAACGGCGCCTTTCAACATGAGGAGGTTCTTTTCGGAGTCTATCTTGACGATTCGGAGGTTCTTGACGGTGTGACGCTTGTTACCCATCTGCCCTGCCATGCGGGTGCCCTTCCACACGTGGCCCGGGTCGGTGTTGGCGCCGATGGAGCCGGGCGCGCGGTGGTCTTTCGACGCGCCGTGGCTGGCCGGGTGGCCGCCGAAGCCGTAACGCTTCATGCCGCCCTGGAACCCCTTGCCCTTGTTGGTTCCGATCACGTCGACGCGCTGGACTTCCTTGAACAGTTCCACGGTGAGCGTCTGGCCCAGTTCGAGCTTGTCCTTGCCGTCGGCGTCCACTTCGCGGATGAACCGCTGCGGCTCCGCTTTCGCGGCGCGCGCGTGGCCGGACTCCGGCTTGGTGGCGTTCTTGCGGCGGCGGTCATCCATGCCCAGTTGCACGGCGCTGTAGCCGTCGTTCTCCTGGGTTTTGACCTGCATCACTTTGCAGGGACCGGCTTGAATAACAGTCACCGGCAGGAGCGATCCGGCCTCGTCATAAATTTGCGTCATGCCGAGCTTCCTGCCGAGCAATCCAGCGATCATAACAACACTCCTGTAAGGATCAAGCCTTTATCCGGATATCCACCCCGGCGGGCATTTCGAGCCGCCCCAGGGCGTCAATGGTCTTGGCCGTCGGTTCCATAATATCGATGATGCGTTTGTGCGTGCGGATTTCGAATTGCTCGCGGGACTTCTTGTCGATGTGGGGGGAGCGAAGGACGGTGTAGCGTTCGATGCGCGTCGGGATCGGTATCGGTCCGTTGACACGCGCTCCCGTGTCCTTGGCCGTCTCGACGATTTTGGCCGCCGAGCGATCCAGGACGCGATGGTCGTACGCTTCCATGCGGATGCGGATTTTGTCTTTGCTCATTGCCTTACACATCCCCGCATACACGCGGACGAGAAAACACGGGTCATTTGATGCATTCTCCCTATACCCTCGATCCGCCAACGGCGGTCCGGGCAGCACAAAATCGTTACGTTCGTGGCGCAAAGACTGGTAATATAACCGTTTCGCATCGTCTTGTCAAACGCATTTCAACGGAAAAACGGGGTCAAACCACCATTTTGTCATAAATCTTTTGCGGGGCAGGGCGGTAGTCGCTGGGTTCCAGCGTGTACGTGGCCCTTCCCTGCGTCATGGAACGCAGCGCGGTGGCGTATCCGAACATCTCCGACAGAGGCGCGAGCGCAACAACGACGCGCGCTTCGTCGCGTTCGAGCACCTGGCTGATTTCCGCGCGGCGGCTGTTCAAGTCGGCGATGACGTCTCCCAGATACTGCGCCGGGGTGACCGCTTCCAGCGACATGATCGGTTCGAGAAGCAACGCGCCCCCCTCCTCCACCGCCTTGCGCATGGCGATGGATGCGGCGGCCTCGAAGGCGACTTCGTCGGAGTCGCTGGGATGTTCCTCCGCGTCGGAGGCAATGACTTCGACGTTGATCAGCGGGTAGCCGGTGACCACGCCGCCGCGCGCAGTCTCGATGACTCCCGCCTCGATCGCCTGCGCGAAACGGCGCTTGATCTTCTGCGTCGGGAGGTTGTTCACGAATTGAACACCCCCCTTCAGCGCCGCGGGTTTGACGGTGAGCTTCACCACGGCATAGGTGCCGCGCGTCCCCGTCTGCTGGATCAGGCGACCTTCGGCCTCCTGCGCGCGCGCGATGGTTTCCTTGTACGCAACGCGCGGCTCGCCGACGTTCGCCCCGATGCCGAACTCATCCAGGAGGCGGTTCTTGATGACCTCCAGGTGCAGCTCTCCCATTCCGCTGATGATGGTCTGGCCGGTCTCGGCGTCGTTCCTGACTTCAAACGTCGGGTCCTCGCGCGCGAGGCGCTGAAGCGACTCTGCGAGTTTGTCGCGGTCGGCCTGGGTGCGCGGCTCGATGGCCATGCTGACCACCGTGTTCGGGAACTGCATCGGCTCCAGGAGGATGGGGGCGTCGGTTTCGCAGAGCGTGTCGCCGGTGGTGGTATTGCTCAGCCCCCCCACCGCGACGATCTCCCCCGGGCCGGCTTCCTTGACGCTCTCCTCTTTCCGGTTGGCGTACATATGATAGATGTGCGCGATGGCTTCCTTCTTCTCCCGGCGCGGGTTGAACACCTTGCGCCCCGCGCGCAGCACGCCGGAGTAGACGCGGACGTAAACTATTTCATCGTAACGGTCTGCGGCCACCTTGAATGCCAGCGCGGTGAGCGATTCCTCCGGACTGTGCCCGCGCCGAATCTTGCGGGAGGCGTCCTCGGGATCCGTTCCCTCCACGTCCGGAACCTCCTCGGGCGAGGGCAGATAGTCCACGACGGCGTCCAGTAGCGGGTGGACTCCGACGCGCTTGAGGCTCGATCCGCACAGCACGGGAACGGCGCGGTTGGCCAGGGTGAGTTGGCGGATGCCCGCGCGCAATTCGTCGGCGCTCAGCGTGCCGTTGTCCAGGTACGGTCCGGCCAGGCTGTCCACGTTCTCCGCGACCGTTTCGCACAGCCGGTCGCGCCACGTCGCCGCCTCGGCGGCGAGATCGGCGGGAACATCGGTCTCGCGAAGGACGACATCTTTCTCATCCGCGTCGAAGTAGATGGCGCGCATGCGCAGCAGGTCGACGACTCCCTGAAGGGAGCGGTCGCTGCCGATGGGAATCTGCACCGGCAGCGGGAGCGCGCGCAGCCGCTGCTGAATCGCCTGGATCACGCGGGGGTAATCGGAGCCGGGACGGTCCAGCTTGTTGACGAAGCAGAGGCGCGGCACTTTGTAGCGGTTGGCCTGACGCCAGACGGTCTCGGTCTGCGCTTCCACTCCGCCCACGCCGCAGAGCACGATGATGGCGCCGTCGAGGACGCGCAAGGAGCGCTCCACTTCGGCGGTGAAGTCCACGTGCCCCGGCGTGTCGATGAGCGAGACCATGTGCCCGCGCCATTCGAAGCTGATCGCCGCGGAGGTGATGGTGATGCCGCGGCGCTGCTCCTCTTTCATCCAGTCCGTAACGGTGGTGCCATCGTCCACTTCACCCATCTTGTACGTGCGCCCGGCGTAGTACAGGATGCGCTCGGTGGTGGTGGTCTTGCCGGCGTCGATGTGCGCCAGGACGCCGATATTGCGCCGTTTGGCAAGCGGAATTGTCATCTGGATGATCTCACTAGAAGACGACGCCGCCTGGCCACGGGGCCAGGCGGCAAAAGTTGCATCAGCTCAAGGGCGAAGCTTTCGCGCGGTGCAGGGCGAGCGCGCGGCTCACCAGGCGAAGTGCGCGAAGGCCTTGTTGGCCTCGGCCATCTTGTGGACGTTCTCGCGCTGCGTGAACGCCGCACCGGTCTTGTTGTAGGCGTCCACCAGTTCGGCGGCGAGCCGAATGTCCATGGGCTTGCCCTTGCGGGCGCGGGCCGCCGCGAGAATCCAGCGGAACGCCAGCGCCTGCGCGCGCGGCCGCGGGACTTCCACGGGCACCTGGTAGGTGGCGCCGCCGACGCGCTTCGAGCGCACTTCGACGGTGGGACGCACGTTCTCGATGCAGGTTTCGAACGCCTTGAGCGGGTCCACGCCGGGGACCTTCTGGCCGACGATATCCATCGCGCCGTAGAAGATATCCTCCGCCGTGCTCTTCTTGCCGCCGTACATGAGGCAGTTGATGAACTTGCTCACCAGTTTGCTCTTGAAGCGAACGTCGGGCTGGAGGAAGACCGACGTGCTGCGGAATTTCAGGGCCATCGTCGAATGCGCTCCTTCCTAACTTGGGCTGCAGCCTGTTTCATGACTGCCAAACCGGCAATGAAACAGCTTGGCTTACTTGGGCCGCTTGGCGCCGTACTTGGACCGGCTCTGACGACGCGCCTCGACGCCCGTGGCGTCGAGTTTGCCGCGAATGATGTGGTAGCGCACGCCGGGCAGGTCGCGCACGCGGCCGCCGCGCACGAGCACGGTGAGGTGCTCCTGCAGGTTGTGCCCTTCCCCGGGAATGTACGCGATGACTTCGCGCCCATTGCTCAGGCGCACCTTGGTCACCTTGCGCAAAGCCGAGTTCGGCTTCTTGGGTGTGCGGGTCATGACCTGCAGGCAGACTCCGCGCTTCTGCGCGCAGCCCTGAAGGTCGGGACGCTTGCTCTTGTACTGGACCTTCTTGCGGCCTTTGCGCACCAGCTGGCTGATCGTTGGCATCGTACTTGACTCCTGTGCCTGTGCGAGAACTTATGCTTCCGGCTTTTCCTCGGCCTGTGCGTCCCCTTCCGGCAGCGCCGCGGCGACGCCGGCGGGCGCCAATTCCGGCTTGGCAACCATGGCCGACAGGTATGCCTTGAACCCGGTTCCGGCCGGGATGAGACGACCGACGATGACGTTTTCCTTGAGTCCCCACAGATCGTCCGAGCGCGAGGCCAGCGCCGCCTCGGTGAGCACCTTGGGCGTCTCCTGGAAGGAGGCGGCCGAGATGAACGAATCGGACTGCAGCGCGGACTTGGTGATCCCCATGAGGACGGGACTCGCCACTGCCGGCTTGCCGCCGGTGGACTCGGTCCGGCGATTTTCCTGTTTGAAGGCGTACTTGTCAACCAGCGAGCCCGGCAGGAAGCGCGTGTCGCCCGGGTCGTCGATGCGCACTTTGCGCATCATCTGGCTGACGATGACTTCGATGTGCTTGTCGTCGATGCGCACGTTCTGCGAACGGTAGACGTTCTGAACTTCGCGCAGCAAGTACTGCTGCACTTCTTCTTCACCGCTGATGCGCAGGATGTCCTGCGGGACGCGCGGCCCTTCGGTGAGGGACTCGCCCACGCGCACGCGCGCGCCGCGGTGCACTCGCAGGTGGCGGCCGCGCGGCACCAGGTGCTCGCGCTCGATGCCCGAGTCGCTGCGCACGATGATGCTCATCTTGCCACGCCGGGCCTCGCCGATCTCCACCGTTCCTTCGATTTCGCTCATCACGGCCGGGTCCTTCGGCTTGCGCACCTCGAACAACTCGGTGACGCGCGGCAGACCGCCGGTGATGTCCTGCGTGCGGGTGATTTCACGGGGGGTCTTGGCCAGCAGCGTGCCGGCGGTAATCATCTCCCCTTCGTCCACTTCGATGAACGCCTTCTCGGGAATCGGGTAGGCGCCCAGGATGTTGCCGTTGCCGTCCTCGACGACCAACTGCGGATGCAGGTCGCCCTTGTGCTCGATGATGACCTTGCGGCGGACCTTGGTGGCCGGGTCGATTTCCTCGCGCATCGTCTTGTTCTCGACGATGTCTTCGAGGCGCACGCGACCGGCGACTTCGGCCAGAATCGGCACCATGTGCGGATCCCACTTGGCCAGCGACTTCTTCGCCGCGACCTTCGCCCCCTCTTCGACGAGGATGAGCGCGCCGGCGGGGATGGCGATGCGTTCGAGTTCGCGCGCCTTCTCGTCCATGATGTGAATTTCGCCGTTGCGCGTCAGGGCCAGCACCTCGCCCTTGGCGTTCTTCACCACGTTCAAGTTGTGGTACTGGACGGTGCCCGCCTTCTTGGCGCGCACTTCGGATTCCTCGATGCGGCGGCTCGCGGTTCCACCGATGTGGAACGTACGCATGGTCAACTGCGTGCCGGGCTCGCCGATGGACTGCGCGGCGATGATGCCGACGGCCAGCCCCTCTTCCACAAACTCGCCGCGCGAAAGGTCGGCGCCGTAGCAGTACATGCAGACCCCCGCCGACGCTTCGCAGGTGAGCGGACTGCGCACGCGTATCTTCTCGAACCCGAGTTCCTCCAGACGCTTGGCGGTGGCCTCGGTGATCAGTTCGTTCTCGGCGACGATCAACTGGTCGTCGAGCAGGCTCACGATGTTGTCGCGCGCGACGCGGCCGCGGATGGAGCGGCTCAGCGGCACTTCCACCACGTCGCCCTTACGCACGACTCCCTTGGTGATGCCGTTGAGGGCGCCGCAGTCGAGCATGTTGACCACGGCGTTCTGGGCCACGTCGGCCAGCTTGCGGGTCAGGTAACCGGAGTCTGCCGTCTTCAGCGCGGTATCGGCCAGACCTTTACGGGCGCCGTGCGTGGAGCTGAAGTATTCGAGGACGCGCAGACCTTCGCGGAAGTTCGCCTTGATCGGGGTCTCGATGATTCGACCGGAGGGCTTGGCCATCAAGCCGCGCATGCCGGCGAGCTGGCGAATCTGCTGCAAGCTTCCGCGCGCGCCGGACTCCACCATCAGGCGGATCGGGTTCAGGTAAAGCATGTTGTCGCGCACGTCGTTGCGCAGGCGCTTCATCATCGCCTCGGCCACCTGCTCGGTGGCGTGAGTCCAGGCGTCGATGATGAGGTTGTAGCGCTCACCCTCGGTGATCGCGCCCTGCTTGAAGTGCTTCTCGATGTGCTCCACTTCCACTTCGGTGCGGTGGACGATTTCTTCCTTCTCCGGCGGCATGACCAGGTCGCTCGCGGCGAAGGAGAGCCCCGCCAGAGTCGCCTGCCGGAAGCCGAGCTCCTTGATGTCGTCGAGCAGCTTGATGGTGCGCTCGCGCCCGAGAAGCTTGTGGCAGTCATGAATGATGCCGTCAAGCCCCTTCTGGTCGAGCGGCTTGTTGTAGAATGCCATTTCCTTCGGGAGGATATCGTTGAAGATCACCCGGCCGACGGTCGTTTCAAACAGGTTGTTCACCGGCTTCTGCGCGCCTTCAATGCCGCGCACTTCCGGCCGCTCATGCATGCGCACCTTGATCTTGGCATGGAGCCCGACCTTGTGCTGCTGGTGGGCGAGGAACACTTCCTCCTTGCCGTAGAACTTCTTTCCTTCTCCCAGTTCCTTCGGGCGGTCGCAGGTCAGGTAGAAGACCCCCAGCACGATATCCTGCGACGGCGCGATGATCGGCTCGCCGCTGGCGGGAGAGAAAATGTTGTTGGTGGACATCATCAGAGTGTGCGCCTCGACCTGCGCCTCGACCGACAGCGGCAGGTGGACGGCCATCTGGTCGCCGTCGAAGTCGGCGTTGAAGCCGCGGCAGGCCAGCGGGTGAATCTTGATGGCGTTTCCTTCCACCAGCACGGGCTGGAAGGCCTGGATGCCCATTCGGTGCAGGGTGGGGGCGCGGTTCAGGAACACGGGGTGGCCGGTGATGACCTCCTCCAGAATGTCCCAGACCGGGTCCTCGCGCCGCTCGATCATCTTCTTGGCGCTCTTGATGGTCTCGGCGTGGCCGAGTTCGCGCAGCCGGCGGATGATGAAGGGCTGATACAGTTCCAGCGCGATCTTCTTGGGCAGGCCGCACTGGTGCAGTTTCAATTCCGGGCCGACCACAATCACGGAACGCGCGGAGTAGTCCACGCGCTTGCCCAGCAGGTTCTCGCGGAAGCGCCCCTGCTTGCCCTTGATCATGTCGGTGAGCGACTTGAGCGGGCGGTTGCTGCTGCCGAGCACCGGGCGCTTGCAGCGCGCGTTGTCGAACAGCGCATCCACGGCCTGCTGCAGCATTCGCTTCTCGTTGCGGATGATGACTTCAGGCGCGTTCAGGTCGATCAGTTTCTTGAGCCGGTTGTTGCGGTTGATGATGCGGCGGTACAGGTCGTTCAGGTCGCTGGTGGCGAAGTTGCCGCTCTCCAGCAGGACCAGCGGGCGAAGGTCGGGCGGGATGACCGGGATGACTTCCAGCACCATCCACTCCGGCTTGTTCGTGCTGTCCTTGAGCGCCTCGACGAGGCGCAGGCGCTTGGTGATGTCCTTCGCGCGCTGCTTGGAGTGCGTGGAACTGAGTTCGTCGCGCAAGTCCTTCGCCACGGCCGGGAGGTCCAGGCCATGCAGCAGTTCGCGAACCGCCTCGGCGCCCATCCGGGCGGTGAAGCGCTCGCCGTACTGATCCTGCGCGGCGCGCAGCTCCCCTTCGCTGAGCAACTGCCCCTTCTTCAGCGGCGTGTCCCCTTCCTGGGTGACGATGTAGTCCTGGAAGTAGATCACGCGCTCCAGCGAACTGGTCTTGATGTCCAGAAGGTTCGCCAGACGGGAAGGCATCGCTTTGAAGAACCAGATGTGAACGACGGGGGCGGCCAGCGTGATGTGTCCCATGCGCTTGCGGCGCACGCGCGAGTGAGTCACCTTGACCCCGCAGCGGTCGCAGACGATTCCCTTGTGCTTCATTCCGCGGTACTTGCCGCAGAAGCATTCCCAGTCGCGCTCCGGGCCGAAGATGCGTTCGCAGAACAGCCCGTCTTTCTCCGCGCGATAGGTGCGGTAGTTGATCGTCTCCGGCTTCTTCACTTCGCCGTAGGACCAGCTCCGAATGTCCTCCGGAGAGGCCAGTGAGATCCTGACGGAAGTGAAATCGTTGACCCGCTCAAAGGTCGAGTCGACCATCGCGGTCATCTCCTTTCCTCGGCCGCAGCCGAAGTAATCCGGCCGGTTCGTTCAAGGCAAAACCGGCGCAACGACGCGTCGCGGGGTCGCGCGCGATGCTGTGCGCAATCCCGAGCATAGTAGTATAACAACCTGGACGGCCATCCGTCCAGCCGAATGTCAGCCGACATTTCAAGCGCGCCGCTCCCGCCTGGCCCTCTTCCGGCCCGGCGCGCGGCCCGCACTTCACCCCAACGGAGCAATGGGCAATTACCAAAGGCCCACGGCCAACGGAACGGCCGGCGCCTGCCTGGGCTGCTGCCCGCCGACGCCATTGCCGCTCCCTGGCAATTGGCTATCGGCAATTGCCCATTGGCAATTAATATGTTTTCCTCGCGCAAAGAGCATGCGCCGGCGGTTACTTCAACTCGACCTTCGCGCCGACCTCTTCGAGCTTGGCCTTCATCTTCTCGGCTTCTTCCTTGGGCACAGCTTCCTTGACTGCCTTCGGAGCGCTGTCCACAACCGCCTTGGCTTCCTTCAGCCCGAGGGTGGTGAACTCGCGAACGACCTTGATGACCTGCAGCTTGTTCGCGCCGGCGTTGGTGAGAACCACGTCGAACTCGGTCTTCTCAGCCGCGGGAGCGCCCGCCGCCGCCGCCGGAGCCGCCGCCGCTGCCGCAACCGGGGCCGCGGACACGCCGAACTTCGCTTCGAACGCCTTCACCAACTCGGCCGCCTCAAGCAACGTCATGCCGGAGACCAGATCCAGCACCTGGGCAACCTTCGCAGAGGTCTCAGCCTTTACTTCACCCATTGAATCCTCCTGTTTTCTCTGTAGTCCTGCCCCCCGCAGGGGCGCAACTCAGAAACCTCCCGGCGCGCCACTCCGAGATGACCGGCGCACGACTCCCGTCAACGGCCTAAGCAGCCGCCGGGGCAGGTCCAGAAGCTGCCGTCTCCGGGGACGACGGCGGAACACTGCCTTCCTTCTGATTGCGGATGGCCTCCAACGCGCAGGCGAGGCTCCGTGCGATTCCCTGGAACGCCCCGGCCAGCCGAGCGATCGGCGCCTGGACGCTTCCGGCAAATTTGGCGTGCAACACCGGCAGCGGCGGAATGGCGGCCAGCTGCGTGACGGCCGCGGGGGTCAGGGCCAGCTCGCCCATGAGGCCTCCGCGAATGACAACTTTCCCTTCGTACTTCTTCACCAGTTCGGTGACCACTTTGCAGATGTTCGGCATTTCACCTTTGCCGCTCACCAGCGCGCAGGGGCCGCTGAAGAACTGGGTGCCGCCGCCGATGCCGTTGGCCGTCAGCGCGCGGGTGGCCAGCGAGTTCTTGACCACCTGCAGGCGGATGCCGCTCTCGCGCAGGAGGCGGCGGAACTCGGTGTTTTGATGGCCGTCGAGCTTCTCGCAGCCCAGAACCAGATAGCCGGTGCCGGCGGGATAACGCTTCGACAACTCCTCCGAGATCATCAAGTTCAGTTTGCTCGGCATGCGCCTTTCTCCTTCTCAGCCGTTCCGCGCCGGTCAGACCGCCAGGCGGATGGACGGGCTCATGGTTGACGAGAGGTAGGCGGAGATCACGAACGTCCCCTTCAGCGTCGCGGGACGAGCCGCCTGAATGTGGGCGATGAACGCGTTGACGTTCGCCCGCAAGTCCTCTTCCGTAAAGCCGACACGCCCGACCGGGGCGTGCAGATTCCCGGTGGCGTCGGTGCGGTATTCGATGCGCCCCGCGCGGAACTCTTTGACCGCGGTGGCCACGTCTTCGGTGACGGTGCCGCTCTTGGGCGACGGCATCTTCCCCTGCGGACCGAGCACGCGCCCCAGCTTGCCCACGTGGCGCATCATGTCGGTTCCGGCGACGGCGATGTCGAAGTCCGTCCAACCGCCGGCGACTTTCGCCACCAGCTCTTCTCCGCCGGCCTCGATGGCCCCCGCCGCTTTCGCGGCCTCCGCCACGGCGCCGGTGCAGAAGGCGATGACGCGCATTTCCTTGCCGATGCCCTTGGGCAGGCTCGCCGAACCGCGCACGAGCTGGTCGGCCTGTTTCGGGTCGATCCCCAGCCGCATGGCGAGGTCCACCGTCTCGTTGAACTTCCCGCCCGGCAGCGTCTTCAGCAGCGCGACGGCCTCTTCCACGGAGTACCGCTTGCTGCGATCGATCTTCTTGAGCGCTTCGTTATACCGCTTGCTGTGTTCGGCCATGAAACTACTCCACTATGTCGATGCCCATGCTGCGGGCGGTGCCAGCCACGACCTTCTCGGCGGCATCCAGGTCGCTGGAATTGAGGTCCTTCGCCTTGGTCTGCGCGATTTCGCGCACTTGCGCGCGCGTTACCTTCGCCACCTTTTCCTTGTTCGGGACGCCCGAACCTTTGGCGATGCCCGCCGCCTTCTTGAGCAGCACGGAGGCCGGGGGCGACTTGGTGATGAAGTCGAACGAACGGTCCCGGTATACGGTGATCTCGACCGGGATGATCACGCCGGCGGCGTCGCGCGTCTTGTCGTTGAACTTGCGGACGAATTCGCCGATGTTGACGCCATGCTGACCCAGCGCCGGACCGACGGGCGGGGCCGGCGTCGCCTGCCCGCCGGGGCACTGAAGCTTGATTTTCGCGAGAATCGGTTTCCCTGCCATGTGTGCGCTCCGACTGTTAAGTTATACGCGCTCGACCTGCCAGTATTCCAGCTCAACGGGCGTAGGCCGCCCGAAGATGGTCACAATGACTTTCACGGTTCCCTTTGCGGCGGAGACTTCCTCGACCGTTCCTTCGAAGTTCTCGAACGGCCCTTCCTTGATCCGCACGGCCTCGCCGCCGGAGAAGCCAATCTTGACCTTCGGGGCGGATTCCTTGTGGTCGGCCGCGCCGAGGATGCGCTCCACGTCCGACTTGGACATCGGGATGGGCTTGCTGCCGTCCCCCAGGAAGTCCCCGATGCCGGGGGTCTCGCGGATGGTGAACCAGGCGCGCTCGGGGATGTCCATCTTCTCCGGGCCGTCGATCTCCACCATGATGTAGCCGGGATAGATCTTGCGCTCGCGGACGCGCTTCTGCCCGCCGCGGATTTCGGAAACCCGCTCGCTGGGAACCAGTACGCGGCAGACCACGCTTTCGAGTGCGTCCGCGCGGACCCGACGGTCCAGCGCCTCACGCACCTGGTCTTCTTTGCCGCTCTGCACGCGCACGACAAACCAGTTCTTGGGCATGACGACGAGCCGCTCCGATCTCAAGACGAAAAGTAGATCTTGTGGAAGCCCCAGCTGAACAACGCATCCGCCAGGAACAGCACAAGACTGAACAACAGCAGGGTGAAGATGACGACGATGGTCTGGCGCTTCAGCTCTCCCTTGGTCGGCCAGGAGACTTTGCGCAGTTCCAGTTCGCTGGCGATCAGGTAGTCCGCAAAGCGCGGGATGTTGCAGACCCAGGCGATCAGGGCCATGCAGCCGAGGAAGACGCCGCCGCTGACGATGAGCCCCCAGCCGCGGGCGCCCAGCGAGGTCGCCCCGCCGATTTCGCGGGCCGTCATCGCGTCGTACAGCTCGAACGCGCCGAAGGCGGACAGCGCCCCGAGGGCGATGATCGTCGTCCAGCGCGCTACGTTCCCCTGGCCCTTCTTGTAAATCTCCACCATGTTTCCTTCCGCTCAAACCCATTAACTGCTGACCGGAGCACATGGCAGGCCAGGAGGGAGTCGAACCCCCAACCCTCCGCTTTGGAGACGGATGCTCTGCCAATTGAGCTACTGGCCTGCGCACCCTGCCGCAACCGGACGGAGAACTGCTACTTCTTCTTCTCCACGTGCACGGTATGCTTGCGGTCGTGCTTGCAGTATTTCTTAAGTTCCAGCTTCTTGCCGCCACGCATCTCGCGGCTTGTGCGGTAATTGCGGTTCCCGCACTCTTTGCATTCCAGACTCAGGTCCTCTCGCATCGTCGTATTCTTCCGTTATTACTGAATGACCTTGGTCACGGTTCCCGCGCCGACGGTCTTGCCGCCTTCACGGATCGCGAAGCGCAGCTTCTCTTCCATAGCGATGGGCATGATGAGCTCGACGGTCATCTTGACGTTGTCGCCGGGCATCACCATCTCCACGCCTTCCGGCAGCGTGACGGAGCCGGTGACGTCGGTGGTGCGGAAATAGAACTGCGGGCGGTAGCCGTTGAAGAACGGGGTGTGGCGTCCGCCTTCGTCTTTGCCCAGGACGTACACTTCGCACTCGAACTTGGTGTGCGGGGTGATGGAGCCAGGCTTGGCCAGCACCTGGCCGCGCTCGAGGTCGTCCTTTTCAATACCGCGCAGGAGGACGCCGAGGTTGTCGCCGGCGATGCCGGAGTCGAGGGTCTTGTTGAACATTTCGACGCCCGTCACGATGGTCTTGCGAACTTCGGGGGTGAGCCCGACGATGGCCACTTCGTCGCCGACCTTGACCATGCCGCGCTCGACGCGCCCGGTGCCCACCGTGCCGCGACCCTTGATGCTGAAGACGTCTTCGATGGACATCAGGAACGGCAGGTCCACCGCGCGCACCGGATCCGGGAAGTAGCTGTCCAGGGCGGCCATCAGTTCGTGAATCGGCTTGCACTCCGGGCTGTTCGGATCGTCGGAGGTGTACGCCTTGCCGGAGGAGCCGCGGATGATGGGAATCTTGTCGCCGGGGAACTGGTAGGAAGTGAGCAGATCGCGCAGCTCGAGTTCCACCAGGTCCAACAGCTCGGGGTCGTCCACGAGGTCGATCTTATTCATGAAGACCACAATGCCGGGGACGCCGACCTGGCGGGCCAGAAGGATGTGCTCGCGGGTCTGGGGCATGGGGCCGTCGTCGGCGGCGACCACGAGAATGGCGCCGTCCATCTGCGCCGCGCCGGTGATCATGTTCTTGATATAGTCGCGGTGACCCGGGCAGTCCACGTGTGCGTAGTGGCGCTTCTCGGATTCGTACTCGACGTGCGCGACCTGGATGGTCACGGTCTTGTTCTCATCGCGGACCGTTCCGCCCTTGGCGATATCGGCATACGCGCGCGCCTTCGCGCGGCCCAACGCCGCCATGGTCTTGACGATGGCCGCGGTCAGCGTGGTTTTGCCGTGATCGATGTGACCGATCGTGCCGACGTTCATGTGCGGTTTCGACCGAACGAATGTTTCCTTAGCCATTGCCTTTCTCCTACCTTTAAGTGTTGTCTTCAGCGATCCAGCCGCACAACCGGCTTTACGACTTTATGGAGCTGCCTCTGGGACTTGAACCCAGGGCCTCGTCCTTACCAAGGACGCGCTCTACCACTGAGCTAAGGCAGCTCATCTCCGCCACGCGGCGGTCATCCACACAGGCTCAATGGAGCGGGCGATGGGAATCGAACCCACATGGCCGGCTTGGAAAACCGGGGCTCTGCCTTTGAGCTACGCCCGCCGGTCAAGATGGTGGGCAGAGCAGGATTCGAACCTGCGTAGGCGTTGCCGGCAGATTTACAGTCTGCTCCCTTTGGCCACTCGGGCATCTGCCCAATCTTTCTGTTGTTCGGAGCTAGCGGTGGGAATCGGACCCACAACCTGCGGTTTACAAAACCGCCGCTCTACCTTTGAGCTACGCTAGCAGCTTAACGTGGCGTACACATCCCAGAATGGCGAATTATACCAAAACCGGCGTCTATTTCAACCCATCCCGGACCACGAAAAACAAAACTCCCCCGCCTGACGCGACAACTCGTCAGGAGTTCACGCCAACTTTGCAGCCGGGGAACCGCCCGATTAGCTTGCCATGCGCGAGCGCCAACGAACCGATTGGCTTGCCATGAGCGAGTGCCAACGAGTCGAATGGCACCCCCTGTAGGATTCAAACCTACGACCTTCGGCTTCGGAGGCCGACGCTCTATTCAGCTGAGCTAAGGGGGCGCTTGATGCAACCGGCGTCCACTTCAGGGAGTTAGATGGTAACATACCCGCGACCCACATGCAAGCCAACAAATGAATAGCGAATGAGGAATGGCCAAATGCGAATTGCCGACATAACGGCGGTCGCCTTTGCGCTGCGTAAATCGAATAGTGGTTCACTTTGGCGCGGCGTCATAACGAGGCGCGCGGCGACGAAGCAACCCCTGGGGGCCACAGGAGCCAATGAGTCGCACCAACCGCGCTGTCGTTCCCGCGGTTAATGCGCTCGCAATGACTTCCTGCGCAAGTGAACCACTCCCGTAAATCGCATTCACGGTTGACAAGCCCGGCTCTTCTGTTAGAATACGCTGACTCAGTCTGGTGGTGTTGAACTAATTTCCATCTACGGGAGGAGGGCTCATATGAAATCGCGTATCGCGCTGTTCTGCGCTGCTCTGTTCGGGAGCGTGGTTCTCTGGGGATGCGCCCCGAAGCCGGCCACGACCTACGATGTCGCGCGCAATCTGGATGACGGCAAGCAGTACAAAGAAGCCATCGCCAAGTACGACGAGTACATGAAGGCGAACCCCACCAGCGCCCTGGTCCCCTTCGCCATGTACTTCGAAGGCGTCTGCTACGAAAACCTCTTCGACAAGCAGAACGCGATGGACAGCTACAAGAAGGCCGTCACGCAGTATCCGCAGACCGACCCGGGCCAGTGGGCCAAGTTGGCGATGGATGATCTCGACAAGCGCACTCTCGTGGCGCCGACCACAACCACCACCACGATGAAGCCCAAGCCGACCACCACCACGACGATGAAGCCGACGACGACCACGACTCATCCGAAGCCGACCACGACGACGACCGCCAAGCCCAAGCCGACGACGACCACGGCGAAGCCGGTCACCACGACGACAACCCTGAAGACGGTGCCGAAGTAATACCACCTTCCGGTCCGCAAAGGCCCGGCCCCGCGTAACGGGGTCGGGCCTTTCTCTTTTTGCCTCCCCCCTCTCTTGCTGCATGTTTGCGCGCGCGAAAAGCTTTCTGCTATAGTTGCCCGCGCTCCGGCCGCAATCGCTCGGACTCACACCGGAGCGGCGCGCTTGAGACAACCTGTTTCTCTGGAAGTAATGGGGAATGCGCCGCTGCCTCATCCTCTATGGATTGACATGCGTCGTCACGCTGACGCTGCTGGCGCGGGAGATCGCTCTCCTGTTCGGCGGCGTTGAACTCATTCCCGTCATCGCGCTCGGGGCATGGCTGTTGCTGACCGGCCTGGGCTGCGGCCTGATGGGAAGGCTCGCGGCCGCGCGGCGGCCCGGCGCTTCAACCTTCGCGCTCTTCCTGGCGCTCAGCGGCCTCCTCGCCCCCCTCACACTGCTCCTGGTCCGCTTCGCGCCGCGATGCTGGACGCTTCCTCACGACGGCCTCGGCCCGTTGCTCCTGCTCAGCTTCGGCGCGCTTCTGCCCATCGGGCTGGCCGGCGGGTTCCTCGTGGCCCTCGCGTTCATCATCGGACTCCGGGGAGGGCAGCGGACCAACGCCGCCGTTTCGGAGGTCGCGGGCTTCACCGCCGCCGGGGCGTTTCTCGGCGGGCTGCTGGTCACCTTCGTGCTCCCGGACCTGAGCGACATGCAGGTGCTGGCGGGCGTCGCCTCGCTGCACTGTCTGGCGGCGTTCTTCGTCTGGTTCAACGCCCCGCGCCGCACGGAACTGGGCTGGCTGTTCATCCCGCTGGTCGTCACCTGCGCCATCGTCGCCGCCACCTCCATCGGGCCTGTGCTCGATTTCCTCCTGCAGGCCGGCCTTTATCCGGGGCGCGTGTTGCGCGCGTCCGAGGAGTTGCCGGCGGGGCGCGTGCAGGTGGTGCTCACCCCCGCGCGCACGGAGTACTACCTCAACGGCGCGCAGGTCGGCGCGCAGGGAGATGCCGCGCCGGTCGAAGCGCGCACGCTCACCGCGCTGCTGGCCCACCCCGCGCCGCGGCGATTGCTGATCCTGGGGGCCACGCCGAACGACGCGCTGGCGACGGCGCTCAAGCTGCCCTGGCTGCAGGTGGACTTCCTGCCGCTGGATGAGGAGATTGCGCAGACCGCGAAGCGCTGCGCCCCGCCCGCGCTGCAACCCACGCTGGACTCCCGCCGCATCCGGTTCCTCTGGCGGCTGGATGCCGCGCTCTATCTTCAGCAGGCGCGCGGCGCGTATGACGTCATCTGCATGGAGCTTCCCGCCGAAGCGCCCGCCGCTTTCTCGCGATGCATGACCGCGCGATTCTTCAGCCTGGCCCACCGCGCGCTGACCGACGGGGGAGTTTTCGCGCTGACGGTTTCAGGACGCGGCGTCGAGCCGGACCCGGCGGCCCTCAGCGCCGCCGCCTCCCTCGCGCGGACGATGGCCGCCTCTTCCGCGACGCTCGTCCCGCTTCGGATGGGTGGAGCGATTCTGCTGCTCAGCACGCCTCAGCGCCTTGCCCGCCTCCCCGCCGCCGCCGACCTGTCCGCCCGCATGAACAGATGGAACGTGCGCGGGACGGCCTTGCGGGATGCCGACCTTCAGCGCGCGCTGGACCCGAAGCAATTGCAGCAATTGGCGGGGCAGTTCAAGAACACCCCGGCATCGCTCGGTACGGCGCAGCGCCCCCTCCCCTACCGTTTGGCCGACGCCGGGTGGGCGCGGTCGCTCCAGGCCAGAGGCATCGGCGCGCTGGCGACGCTGCAGCGAATGGACTTCTTCTCTGTGCTGATCGCGCTGTTGCTCCTGGCCGGCGCGCTGGCGCTGTGGGCGGCTTTCGCGGGGGATTCACTGCGCGTCGCCTTGCCGGCGTCGCTGTTCTGCTCGGGAGCGGCCGCGGCGATGACGGCAGCGGCTGGTTTCCTGATGCTCCTGGCGCAGTGGGGAGGCGCGGCTCCCGAACTGGGGCTGCTGATCGGGACCGTCGTGGCGGGCGCGGGACTGGGCGTTCTTATCGGGGAGCGGATGCCGGAGGGGGAACGCCCCTCGCGCGCGCTCCTCTTGCTGGGGGTGGCGCAGGCGGTTTGCGCAGCGCTCGGCGGCGCGGCATGGCTCCTGATCCCGCTGCTGGGACCGGCCTCCGTGCACCTTGTGGGACTGAGCCTGCTGCTGGGAATCAGTTGTCTGGGGGGAGCGCTCTTCGGGGCGAACCTGCCGCTGTTCATCTCCATGGCGGGCGGAGCGGACGCCTCCACGGGAGGGCGCAAGGCGCTCGGCGCATTCGCCTGGAGTTGCTTCGGCGCGGGACTCGGCGCGCTCTTGTGCGGAACGCTGCTCGCGCCGCTGCTGGGGCCTGCGCGCGCCGGCTTTGCCGCCGCGCTCCTCGCGCTGGCGGCGCTGCCTGCTACGGCGCTGGCGTTCCTGAAGGGGAGGCCGGAACCGGGATATCGTCAATCTTCTGCACCCGGTACCCGCGCGGCTCAATCGGTTCGAACCACTTATCTGGGACGTCTTCGTTAATCTTGATGTTGGTCAGTTCCACCGTCAGCATCACCCGGTCGCGCGGCCAGAGCAGCATCACCTGCGCGGGCATGAGCACGCGCCCCTTCGGCTTCCTGATCTCCACCGGCGCGTAGTTGGCGAAGCGCGCCTCGGCGATGATCCTCCCGGCCCCGTCGAAAATCTGATGCACCGAAAGGGTCAGGTCTTCGCGGTTGAACCAGACTTTGGAGAAGATGCGTTCCGGCGAATCCTCCCGGAGGAAGGTGACGACGTAGAAGTCCGGCCAGGTCTCCATGTACGTCACGATGCCCGGCATGAGCACCTCGTCGGTGAACAACAGGTCCCAGATATCCTGCGGGCGTATGGAGAGGACATCCGCGCGGCGCGGCGCAACGCGCTGCGATTCGCCGACGTAAATCACTCCGCGCTTGTCCACGGTCTGCTCGCGCGTCGTGGTGGGCAAGCTCATCCAGAAAGCGTCGTTCTTCCCGATCAACTTCAAGTTCATATCCAGCCCGACGACCGTGCCGGTGAGATAGACGTCGCGCTCCCCCGCTTCGCCGCGTTTCATCTTCAGCGCCGCGTTCACCTGGCCGCGCTCGAAAATCTTGTTGTAATCCTTCCCGGCCTTCATGCGCACATTGTCGGCCATTGTCGCGGGCAGGACCACCGATTCGTTGTACGCCCAGGCCTGAGCGTTCGCCGTGATGGAATGAATCTGGACCGCCCGTTCCTCGATGGTCAGTAGCAGCATCGCGCGCGTCGCTTCCATCCGCGCGGGAGGCGCAACGACGCTCGGAGCCAACTGGGCGCCGCGGAGCCAGGCGCAGCCGCTCAGCAGCGTCGCCAGCAGCGCGCACGCCAGAGCCATCCCCCATCGCCGCTCATTCAGGACCCCCATCGCATGCCTGCCTTTCGTAAAGAAGCTCCGCCGGCGCAAGGAATGACTTCGTTCTCGGCCCGGCGGTTCCCCGCTCACGCAATCTTGGTATTCAGTATCTGCCCGATCTCCTCGGTCACCTGCTGAATCTGCTCCTCATTCAGGTCGGGATCGGCCACGTGGTAATCGCTCTGGCTCAGGGCGTCGCGCAGGATCAGCATCGCGCCCGCCTCCGTGCGCTTGAACTCGATGAACTTCAGCGCCTTCTTCCGCATCAACAGCAGCGCCAGGACGTAGCGGAAGTTCTTCTTCAGCGGCTCATCCTGCCCCTCCAGCTTGCGGAAGAACTCCAGGACGATCTCGTCGTCCACGAAGCGCTTCACCGGCGCGTCCTTCTTGGGAATGCGCGTCTGCCAGTGGCTGAAGATGGCGGCGCGATCCTGCTGGCTCCAGCAGCCGTTGCAGAAATCGCGGCGGAGAAATGCCGTCTGCTCGTCATAGAGGGCGGAAAAGATTTCCTGCTCTTCGACGAAGGATTGCTTGCAGGCGCTGCAGGCGAGGGCGTTGCTTCCTACTTCCCAGTCCATAGTGCTTTCCGACAACGCAGGGGGAAACGTCAAAGCGACCTTCATTATATACGGTGGCGGGATTCTGTCAATGACAACGCGAAGAACCCGGCGCAAAGTTCGCCCGGAACGCCGTCACCGCCTGCTCGCCAGCACGGCCTTCAGCCACGCAAACAGCGCGTCCGCGACCTGGCGCTGGCCCGATGTCACAGGGTGCGCATTCGATTGCCGGCTTCCGGCCTGGTCGCTATGCACATTCCACGGTCCGCTGACGGTCGGATACCCGTGCGCGCAGTCGAGGTTGATATCCACCGGCACAACCCAGATGCGTTCTTTCTCCCGCCCCTGGTAGCGGGCGAGGATGCCCTCAGCCAGCCAGCGTTGATTGCGCTTATGCTGCCAGCGCGTCTTCATGCATCCATAGCTGATCCCGAAGACATTCTGCTCGACCGGCGAAGGGATCTGCGGAAGGATCCCCACCTGCGTCTTCCCATCGAAATCCAGCACCATCTCAATCAACTTGTCATAGAAACCCAGCACCTGTTCAACGGTTGCGTCAATGGTCTGATCGGTATCGAAGAAGACATCGTTGCCGCCCAGAAAGATCGTCGCGAAATCGGGCGCTTTGCCCTCGCTGAACTCCCGGCAATAGCGCGCGAAGTCTAGTCTGGGCGATCCTTTCGCGTCGGGATACAGGAAAGGACTGCCGCGCCGGGTGTGGTCGCCGGGGATTGCGCTCCCCTGGGTCACGAAGCGCTCCGCCGACCATCCGCCGTAACCTTCATGGCAATTTTCCGGACGCGCCGGGTCCGGCTGATTGCCGCCGATCAGCCTCAACCGGGGATTGCCCGGCGACTTGCACAGCTCCAGCAGATGCCCCGTGTAGCTATTGAGCGCATGCGTAATGCTATCCCCAATGCAAAGCAACGAGATGGCCTTGCCGCTCCCCGCGTCCGCCGGTACGACGTGCACGAGGGAACGCCCCCGCGCGACCACCGCGTTCGATTCATCCACCACCTCAATCTGTATCGAGTAGTCCCCGGCCTCTTCTGGTTTCGGCGTCCATGTCCATCGCTCCGATAGCGCCATCCCCTTGCCGGGGTCATCCCGTTCCTTCCGTTGGGCCGGGCAGGACGCATCGAAGACGTAATTCGCCGGGTTGATCGCCACGACCACGTTGTCGAAGTAAATATTGCATTCCATTCCGGCGACGGCATAGATATTTTCCGGCAGCGCCAGCCGCACCTTGCCCGGAAAATCAGGCCTGTCCCCTTGCGGGGGTGGGATGTTCTTGTCTGCCAAGAGTACTTCCTTCAATTGGAACCATCGAAATCGGAGACATAATACCATTTTCCAGCACGAGCAAGGTTCACTTGGCTGCATCCTTGGCCGGTTCGGCCGGCGTGGCAGGCATGGCTTTGTCAGCCTTGAGTTTCTCGGCGCGAGCCTGGGCGAGTTCTTCCAGCCGAGTGATGATCTGCTTCTCGTCCATCGGCGGGAAGAATTTCTCGTTGCGGTATCCACCGGGCAAGTCCTGTCGCGTGCCGTCGGGACGAACCATTAGCGCAGCTACCACAGGAGACGAGACCTCTTGCGACGTAACGATCTCTCCCGTATAGGCGTCCCAACAGGTAGCGGCATCGACGGTGCTTGCCCCGTCCGCTCTCGGTCTGCCATACTCCCAACACACCATGTCGCGTCCCAAGTCGTGCAAGAGGCGAAGCTTGAAAACGGGCTCAATGGCGCCGCAGTAAATCGGTGCGGCTTTCTCGAAGAGAATCTTCTTGTCGAGCAGACTTGGCTGAAGAGGCGGAACGGCTTGACAATGCAGGAAGCATCGTGTCACTTGTCCTGTGGTTAGACTGACATCAACCCCAATAGACTTCTCGTTACGAAAGTCCGGATGGATTGTCGAATACCCACGCAAGCAATAGGTATCGTCCAACACGCTGTAATCGTCGCGTTCGAGAGACTCTCGCTCCTTAGCCCGGGGCATGAGTCGCAGAAGCGCCTCTTCAGCTAGGACGGCGGCTCGCTTTTCATCAAGTTCTCGTCTTACCTGACCGGGGAGCAGTCCCCGGCGCGGTCTCAACAGCATCCACATCCTAGGCTCGGGAAACGAAAGGGTAATCTCCCCGATCGAAGTGCGCAGTATGGTAATGGGCAAGGATCCTCGCCTCGGCCGCACATCCCAAACGTCTTTAGCGCGCCACGATTCGAAGGACTGCTCGATAGCGTCCCGCGGAGTTTCGGGAAAGGCAGCCACGAAGAAGCGCACCGCCGCATCGGCGATGTCGTTGCGCACCTCCGGGGGAACGCGCACGGAGACGACGTAGTCCGGGTTGCTTCCGGGGTTTACCGCAGGGGTCGGCTCCTGCGCCAAGAGGGGCACGCAAAGAAGCCCGCAGAGCAGCAGGACAACAAACGCAGGAGGGGATTGTCCGGACATGACAGTTTCCTCACTCATGGCCGCGCGCGGCGCAGCGGGATGGATAGCGGAGTATCTTAAAATGGTTCTTCATATTCCACGGAGAGGTACTCATGCCTGATCGCCTGAACTTGAATTGATAAGCTGTCTCCGTTGGCCGTCGGAACGCTGAGATAGTAGAAAGGCTGAAGGTAGCCCGAAACTCCCGCGCCTCCACCATAGACAAGCTCCATGTGGCCTATCTTTCCACATAATTCGTGGTCTCCATCGAATGTTTCAACCTCAACAATTCGTCCTTCCCCCCTGTTGACGGCGGCAATCGCTTCCTCCGGAGTCAGCACAGGATAGTCAGCCACAAAGCAGAGTTCAGACCAATCTATCAGGATGCTTCGCAGCGTACCGTCGGGTGAAATATCTACAAGGATTCTGTCGCCAGTCAGGCGGTACGGCAAATTGGCGAGCCGGCGTTCGAAAAGGACCGTGTAACAACCGTTCCCTCTTCGATTGTCCAGAACTCGACTTGCTTCAAGTTCTCCATAGTTAAGGTGATACTCCGTCAACAAGCCCCTGGCTTGAGTTTGAACCTGCGCAATAGCCACGGCGGCATCGGCGTATTCGCGCTTGTTCACAAAAGCTCTGTTCGTAATGTCTATGACATGGTTGTCTCGGTCGAATTCCACCAAGAGCGTACCGGGGCCGACCTTCACAAACGTGGAAGCCCCAATGTTCTCAATTGATGCGGCTTTCTTGTCAAAGACGCAGTCAATAAAAGTCTTAACAAACCGCTTCGAGAAGTCCGGCCGAACCACACGAAACAGGGGCAAGGTATCCGTCTTCAAGGAAGGAAGTCTCAGGCCTTCAGCCTGTTCGAGCTTGAATGTGAATGACTGCTCCACTTTGTCGGGAGCCGATCCACTTCGGAGAATATAGGGCAAATTCGGGGGCAGAGGTTTGTTCTGGCACAGAGATTCGCTTTCTATGAGCAATAGCATACTAAGCAATGTTACGAATATGCGCATGGCATCTCCTTCCAGCCACTATCACTTGAGATATCCAAAACCGGGGGGATAGCGGATCTGTGGTGAAAATCGGGAAAATCGGGGACATAATACTTATATCCCCGAAGAAATAGTATTATGTCCCCGATATTTCATGTCCCCGATATTTCCCTGCTGTTCTTTGCGCCTTTGCGTCTTTGCGTGACGCGCCGGTTTTGCCGTTGCTGTAACTCCATCCTCTTCCGTCCTTGGCGTTCTCGGCGCCTTGGCGGTTCACTTTGTCGTCGACGTCCCCCGCACCGTGTCCACCCGGTACACCAGCACGGAGTAATCCAGCAGCCGGACGGTCAGCGGGAAGCTCTTTTCCAGCGTCGCGTGTTCGTCCAGCCAGCGTTGCTGCTCGGCGGTGGGCGCCATGTTGGATACCTGCTCGGTGATGATGTAGAAAGTGGCCCGCTCTTCCGCCCCGCGTGAAGCGGCATCCGAGCTTTGCGAAGGATCGTACGAACCTTCGCAAGGAGGAATCACCAGCGGCTCGGCCTTTCGCCCGGGGAATCCCAGCCTGCGCGCGCAGTAGTCGTACACTTCGGGAGCGGCGGCCGCCACGCGCGCCCCCGGCTCCCCCTTCGACAGGACGTACTCCGTCGCATCCCTCCAGCGCGGACGCTCCCCCTGCTCCGCCGTAAAGTAGAACGCGTCGCGCAGCCCGGCGCTGACCAGCACCAGCGCCAGCAGCATCCAGGCGACCGTTCGCGCGCGGTCGCGCGAGAGGTCGATGAACTGGTCCGCCAGGTATCCCGCCAGCAGGAGGAACGGCGGCAGGGCCACCAACCCGAACCGGCTCCCCCCCTCGGCGAACCCGACGAACAGCGCCGTGAGGAACAGCGGCACACCCGCGAACGCGGCCAACCAGGCCAGCCGCGGGTCGCGAAGCCGCCAGAGCATCCATCCCCCCGCCACCGCGCATAGCAGCACGGGGACCTCGACCCGGTCCGCCATCTTGATCCAGAACAGCGCGAACCGCGCCGGCGAGAATCCCTCGTGGGCGCGCCAACTCAGCGCGAAGTGCAAGAGCTGGGGGAACGCCGCCAGCAGCCCCAGCAGCATCGGCCCGAAAAGGATCGCCAGCGTCCAGCCGTTCCGCCGCCAGTCATATCCTTCCCGCAGCCGCACAAGCGCATAGATCGCCAGCGCCGGGGCGAGCATCAGCGCGCTCCAGTGCGTCAGCACCGCCAGGGCCAGCAGCGCGACGGAGAGCGCCGCGTCGCGGCGGCGGTTATGTTCGATCGCCAGGTAGCCGCACCACATCGCTCCGACCCCCAGCAGCATTACCAGGGTGTAGTACCGCGCGAACTGGCTGAAGAAGAGGTGGTAACTTGAAAGCGCGAGCAGCGCCCCGGCGATGATCCCCGCGCGCTCGCTGAACAGCCGCCGCCCGGTCAGGTAGATGGCCGCCGGGGTGAGCGACCCGACCAGCGCGGGGATGAACCGCGCCGCGAATTCGCTGTCGCCGAACAGCCTGACGAAGCCCCCGATAAGCGCATAGCCGATGGGGTAGCCCCGGACGCCGGCGAGGTTCTGCGCGTCGCGCAGCGTAGCCGCCTCGTCGCTCCAGAAGCTCCACGCCCCCAGCTTCGCAAAGCGCAGCAGCGCGGCCACGACCGCCAGCAGCAGCGCGGTCATAAGCACCTGCCTGGCCTGCGCGCGCAGATCGGCCCGCGCGATGGCGTCGTCGCCGCTCACGCGTTGCCGCCTATGGCCTGCGCCACTTTCTCAACCGTCGCGCGCGCGTTCGCCGCCCCCTCGCGCGCCGCCTCCTCGATCTCAGCCTGCACCCGCGCCACCACCGCGGCATCCTTCACCGCCGCCAGGTTGATCTCCACGTTCATCTTCGCCGCGCGCAACGCCGCCTCCCCCAGGAGGGCCGCCACGCCCACGTCGCTGATGAGGTTCGGGTTCGCGATGTCCACCAGCCTGGCGACCGATTGCAGGAGCTCGCGGCAGCGGCGGACGGTCTGAAGCGGCGGGTCCATCGCCACCAGCAGCGCCTTCTGGATCGCCTCAGAGCGAGTCGCCTTCTCCACGCCGCTTTCCTTGGGCAAAGCGTACGCCGCCGACACGGTCGCGTAGCCGAGGGTATCCTCATCCATCAGCCGCAGCAGCTCCTCGCGCACGCGAAGGCAAGTCTCCAGGTGACGCCGCACCTCCGGCTCGACGCCTTCGAATTTCTTCTTCCCGACGGTGAAATTGGCTGCCATACAGGCCATGGAGCTCCCCAGCGCGCCGGCCAGCGCGGCCACGCTACCGCCGCCGGGAGTGGGCTTGCCTGAACTGGCATCCTCCAGATAGGTCCGAACCGTGCCGAAAAGGTACATGAATCGCTCCTTGAGAAAACGGGATGGTGCGCCGAGCCGTCGCAACGCGAGGGCATTCTAGCACAAGGATGTTGCCTTTTAAAGCGCCGTTGCTCTGTTCAAACCATCGTGACAGCGTGTCGTTCTTCCCGTGATCGAGGTGGGGACACAAAACTTCCCCTTGGAAAGTATTGTGTCCCCACCGGCCCCGTGATAGAACCGCTCATGGGGCGCCGCAGCGCCCGAATCCGAACGGAGGAGCGATGGCCATGACAATCAAGCTCAAGCGCGCCTACGACGCGCCGGCCGCCCGCGACGGGGTGCGGGTGCTCGTGGATCGGCTCTGGCCGCGTGGCGTCAGCAAGGAGCGACTCCACGTGGCCCACTGGATGCGCGACGTAGCGCCCACGACTGAATTGCGCCAATGGTTCCAGCATGACCCGGCCAAGTGGCCCGAATTCCGAAAGCGATTTCTGGCGGAATTGGCCTCCCGGGACGCCGAATTGCGCGAACTCCGGCAATTGGCGCGGAAGCGGGTTGTCACGCTGGTTTTCGCCGCTAGAGATGCAGAACAGTGCAACGCCACGGTGCTGAAGGAGTACCTCGAATCCCACCCCGCCCGTAAGCCGCGGAGTTGAACGGTAACGCGGCAGAAGGACTCATTTGCACCCCAATTTCCGCTCTTGCGCAACCCGGCGGTCCGCTTGCGCACTTTTGGCGCAGAGCCTAGTAAAAATGGGGGTTTGACAGACCCGCGCCGTCCTATGCTATAATCCTGGCATTCATGGCCCTACATCAGTGATTAGCACTCCTATGTTGGAGTGTCTCAAGTCCATGTTGCCTGCAGGGATGACATGAAGACAGAGCTGGTCGCGCTCAAAGGAAAGCTCTACGCCAAGACGTTCCAGCTTGAGCCGGGCCAGTGTGTCGTCATCGGGCGGGGCGACGATGTGGATATCCAGATCCTTGACTACGGCCTGTCCCGCCATCATTGCAGCATGGAGCGCCAGGGAGACGTCTTCTTCCTCAATGACCTCGCCAGCCGCAACGGCACCTGGGTCAACGACCGCCGCATTACCCGCGAGCAACTCCAACCCGGCGACCGCGTGCGCATCGGGGGGATGGATTTCGAGTTTCGCTGCGGGCCGGACCGCCGCCATATCAACGCCGACCTGATCGCCGCCGTCCCGGAAGGCCCCCAGGCCTCCCTCAAGGAGCGCGTCAACCTGGACGACAGCGACCTGATGGAACTTTCCTCCAAGTTCCAGAGCATGGAAAATTACCGCCGCATGCAGCGGGACCTGGCCACCATCTACCGCATCGGCAACCTGATCAGCGGCGAGGCGGACCTTCCGAGCCTTTACACCCGCATTCTGGAAGTGATCCTCGGCGTGGTCAATGCCGACCGCGGCTTCCTACTGCTCTCCAATGCCGATGGCAAGCTGGAACCTGTCGCCCATCGCGAAAAGTCCGCCGGGGGCGGCGCCGCCGGCATGGAGTTCAGCCGCACCATCGTCGATGAGTCCTTCCACGAGCGCACCTCCATCATCCGCGCCAACGCCCTCGAAGATGCCCGCTACGGGCATGCGCAGAGCGTCCTGATGCAGAACATCCACTCCGTCCTCTGCGCTCCCATCGAAACCCCCGACCGGACGATCGGCGTGATCTACGTGGACACCGTCGCGCAATCCGAGGTGTTCATGAAGCACGACCTCGAACTGCTGGTCGCCATCGGCAAGCAGGCGGGCATTGCCATTCAGCGCGTCCATCTCTCCGATCACCTGCGCAAAATGCTGCGCGGCACCGTGCGCGCCCTCGCGGCCGCGATCGAAGCCAAGGATGATTACACGCGCGGCCATTCCGAGCGCGTGACGGCGTATTCCCTCCAGATCGGCTCGATGATGCAGGTCAATCAGCCGCAGATGCAGGTGCTCGAACTGGCCGGCTTCCTTCACGACGTGGGGAAGATCGGCGTGCCCGAGAACATCCTGCGCAAGGCCGGCCCGCTGACCCAGGAGGAGTACGAGATCGTCAAGCAGCACGCCCGCCTCGGCGCCAACATCGTGCGCAATATCGAGGGGGCCGACGAGATCGCCGAGGCCGTGCTCCACCATCACGAGCGATGGGACGGCAAGGGTTATCCCGACGCGCTGCCGCAGAACAAGGTGGGGGTCCTGGCGCGCATCCTGACGGTGGCCGACGCGTTCGACGCCATGAGCAGCCGCCGCCCCTACCGTGACAAACTGGCGCGAGAGAAAGTGCTCAACACGCTGCGCGAGGCCGCCGGGGCGCAGTTCGACCCGATGGTCGTCGAGGCCTTCCTGCGCGTGGCCGAGAACGACGAGGGAGTGGAGGAACTCGAAAAGATCTCCTCCACCGAAAAGGCGCTGCCGAAAGTTGCGGGGTAACGGAGCGCCGAGGCCGCACCTGCCCGGTCCGCCGGTTCCGGCGGGTCCGTTAGAACAAACGTTCAGGCACGCGAGGGGTTCTTGCGTGTCATCAGCTTAAGGATGCAGGATGAGATTCTTCTTACTGTTCGCCGCCGCGCTACTTTTTCCGCTGTGGGCGCGCGCCGCCACGCCCGAACGTTTCGGCGAACGCAACGCCACGATCTATGTCTCGGCCCAGGATATTTCCCGCTGGTCTGAGAATGGCGCCACGGTGTTCCATCTCAAGCGCGAGGTGAAGATATACCAGGGGCTCACGGCCCTGACCGCTCCCGAAGCGATGGCCTGGTTCCAGGAAGCCCCGGTCGACTCGATCGCCGCGGGGACCCTGGTGGTTTACGTGGCCACGGGAAAGATCGCGACGGACGGCGTCGAGCGCGAGCTGAAATCGGCCGCGCTGTTCCAGTCCGCCCCCACGCGCGGGATGGTGCTGAAAGGCACCCTCGCCGCCGCCGGCGACGCCCCCACCGACGTCGCGTTTCTAATCGCCGCAGAGGCTTTCCGTCGCGACGAAACGGTCGACCTGCCGGCGTCAAAGAAGAGGGACAACGTTCTCGAACTGGTCCGTCCCTCCGCCGAGGACATCTCCGTCTCCGAGTTGCAGAATGGAAACGCCATCATCACCCTCCGCGGCAACGCCCAGATTGCCGGCGATAACCTCCTCGTCAAGGCGGACACCATCCGCGCGCGCGTGGTCAGCGCCGAGGTGCCCTCCGGCAAAACGGAGTACCGGCTGCGAAGCATCTATGCCGAGGGCGCCGTCGAGGTGCACCGCGACACGGAAGAAATCGTGGCCCAATCGCTGTACATGGACCTGCCCAATCAGACCGGGCTGGCGCTGGATGCGCGCGTACGCGGGACCACCGGCGCCCTGGGCCTCCCGGCCCAGTTCCATGCCGGGGCCGTGCGGCAGATGAGCCAGTACCGCTTTGCTCTCGAAGGGGGAGGCTATTTCACCACCTCCACCTTCGCCGACCCGCACTACCGAGTGCAGGGCAGGGACGTCGAAGTGGTCAGCGGCGAACGCGCCCCCGAATCCCCCGGCGACAAGGCTCAGCCCAGCATGGTCGCTTCCTCCCACCATAACGTCTTCTACGTCGGCTCGGTCCCCGTCATGTACTGGCCGTACATGGCCAAGGATCTGCGCAACGGCGCTTTCCTCCTCTCCTCGGTGGAGGTCGGCCTGTCGGGCGGGTTGGGCGCGTACCTGCGCCTGAGCTGGGACTTGTACGACCTCTTCTACTACACGAGCAAGAACAGCTCGCTTTCGCTCCTGACCGACTACTATGTCGGCCGCGGGCCGGGCATCGGGCTGGATTTCCGCTACCACAACTCGGACCGGCGCGGCTGGATGCGCGCCTACTACGTGCATGACGAAGGGCAGACCGACGAGTCGGGCATCCCCACCCCCCAGGTGGACCGCGGCGAGTTCACCGTCCAGGACCGCGAGTTCCTCAGCGACAGCCTGCGCCTCGACGTCGAGGTGGGCTACCTCAGCGACTGGCACTTCCTGCACATGTATGACCTGAAGGATCTCGATACGCAGAAGGACCGCGAAACCGAGCTCTTCCTGCGGAACGTCTCCGACAACGAGATGGCGACCCTGATGGTCCGCGAACGCGTCAACGATTTCCAGAACGCCGAAGACCGCGAGGGGGGCTCCTGGCATGTCTATGCCGACCAGATCGGCGATTCCCCCCTGGTCTGGACGATGCACACCGACCTGTCCCGCGTGCGCCTGCGGCAGGATGACAGCCTGGACCTGCCCAGTTCACCCGCGGTAGGCCGCTTCGACACGGCGCACGAGGTGAGCCTCCCCTTCATGGTCGGAACCATCCGCCTCGCCCCCTACTTGTGGGAGGATGCCACCGCCTACACGCGGACCATCGATGACACCGGCGCCACCGCGCGCCTCGCCAGCGGCGCCGGGTTCCGGGCGGGCACCAATTTCTACCGCACATTCGACAGCCAGAGCGAATGGCTCGGCATCGACGGCCTGCGCCATGTCGTCACCCCCGTCCTCGACCTCAAGGACATTTACGCTGTCACCAAGTCCCCCTCCCAGATCGTCCAGAACGACGAACTGGATGCCGTGGAGCGGGCGACATCGGTCACCCTCTCCGTGCGCAACCGCCTGCAGACCCACCGCTTCATCAACGGCGAGCGCACGCTCGTCGACTTCCTGGTGGCCGATATGGGCTATACCGACCTGCTGAACGGGCACTTCCCGAACACGCAGGCATCCAGCCATGCGGACTTGAGCGTCACCTGGCAGGCCAGCGAGAACATCAAGTTGAGCAGCGAGGACAACCGGTACAATACCGACCAGCACCGCCTGGACGCCGCCAACGCGGAATTGAGCCTGTACTTCTGGAAGCCCTTCATGCTGGATCTGCTCTACAAGTACTACGTCGAGGCGAATACCGCGGGCGCGCCGATTCATTCGGTGATTTCCCCCAGCCTCTCCTACCAACCCATCTACAGCCGCTGGAAAATCGAGTTACAGACCAACTACGACCTCAAGGCCAGCAAGGGGAACGGCCACAAACTGGGCACCGGGCTGTTCCTCACGCGCCAGCTTGAGGACTGGGCCGTTCGCTTCGGGATACAACTGAACCAGGGGACGGGGAATCAGTCCGTCTTCTCCTTCAGCATCCAGACCCCGGGGTCGCACCGCAACGATCATCCCTATACCATGACCAGCCCCTTCTATTACTGAACGGAGCGTGACGGCGATGAAGACGATCATCTATCCCGGCACCTTTGATCCGGTGACGCTGGGGCACCTCGACGTGATTGCCCGCGCCGCGCGGCTCTTCGAGCGCGTGGTCGTCGGCGTGGGAGACAACCCCGCCAAGGACGCCCTCTTCACGCAGAAGGAGCGAGTCGAGTTGATCCGCCAGGAAGCGGCGCACCTGCCGAACGTGACGGTCAAGGGATTCAACGGGCTGGTGGTCGAGTTTGCCCGCGCCGAACAGACCACCCTGATCCTGCGCGGCATCCGCACCGTCGCCGACCTGGAATACGAAGTGCAGATGGCGTTCGCCAACCGCGCCTGCGCCCAGGTGGAGACCCTCTTCATCGCGCCCAGCCCCGCCTTCGCCAGCGTCAACGCACGCTTCATCAAGGAGATCGCCGCCATGGGTGGCAACGTGGAGGGGATGGTCTCCCCCGCCGTGCGCGACCGCTTGCTGGCCCGTTACGGGAGCGCGCGCCCGGGGAGCAAACCGTGAGCCTGCGCGCCCTGCTTATCGGAGACATCGTCGGCAACCCCGGCCGCGGCATCATCGTCAAGAAACTCAAGCCCTACCGGCAGAAGATGTCCGTGGATTTCTGCATCGCCAACGCCGAGAACGCCTCCGGCGGCTCCGGACTCACCCAGGCGAACGCCCGGGAACTCCTCGGCGCCGGCGTGGACGTCATCACCATGGGCGACCACGTCTGGAAGCGCAAAGAGATCATCCCGATGATGGAGAACGAGCCGCGCGTCCTCCGCCCGCACAACTACTCCCCGCTGGCCGCCGGGGCGGGCTTTGGGGTGTACACGCTTCCCTCCGGCGTGAAGATCGGCGTGATGAACCTGCTGGGGCGCGTTTTCCTGAAGCCGGTGGATTGCCCCTTCCGCACCGGCGACGAGGCGCTGCGCCAACTCGCCGCGCAGACCCGCAACATCTTCGTGGATTTCCACGCCGAGGCGACGGCGGAGAAGATCGCCTTCGGCTGGCACGTGGATGGCCGCGTCACATGCGTCTTCGGCACCCACACGCACGTGCAGACCGCCGACGAGCGCGTGCTGCCCAAAGGCACCGCCTTCACCTGCGACGTGGGGATGACCGGGCCGTACGATTCCGTCCTGGGCCGCCGCACCGACCGCGTGCTGCAGGCCACGCTGACGCAGATGCCTTTCCCATTCGACGTGGCCACCGGCGACGTGCGCCTCAGCGGCGCCCTGGTGTCGTTCGACGAAACCACGGGCCGCGCGCTGGCCATCGAACGCGTCCACCTGCGTGAGGATCAGGAGCTATGAGCCGCGGCACCGGGTACCTCGATTTCTCTCCCGCCCCCCGCCGCGCCGCCGACGGCTCTCCCATCTACACCGTCACCGAGCTCACCCGCGAAATCCGCAACGCGCTCGAACGCCACATCGGCACGGCATGGGTCACCGGCGAAATCGCCAACTTGCGCCAGCCGGCCTCGGGGCATTGCTACTTCACCATCAAGGATGAGTCCTCGCAGTTGAGCGCGGTGATGTGGCGCACCATGGCCGAGGTGCTCCCCTTCGAGATCAAAGACGGCATCTCCGTCATCGTGCATGGCGAAATCAGCGTCTACGAGCCGCGCGGACAGTACCAGATGGTCGTGCGGCGACTCGAGCCGCTGGGCGTCGGCCCGCTGCAACTGGCCTTCCTGCAACTGCGCGACCGCCTGGCGAAAGAGGGGCTGTTCGACCCGGATCGCAAGCGCTCCCTGCCTGCTCTTCCGCAACTGATCGCCATCGTCACCTCCCCCACCGGCGCGGCGATTCAGGACATGATCAAGACGATTCAGACCCGCTACCCCCCCGCGCGCATCCTCCTCTGCCCCGCGCGCGTGCAGGGCGCCGAGGCCGCCGCGGAGATCGCCGAGGCCATCCGCATGGTCAACCGGCACGGACAGGCCGACGTGCTGATCGTCGGGCGCGGCGGCGGCAGCCTGGAGGACCTCTGGGCCTTCAACGAAGAGGTGGTCGCGCGCGCCATCGCCGCGTCGAAAATCCCCGTCGTCTCCGCCGTCGGGCATGAGACGGATGTCACCATCTCCGATTTCGTCGCCGACGTCCGCGCCCTCACCCCCACCGACGCCGGCAACCTCGTGGTTCCCGAAATGCGCCAGCTTCTCCTCGACCTCTCCAGCTCCCGCGCGCGGCTGGCAGGCTCCCTCACCGGGATGCTCCAGACCACGCGCCAGCGGCTCGACGGCCTCGCGCGCCACTTCCATCCGCGCCACGCCACGGAGATGATCCGCCGCCAGGAGCAGCGCATGGATGACCTCTGCCAGCAACTCCTGCGCAACTCCCGGCACCTGCTGGACCTCCAGAAGCATCGCCTCCAGGGGGCCTCCGGACGCCTCGAATCCCTCAGCCCGCTCCGGGTGCTCGCGCGCGGGTACAGCGTCACGCTCGAAAAGAACGGAAAAGTGCTGAAAGAGGCCTCCCGGCTCAAGCCGGGCGACCGCGTCCGCACCCGCTTGTGGCGCGGATCGTTTGATTCCACCGTCGAAACCGTGCAAGATACGCAGGACTGAAGACCCCGAAGGGAGAACCCATGGCACGAAGCGCCGGAAAAGCAAAGTTCGAAGAGTCCCTCGCGCGGCTGGAGCAGATGCTGGAGGAGCTTGAGAGCGGGCGCTTGACCCTCGACGAGTCACTTGCTAGATATGAGGAAGGGGTCAAGGCGCTCAAGAAATGCTACGAAGTGCTTCGGGACGCGGAGAAACGCGTCGAGCTCTTGATCAAGACCGAGGATGACCAGTTGGACACGGCGCCGTTCGAGCCCGAGCCCTCCTCCGAGCAGGAAACCGCCGATGGGAAGTAAGCGAGCCAAGACAGCCGGGATGAAGCCCCAGGTGCTCATCCTGGCGAATTTCGCAAAGCATGGCGTGGCCGACGCCGCCGCCCTGATCGAGGCGCGCCTCTCCGACCGCTATCGCCTCGCGCGGCGCGACCTCTCCGAGCGCATCGAGAACGAGACCGTACGCGCCGCCTTCGGCATCGTCCTCGGCGGCGACGGCGCAATCCTCGCCGCCGCCCGGCGCGTCTCGAAAGCGGGCGTCCCGCTGCTGGGAGTGAACCTCGGCAAGCTCGGATTCCTCGCGGAGATCGGCCCGGCGGAGCTCGATGCAACGCTGGAGAAGCTGCTCCGCCATCTCCCCAGGCCGACCGAATACATGATGCTGCACGCCGAGGTGCGCCGCGCCGGACGCCTCATCCGCGGCTGCGCCGCCCTGAACGACGTGGTCATCTCGCGCGACTCCTTTTCGCGCGTCATCGGCATGCGCCTGTTCATCGACGGCGAGCATGTGAACACCTTCATCGCCGACGGCCTCATCGTCTCCACCCCCATCGGCTCCACGGCGCACAGCCTCGCCGCCGGCGGGCCGATCCTGGCCCCCCATGCCAACTCCCTCGTGCTCACCTCGCTCTGCCCGCACACGCTGAGCAACCGCCCGCTGGTGATCGAGGACACCTCCATCGTGGAAGTCGAAGTCACCTCCGATGCCGCCACGTTCGCCATGACCGCCGACGGGCAGGTGCTCGTCCCGCTGGCCAACGGCGACCGCGTGAAGTTCCGCCGCAACGACTGGCCCGTGCGCCTGTTGAAAGTCTCCGGACGCAGTTTCTTCCAGACCCTGCGCACCAAACTAGCCTGGGAAGGATCGCCCAAACATGCCTAAGATCCGCGTGCTCGAAAAGTACTGCAAAGGCTGCGGCCTCTGCGTTCCCGCCTGCCCCAAAAAAATCCTCTACCTCCCCGAGGAAGTCGACCGCCGCGGCGTGCACGTCGTCAAAGTCCACGCCGAAATCCCCTGCACCGCCTGCCTCAACTGCACCACCATGTGCCCCGACGCGGCGCTGGAGGTGGATGAGTGAGGTTCCCCACCACGGTGGGGAGAGAGTGCGGAGTGCAGAGTGCAGATTGCAGAGCGCAGAATGCAGAATGTCGTGCGCGGTACGCCGCGCACTCAGGGTGGAGCGCGCTGTCCCAGCGCGCTTGGCGAGCTATTCTCTTGTGAAGGCGAACGGCCCCTACGACACACACGCGGGCAAACAGTGACCGTCATGTATTCGTGAGCCTATCATGCTAATCCTTCTTCACACTGCGCCGTTGCCCGCCCTCATTGTCACAATCTCCGTCCTCGGCGCGGCGTTCGCCTGCGGCTTCTGGCCCCGTCGCGCTGAGCGGAAACGGCTGAATTCTATTGAGAAGTGGGCGCTCGAAAACGGACTCCATTTTACGAAGGATGGCCCTCAGCACCTGGTCATTCCCTGTCCCAGCGTCTTCTTCACCGACGGCGACATGTATGTTTACAACTTGACGCAGGGAGAATGGCACGGGCGCGAGTTCATGGGATTCGATTATTCCTGTCGCGTGGGTAAGGTGGGCTGTAGCCTGTCGGCCGTCGTGATTGGAAGCGACCGCCCTCTCAAGCATCTGTTCATCCGTCCCGAGGGAATCGCCGACCGCGTGTGGAAACCGTACGAGTCCGAGGAGCTCAACTTCGAGTCGGCGCAGTTCAACAACGCGTTCTACGTGAGCGCGAACGACCGGAAGTGGGCGTACGATGTCATCCATCCCCGCATGATGGAGTTTCTCCTGTCCCAGCCGCGCTTCATGATCGCATTCGGCCCGAAGCACGTCATCGTCTTTCACGAGCGGATTTTCACCGTCCCCGAGTTCCAGCAGGCCGCTGAGCTTGCCAGCGGCATACTCGACCGGCTCCCGGAATACATCGGGGAGGAGAGCAAGGTGTAAGAAGTTACTGGTTTCTATGGATCTTTTTGCAGCAGGGCACACTCGAATGAGCAAATCCATCCTGGTGATCATCGGAAGTCCGAAGAAGGAGGGCAACACCGCCGCGCTGGTGGAATGGTTCGCCGGGGCCGCGAGGGCGGGCGGGGCGGAGGTCGAGGTAATCAACGCGACAAAGCTCGAAACCAAGGTGAACGGCTGCCAGTCCTGCCGGGCATGCCAGAAACGCGCCGAGTACGGTTGCGTCTTCAACGACGGCGTGAAGCTGGCGCTTGATAAGATGATGGGCGCGGATGCCATCGTGATGGCGACGCCGCTTTATTTCTTTTCGGCCAGCGCGCAGATAAAGCACGTCTTCGACCGGATGTTCTCGCTTTACAAGTGGGACAACGCGACAAACACGATGAAGACGTGCCTCAAGGGCAAGATATTCGCGGTGATCGCAAGCGCCTACGAGGCCCAGGGGTTCGACGCGCTGGAACAGCCGTTCAAGATGACAGCCGAATATACCGGAATGAAGTACCTGTCGCTTCTGGTGCCCGACGCGGGTGTTTCCGGAGAGGTCAGGAAGAAACCGGGCGTCCGCGAAAAGGCGGAGGCATTCGGGAAGAGAATGGCCGCCATTGTGGCCGCCCCGCCCCCGCCATAGCGCGTCGCATCGGCAGGTGGGGAAAGCCACCTACCGTTTGCCTCACCCCCGCCGCGACGCCACGATGCAGGCAGTCTCGGCGTCGGTGCGGACGCCCGCGAAACCGAGCTTCACAAGCCGCCGTGAGACGCTGGCATTCAGGTCCACCCGCCGCCCCTTGCTCCCCGGCGCCCCGGTGTAGTGGAGCAGCTTTCCGCCGGGTTTCAGAATCCGCAGCACCTGCGCGTAGAATGCGTCGGAATACAGTTCGCCGGCCACGGCAAGGGTGGGCGGGTCATGGTTGACGATGTCGTAGGTCGCGTCGCCAAGGCCGGGGAGGAGTTCCGCCGCGTCGCCATGAATCAGCCGAATCTTCGGGTTCTCGAAAAGCGGCTGCGACCAGGGGTTCAGCCGCGCCATGGCGATGACATTCTCATCCTTCTCAATGACCGTCACCGACTGCGCGGTGGACGCGGCAAGGAGGGCGGTATATCCCAGCCCCATGCAAGTGTCCAGCGCCGCGCCGCGCACGGGGGAGAGCAGCCGCAGTTTCGCCTCGGCATCCTTCCGGGGAGTCGTCCCCGCGATTCGATGCATCAGGATGCCGCTGATCTCCAGCGCCGGCCAGTCCTTCGTCGGCCGCAGCTTGTACGTCCGGCGGGTCGCCTCGGAGTACCGGATCAGCTTCTCGATCTCCCCCGCCGATACGGCGAAGACGGCATCCTCCGACTTCGCGATCTTGCGCAGGTCCTCCAGGGATATGCTGACCGCGCCCGCGAGCGACACGCCCCCCTCGCTCAGCGAGACCTCCGCCTCGCTCCTGCCGAGGTCCAGCGAGACCCGCGCCCGGCTCCCCTGCTGAAACTGCTTCAGCATATCAGACGCTTGAATGCATGAGAGTAGAATCATGACGCCTCTTCCCTGCCCGGCTGTTCCCCGGATGATGCAACTCGCCGAATCATACCATCTTTGGACCGGGCATGTCCGTGATGCACGACGCCGCGCCGTTGACAAACAAATCATCGGCGACAATAATGGCAACCGTCGTGGCCCATTGTTCTCAGCCCTTCGGATAATTGCTTCAGCCAGGAAAGGCGCTCCCATCATGCCCGCAAAGAATGCAACTCGCATCATCAACGGCTTCCACCACGTCGCGATCCGGGTCAAGGACTTCGATGCCACGGTGCGGTTCTACAAGGAAGGTCTCGGGCTGAAAGAGCGGCTTGCCTGGGGCGAGGGGGATGGGCGCGCCATTATGCTCGACGCGGGCAACGAGAACTGCGTGGAAATCTTCGCGGGCGCGAAGAGCGCTCCAGCGGAGGGGAGCATCGTCCACTTCGCGCTGTGCGCCGCCGACTGCGACGCCGCGCTCAAGCGCGCAAAGGCCGCTGGCGCGACGGTCACCGCAGAGCCGAAGACCGTCGCCATCCCGGCCACCACCGGCCCGCACTCCGTGCGCATCGCCTTCGTCCGCACCCCCGGCGGCGAGATCGTCGAGTTCTTCCAGGACATGCCCGGCTAGGCAGCGCAACAACGGCAGGAACCGCCGATGAACGCGGATGGACGCGGATACGGAAGCAGGCCCTGAACGGGTCGAGAAGAGTCCCCTTGTAGTCTCCATCGGCGTCCATTTGCGTTCATCGGCGGTTTCCCACCCGCCGCCGTTCCCGGCTTCCCCCCACCGCTTTGCTTTTTCTGCGCCGTCCTATAGAATGCCCTTACTTGATCCACGGGACAGGAGGCGGCATGCTCGCGAAGGTCATCAGCACGGGGACGTTCGGCATCGAGGCGTATCCGGTCGAGGTGGAGGTCAACGTCTCCAAGGTGGACTTCACCGGCACTGCGCTGGTCGGCCTGCCCGACGCCGCCGTCAAAGAGAGCCTGGAGCGCGTCCGAGCCGCCGTCACCAACAGCGGCTACCATTTCCGCACGCACCGCATGACCATCAACCTCGCTCCCGCCGATATGCGCAAGGAAGGCCCTTCCTTCGACCTTCCCATCGCCGTGGCGATCCTCACCGCCTCCGAGCAAATCGTGGCCCCCAAGCTGGAGGAGTACGCCCTCACCGGCGAACTCGCGCTGGATGGCCGCCTGCGCCGCGTGAACGGCGCGCTCTCCATGGCGCTGCGATGCCGCCAGGAGGGGCGACGCGGCATCATCCTCCCCGAGGAAAACGCCGAGGAGGCCGGCGTGGTCGAAGGGATCGAAGTCATTCCCCTGCGCACGCTCACCGAAGTCGTCGGCTTCCTCACCGACCACGTGGTGATGGAATCCTACCGGGTGGACCTCGCGCAGGCGCTGGGCGCCAGTTCACATTACGAGGTGGACTTCAGCGAGGTGAAGGGGCAAGAGCACATCAAGCGCGCGCTCACCGTCGCCGCGGCGGGGGGACATAACGTCCTGATGATCGGCCCTCCCGGCGCGGGGAAATCCATGCTCGCGCAGCGCCTCCCCACCATCCTCCCCCCCATGACGATTGAGGAGGCGCTGGAAACGACGAAGGTCTACTCCGTGGATGGCCTCATGCGCGCGGGCCAGTCGCTCATCGCCACGCGCCCCTTCCGCGCGCCCCACCACACCGTCAGCGAAATCGGCCTGGCCGGCGGCGGCGCGGTGCCGAAGCCGGGCGAGGTGAGCCTGTCGCACCATGGTGTGCTCTTCCTGGACGAACTGCCGCAATTCGAACGGCGAACGCTGGAAGTGCTGCGCCAGCCGATGGAGGACGGGCACGTCACCATCAGCCGCGCACGCATGACCGTCACTTACCCCTCGCAATTCATGTTGATAGCCGCGCTGAATCCATGCCCCTGCGGCTACCTGACCGACCCAAAGAAGGAGTGCCATTGCAGCCCGCGGCAGGTGCAGGCGTACATGGGGCGGATCAGCGGGCCGCTGCTGGACCGCATCGACATTCAGGTGGAAGTGCCCGCCGTGAACTACCGCGACCTGCGCAACCCCGCCGAGGGTGAGCCCTCCTCCATCATCCGCGAGCGCGTCACCCGCGCCCGCGACCTCCAACGCGCGCGGTTCAAAGATACGAAGACCTTCTGCAACGCCCGGATGAACAACCGCTTGCTCAAGAAGCACTGCAAAATCGACGGCCCCGCCGAGACCGTCCTTTCCAGCGCTATGCAAAGCTTCTCACTCTCGGCGCGGGCGTACACCAAGATACTCAAGCTCTCGCGGACGATTGCTGATTTGGATGGCGCGGAGGAGATAAG
Source organism: uncultured Planctomycetota bacterium (assembly GCA_903901045.1). Classification (GTDB taxonomy): domain Bacteria; phylum Planctomycetota; class Brocadiia; order CAIUPP01; family CAIUPP01; genus CAIUPP01. The sequence goes on from CAIUPP010000088.1 coordinate 77,990, forward strand.
AACTGAGCATGTAACCGAGGCTATCCAGTACAGGAGTTTGGATAGGAATTTGTGGGCGTGATTGTCGAAGGAATCGAGTCATTCGATTGAATCGACTCATTCGACTCCTTCTCGACAGAAAGTAGGCGAGCCATGTTCGGTGGCACGGGCGGCTACTTCTGGCTCGATTCGTGGATTCTGGCCAATGTCGTGCAACTCGGAACTCAGAGATTCTGCGGATTGTTCTTGAACCGCACGAACGATCCTTGTGGGCGACAGTTCGACCAGATGAACCAGGCCGCACGGTCCGGGTGCGCCAACATCGCGGAGGGATCGGCGCGCCGGGCGACTTCCAAAGAAACCGAAATGAAGCTGACGGACGTGGCGCGGTCAAGCCTGGCCGAACTTTCGGGCGACTATCTGAACTGGCTCTTGCGGCAGGAGAAGGCACCGTGGGGAAAGAACAGCCCGGAAGCGAGAGCCGTGTACGCCGTCCGGTTGGAGAAGGCCGAGTACGGCGAGGACGTCGTTCATGACGCCTGCGCGCACATCCTGGCACAGAAACGGAAGTTCGCAAAGTGGCTGGAGTCTGGAAACGATGAAATCATGGCCAATGTCCTGCTGATCCTCATTGCCAGGGTGATCAACATGCTCAATCACCAGATGGAGACACAGGGCAGGACGTTCCAGAAAGAAGGCGGATTCCGCGAGAAGCTGACGAGCCTGCGGGTGGATGCAAGAGCCAGGCAGGAAGCAGCCCCCCTGTGTCCGAAGTGCGGCAAACCAATGACCCGCCGCCGCGCCAAGAGCGGGAGGAACGCAGGCAAGGACTTCTGGGGATGCACGGGATATCCCGAGTGCAAAGGGGTGAAGGTGATGCAGCAAGAGGCCGGTCAGTGATGGGAAGCGAGGAAAGGAAAGTGGGAGGCACGCATCGTTCGAATGACGCTTGGCTCACTCGGTGTGGCAATTCGCCCTTAGCGTCCGCGCCTACGGCAAGATCATCGAGCTTGTCCTGAGCCCGCCGATGGACTCTCCCGGACGCTTGTAGACTTGGATGGCGCGGAGAAAATCCGCACGGAGCATGTGACGGAGACGGTGCAGGTCCGAGGTCTGGACAGGCATTTGCGGGCGTGACTCGTGCGCGCGCGGATGCGCATATTTCAGGAACATAGAAGGAGTTGGGGCGATGACGAGCAAGCGATTCTGGACGATTGCGGCCGCGTTTGCGCTTTGGACCGGCGTGGCGCTGGCGCAGGAGAATGCCGAACTTCAGAAGCTGCTGGACCAGTGTGCGCGCGGCGATGCGCGGGCATTGAATCCGCTGAGGCGATTCGGGCCCGCCGCCGCGCCGGCCGTCCCCTCCATCATCGCGATTATGAAGAACCATCCGCTCGATGCCGGCGCGCCCATGGAAGTCTTTGGCGTGCAGAACGACGCCGTCGATACCCTCGGCCGAATCGGGCCCGCCGCCAAACCCGCCATTCCTCTGGTGCTCGCCTTCATGGAAATGGCGCCCAAACTGCCGCTGCAATCGCCCAATCCCGCCTTGGACGCCGAGATTTGGGGACGGCTAAGGATGGTGCCGCTGATCGTGGCGTCTGAAACTTTGGGCGCTATGGGCCCCGGGGCCGATGCCGCCCTGCCGAAGTTGAAGGAACTGACCATGTACCCCGACCCCGCCGTCGCCCTGGCGGCGCACGTGGGGTTGGCCGGAATCACCGGCGACCCAAAGGAACTCGACGCTATCGCCGCTGCGCTGAAGAAAGGGGAGGACCAGACGTTGTTCGCCATGGACGCCGCGGTTGAAAATCCCAACCTGCATCTGAATTTCTCAAACGAGCGGATCAAGGAGTTCATGGCCGACCCAAACCCTCACGTCAGCGCGATCGGCCAGGGGCTGGCGAAGCTCAACATGAGCAAGAGCGATGAGCTTGCCCCTTCGCTGGTGCTGGGCTTCACGCACAACGACTCCAGCATAGCTCGGAAGTCTCGCGAAGCCCTGGCGGCGCTCGGTGCGGAGGCGGTTCCCGCGCTCATCGCGGGCCTCAAGGGACAGTTCGACACAACCGGCATTCCGCCGAACAGCATTGAAAGCGCCAAACACGCCGTCCTGGCCGAATCGGCCCTGACTCTCGCCATGATCGGGCCGAAGGGGCAGGCCGCCGCCCCCGTCCTGATTCCGATGCTCAAGGACAAGAATATGCCGCGGTACGCCATTCTTCAGGCGCTGGCGGAGATGGGCGACGCCGCCAAGCCCGCCATCCCGGACATTCAAGCCATTCTCGCATCGGACGCGCATCTGGCGATCTGGGCTCGTTATGCACTCTATCGATTCGACGTGGATCGCGAGGCCCAGTTGCAAGCCATTGTGAACGCCGTAGGTTTCACCGGGTATGATTTGACCCCGCGCGATGTCCTCCAGAAGATCGGCCCCGTTGCCATCCCCGTGCTGATGGCCCGCTTCGACGCCGTCAAGGAGAAGTCCGAAGCGGCCGACCAGGTTGTCAAAGCGCTGGCATCCTTCAAAACAGAGGCGAAGCCCGCGCTGCCGATGCTTCAGGAGTACATGAAAGCCACCGCCAACGATAAGGGAGCGAACGTTGAGTACATCCGCGGCCGAGTGAAGGAAGGCATATTCCAGATCGAGTCGGCCATCGAGGAGGAGCGCAAACACACTTCCGCGCGGCCGAACCAGCCCGACGCCCCGGCGCCGCCCGCGGAAAAGCCCTCCGCGTCCTCCGCGACGCCAACCTCTCCCGTGCAGGGCCACATTGTCCCCACCGAACCGGTGGGCCTGAAGGACCTTCCGCCGGTCGTGTCCGACCTCGTCAAGGCGGATTTCCCCAACGACGCGATGACCGCGGCCAGCGTGAACAAGACTCCGGGCAATGCCGCGTACAAAGTCGTGCTCCACTCGCCCGGCGGGACTGACCGCGCCATGGAAATCAATCTCACTCCCCAAGGCGAGGCGGCGTCCACCAAGGTTGCTCTTCTGCAGGAGGAGATTCCGCAGACCGTCTTGGATGGCGCTAAGGCCGGCTCCGACGGGGGCGACCTGCGCCCGACGTTGGCCAAGACTGTCAATACCGCTCCTGCCGTGAGTTTCATGGCAACGCGCACGGTGACGTACGTTCTCAACGGAAAAAGGCTCGACAAGCCAACCGTCCTCTATGTGGTGATGCTGAAGAAAGGCGCCATTCCCGGGAACATTTCCGTTGATGCGGAGGGAAAGGTCGTGACCCCGGCAAAATACCTCCCCCCGAGAAAGCCGGCGACCCCCGCGCCCAGGAGCGGCGCGCCGCAGCAGCCCTGAACGCGAAAGCGACGCTCGGGCACGGAATTCACGCGATCGAGCGAACCACCCCGCCATCTACTCTGAGCGCCGCTCCCGTCGTCGCCGACGCCAGCGCGCCGCAGACATAGGCGATCATCGCCCCCACTTCGTCGGGCGTGGCAAACCGCTTGATCAGCGAGGAGGGGCGGCCCGTCTCAAAGAAGTCCCGCTCCACTTTTGCCCTGTCCACGCCGCGCGACGCGGCCAATTGCTCCACGAACTTGCCCACCCCCTCCGATGCGGTGGGCCCGGGAAGAACGCTGTTGACCGTCACCCCCGTGCCCGCCAGCGTCTCCGCAAGCCCGCGTGAAACAGCCAATTGCGCTGTCTTCGTCATGCCGTAGTGAACCATCTCGGCTGGAATCTGGAGCCCCGACTCGCTCGACACAAAAACGATGCGCCCCCAGTTCCGCAACCTCATGCCATGGACGTAGTGGCGCGAGAGTCGCACCCCGCTGAGGACGTTGGTTTCGAAGAAGCGGATCCAGTCCTCGTCCGGAATCTCTTCGAACGGCTTCGGCTCGAAAATGCCCAGGTTGTTGACCAGGATATCCAGTTCCGGCAGTTGAGCGAACATCTCCTTGCACCCCTGCGCGGAGCTCAAGTCCGCGGCGACTCCGCTGACGGACGCGCCGGGCACTTCGCGCTGGAGTTGCGCCACGGCGTCAGCGACTCGCTGAGCCGTCCGGCCGTTCACGGCAACGCGCGCTCCTTCTCTGGCCAGAGCGCGGGCGGCGGCATACCCGATACCGGCAGTCGACCCCGTCACCAGCGCCCGTTTTCCCTTCAACCCCAGGTCCATGATATCCCTCCTGACTAAGTCCCGCGCTTCTCGCAGATCCACACCACGGCACGTTGGCCGCATTCACGCCGGCACGGTCCGGCACATTGATTCTAATCCACCGAACCTTCGTAGTTGAGCCCCCTCCCCGGCAAAATAAGCGCCTGGCTCCCCCATCCGGGCTCAGGCTGTTCCGCCCGACGCCCTCCTGCGGTGCATTTTCCAATTGACCCACCCCCCGCATCCCGGATAGCATACTCGCGGTCGCATGCTGATTGGCCCCATTCGCGTTAGCGCAGGAAAGGGAATCTCCATGCTCAACGCATCGCCGAACCGCGCGCCTGGCCTCGCCATCGCAGCTCTGTTTCTCGCCGGCAGCGTCGCTTTCTCCGCCCCGGTCGCCCCGGCCGCAGCCCCCGCCCCCGCCGCCGCGCGCCCCCAGATGCCCGCTATCACGCAGCCGGTGATGTTCAATACCCCTGAGGCGGACAAGATTCTCGCCGCCCTGCAGGTCTTCCCGGCGGACAACCCGTGGAATGAGGATATCTCGCAGAGGCCCGTCCTGAAGAACTCGGTGGAGATGATCTCCCTCATCGGACCCGGGAAGCGGCTCGCGTACAACCTCGACATGGCGTTCATCTTCGTCCCGGGCGACCAGAAGAAAGTCGATGTGAAGCTGCTCGCCTATCCTGCCGAGTCGGACAAGGGGCCGTACCCGATGCCCGACAATGCCCCCGTCGAGGGCTGGCCGCTGGATGGCCGCTCGCTGGCCGCCGCGCAAGCCGGCAAGGAGGACACCGACCGGCACGTGATCGTCGTGGACCCGGTCAACCGCATGCTCTACGAGTTCTACCAGGGGCGCAAGACTCCCGCCGGCTGGGAATCCGCCTGCGAGGCGACCTTCGACCTGAAGTCCAACAGGCTCCGCCCCGACGGCTGGACCTCTTCCGACGCCGCCGGTCTGCCCATCTTCCCCGCCATCATCCGATATGACGAAGTCGAGCGCGGCATGGTCGAGCACGCCATGCGCTTCACCGTGCACAACACGCGCAACGCCTACGTTTACCCCGCCACCCACCGCGCCAGCAGGAAGACCGACCCGAACCTGCCGCGCATGGGGGAGCGCTTCCGCCTGAAGGCGAATTACGATATCTCCTCCTTCTCGCCGCACGTGCAGGCAATCCTCAAGGGGCTGAAGAAGTACGGCATGTTCGTCGCGGACAACGGCGGCGACTGGCGTCTCTCCGTCGCGCCGGACAAACGCATCAAGGGACTGGATGAACTGGGCCGCCTGAAGGGCGCCGATTTCGAGGTCGTGGAGCCCACCGGGCCGAACGAAGGGCCGCGCGGACATTGAACAACATCGAGGTTCCCGCGCACACTGTCTCCGTCATCGTCTCGGCCTATCGCCGCGCCGCGTACCTGAACCAGGCGCTGGAGAGCGTCCGCGCGCAGTCGTTCGCCGACCGCGAGTTGATTGTGGTGGATGACGCCTCGGGCGAAGAATGCGTCCGCCAGTACAGGCTGCCCCCCGGCGCACGGCTCATCATCCATGAAAGCCGCCGCGGCTCTGCGGCGGCCTCGCGCAACACCGGCCTCAGCGCGGCGCGAGGAGAGTACGTGGCCTTCCTGGATGAGGACGATATCTGGCTCCCCGGCAAACTCGCGGCGCAGGTCAACGCCCTGGAGAAACAGCCGGAGGCCGCCTTCACTTACTGTCACTCCCGGGACGTGGATGAATCCCTGCGCCCCTGCGCAAAGCAGGCGCGTTTTCGACCCTGCGCCGATCCCGTAAGAGAACTCGTCAAGCGGAATTTCATCAAGACCCCCTCCAGCGTGATGGTCCGCCGCAGCGCCTTGGAGGAATGCGGCTTTTTTGACGAGAGCGTCGCGGGGGCGGCGGACCGGGATTTGTGGCTCAGGCTGGCGCGAAGGCATCCGCTGGTTGCGCTGTCCGAGCCCCTCGTCCTGTACCGCATGCACCCCGGGCAGTTGCACCATCAGGAGCGCCTGACCCGCCCCGGCCGCATCCGGGGTCTCGAAAAGACGCTCGCCTGGACGGAAGCGGAGCGCCCCGATCTGGCGCCGCTGGCGAGGCGCACGCTCTCCCACGCGCTGTTCAAGGTCGCGCGCGCCCAATGGTCCGAGGAGAATAGCGCCACCGACGCGCTCGACGCCGTCAGGCGCGCGCGTTCGCTCTGCCCATGGAACCTCCCCGCCCGCATGCTGGAGTTCCGCATTGCGTTCTCCCTGCGCCGTCCATCAACCCGGACCCCGGCGGAGCGCGTCCAATGACGCAGCCACTCCTGATCCTTGGCACGCGATGGCTGGCGGAGGAGATGTTCGACCTCATCTCCGAAATCCCCGGATACGAAGTGGCCGGTTTCGTGGAGAACCAGGAGCGCGAGCGGTGCGCCGCGCCGCTCGAAGGCCGTCCCGTCCTCTGGGTGGATGAAGTTCCCCCCCTCGCGCGCACGCATCTGGCCCTCTGCGGAATCTCCACCACCACGCGCGTCGCATACATCCGGCAGGTGGCCGAGATGGGGATGCGCTTCGCCACGCTGGTCCATCCCACCGCCCGCGTCTCCGCGCGCGCCACGATGGGGACCGGCTGCTTCATCGGCCCATGCTCCGTCCTCTCGACGCATTCCAGCCTCGGCGATCATGTCTTCGTGAACCGGGGCGTGCTGATCGGCCACCACAGAACTATCGGGAGCTACGTGACGCTCCAGCCCGGCGCCAACATCGCGGGGCTGGGGAGGATCGGAGATCAAACGTACGTCGGGATGCAGGCCGCCGTGCTTGAGCGAATCAGCGTCGGCGCAGGCTGCGTCATCGCCGCCGGGGCGGTCGTCACCGCCGACCTGCCAGACGGCGTGCAAGCCATGGGCGTGCCGGCGCGCGTCACCAAAACCGGCATCGACCCGAAGTAGGAGCGCATGAGCGACAAATTGATCATCAACGTGGCGCTCACGGGCATGGTCCCCACCCGGGAGCAGACCCCTCACGTCCCGCTCACTCCCGCCGAGATCGCCGAGGAGGCCAGGCGATGCCGGGACGCCGGCGCGGGCATCGTCCACCTTCACGCGCGCGACGCCGAAGGCCGCCCCACTTATCGCCGCTCGGTCTATCGGGAGATTCTCCGCGCCGTGCGCGCAAAATGCCCCGACATCGTGCTCTGCGCCTCCGCGAGCGGACGCATCTTCACCAGCTTCGAGGAGCGCTCCGAGGTGCTGGAGCTAACTGACCCGGCCCCGGAGATGGCTTCACTCACCCTCGGCTCCCTGAACTTCGCGAACGAGCCCTCCGTGAACAGCCCCAAGATGATCCGCGACCTCGCGCTCAAGATGCAGGAGCGCGGCATCGTGCCGGAATGGGAATGCTTCGAGCTGGGCATGATCGAGTATTCGCATTACCTGATCCGCCACGGGCTGCTCCGTCCGCCGCACTACTGCAACATTCTGCTTGGCTCGCTCGGCACGCTCAGCGCCACCCCGCACAACCTCTCCTCCGCCGTCGCCGCCCTGCCCCCCGGAGTCACCTGGGCGGCCGCCGGCGTCGGCCGGCATCAGTTCGCCGCCAACTCGATGGCGATTGCCATGGGGGGACACGTCCGGGTCGGACTGGAGGACAACCTGTGGTACGACGACGCGCGGACGCGCCTCGCCTCGAACGCCGAGTTCGTGGAGCGCGTCGTGCAGATCGGCCGCGCCTCCGGCCGCGAACCGGCCACCCCCGGCGAAGCGCGCCGGATCATCGGCCTCACAACCCCATCCCCTGCGCCCAGCTTCTGCCCAGAAACCAACCTACGCCGCCGCGCAGGGGCAGCGGACGGCGCCTGCCTCACACCAGCGGAATCGCCGCCTCCTGCCCCTTCCGCTCATCGGAGAGGTACGCCGCGTAGATCGCACTGATCGTGTCGCAGGCCAGTTCCAGGCCGGACTGCGGCGCGCGCTTCTCCGCCGCGCAGGTCAGGAAATCCTGCATCTCCGCGATGTAGCCCAGGGTGATGTTCTCATCCGGGCTGATCGCCGTCCACCCCTCCTTGGTGCTGATCTTCTCGACGGTGTAGATATCCTTGAACTGCTCATTCCTGGGATTGAACGTGTCCACCATCCCGATCGGGCTGAGGTTGCAGCGGGTGCGGTGATTGTTCGCGAACACCTCGATGTAATTGTAGATGCCCCCCAGCACAATCTCGCCGCTGATGACGTCGGCCACCGTCCCATCCTCGAAGGTGACGTGCATCCAGCCATGGTCCTCGGTATCGTGGTACTTGGTGCGAATGAAGCCGCGGTCCTGGTAACCGGGGAGGCGCGTAATCTGCTCGCAGCGGCATGTGACGCTCCTGGGCCGGACAGGCTTGCCGTTGCGTTTGATCCCCTCCACGCGCTTCAGGTACAGCGCCGCGGAAAGCGGGTGGCACACCTTGCCCATCAGCGACCCGCCCCCCTGGTAGCGCCAGATTCCGTAGAACGCCGAGCCGGAGCCGTTGTGCGATTCCTCTCCCAGGATGCGCAGCACCTGCGCGGCGCTCTTTTCGATGATCTCCCGCTCCTTCTGGATCGCGGGGGCGTAGATGAAATTCTCCGCGTAGCCGAACATCACCCCCGAGCGCCGGATGGTGGCGGCGAGTTTCGTCAGCCCCTTCACCACCTTCTCCAGCATCGGCCCCTTGGGGTCCTGGTCGCCCCGGTATTCCGCGCCGCAGCCCTTCGGCCCGAAGTAGCCCGTGAGCGGCTTCTCGCAGATGATCCCCACCCCCCGTTCGGCGGCCAGGAGCATCCCCTCCTCGTGCGCAGCCGGCGGCGAGACGATGTCCAGCACATCGACGTGCGGAAGCATCGAGGGGATATCATTGAAGACGGGAATCCCATGCTGCTTGCCGAACGCCTGGCGGCTCTCGGGGCGCAGCGAGGTCACCCCCGTCATCTGCACCTGCACGCCATGCGCCTGAAGCAGCGATTCCAGATGGAACTTCGCCGCGAACCCTGCGCCCACAAGACCCACGCGGATGGTTTTCATGGTTCCTCCAGTTATTCCATTGCATGAAGGAACCCAATGTAATCGCGAAGGGGGCGCATGTCAAAGGGCAGAGTGCGGAATGGAACGAAGGCCGGCGCGATTCGCGTCACGCGGCGTCAACCCGCGCCAGTTGCCCGCGAAGCCGCTCGTTCTCGGCGGCCAGTTCTTTCAACTGCCGGCTGAGTTCCTCCGCCTGGGCGCTCTTCTCTTTCTCCAGAAGGATGGCCTCCTCAAGCCCGGCCACGTTCTGCGCTCCGGACGCGAGTTGCCCGTTCATCTCTTCCAATTTCACCTTTGCCGTCTGGTTGGCCCAACGGACTTTGGTCAGCTTCTTGAGCAGTTCCGCCTCCTGCGCACGGGACTGCTTCAACTCACCCGACAGGCGGGAGATCTCGGCGCGCTCCTCCTGCGATTTCGGAGATTCACTCGCCCGCAGCCTTTCCTGAAGGGTCTCGATGCGCCGCTTCATCCGGAATGCCAGCCGTTTCAGTTTCTCGTATTCGATTTGGACGCCGATCAGCGAGACGACCTGCTGCTCCATTTCCTTCCGGGAGCCGCTCTGCGCCTCAGCCGACTTGGCAAGCGTGTCTCGTTCCTCGCGCAACTGCCGGCTCTCCCCCTGCGCGGCGGTGCGCATCTCCGACTCCGAGCGGACTTGAGCCTCGGCAAGCTCCAGCGCTTTCCGCGTCTGCGTCAGTTCCTCCCGCAGGCGCTGGACTTCCTCATGCGACCGTTGCCCCTGTTCCCGGTTCTCCATGAGCAGCGCCGAAACCTGCTGTCGTTCGCAGGTGATGTCAGCCAGCCGAAGGGCCAGCTTCGCGCGCTCGCCGTTCGCTATCTCCAGCGCCGCGCGAATTTGCTCAAGCTCTCCGGGCTCACGCGCCGGATCAGTCTGCCCCAGAATATCGAAGATGGACGGCCACGCGACGTACGTGTCCTCCGGCGCGGGGGTCTGCCCCGGGAGGTTCGTTGCGGGCGCGCATGCTTCCCTGTTCGCTGTTCCAAAGTCTGTCATATCAGCACCTTATCCAGTCGCCCGCGCGACAAATAACGGAACTTCGGGGGGTTCAACAGGGACCACGTGGACGGGGGCAGCCCCCTGCGCCGGCGTCGTTTCGCGGCGGAAACGCTCATTCTCCGCCTCGGCATCGCGCCGTCGCCCGATCTGCCGGTCAAGCGCCAGAATGAGCCGCGATTGCTCGCGCGTGCGCGCCCGGATGTGCTTCTCAAGGGTTGCGTACTTCTTTTCCAGCGTCGAAACGAGGCAGCGAAGATCGAGGGTCTCCTGCGTCCGGCTCTGGCATGACTCCTGGCTCGCCAGAACCATGGCGGCGGCGGATTCGAGTTGCCCTTTCACTTCGGCCAACTCCCGGGTGCGCTCAGCGAGTTGTTTCTCGAAGTTCGCTCCATCCGATTCGGCCTTGGCCGAACGCCCGACGGCGAGGCGCAGTTCGGCGCTCAGCCGCTCAAACTCCTGTTCGGCGAGCTCTCCGGCTGCGGACTGCCGGCGCGTTGCCTGCTCGGCGCCTTCGAGGGCGGCTGTCAGCGTCTGAAGCTTCTGCCGCAACTCGACAACCTGCACACGCGCCTCCTTCAGCGCCTGTTCGTTCTCCTGCAGCCTGCTCTGGCTTTCGAGCCGGGTCCGGGCCGCCTCGCAATCGAGGAGTGCGACTCGCTCCTGATGCTGCGCCAGCGTCGCGCGCACGGTTGCTTCGGATTGCCGCGCGGCTTCGAGGTCCTGTTTCAGCGCGTCGATCGTTTCTTCAGCCCGGGTGCGCTTCGCCGTCTCGGCATCATGGGAAGAGGTGAACTGCGCCAGCGCATCAGTCCGCGCCTTCAGTTCCTCTTCCAATTGTCTCAGGCCGGCCTGGGCGGTCGCAGCCGCCCTGGTCTGTTCGGCAAGTTCTTCATGTGCCGCTGCGACCAGCTTCTCAGCGCGCTGCCGCCCGGCCTCGGACTGCTTCAGATGATCTGCCGCATCGGCGAGCGACTGGACCAGTTCCCGGGCGCGGGACTCCATGACGGCCCGCTCCTGCGCCCACGCAACCTGTCTCTGCTGTGCGCCTTCTGTCTGGCGCGCCAGGCGACTGCAGGTTTGCGCCAGTTCCTCATTCGACTTGGAGGATGTTTCCTCGCTCCGCGCCAGTTCAGCGCTCACGGCATTCAGCGCCGTGTTGGCCTGCGCCAGCGCAGCGGCCTGCTCCTTCGATTCTTTCTCCAACCGCCCGAGGTCGGCTTCGGCGGACGCGGCGGCCTTCGCCTGCTCGGCAAGTTTCTGATGGGCGGTCACCACCTGACCTTGGGCGTGCTGCAGCGCCCCTTCGGATTGCTTCAGCTTATTCGTTGCATCGTCGAACGCCTTGACCGCATGCTGAGCGCGCGTTTCCAGATTCGCGCGCTCTTCGTCCCAGAGGCCCTGCCGAGTCTGTGCAGCCTCGGTTTGGCGCATCAACTCGGCGCGCGCCTTTTCGAGGGTGCGGGCGAGCTTCCCGGCTTCCTTCTGAGCTTCGGCAAGCTTCTCACGCACGTCTGCGACTTGCCCCTCGGCGCGCAACCGCGCGGCATCGGACTGCTTCAGCTTATTCGTTGCATCTTCGAACGCCTTGGCCGAATGCTGAACGCGCGTTTCCAGATTCGAGCGCTCTTCCTCCCAGACGCTCTGCCGCGCCCGCGCAGCCTCGGCTTGGCGCGTCAACTCGGCGCGCGCCCCTTCGAGGCTCCGGGTGAGCTCTTCGGCTTCCTCCTGAGCTTCAGCGCGGCCCGCCACCTGAGCACTCAGAGCGACGTTGGCCTGTGCGAGCGCATCGGCCCACTCCTTCGATTCTTTCTCCAACCGCCCGAGGTCAGCTTCGGCGACCTTGACGGCCTCCGCCTGCTCGGCTAGTTCCTGATGGGCGGTTGCGACCTGACCTTGGGCGTACTGCAGCGCCTTTTCGGACTGCTTCAGCTTATTCGTCGCATCTTCGAACGCCTTGACCGCATGCTCAACGCGCGCTTCGAGCTTTGCTCGCTCTTCGTCCCATACGCCCTGCCGCGTCTTCGCAGCCTCGGTCTGGCGCGTCAACTCGGCGCGCGCGGCTTCAAGGCTCCGGGTGAGCTTTTCGGCTTCCTTCTGAGCTTCGGCGCGACCCGCCGCCTGAGCATTCAAAGAGACGTTGGCCTGTGCGAGCGCATCGGCCAACCCCTTTGACTCTTTCTCCAACCGCCTCAGATCGACTTCGGCGGCCGCTGCGACCCTTGCCTGTTCGGCAAGCTTCTCGCGGACGTCTGCAACTTGCCCCTCGGCGCGCAACCGCGCGGCATCGGACTGCTTCAGCTTGTCAGTAGCATCGTTGAGCAATCCATTTGCATGCTGCGCCTGCGCCTCAAGGTCAGTTCGCTCTTCAGCCCAGGCGCTCTGATTGGTTTGCGCGGACTCCATCTGGCGCGCCAAGTCGCCGCACGCCTCTGCAAGGCGCTGGTTGAGGCTCGCGGCTTCCTCCTGCGCTTCGGCGCGCCCCGCCGCCTCGGCGTTCAGGTTGGCGTTGGCCCGCGCCAGCGCGTCGGCCTGCGCCTTCGACACTTCTTCCAGCCGCCTCAGATCGGCGTCGGCAACCGCGGCGGCCTTTGCCTGTTCGCCAAGCTTCTCATGCGCAGACGCGACCTGCTCTTCGGCTCGCTCTCGCGCAGCCTCTGAGCTCTTCAGCCTCTGGGTCTCGCTGTCGAGTGCCTTTGCGGTCAACTGTGCGCGCGATTCGAGGCCGGCCCGCTCCTTCGTCCATTCCGCCTGAAGTTTCTGCGCGGCCTCGGCCTGCCGCGCCAGTTCGCTGCGGGTATTCTTCAATTCATGGGAGAGCAGTTCGGCTTGCTGTTGGGTTTTGGCTGCGCGGTCGTGCTGCTCTTTCGCCGCGCATTCCGCCGTTTGAATCTGCGCGCTCAACCCGGCGCTCTGCTCTTCCGCGCGGAGGCGCAATGCGGCCTCCTCTTGCGCGCGCCGCAGAGCAGCCGCGCGCTCCCGCTCGGCCGCGTCGCGTTTGGCCGCCAGCGCTTTGATCTCTTCCTGTGCGCGCGCCAGCGCATCGGCCCGGGCGCGGGATTCCTGCTCAACAGTCTCGCGGACCTTCTCCGAGACGGCCTGAGTGTTTTGAAGAAGTTTGACCTGTTGTTGGAACGTCTCCCGTTCCCGTTCGAGCGCCTGCCGCTGCGCCGCCTCTTTCTCCAATTGCCCGAGGGATTCAACCGCCGCAAGTCGGAGTGCGTCCGTTTCGCGAGCGGCTTCCGCCTGCTTGCCGCGAGCGACGCCAAGCTCCGCGCAAAGGGACTTGATCTCTTCCGCGAGGCGGCCGCAGCGCTCCTTCTCCGCCTGAAGCTCCCGGCGCGTCTCGCGTTCGTGGGCATCGCGCGCCTTCTCGCTCTCAGTGCGGGACTGCTCCAGTTGCGCAATGTCCTGCCGAAGGGCCGTCCCCTCCTTCTCAAGCGCTTGACGACTGGAGGAGAGTTCCTCCACCTGCCCGCAGGCTTCCGCCCCGGCAAGCCGAAGGGCCTCGGCTTCCCGCGCCAATTCCTGGCTCTTGCCCAGGGCGATGGCCAGGTCGGCGCGCAGCCGCTCGGCCTCCTGCGCGAGCCTCCCCCGGTCATCCGCGGCGAACTGAGTTTGTCGCGCGACCGACTCGCGGAGCTTCGCCGACTCTTCAGCCTGCCTGCACGTCAACTCCTGCAGCGCGGCCAGTTCCGCCGCCTGCGCATCCAGTTCGTTTGCCTGATCCACAAGTCCGGCGCTGAGCCGCTCACATTCCTCTCGCTGCACCTCGCGTCCCTTTTCGGAGGCGTCCATCTGTTCCCTGGCCGCACCGGCCTTGGCGGCAAGCGCAGCAACACGTTGCTCGAGTTCTCCTCGCGAGGAAGTCAGTTCGCAGATTTTGGCGAGCAATTGCGATTGCTCGGTCTCGCGGGCCTCAAGGGCCTCGCGCGCCTTGCGCGACTCGACCTCCAAGTCGGCTTTCGCTCCCGATAACTCCTCCTCCAGCGCGCGAGCGCGCTCCTCGGCGGCGCGCCGGAGTTCGTCATCCGGCTGCGTCACTCCCGACGATCGCGCGGCCTGCAGTTCAATAAGTTGTTCCTGCATCCGCCGGCGCGATTCCTTCAGTTCCTCGCGCACCCGGACAATTGTCGCAAAGTCCTCGCGCAGTCGAGCGTTGTCCTTCGATTCCCGTTGCAACTCCTGGTTGAGCCGCTCGATCTCCTTCCCGGCCTCGGCCAACCGGTCCGCTTGCTCCTTCAGTTGAGCCTGGAGATTCTGGAGTGCTTCCGCCCCCGGCGCGTCCGCTTGCGCGGAAGTCCCTGCCGGCGCGGCGGCGGCTTCCACGTCGGCGACCCGCTGGGTGCACAGTCTGTTGAGAGTGCGGCGGTTCACCGTCAAGTCGCGCTGAAAACGCGTGACCGCAGCCAGGTAGGGTGTCACATCGGTGAGCGAAACCTGGATCGCCTTCTGCCCCATCCAGTCGATGCTTGTGAGACGAATCTTGAGGACCAGGTCGTGCCCGTTGGCGAGCTTGAAGCGCACCTGGCTGAGCGCCGCCTTGTCCGGGCGGGTTCGCAGGTGCGTTTGGAGCCGATTGGCCAACCCGTTGGTGAGGAGTTTGCGCGCCGCCGCATTAAGGAAGCTGATTTTCTGGTTGCCGTTCAGGATAAGAATAGGATCCTGAAGGACTTCCAGAACGGCCCGGGCACCTTCAAGTGAACGAGTGGACACGGCGCTCGGCGCGCGGTTCACGCGCCGAGGCTCCACGTCCGGCCGCTGCCCCACTTCGTGATAATCAACGTCTCCCATCATTCAACCCCGCACCGACGGCAAGCCACTCCGGGAACAGCGCGCCGTTAGTCCCAAAAAGACGCAATGAATTTTCCGCCTGTATTGAAATAGCACACTTTCGCTGCGAATTTGCCTTGGCCAGCCTGTAGGTTCGTCAAACTGGACCCATTTCGAGTCATTGCCAAGTCGGGCGTTTCCGCGCTTCAACTTCCTGCGCACGCATTTCGTTCTGTTCGACCGCATGAACTTACGTCATAGAGACGCAATTCATGTGCCGCTGCGTGTAACTTGCGGGCACGTCGCCGCCTGCCCCCTCGGGAGTGGTCCGGAACTGACGTCGGACTTCGGGCTGACGCCGAAAGCTCCTGGGCATTCCCCGGTTTGCATTCCCCCCCTGCATCGGCTATGCTTGGACTGAAGCTGAAGTTCGGTTGGCAGCGTGAGAAGCAGGGGCTTGGACGTTCACGCGTTTCTTCCTGGTTTCCCGCCACCGCCGGCACGATGCCGGACCTCGCCGGCCCAAGATGCGCGGGCCGCGCGGAAACTTCGCTTTGCAGGGCGCCCGCAAGGAAATAAGCAGACGGGCGCAGACGGGGAAAACCCCCTACGGCGTTCGTAGGCCTTTCCATTTGCACCGGCCGGCCATTCGGCCCGGCCGCGACTCAGGCGCGCGGGCGCCTTTGCAGAGAGGAGTTCTATTTTGATCGCAGGACGAGAACCGCATTTCACCGACTTTCCGCTGCACGCATCCATCCTCAAGGACATCGCCGAGGCGGGCTACGTGACCCCGACGCCGATCCAGGCGCAATGCATCGGGCTGGCGCTGGAGGGGAAGGATGTGCTGGGCATGGCCCAGACCGGCACGGGCAAGACCGCCGCCTTCGCGTTGCCCATCATCCACAACGTCGCGCGCACCGTCGAAATGGCCGCGCTGGTGCTGGCCCCCACGCGCGAACTGGCGCAGCAGATCAGCGCCTCCTTCGTTACGCTGGGCAAGTCCAGCGACGTGCGCGTCGCCACCGTCGTCGGCGGCATCCCCATCAAGGAAGATTACCGCGCCCTCCAGGCCTGGCCGAACGTCCTGGTCGCCACCCCCGGCCGCCTCATCGATCACATTCAGTGCGGCACGGTGGTGCTCAAGGAGATCCGGATGCTGGCGGTGGACGAAGCCGACCGCATGTACGACATGGGATTCATGCCGCAGATCAACCGCATCATCGCCGCCCTCCCCACGGAGCGCCAGACGATGATGTTCACCGCCACCATGCCCCCCGACGTCGAAGCGCTGGTGCGCCACAATATGCGCAACCCGGTGCGGGTGCAGGTCGGGCTGACCGCCCCCGTCGAACGCGCCGAGCAGAAGCTGTACAACGTGGGGGATAAGGACAAGATGCCGCTGCTGATGAAACTGTTGGGGGAGACCGAGGGGCGCGTCCTGGTGTTCGTGCGCACCAAGCGCAAGTCGGAGAACCTCTACCGCATCGTCTCGGCGCGCCATCGCGGCGTCGCCCGGCTGCACGGCGACCGGGAGCAGGCGCAGCGCACCATCGCCATGGACGGCTTCCGCGATGGGAAGTTCCGCATCCTCATCGCCACCGACATCGCCGCGCGCGGGCTGGACGTGGCGGATATCGAGCATGTCATCAACTACGACTTCCCCGGCAGCGCGGAGGATTATATCCACCGCATCGGCCGCACAGCTCGCGTGGCCGCCAAGGGATTGGCCAGCAGTTTTGTCACGCCGATGGACAAGCCGGTGCTGCGCCGGCTGGAGAAGTTGATCGGCACGGAGTTGCTTCCGCACGGCGAAGCAGGGGAAGAAGCGCCGCGCGGCCAGTCCTCCCACGGCGGCGGACGTTCGGAATCAGGCAGAGCGGGTGGCGGCGGCTCCCGCCGGCGTCGCGGCGGACGCGGTCGCGGCAGCCGCCCCGCCGCACAACCAGCGCCGGGCTGAATTCAGATGGGCGGCGTTTGCGTGGATGTGTAGGGGCAAGGCATGCCTTGCCCAATAAGCAGGAAAAGGGGTCAGGCTGCTTTTCGCCGTTGCGAAAAGATGCCTGACCCCTTTTCCATTCATCACCAGTCGTGGGGGAGCCGTAGGTGGCGCGGACTATCCCTTCGACAAGCTCAGGGCCATGAGCAACGTCGAATGGCCAGTCCGCGTCTCGCGCCGCAGGCGAGAGAGAGGCAGCATCGGAAGAAACGCACAATATCCGCGGGTTGGATAACCCGCGCCACTCCGTCTTTTTCTCAGCGCCCGCTTTTTCATTCAATCTCCCCTCTTCTTTTCGATTGCATGCGTCCGCACCCACCGGCACTTCGGGCACCAGCCGATCGTGTAGGACGTCCCGGCCGCCCCAAGGCGAATTCCGTACTTCCCCCAGGGCTCGGTGAACCCGCATTCTCTGCAACGGATTTGCCAGCCGGGAGCGCGCTCTTCTGGATTCACTGGGATACCCCTCCAGGCAGGAGGTTAGACCGCTTCTGCGGTCGCGGAGGCGGTTTCGGCGAACTGCGCGCCGAAGACTTCATGGCGGCGGGCGGCGAGGTTGATCAGCACGCTGGCCATTGCGCCGCGCGAGTACCCCGCGAGGCGCGCGCCCAGCGTCATGCTGGTCTGGCTGCTGATGTCCGGATTGGGGTTCACATCGAGGACGTGGAAGAGTCCGTCGCGCAGCCGCACATCCATGCGCGCGTAGTCGCGGCAACCGATGGCGCGGTACGCGCGGCAGGCGGTCTCCTCCAGCGACTCCTTCTCCTCGGCACTCAGACGCGCGGGGAGGCGCAATTCGATCTTCTCGTACGCCTCGGATCCCTCGGTGAACTTCGAGTCATACGTGCATACGCGGTCGCGCACGCTGGAGAAAGCCGCGAAGTCCATCTCCGCAGGAGGCAGCATCTTCAGCGTCCCGTTCCCCCAGACCGTCACGTGGAACTCGCGCCCGTCGATGAAATCCTCCACCAGCGCCGGCTGCTGGAACGCGGTCAGAACATACTCCAGCCGCTGGCGCATTTCGTCGGGATTCAGCACCACCGCCCCGTGCGTAACTCCATAGCTGCAATGCTCTAACGCCGGTTTGACGATGCTGGGGAAACAGTGCCAGCCATCCGGGTCGGCCTTGGAGTAGATGCGCCAGCGCGGGGTGGGGATGTCTCCCTCTTCCAGCAGTCCCTTCACCTTGCGCTTGTCCCAACTCAGGCGCAGAACGTCGGGGGTCGCGCCGGTGTACGTGAAGTTCATTTCGGAAAGCACTTCGGCGACGCGCGCTTCGCTGTGGGGAAGGCCGGGGATTTCTTCGCACCAGTTCAGTACGACATGTTCGGAGGGATCGAAACCTTCCAGCGACGACGCAAAGTCGGGGTCGTTCACCTCGACGGTGGTCACCGTGTGTCCCAGACGACGGAGCGACGCGCGGAGGGTCCGCACTTCGCGGAGACATTCGGAGATGCTCGACGCGCTCCACGTTCTGTCGAGATTATGGAGGAGGAGGACGGGCAGGTCCCTGCGGAGCCGATCACACTCCAATCATCCACCTCCCCGCGACTCTAACCGTGCGAATGAACTTCACAGAAGCAGCACGCAGTTCGAATGGCATTATTCTTCTGTTGATATAAAGCAATATGCCTCATCTGTCAATGACATATGGCCCACTTTTGCAGATTTTTTTTACAGCCCCTCTTCTCCCCTCGCCACCCGGAGGACCGCCCGCGGGGAGATTCCCGGTTGATTCTTCCCGCTGCGCGACCGATAATTGAGTCGGCAAGTGTGCCGCACGGAAGGCGTAAGTGGCGCGGAGTATCTGGCGAGGTGGGCGAGGTGGCGGCAAGGTGGGGACACAAAACTTTCCTTTGGAAAGTATTGTGTCCCCACCGGACCGTGCCGAATGAGGAGAAGCAGATGCCCGAACGTCGTGACCGAATCTCCATTGCGCCGATCCGTCGGCGCGCGCTCGCGATGGGCGCGCTGCATGCAAAGCTGCTCCATCCGAAGAAGGTCGTCACCGCCGACTGGGTTCGCCTGAAGTGCCAGTATGGTTGCGGCGGGTACGGATCCAGCCTCACCTGCCCGCCCCACTCCCCCACTCCCGCGCAGACCCGGCGCGTGCTCGATGGCTACCGACGGGCGCTGCTGATCCACGGCGACGAACGCGTGGAGATCAGCAAGGTCGTTATCCCGCTTGAGCGCGAAGCGTTTCTCGCCGGTTTCTACAAGGCCTTTGCCTTTTCCTGCGGCCCCTGTGATCGTTGCGCAACGTGCGCATTTGACAAGGGTTGCCGCCATGCCGATGAGGCGCGTCCCTCGATGGAGGCCTCCGGCATTGACGTGTACGCCACCGCCCGAGGCGCCGGGCTGCCGATCGAGGTGGTCACGGGGCCGCAGTGCGCGCAGAACTATTACGGCCTGTTGTTGCTGGATTGACCGGCCAGCGGGACGCTTCAGGGTCTGGCTCATTTTTTGCGAAGCAATAACCGGAGATCGCATGACTGACCCGAAGAAAACCGCCCCGGAGTTGCTCGCCCCCGCAGGCGAAATGGAGGCGCTCCAGGCCGCCGTCGCCAACGGCGCGGATGCCGTCTATTTCGGCCTCACGCGCTTCAACGCGCGCGGTCGCGCCGTCAATTTCCCGGTGGAGGAACTCCCTCGCATCCTCGACTACCTCCACGACCGTCAGGTCCGCGGCTACATCACTTTCAACACCCTCCTCTTCGACGACGAACTGGCCGAAGCGGCGGCTCTTCTCGAAGCCATCGCCCGGGCCGGCGCGGACGCCCTCATCGTTCAGGACCTGGGCGTCGCCCGCCTGGCGCGCCAGCTAGCGCCTGTTCTGCCGCTTCACGCCTCCACGCAGATGACGCTCTCCGAGGCGAGCGGAATTGAATTGATGCGGGCCGAGGGAATCCAGCGCATTATCCTCCCGCGCGAACTGACGCTCGACCAGATTCGCGCTCTCCGGGCGGCCACCCCGGCCGAGCTGGAGGTATTCGTCCACGGCGCGCTCTGCGTCTCCTACAGCGGGCAGTGCCTGGCCAGCTTGACGATGGGCGGGCGCAGCGCCAACCGCGGCGAGTGCGCCCAGCCCTGCCGCCTCCCCTATCTCCTTTTCCGCGAGGGGCGCGCGCTGGTCCAGGAGGCGCGCCACCTGCTCAGCCCCAACGACCTCTGCGCCCTGCCGCTGGTGCCCGAACTCTGCGCGGCGGGGGTTGCAGCGTTCAAAATCGAGGGACGCCTGAAGAGCCCGCACTACGTCGCCTGCGTCACCCGCGCCTACCGCGAGGCGATTGACGAGGCGATGGCCGGGCGCGCATTCTCCCCCGGCGAGAGCCGAATGGCCGAGCTCGCGCAGGTCTTCAATCGCGGCGCGGGGACGGGATATCTTGCGGGGGTGAATCACAAGGAACTGGTGGACGGGGAGTCGCCGAAGCATCGCGGCATCCGGCTGGGGGTGATTCGCCGCAAGGCGGGGTGCCAGATCACCCTGGCACTGGACCCGGGCCTGCCCCCCGAGGCGCTGCCCAAGCCGGGGGACGGAATCGCCTTTACCGCGCAGGGGGAGGAGGAGTTGGAGGGCGGGCGCATCTATGCCGTCGGGCCGCTCCGCGCCGGGGAGATGGAGGTGGAGCTCGGCGAGGAGGCGGACCTCGCGCGCGCGAAGCCGGGCACGGCGGTCTGGAAGAGCGACGACCCGGCGTTGCGAAAGCGGCTTGAACAGACCTGGTCGCAGCCGCGTTTCGACCGTCCCATCCCGCTCCGTGCAACCGTCGCCGCCGCCGTGGGCAAGCCGCTCCTTCTCACGCTGGCGGATAATGCGGGGCACAAAGTGGAGGTCAAGTCGGAGCAGCCCCTCCAGCGGGCGCAGAAGCACGCCGCCACCGGCGAGATGCTCCGCGAGCAGCTTGGCCGGCTCGGCGGCACGCCATTCGAACTGGCCGCTCTGGAGTGCGGCGACCTGGGCGAGGCGATGATTCCCAAGAGCGTTCTGAACGATATGCGCCGCCGCGGAGTGGAGGAGATTCTGGCTCTTCGCCACGCCGCATCGCGCCACCCCATCGCCGATGCCGCCGCGCTGGAGAGCCAGTTGCGGGAACGCCCCGCGCCGCCCCCCCCGCGCGCCCCCGTGCGGCTGCGGCTGCTGGTCCGAACGACAGAGCAGGTGGAGGTCGCGCTGGCTTCCAGGGATGAAATCTACCTGGACCTTTCCTCCTTCTCCGGGATGGAGGCGGCCGCCCTCAGGGCGCGCGCGACCGGACTGCCCTTCTTCTGCGCCACGCGGCGGATGTACAAACCGGGGGAGATGGAGCACGTGGACCGCCTGCTCGCATTGAAGCCGGCGGGGTTGCTTGTGCGCAACCTCGCGGCGCTGGCGTATGCGCGGAAGAACGCGCCCGGCGTGCCGCTGATCGCCGATTTCTCTCTCAACGCCGCCAACGCCCTGACGCTCGACCAACTCCGCCGCTGGGGGGTCGCGCGCGCAACGCCGAGTTACGACGTGGATTCGCCCCGGCTGGAGGAACTTGCCCGCCGCGCCGGCGCGTTCCTGGAGGTGGTGCTGTTCGGCCACACGCCGATGTTCCACATGGAGCATTGCCCGCGCGAGGCTTTCCACCGGTGCAGCGGGGATCGCAAGGGGAACTGCCGCGCCGAGCCGCTTCACCTCCGCGACCGGCTCGGGGTGGAACATATCCTCACGGCGGATGATGCCTGCCGCACCACCGTCTGGCACGGGGAGGCCGCAACAGCCGATGTCCCTCTTCCAGCACTGCTGCGCGCAGGGGTGCGCGATTTCCGCATCGAGTTGCTGACCGAGGACGCCGCGGGAATGCAGCGAATCATCGCGCGGTTCGCTCGACTGCTGGAGCGGCCTCAGGGTTAGTTGTTGCAGTTACACGCTTTCGCTTCCGCGTCCAGCCCGACGGCCTTCCAGATATCCGGCGTTTCCTCGCACAACCCGACGGGACAGATATCCGCGAGCGCGGCAACGGCCCGGCCGTAGATGCCCAGGCGAACCTCTTTGGGGTAACGCGATAGTCCGCTGGGGCTGGCCGATGCCTCCAGCGCGGAGAAGATGCCGTTGCCGATCCGCCGCTTCAAGTTGGGTTCGGCCCGCAATGTGCCGAGCGTGACGCGCTCAGGCGCGAGCGCGCGGACTTGTTCGAGCACCCATTCATAGTCGTGCCCCGCGATAATCGGATCGATCCGGATGCGCACCCGCCAGCCCTGACGCTTCAACTCCGCCGCCGCCTGCAGCCGGTCTTCGACGCCGGCCGCGCCGTGCTCGTAGCGTGCGGCGGCCTTTCGGCTGTTGACCGAGAAAGAGATGATGACGTTGCGGCAAGGGCTGCCCTCCAGGAGCGGCTTGCACTCCGCCCGCCCTCCCTTGGTGACCAGCAGCAGCGCGTGCGGCCGCCCTTTCGCCTCCGCCTCGGTGCGGAACAGTTCAACGAGTTCCCGCACGAGCGGGCGGAACGGCTCGAAACAGAGGCTGTCGCTCAGGTTGCCGGTGTTCAAGACGTACGACTCCAGGCGCTCCTTCGCAATCCATGCGCGGACTTCGTCGAGCAGCTTCCCGGTGTTCCCGAACGCCTGCTGCTCCTGCACATGCCAGAGGGCGGATTTCAGGTAGCAGTAGCTGCACTGCGGGGAGAAGGTGCAGCCGTTGGCGTGGGAGAGGACGAAGAAGTTCGGGCAGACGGTGTCCGTCGGAGTGGTGCGCAGAATATCCACGAAGCGCGTTTTGCGGTCGCGGACAATGCAGGAGGGATGGGAGTTCGGCGCGGCCACGGTTGGCTCCCTCACTTGAAGATGTAGGAAGCGCCCTTGCCCGGCACAATCAATCCCTTCGGCACGCGGGTGCAGACGTGCGGCAGGAACTTCCCCGCCGCGTGCTCGGCCAACTCCTCGTCGGTCAGGTGCATCAGGAACGCCCGCGCGGGAGCCACCGCCTCGATGAACTCCACCCACTTGCTCCCCTTCCAGGGGCCGATGAAGAGCGCATCGAGCGGACGCAACGCCTCCGCATGCAGGCAACCCGTGTCTTCGTTGTCGCCATCATGGAAGAAGCGGAAGCCGTGCAGTTCGACAAGGTAGGAGTTGTGATGCCGCGAATGCGCCGTGCGGAACGCGGTGATGCGGACGCCGGGGAAGGCCACCGTCACGGAGCCCGCGCGCCCATTCCCCCGTGCCGGCTCCATCTCGACCAGGGCGATGTTATGCAGCTTGTCCCGCAGCGGCTCGATCGCCGCACGCGGCCCCACCACCAGCGCACCGGTCGCCTTCGCCGCGTGAAGTACCTTCGCGGGGCTGAAGTGATCGGGATGCGGATGCGTGATGAGTATCAGGTGCGCGCTCTTGACCTGATCGGCCGCCGCGCCCGCCTTGGAGGCCACGCCTTTGATGGGGGTGTAAAACGCGTCTATGTAGACACTTGCAGAGGCGGTCACGATATGGAATCCCTCGTTTCCCACGAGGGTCAAGCGCGCGCGCATGGGCTACTCTCTCAGGATACGTGAAAGCGAAAAAAGCAACTGGACATTTCATTGTACCGCAGCGGCCATAATTTGTGAAGCGTGCTTGCCTGCTGGTATAATTCCCGGACTATTTCATGTTTTCCGCAGACAGCGTAAGGAGAAGCAGATGGCGGCGCAAATCATTGACGGGGAAGCCGTTGCAGCGCAGGTGACGACGAAGTTGAAGGAAGAGGTCGCTCAACTCAAAGCCAAAGGCGTGCAGCCGCGCCTGTCGGCCGTGATCGCGACGGACAACAAGGGAGCGCGCATCTACGCCAGCAATCAGGCGAAGACCTGCCAGGAGATCGGCCTGGCCTACGATCTGTGCGAGCTGCCCCCCACCAGCACCGAGGCGGAAGTCATCCAGGCGATTCAGAAGCTCAACGCCGACCCGAAGGTCAGCGGCATCATCATCCAGATGCCCCTTCCCGATGGAGTGGATGCGCGGCGGCTTCAGATGATGATCGCCCCGGGCAAGGACGTGGAAGGCATGAACCCGGCCAACCAGGGACGCGTGGTTTACGCCCCGCAGCCCTTCTATCGCAAGCCGAAGGCGGGCGAACCGGGGTTCGACAACTGGCTGGAAGCCTCCCTCAACTGGCCGCTGCCCGCCCCGGCGCCGTGCACCCCCTCGGGCGCGATGATGCTGATCCGCTCCCTCAAGCAGGACCTTTACGGCAAGGAAGCCGTCGTCGTCGGACACAGCGAGATCGTCGGCAAGCCGATGGGACTGCTGCTGGTGGCCCATTTCTGCACGACCACCTGGTGCCACATCGCCACCAGGGACCTCGCCGCGCACACGCGCCAGGCGGATATCCTGTGCGTCGGCGCGGGCAAGGCGGGGTTGATCAAGGGAGACATGATCAAGCCCGGCGCCATCGTGATCGATATCGGCATCAACCGCATCCCGGAAGTCGGCGCGGATGGCAAGCCGGTGCTGAATGACAAGGGCAAGCCGAAGATGAAGACCGTCGGCGACGTGGATTTCGACAAGGCCAAGGAGGTCGCCGGCTGGATCACCCCCGTGCCGGGCGGCGTCGGCCCCATGACCGTAGCGATGCTCCTGCGCAATACGGTGGAGGCGGCGAAGGCGCAGGCGAAGTAGTCCAGGGTTAGCTGGAGTGCCGAGAACCTTGCGAAGGCTTGTTCAGTCCTTCGCAAGGTTTTTTTTCGGCGCCGGATGCGGTTGAGGCATCTGCCCGATACAGCCCTCGGCGTTGAATGTATTCTTCCACCGCCTGGGGCACGAGGTAGCGTATCGAACGCCCCGCCGCGATGCGCGCGCGGATGTCCGAAGAGGAGATTCCCATCAGCGGCATGCGTATGCGCCTGCTCAAGATCGCGCGCGCCTCCTCCTCCCCCACCGCCTGCGCCAGCGCCGCCGCCTCCGGCTCGCGCGCCCCCGGGCGATCCAATGGAACAATCCTGCATCGCACCGCCAGCCGCCTGATCTCGCGCCACGTCCCCAACTCGCTGACGCTGTCCAGGCCGATCAGGAAGCAGATCTCCGCGCTCTCGCCGTACCGCCGCCGCAGTTCCTCGATGGTGTCGATGGTGAAGGATGGCCCCTCGCGCCGCAGCTCAATATCAGATGCCTCAAATGCCGGGTTTCCGGCGATGGCCAGCCGCAGCATGTCGAGCCGCTGTTCGGCGGGCGCCAGGGAGAGGGAAATCTTGTGGGGGGGGATCCGCGCGGGAATGAACAGCACGGTGTCCAATCGCAAAAGTTCGCGCGCCTGCTCGGCCATCATTAAATGGGCCAGGTGAACCGGGTTAAAGCTCCCCCCCAGCACCGCAATCTTCTGCATGAAATAGCGCCTCCTGTCCGGGGCGATTCTATCCGCCCCCTCCCGTCAATGCAATTCAGAACCTGAGCAGACACGGCGCACCCGTAAAATCGGTAGTGTATCAACTTGACGTTGCGCGTGAGCGAAACACTATTGCACTGTTGAAATCATCCAGCGAACCCCCGCAGGGGGTGATGGATAGTAGCCCACGGCGAGCGAAGCGAGTCGTGGAGAACGAAACGACTTGGGAGTGAAGAGAGCCCCCGAAGGGGGCGACGGAACCTTGGCGGGAG
>CAIUPP010000089.1 GCA_903901045.1 uncultured Planctomycetota bacterium
CAGGCCGGACCGACGGCGGAGCGATCGGGACACAATACTTTCCTTCGGAAAGTTCTGTGTCCCAACCCTGTCAAAGGCAGCGCCGACGGCGTGGTTTCAACAGAGCAAAACAGCTTCTAAGAAACGGACGGCTCAGACGGATATGAAAAAAACGCGGCCCGCCTTCAACAGGCGGGCCGCGTGGTGCGCTTCATGAGGACGTTCGTTCCGTTACATTGCCTTCGCCGCGGGGGGCGCCGGGGCAACCATCGGCGTGTTGACGGCCTCGTTGAGGAAGCCGAGGACGGCGATGATCAGGTACTTGTTAGCCAGTTCGGCGCTGGTGAGCTTGCTGTCCGGCTGGCCGTAGTACGCGAGCATCCGCTGAACGGCGTCCATGTCCTGATTGAACGTCGCGAAATACTTGTCCATCTCGGGCCCGATGAGCTCTTCGAGGGACTTCTGGAAGGCCTTCTCGATCTCGGCGTCGTTGCCCTTGACGGAGGCGGCCTCGATGAGGGGCTGCAACTCGCCCTTATGCTGCTTGATCATCTCGGTCACGATGCCGTCGACGGTGGTTTCCATCTTGCTGGTGAAGTTGTCCATGAGGACCAAGGTCTGCTCTTCGGCGCGCTCGCGAAGCATGGGGACGCCCTTGATGACTTCTTCCCGCAGCTTCTTGATGACGTCCGGCGCGTTCTCCTTGAGCGACTTGGCGATCTCGGGGACCTGCACCTGCGCGTATTCGTTCGCCTTGAGCTTGACCTGGTCGGCGACGAAGGTGGCGTTGGCGTACGGCTTGAGCATGACGGTGAGGAAGGTCAGATAGCCGAATATGATAATGATGACGATGATGCCAGTGACGAGCGTGTTGCGCTTGGTTTTCTCAACGCGGGCGATCTGCCCCCGCAGTTGGTTCTCGAGCTCCCCAGCGGAGCGCTCG
The DNA here is from genome assembly GCA_903901045.1 of uncultured Planctomycetota bacterium. Taxonomy (GTDB): domain Bacteria; phylum Planctomycetota; class Brocadiia; order CAIUPP01; family CAIUPP01; genus CAIUPP01. Next base: position 923 of record CAIUPP010000089.1, read on the forward strand.
ATCTCCTGCAGGCGGCTTTCGGTTGCATCAGCCATTGGTTTAATTCCTCCTGTTCAGTAGGTCGTTGGTCCGTTCGGGAGACTACTTCATCATGTCCGGGGTAACCATCTTCACCATCATGAACTCGTCCCATGCCTTGGCCATGCGGGCCTGGAAGTCGCCCTGGTTCTCGGGGGGCAGGAACTTGATCATTTCGTCGTACACATCCCAGATGCGGGCTTCCGCCTTGGTCACGCGCTCCTCGAGGACATCGACCACGGCGCCCTGGAGCGCCTTTTCGAGGTTCTCCATGATGATGGCGCGGGTTTTCTCATCCTTGAGGGTGGGGAACTCGGCGAGGAGCTTTTCCTGCTGCTTCATGGCCATCGCGTCCACCTTGGCCTTGACGTGCTCTTCGACCTTGTCGCCGATGTTCTTGAGGTAAGTTTCGCCTTCCTTCTGCAACTGCTTCTGCAAGTCCGGCCAGACTTCGCCGAACTGCTTCTGCGCTTCGGCCATGTACACGGGGAGCACTTCGCGAACGGAGGTCTGGAACAGGTCGATGGTCTGCCGATCCGGCTCCATCAACTTGGTCTGGACCTGTGCGACGAAGTCCTTCTTATCGAAGTCCTTGTACATCTTGAAGAAAGACAGACCGAAGATCAGCAGAACCAGGAGAATTCCGATCACCACCCCGAAGCGCGTCCTCTTGGCAGAGGCGCGAGCATCTTCGAGGTCCTGGGTCAGCTTGGCCAGGGAGTCCACTCTGGCCTTCAGGGCCCCCACACGATCCGGCCCGCGCGCATCCGCATCCTGCTTCATGGTCTCACCTTGCATCGCGTTCTCTCCTTACGGTGTCCACGGAGGTAACTGCTGACGTACACCCGAGATGAGCAGAGACGATACGGCGCACTGCACGTCGACTGCCCCCTGGAACGCAGCCAATGAGTGCGAACGAGGAACGGCTACGCGAACGGGAACGTCTGCTGTAGATGTGAGCAGCATAACGGCTTGCCCAGAAGTAGTCAAGTCCAAATTGCATTCCGGCATATACATTTTATTGAGCAGGATGGAGATTGCGAAATCGCGGGAGATGACGAAGATGCTACAGTGCATCGCTCCAAAACGGGGCGGATGCAATGGGCTAATGGAGCGGCAGAAGCGCGAGAGCTGGATGGCCCGCAATTTGACGAGTCATAACATGCTGTTGCGCCGCCTGTTACAAATACTGCGCCGGAGCGGGCCGATGTGCGACGCAGAGGCGTGGAACAGCCACGTCTCGCGGCACACACTTTGCGTTATTTGGACAAGTAGCCGCTCGTCCGGACGGACCCGGCGAACGCGGCATAGTGGGCTTGGGAGTCAGGGAAGAAAAAGGTGCAGGAGGAAATTGTCAGGGTCATTGCGCATCTCTCGGAAGGGCAGATTCACACGCTGAGAGATACGCGCCGCGCGATGGTGCGCTGGGCGCTTGAGCGCGCGCAGGGGAATGTGAGCCACGCGGCGCAGTTGCTCGGGGTGAGCCGCGGGACCATCTATCGCTACGGGCGAGGGGTGGAAGCTCACCTGGCGAAGACGGCGACGTAGACGCGCCGCGCTTCGGCGGCCAGGAGTGCGCGCGCGCACTCGGAGGCTGTGGCGCAGGTGGTCATGACGTCGTCGACGAGGAGGACCGCCCTGCCGTTCGCCAGCGCAGGGCGTGGGACGCCGAAAGCGCCGCGCATGTTCTCTTCGCGCGCAATGCCGCGCAGAAAGGATTGCGCGCGGGTGCGCCGGAGGCGTCGAAGCAGCGAGGGACGATAGTCGCACCCCAGCGAGTGGGCGATGCTGCGCGCGAGCAGCTCGGATTGATTGAAGCGGCGGCCGATGCGGCGGGTCCAGTGGAGCGGGACGGGAACGACCAGGTCGATCTCCCCCGCCCAGGGCTCGCTCTGCACTCTCTGCACGATCCCCTCTTTCATGAGGCGGACGGCGCGCAGGTCCCCGCCGAACTTCAGGCGATGGACAATTTCGCGGGCGGCTCCTTCGTAGCGGCAGACGGCGACGGCAGAGCGGAACATCAGGCCGCTCCGGCGGCTGCAACTGGGGCAGGCGGGACGGCCCGCGGCATACGGGCCGAGTTCATCGCCGCAGCGCGGACAGCGCCATTCGCCGATGCGCGGCAGGCCGGCGCGGCAATCCGGGCACAGGCCGAGCGGGTCCACGGGCACGCCGCGCCGACAGGCGATGCAGTCCTGCGGGTAGACCAGGTCCAGCACCGCGCCGCCGATGCGGGAGAAGAAACGGCCTGACGCCGGACGCACCTCAGGCGAAGGCATTCCTGATCCGCTCCATCGCCGCATCGAGCCGGTCGTCCGGGACGGTGAGGGAGATGCGGAAATACCCCTCGCCGAATTTCCCATACGCGCTGCCGGGAGCCACGACCACCTGCGCTTTCTCCAGGAGCTCTGCAACGAACTCCGCGGAACTCTTGCCCCCCAGGGTGGGAACCCAGAGGTAGAAGGTGCCCTTCGGAGCGCGGTAGTTCTTCCAGCCGCAGGCGTTGAGGGTGTCGACGACCCGCTTGCGGCGGCGGGCGTAGATCTGGAGCATTTTTTCGAGGTGCGGCTCGCACTCGCGCAGCGCGCGAATGCCGGCGTACTGGATGGCGTTGAAGACGCCGCTGTCGGTGTTGGATTTCACCTGCGACATGGCGGCGATGATCGTGCGGTTGCCCAGCGCCATGCCCAGACGCCAGCCGGTCATGTTGAAGGGCTTGGAGAAGCTGTTGAACTCGACGGCCACGTCCTTCGCGCCGGGGATGCTCATGAGGCTGAGCGGCTCCGCGCCGTCGAAGACGATATCGACGTACGGGTTGTCATACGCCACGGCGATGTCGTACTCCTTGGCGAACTCCACCAGTTCCTTAAGGAAAGGGCGCGTGGCGACCGCGCCGGTGGGGTTGTTCGGATAATTCAGGTAGAAGGCCTTGGCCTTGCGGGCGATCTCCGACGGGATTTTGCGCAGGTCGGGAAGGAAGTTGTTCTCGGCGGCCATCGGCACGGGGTACGGCTCGCCGCCGGCAAACCAGATGCTGGGCTTATAGCCGGGGTAGCCGGGGTCGGTGACAAGGACGAGGTCGCCGGGGTTGATCATGCCGAGTGCGAAGTGGTGGCAGCCTTCCTTGGAGCCGATGAGGATGAGGCACTCCCCTTCCGGGTCGAGCTCGGCGTTGTAGCGCGAGGCGTACCAGCGGCAGACCTCTTTGCGCAGCAGCGCCATCCCCTTCTCCTCGTCGGTGGGGTAGCGATGGTTCTCCGGGTCCTGCGCGGCGCGGCAGAGCTCGTCGATGATCGGCTTCGGGGTGGGCTCGACGGGGTCGCCGATGGCGAGGCTGATGACGTCGATGCCGGCCGCCCGGGCTTTGTTGATTTTGTTGCGCAGTTCCATGAACAGGTACGGAGGAATTTTTTCCAGACGCGTGGCCTTGTGCAGCATACAATCCTCCTGACGTGTTATTGAGTGAAAGCGAATAGGGAGGATATACCCGGTATGGGGAGAGGAGTCAAGGCTGAAGGACGGATTCAACGTTCAACATTCAACGTTCAACGTCCAACGTTCGAATAACGGCAACAACCGCGAGGCGAGTGACAACCGTGCCGCAGACGCGGGACGCTGAGTCACGAGTCTTGTCTTGCGCCCAAGACAAACCCTGTTGCGAGGAGAGCCACCCCAGCAACCAAGAGGAGAGAGCAGGCTCCGATGGTGAACTTGGTATGGCGGTCAGCCGCAACTCGGTGGAGTTCACGTTCACGGGGTGCCATGCCCGTGTGTGAAGGAGGCCCGAAGGCTGGAGCGAACATGCCCGTCAATACGGCCAGTATGATGAGTCCTAGCCCAACGACCTTAAGTCTCTGCTTTGCTGTGTTTCGGTTCACACTCGCCCTCATGTCACACTGTGAACTTTACTTGAACGTTGGACGTTGAACGTTGAATGTTGAAAGTTGAGTTCGTTCGCCCTCAGAGCGGCTCGACCCAGCCGGATTGGACGTAGAATGTGGGATAGGGGTCGGCGCGGGCGACGATGCCGGTGAAGTGGCCGCGGAATTCCTGTTTGCCCAGGGTGGGCAGGGTTTCTTTGAAATGCTCGTTGGCGGAGAGGTCGTACAGCTTCGCCTCCGTTCCGGCGCCGACCAGGAGGCAGAGGCGGCCGTCCTCGGCGAGTTTGAGGATGCCGGTGAGGCGGACTTGCCCGGTGACGACCGGAGCGGCCGGAGGCACGGACGGCGCTGCCGCCGGCTCCCCCTTCTTGCTTTCGGCCACCCAGGCGGCTGTCTCGGGGCTGGCGAGGAAGTTGTCCACGTCTTTGCTGTTCGGCGGATAGTACATGGGAGGTGATTCGGCTTGCGGATAGGACTGACCGGAGCTGTTCGTATCCATGAAGACGCCGTTCTCAAGCGTCCCCATCACGGGGATGACGAAGTTCCCTTCCACGCGGTACCCCATCACGTAGGGGCGGCTCCTGGTGAGGCGCATCTGCGCGCCGGCCTCCGTGGCGATGGCCTGAAGAATCAGCAGCGCGCCAAGGGCACTGCAAAGCCATACCCGCCTGTTCATCTCTCCCTCCTCCTCACCCTACGCTAATGGTGGCATACGAATAGGAGGATGTCAACGAAAGATTGGGGCGCTCTCCTACGATTGGCTTGCGGGACTTGCAGGGGCAAGGCATGCCTTGCCCCTACGGCTCGTCAGGGCAATTATGCGCCGTTCATTATATGGAAATCGCCCCCCCGCGGAAGAAATCCGCTGTTTGCGGCAACTATATATGTGTTGCGACGCCCGAAAGCCATTCGGCGGCACGCCTGGGGCGGAGTCCGTCCTTTATGGAGATACTGACGAAGATGAGTGAAATTGAAGCCACTGCGGGGCAGGAACAACTCCCGAATTCGACGCGGCGGCCCATCGGTTGGCTGACAACCGCGTGCATGGTCGCGCTTCTGGCGGGCTATGCCATCTTCCTGGCGCATTTCTACGCGCCTGCCATCAGCCACCCTGACGCGAACGGTTACTGGGCCCAGGGGACGCTGATCGCCGAGACGGGCCGGGCGACGTTCCGCCCGGAGTCGCCGACGCAGTACATCGGCATGCACTGGCTGGTGACCGATTCGGGTCTGTATGTCAGCCGCTATTCCCCCGGCTTGCCGCTGGTGATTGCGTTAATTACCCGGCTGTTCGGACCGGAGGCCAGCGTGCTTCTGAATCCGATCCTGGCGGTTCTGACGCTGCTGGGGGTTTTCCTGCTGATGCGATTCATTGCGGGCCCGGGATGGGGCATTCTGGCCGCCGCGTCTCTGGGGATCAATCCCATTTTCAACTCGCATGCACTCAGTTCCATCTCGCACATGTCCGTTGCGGCGCTGCTGGTCTGGGGCGTGTACCTGCTGGTGTGCTGGGCGAAGCATGGTCGCCTTATCGAAGCGTTCGGGGCGGGGCTGCTTCTGGGCTGCATTCCGGCGGTGCGCTACCCGGAGGCGCTTTTCGGGCTCGGCGTGGCGGTCTTCCTGCTCTGGCACTGGCGCGTCCGGCAACGCATCTGGCTGCACGGCCTGGTCGCCGTCGCCGGCGCGCTGCTGCCGACAATCCCCCTGATGATCCGAAATCAATTGACGTTCGGCGCGTTCTGGCGGACGGCGTACGCTCTGACGCACGAGCAGACGGGTTTCGGCTGGGATTATTTCCAGCAGCATTGGTTCCAATACGTGCAGAGTCTCCTGAGCGAGGGGATGGGGGCGCTGCTTCCGCTGGCGCTGCTGGGCATTGCGCTGATGATTACGCTTCCCCCGCGCGAGCAGGAGAAGAACCCGGACGCGCCGCAAGCGGGGCTGGTCCGCCCGTTCGGCGTGCTGATGGCGCTGCTGACGGCGCCGACGATTCTGCTCTATATGGCGTATTACTGGGATGGGATGGGCGGGACGGGAGAGGGGCTGCGCTTCCTGCTGCCGCTTTTCCCGCTGTTCGCCGTGACGGCGATCTGGACGCTGCGGCTGCTGACGGAGCGGATGGGACGCGCGCCGCGGCTGACGGCCGTTTCGGTGATCCTGTTCGTCTACGCGCTCTGGGCCGTCCCGACGAGCCTCCAGAATTGCCGGATGCTGGCATATCAGCAGCAGATTCTGGCGCGCACGACGACCGCTCTGCGCGCAAACGTGCCGGCGGGGTCGGTCATCATGTCGAGCCAAAACCTGCTGCAGCATCTGGATTTCATTCGCGCCTGGCGGTTGACCGATATGACGCCGGGGGCGCGCGGGGGAGCGCGCGGCGGATTCCAGCAGGCGGCGGATGACGATACGCCGCGTCCGACGCAGGCCAACCGGTTGCGGGAGCGAACGGCCCGGTACGAAGGGCTGTCCGGGCGGGAGTTGGAGCAGGCGGTGGCGGAGGATATTCAGTCCTGGGCGGGGGATAAGGATATCTGGTTCGTCGGGTCTGAGACGCAGCTCGAGAACATGGCGGGAGCGTATTTCAACCAGCAGAGTTTTGAGATCGTCGCCCGTGTGGATCTGCCCGACCCGCCTCCGCAGTCGAATCTGATGGGGAGGCGAGGGATGTTCGGGATGCGCGGGATGCCCGGCGCGGGCAATGCGCGCCGGCCGGGGGGCGGGGCGCGGACGCCCGACGCGGGCGCGCCACCGCAACCCCCCGACAGGGGCGGCGCGCCGGGAACGAACCGCCCGCCTCCTCCGGGAGGCCCGCAGGGAATGGGCGGAGGACGCCCCATGGGCGGTCCGCCGGGGATGGGGGGCGGGATGGGAATGGGCTCTTTCCAGGGAGAGAAGCAACTGGTAATCGCGCGGTGGACGGGGGGCGACAGCGCTGAGCTGGCGCGGTGAGTTGGATTGCGGCGACGCAGGAAGCGTTCATGCACAGCCGCGGGCGGCTGTGCCACATGGCGTAGCGCAACGGCGGGGTTGCGCGCGGGTCGAGGGCGCAGCATGCTGCGCCCCTACGACGGCTCGCGACGCGGCGGGTTCTGCCAGAGGGATGGCGCGCTAATTGCACAGCCGAGGGCGGCTGTGCCACATGGGACAGCAGCGCAACGGCTGGGTTGTCGGTCACTTCGCGGGAGCCGCCTGTTTGCCGGTCGCAGGCGCAGCGGGTTCAACGGGTTTTCCGGGAGTCGCCTGTTTGCCGGTCGCGGGGGCGGCGGGTTCAACAGGCTTTCCGGGACTTGCCTGTTTGTCGGTCGCGGGGGCGGCGGGTTTGGGCGGCGGCTGGACTACGCTGATGTTGAGAAGGTATGAGTCGGCCCCGAAGCCGCTGTCGGACAGACGGATTACGAGTTTCTGGTCGTTGGCCTCGATCAGCTCCGCCGAGCCGCGCCCGAAAGCCAGGGCAACGATGGCATCGTCGCTGGGCAGGACGGGCGGCTGGCGAACGTATGGGGCCGAGGTGTTCCCGCTCCACACCGGCGTCCATGGCGTGCTATCGACCATGATGGGCGCGCCGCCGCCGGGTTTCGCCCACCGCTTGTGCTCCCAGTGGAACCCTTCCGGGGTGATCACAAGGTCGCTGGTGCCGCCGAAGGTTCCGCGCAGGGAGAAAGTCACTACGGCCGCCGGGGCGGCGGACTGGGCGGAGGAGAGCCGGGCTTTCGCCGCGGGCGTCATGACGGTCACGTTCTTCAATTTCAATGAGCCCTGAGCGCCGAAGCCCATGGGGGCGGCTTTTCCAAGATAGGAGGAGAAGCCGATCCATACGCCGGCGAAGAGAATGAGGGCGGCGATCACTGCGGGCAGCGCGCGCCGCCAGTTGAATTCGGCATAGTACTCGAAGGCGTATCGCAGCCTGTTCGTGGAGACGATGTCGCGGCGGACTTCCATGAGGAATTCCTGAAATTCCTTCAGGAGCTTTTCGCCGTCGGTGCAGCTCTTCAGGAGTTTCTGGCGGGCGTCGAGCGGCTGGGCGACCAGTTCGTCCCAGGAGGTGAATTCCTTGCAGGCGCGCAGGGCGGCTTTGCCGCAACGGGGCTGGTCGAGGAGCGGAAGCGCGTTGGGGTATTCCTGGACGATTTTCGCGGCGACTCCGAACAGGTCGCGGACGGCGGCGTCGCGAAGCGGCTTCTGCTTGACGGCCCTGTTCACGGCATAGGTGAATTGCGACCAGAGGAGGGTCAATTGCTTGCCGGCAAGAAGCCGCTGGTCGATCGCACGCACGCGCTGGTAGATGCCGTGCTTCAGGCTGGTCTTCGAGAGCGGCTCCATCATTTCGTGATAGAGTTTCTCCATCGCCTTGCCGGGATCGTCGGCGACGGCCCCGCCGCGCAGGGCGGACTGGACGCGCTCAAGCTGCTCGCGGCTGAGATGGCCGTGGACGAGAAGAAATTTGGGAAAGGTGAGACCGGGCTGCGTCGCGGCCTGAGCCTTGAACGCGCTCCGGTGCTGGTCGAGTTGCTCCAGCGAGAGAAAGCCCAGTTCGATTACGGCGACTGCAAAAGGATCCGCCTGCCCGTCTGACATTGCCACCTCCTCAGAAGCACGCCAGCTTCCGGGGGGCATTATACGTTCTGCGGGGGCCAACGTCTATAAAATAGTTCGGAGGTTTGCGGCTGGGTTGCGCGCGGCCCGAGGGCGCAGCATGCTGCGCCCCTACAAGGGATGGCGACGCGGCGGGTTCTGCCAGAGGGATGCGCGCTATTGCACAGCCGAGGGCGGCTGTGCCACATGGGGCAGCGCGACGGCTTGGTTGCGCGCGGCCCGAGGGCGCAGCATGCTGCGCCCCTACAAGGGCTGGCGACGCGGCGCGGAGTGCGGGCGCGGATGGCGCGCTAATTGCACAGCCGGGGGCGGGGATGGCACATGGAACGTCACAGCGGATGGACGATGATGCGTTTGAGGAGTTCGCGCGGCGCGACGGCGGATTGGAGGGAGGCGAACCGGCTGCGGACGCAGGCGGAGCCGCAGGCGACGGCGAAGCGCAATGCGCCGGCGGGGTCTTTGCCGCGCGCAAGGGCGCTGAGGAAGCCGCTAAAGAGGGCGTCGCCGGAGCCCACGGTGTGCAGGACCGGCGCGGCGGGCTTCTCCTGCGCGTGCCACGCCCCCCCCGCCGTCACGAGGAGCGCCCCCTCCCCCCCCAGGCTGATGAGGAGGTTCGGGCAGCGGTCGAGCAGTCCGCGCGCGGCGGCGAGGATCTTCCCCCGGGAGGTGAGCGGGCGGCCGACGAGTTCCTCCAGTTCGCTCCGGTTCGGTTTGAGCGCCCAGGGGCGCATGTCGAGCGCGCAGCGCAGCATGGGGCCGCTGGTGTCCAGGCAGAGGCGCATGCCGCGCGCGCGGCAGAGTTCGAGGAGACGCCGGTAGTCGCGCTCGGTCATTCCTTCCGGCAGGCTGCCGCTGAGGAGGGCGCATTGGTCTGGCAAGGCGTGACGCCTGACGCGGCGCAGAAGTTCGGCGAGGTCGCCCCGGCGCACGGTCAGTTTGCCTGAAACGATGTGCGTGTCGCCGCCGGTGGCGGTCTCGACGAGGGTGATGTTCTGCCGCGTGGGAGAGTCCACGATGACGAAGTGCGACCGGACGCGCTTCGGGTCGAGGTCGGCGAGGAAGTATTCGGCCTCCCACCGGCCGAGGAAGCCGAGGGCGGCGACGCGATGGCCAAGGCGGGAGAGGTCCCGGATGACGTTGATCCCCTTGCCGCCGGGCTCCGCGAGGAGCAGTTTGCCGCGGATCATGCCGCCGGGACGGAAGCGCTCGATGGAGATGGTGCGGTCGATGGCGGGATGAAGGCTTATGGCGAGGAATTCCGCCGCTCGGATACTGCTCAAGGATGCCTCCTTCGCGAAAATAGTCCGCCGCACTGCCGAACAAAGACAACGATTACTGAATTCTGATTTCTGAATTCAGAGTTGCATCTTTGCCACTACAAAGCGTTTGCCGTACGCAGGGGGTTGATGATGGCCAAATCAGAATTCGCAACTCAGAAATCAGAACTCAGAAATCGTTCGCCCATCAGTCGTAATGTCTGCGCCATCATTTCGCCGCCCCCCCTTCCTGCCGCTCGCGCAGAAGTTTGAGGCGCTGATCGACGTAGGAGATGGCGTCGGCGTTGGGGTAATCGGCTTTGTAGCGTTCGAGCGTCCGGATGGCGGCGGGCAGGTCCGCTTTGTGGTCAACAAGCGTCTCGGCGACGGAGAAGACGTGGATGGCCTTCACCTCGGCGGAGGGGGAGCGCTCTTCGGCTTCGCGGAAGGCGCGGATGGCGAGGTCGGGCTGCCCGAGTTTCAGATGGAGTTCGCCGAGGCGGCGGCAGGGTTCCGCGTCGTCGGGGTGTTCCTGCGCGGCCTCGCGGTAGAGGCGCATGGCTTCCTCCAGGTTGCCGCGCGCCTGGGCGGCCTCGGCCTGGCTGTAGAAGGGCTTGACGGCAATCTGGTCCAGCGAGAGGGCGCTGCGCACGATGCTGATGAGTGTGTTGGTGACGAAGTAGACGATGAAGGGGATCCAGGAGAGGCCGGCGGCGACGATCATGATGATGATGTGATAGATCTGCGGCTGGTCGATGGTGACGCGGATGAGGATGAGCAGGAAGACCCAGAGCCCCAGACCGCCCCAGCGGAACCAGGAGGCGACGGCGACGCGTTCGTGCCGCCAGGCGATATAGGACAGGATGCCGCCGGCGATAAAGAGCAGTCCCAGCGCAAAGTCGAAGCTCACTGTTCGTTCGCCTTATCATTCTGCGGTGGGCGGCGCGCGACGGCTTCGCGCGAGGGGCCGTTGGGCGCGCCGACGCCGGTGGCGCCGCCGACGGTGAGCTGGTCGGGGTTGCGCATGCGGCGGCGCGCTTCGTCGCGCGAGATCATGCCGGCGAGGTAGAGCTGCTTGAGGGCGCTGTCCATGGTGACCATCCCGTCGCGCGCGCTGGTTTCCATCACGGTGTAGATGTTGTGGATTTTCCCTTCGCGGATGAGGTGGGCCGAGGCGTTGGTGTTCTTGAGGATTTCGACGGCGACGACGCGCCCGCGCCCGTCGGCGCGCGGAATGAGCCGCTGCGCGACGACGGCAAGGAGCGAAAGGGCCAATTGCGAGCGGACCTGGTTCTGCTGGTGCGGGGGGAAGATGTCCACGAGGCGGTCCATGGACTGCACGGCGTCGTTGGTGTGCAGGGTGGTGATGACGAGGTGCCCGGTCTCGGCGGCGGTGAGCGCGGCGGCGATGGTGTCCAGGTCGCGCAATTCGCCGATGAGGATGACGTCGGGGGCCTGGCGCAGGACGTGGCGCAGGGCGTTGGAGAAGCCGCGCGTGTCCAGGCCGACTTCGCGCTGCTCGATGATGGAGTTCTTGCTTTTGTGGACGAACTCGATGGGGTCCTCGACGGTGACGATGTGGCATCGGCGGCGTTCGTTGATGATGTTGATCATGGCGGCCTGGGTGGTGGACTTGCCGTGGCCGGTGGGGCCGGTGACGAGGATGAGCCCCTGGCTGGCCATGGAGAATTCTTCAAGCACGGTGGGCAAGCCGAGGTCGGCGAGGCCGGGCATGGAGTCGGGGATGAGGCGAAAGACGGCCCCGACGCTGCCGCGCTGGAGGAAGACGTTGCCGCGGAAGCGATGGGTGTTCTTGACGAAGAGGGAGAAGTCCAGTTCGCGTTCCGCTTCGAAGGTGGCGATCTGGCTGTCGTCGAGGACGCCGTAGACGAGGCGCTTGGTCCCTTCGGAGGTGAGGGCCTCGGAGGCAAGCATGCGCATCTCGCCGTTGATTCTGAGAATGGGCGGGGTGTTGGTGGTGAGGATCAGGTCGGAGGCGCCTTTTTCGGCGGCGAACTCGAACAGCTCTCCCATGTCCATGTGCAGCTTCCTTCCATTACGGATTGACTGGCGCCGTCTCGGCTTTCTTCCTGGGCGGGGCAACGCCGCCGACGATTCCCTGGATGATCCGCGTGAGGGGCATCAGGGGGTTGATCTTCCAGACAGGGTCATTGTAGTTCCCATGGACGCTGATTGGAATAGCGATGCTCTTGATCGTCGAGGTAATTTCGTTGAGGCCCCATGAAATGACGGGGATTTTGGGGAGTTGCGGGCCGAAATAGGGGACGAAGGTGAGCTGAACGTTTCCGTCCGGCTGGATTCTCCCGGTGCCTTCGAGGGAGATGACGTCGCCGGTGAGGTTGAGTTTGTGAATGAGCAGGAGCGAGCCGCGCATTTCGTAGGCCATTTCGAGGCCGCTGAAGGCGGGCGCGCCCAGCTTGCTGAGCACGAGGAGGTTGAGGACGCCGAGGAAGCCGGGGAGCTTGCCGATGGTCCCGTTGCGGAGGGTCATGGCGCCGACGGCGCGGAACTTCCCGGAATCGCTCAGCGGGGCGCGGAAGTCGATGGAGGCGTCGAGCCGGCCGTCCATCCCCCCTTCCGTTATGCCGGCCTCCTCACGGAGGACGCGGGCGACGTCGGCGTCGTACAGGGTGAGCTTCCCTCGGAATTGGCGGCCGGGGTCGTCCGATTCACCCATCGCGACGTACATCAGCCCGCTGACGGTTCCGTCGTAGGCGCGCCCGACGAGGTTCTCGATGCTCAGGCCGCTCTCCTTCCAGCGGAAGAAGCCGGAGAGGTCTTCGAGCGTGGAGCGTTCGACGGTGCAGCGCTCCAGGTCGAAGGTGCCCTCGGCCTGGACGCCGCCGGAGGAGGTGCCCTCGGCGTTCTGAACAACCAGCCGCCCGCGGTCAAGAAGGATCGCCACGGACTTCTCCATCCTGACCCTCGCGAAGGTGGCGGAGGCGGTGAAGTTGAAGGGGTCGCGCTCGGTGTCGCGCGGGAAGACGTTGAGGCGCACGTCAAGATTTTCGACTGCGCCGCCGGAGATGCTGAAACTGTCCCAGAATTCCTGGAAGGCCTCGGGGATGGCGTCGTACAGATCGTGGTCCAGCGGAATCCCCGCGCCGACGACGTGGATGGCGAGGGTCTCGCCGGTTTCCTTTTCCACTTTGCGCGCGACATCCACCGCGAGGGTGGCCAGGCCGTTTTTCCCCTTGCAGTGGGCCTGGTCAAACTGGTTATCGACCAGGGCGAGCGTGCCGGAGACGTCCTGGAAAGGATAGGGGAAGCCGGCAAACCGGATGCTGCCGTTCCGCAGAGAGGCGAACATGTCGACGTGGGATTCGCTCTTTGCGCCCGCGGGCTTCTCGATCGTCAACTTGACATCCGCGACGCCGGTGGGCTTGAACTCCTCCCACACCGGGAGAATCGCCTCGGGCAGAAGCGAAGTGATCTGGTCGTCCACGGCCAGGTCCTTGGCGCTGACGGAGACCTTCCACGCCGCGTCCTCCGGCCCTGAGAGTTTGAACGGTTCCAGGAGTAACTTCCCCCTCCGCCAGACCGCGGTGCTCCGGCCGACGAGCAGCGACCAATTGCGCTGCGAGAATTCGCCGTTCTTCTCATCGAGCGCCGTCTCGTAGAGGAGCTCGCCGGTGATGTTCTGGAGCGCGCCGCGCTGGGGGTGGGTCAGGAGCATGTCGCGGACTTTGACGACTCCCTTGAGGCGCAGCGGGGTTCCCTTCTCGCGCGCGGCGGAGAGCGCGAGGTCGAACGCGCCGCTTACGTGAAGCAGGTCGAGCAGGGGCCTGGCGTCGGGGGGCGCGGCGGCGATCAGGTCGGGGGCCAGTTGCTTGAGGGAGTGGTCGAGCAGGAGGTTCTCCACGCGCAGCGCCAGGAGGATGGGCCCGTCCTGCGCCAGGTCGGCGTAGCCGGTGGAAAGCTTGAAGGGAGCCCCGCCGATGCGCCCCTCGATCCCCGCGGTGGAGAACTTGTGGAGGTCCCAGTCCAGCGAGCCGTTCATGCTGGAGAGAGCGAGCGGGAAGCCGGCGGGTGCGGCCAGCACGTTGTGCAGGGTGAGGTGCGCCTTCAAGGCGGGGACCCCGTTCTCGGGGAGCGCGGCGGTCACGGCGAGGTCCACCATCCCCTGCGGCTTGAGATCGTTCCACACTTCCTGACATTCCCGGGGCAGGGAGGCATAGAGGGTGCGGTCGAACCGGATGCTCCGGGCTTCGGCGTTGAAGCAGCCGACGAAGCCTTTGGCCGGGAAGAATTCCCCCTGGCCGCTGCCGGTCAATTGGATGCTGCCGCTGTGCCCGCTGAGGGACAGCTGCTCCACTTTTCCATTGCCGGCCTTGACGTCCAACGCCATTCCCTCCAGGGGCAGGCCGATGGCGCCGGGGTGGAATTCGCCGCCGTGGAGTTTGAGCGTGCCGGCGTAGCGGAGCGGTTCGTCGCGCGCGGGGTCCCAGTCGAGCGAGGCGGTGAGCCGGAGGACTCCCGCGGCGGGCTTCAGGGCGTCCCAGACCTGCCGGGCGTCGGCGGGGAGATGGCCGCGGAGCGCGGGGGTCAATGCAAGTTTTTCGACGAGGAGGTCGCCGGTGATGCCGCGCCCCTCGGGGGCGACGCGCGCGTTCCCGGAGAGATGGCCGAGCGCGCCCGCCGCGGCGCTGAAGGTGGCGAGGCTGACGCCATCCGCAGAGGAGCGCATGGTGGCGGCGACATCCGAAAGCTCGATGGGCGGAAAGCGCTCCGCGGCGCCGGGCATCGAGATGCGGACGGTGCTCTGGGTGATGAACAATTCCGGGATGCCCGCGGAGGTATCGGATTTGGGCAACCGTTCGTAGAAGGGCCAGGTGAATTCGGGGGTGAGCGCGATGTTGAGCTCCGCCTTCCCCGCGCGCACGCGCTTGACCGTGAGGCGGCCGCGCAGGAGGTCGCGATAGGAGGGGCTAACGCGCAGTGTGGCCGCTTTCAGGACGAAGGCCGGGGAGTCCGGCGTCTCGCGCACGACGACGTCGCGCAGGAGCAGGCCGGTGAGCCAGCTCCAACGGGCTCCCCCGACGGTGACATCCGCGCGGATCGCCTCCGCCAGCGCCTGCTGAACGCGCACGCGCAGCCGCGCCGGGCTGAGGAAATTCCACCAGCCGAATGTCGCGCCCAGCGCAACCAGCACCAGGAGGATCGCGCCCGCCGCAAGAAGTCTTCGCCGCCGCTTAGTCACCCTGCTGTTCCCTCTTACCCGCTTCGCTCTTCGCGCGCCACAAGCTGCCCCCTCCCGCCGCCGCGAAGAGCAGCACGAAGGGGATGATGGGGGTCCGGTAGCGCACCGACCCCACGAACACCATGTGCAGAAGAGTATAGTAAATGACCGGGGCCAGCAGGAGCAAGTAGATCGCGGAACCTTGCGAAGGCTTGTTCAGCCCTTCGCAAGGCTTGTGCGCCGTCGCGCATGCGCGCGGAATGAACCCGAGACATCGCCACAGCCCCAGCAACGCCAGCAGCAGGATCGGGACGCTGGCGAGAATGCTGATGATGGCGTAGAGGGGGCTGCGGAATTCGGCGTAGTTCGGGAGGATGTTCCAGAAGCGCACGAATTTGACCGCGGCCAGTTTCAGGCAGCGCCCGGGATTCTCGCGCATGTACTGGAGCGCGGCTTTCTTGAAGAATTCGTTGTTCTCATACTCCCCCATCCTGCCCCCCCGCTCTTTCTCCCAGTCGATGCGGTCCATGGCGGGGCCGCCGTCGGCGTACGGGGAGCAGGCTTCGTAAAGCGATTCCCCCACTTGCAGGGTGGTGGGGATGACGCGATGGAAGATGCGATAGTTGCGGAGCGTCCAGGGGGTGAGGGCCAGCGCCATGACGACGACCATGACTCCCCACGCCGCCGCGCGCCGCCAGCGGGCGCCCGGGCTGAGCAGCAGGAAGGGGAGCAGGAAGAACGGCATGAGGAAGAAGCTGCTGCGCAGAAGAACCAGCGCGCCGCAGAGCAGGCCGGCCGTTACTGCAAGCAGCGGCAGACCGCAGAAAGACAGGAACGGATGATTTGCGATTACTGATTGGCGATTACTGATTGGCGATTTGACGGAGACGGCACAGGTGGGTGTTGCTTCTATGATACGGATGAGAACGAGGAAGAGCGCGACGAGGCAGAGGGTGAAGGCGGTTTCCGCCAGGAGCAGCCAGGTGAAGTAGATGAAGAAGGGATAGAGGGCGGCCATCCACCCCGCGACCGCGCCGATGGAGGCGTCGAAGACGCGTTTGCCCAGCAGCGCCAGCACCACGCACATGAGCGCGTCCAGCAGCGCCTGAACGAGCCCGACGGCGCGCGGGCTGTCCAACCCGATTTTGTACATCGCCGCCAGGAAGAGCGGATACCCCGGCGCGCGCGAGGCCTGACGACCCTCCTGCTCCTGGTACTGACCGGTGGCCAGCAGGTGGCGGGCAAGGTAGTCGTACTTCACGGCGTCGGGATAGACGATCTCGGACGGCCGCGTCAGGACAAACGCGCCCCGCAGCGTCAGCGCAGCCAGGAAGATCAGGAGCAGATGGGACCAGCGAAGAGACACGCGTTCTCCCGTGAGGCGAAAGGAAACCATAAGTCGCTCACGATATTCTAGTTGGACTCAGGCGTAAGTCAAGCGGGAGGTCACAGAACAGGGAGGAACCGCCGATGAACGCGGATGAACGCAGATGACAAACGCAGGATTCGGAGAGAGGAATGGTGGAGCGCGCTGTCCCAGCGCGCTGAGAGAAACCGGAACGACTTAGACCGCGAAGGACGCGAGACGACAACCACAGCGCGCGGTTGGATAACCCGCGCCACGTTTTTCAACAGCCCCCCCATGGCCTCCGTTGACACACCTTACTTCTTCACGCTTCTCTCATCCACGAGTTGCTGGAAGTCCTTATTCTTCAAGGCTGCGTCCTCGTTGCTACCGCCTTCCTTGCCTAGGTATTCCTTCAATGCCTGTTCAAAAACGGGGCGCGCAGATGCAAAGCCGCTATCACCAAGTGCGCGCATGGCAGCAATTACCTTCTCCGCCACAACTGGTTTTCGTTCCGCATCTTTGTTCTCGTCGACAAGGCGTCGGATTTCCTCCTCGTGTTGTTTGAAGACAATCCGCGCCAAATAATACGCACCTTTCTTCAGCGAACCACGTTCCTGTTTGGTGACTTTAGCGGTCTGCGTACGACATGACTCTTCAATACACCGCGCTGCCAACATTTCCAGCGCACGTTGGCTCGCAGCTTCCTTGGGTTCGAATCCGTCAGGGAGTTGGCCCGGCGGGGTCTCTCCATCCGGACCTCTCAAGTCAAAGACTCGGTAGTAATCGTTCCCCTCGCGGAAGAACACCCTCCGACTAAGCGAGTTTCTGAGCTTCGAGCACGCTCCGTCGAACACTCCCAAGTAGGCCATTGCCGCCTGTTCCTTGGAGAAATTCATCAGATAACCATGTCCAGGTAGAGTCTCGCCTTCCTTTCGCTCATAACCAATGCCATATTCCAGATAAACTTGTTGAATCGCGCGCTGAATATTGTCGTTAGAGAGCAGGTCTTCTGGTCTGATGGCATTCTGCGAATTCGTCGCAATGATCAAGGCATCGTGAAATGCCTTGTTGGCAGGGTCAATCTGGTAGATTCGCACCATGACATTCGAATTGCCCTGGAACCGGTCCTTCAGTTCGGGGGAATACTTCGCATGATAAAGCGCGTTGACCGTCTGGCAACCGTTGATGATCTGCATGCCTTTCAGGCGCACGCGAACTCTTGCCTTGCTTGGTGGCAGGTCAACCTTCAGTTCGTCAGCCGTTATGCTTACACCGTTGTTCATGAATCCGAACCAGACACTTTCATTGCCAGTAATAGTCGTGATTATGTTTCGGTTGACTTCTTTGCCGGTGCCAAGAAACAACCTTACGTTTTTCTCGAACAACTCGTTGTTACTGTAGCGATCCACGAGCCTGGTTAATTGGTTGACATTCACGAAACCCACCAGGACCTGAACTGGCATACCGTTCGGATTCGCCCCAATGTTGTGGTGCAGGAAGGACTGCGGTCCCATATCGTGATTGAGATCGATCGCCTCTTCCTGAATCGGAATACGACCGTATACGCATAGGTTGTAGATATCCATTCCCCCGTACGTCTCGAACGTGAAACCATACACCTGCCGGTCATGCGCGAAAGTGTCTCTAATCTCCTGAACCTTGGCGGCATCTGTGTCGGTCACATTCTGCCCGTTAACGATGTAGTAGCACTGAACTTTTGTCCGCGCACGCTTGTTCGCCTCGCGGGCCAGCTTGAAGGCCTCCCTAACTTCCGCGAACGCCTCAAGTGTCTTTTTGTCCTGCAAGTCACCACGCAGGAACACCCGATTCATCCGGTCAACGAAGGCGTAGAGTTCCTTGGTGGAAATACCGCCGCCATAGTCGCCTTTGAATTTGAACTGAAAGAGTTTCAGTTGGACTTCGTCACCCTGATCCAGAACAAGGTAAGCATCGAGGAGTTCTTCCTCTTTCCCGGTCCTCTTGTGATCCACGAATTGCAGTCCGTCGAACAGTTCGTCGTCATACAGATAAGTTATCTTCTGAACGGCCAGATATTCGAAGAGCGCTGAGTAGTCCGTGCGCGAGACACTCGCAGACGGATTTCTGTCAGCCACATGAGCCATTCTTTCCTGAAGATAGGTGACTTGTTCTGGCCCGAGTTTCACACCACCGACAGTTGCTTTCCTTTTTGGCATAATAAAGCTCCTTGCATTCGCTTGTCTGCTTCAACGGGTCAGCGTCGTTCTCTCTTGATAACGGCAGTGAGGCCGACCCACTTCCACCCATTCTGCATTGGAGCAGGAGTCACTCCTGCGCGCCATTTCGCTTTCCTCAACCTTGTCACATACGTCGCCCCACTATAGTCTTCGGCCTAAGGGGCGTCAAGAATTTCTCTGTCCATTACTTCGCCATTCTCCATGCCCCCGCGTCCCCACGGTGCCTTCATATCCAATGCATGGCATTCTCTCGCCCCAGCCGATATAATCCGTGGACATTTTCTCAATAGTTGACCGGAGAAGGAAATGGCCAAGGGATACGATTTCAAGGGCGTTGAGACCAAGTGGCAGCGGTATTGGGAGGAGCACGAGAGCTTCCGCGCTCATAACCCGGGCGAGGCGGGGTTCGATCCCAGGAAGCCGAAGTACTATGTGCTGATCGAGTTCCCCTACCCCTCGGGGGAGGGGCTGCACGTGGGGCACCCGCGCAGCTACACGGCGCTGGATTGCGTGGCGCGCAAGCGCCGGATGGAGGGATACAACGTCCTCTACCCCATCGGCTGGGATGCGTTCGGCCTGCCGACGGAGAATTACGCGATCAAGACGGGGGTCCACCCCGAGGAGGCGACGCACCGCAATATCGCCAATTTCCGCCGCCAGCTCAAGCGGCTCGGTTTCTCCTTCGACTGGTCGCGCGAGGTGAATACCACCGATCCTTCCTACTACAAGTGGACGCAGTGGATTTTCCTGAAGCTGTGGGAGAAGGGGCTGGCGTACAAGTCGGAGATGCCGATCAACTGGTGCGAGTCGTGCAAGGTGGGGCTGGCAAATGAGGAGGTGGTGAACGGCGAGTGCGAGCGCTGCGGCGGGCAGGTGTCGCGGCGGATGCGCCGGCAGTGGATGCTGCGGATCACGCAGTACGCGGAACGGCTGATCGACGACCTGGATACGGTGGATTTCCTCGATAAGATCAAGATGCAGCAGCGGAACTGGATGGGGCGCTCGACGGGGGCGGAGGTGGATTTCCGCATCGCAGGCGAGTCCGAGAAGAAGCTGCGCATTTTCACGACGCGGCCGGATACCCTCTTCGGGGTGACGTACATGGTGCTGGCGCCGGAGCATCCGTTGGTGAAGGAGTTGCTGCCGCGCTGCCAGAACGCGCAGGAGGTGCGGGGGTACGTCGAGGCGGCGTCGCGCAAGAGCGATTTCGAGCGGACGGAGGTCGCCAAGGAGATGACCGGGGTGGAGATGAAGGGGATCCGCGTCCTCAACCCCGCCACGCAGAAGGAGACGCCGCTGTGGGTGGCCGATTACGTGCTGATCTCCTACGGCACGGGGGCGATTATGGCGGTGCCGGGGCACGACGAGCGCGACTGGCGCTTTGCGCGCAAGTTCGGGCTGCCGATCGTCGAGGTGATCTCGGGGGGCAATGTGGCCGAGGCGGCGTTCGTGGATATCGACAAGGGCAAGCTCGTCAATTCCGGCCCGCTGAACGGTCTGCGCCCGGACGAGGCGATTGTGAAGATGAGCGAGATTGTGGAGCGCGCAGGTTACGGCAACCTGTCGGTCCAGTACAAGCTGCGCGACTGGGTCTTCTCGCGCCAGCGGTACTGGGGCGAGCCGATCCCGATGGTGGAGTGCCCGGCGTGCGGCTGGGTGCCGCTGCCGGAGAGCGCGCTGCCGCTGACGCTGCCGAAGGTGGAGAAGTACCAGGCGAGCGCCACGGGAGAGTCGCCGCTGTCGCTGATCCAGGACTGGGTCCAAACGACCTGCCCGAAGTGCGGCGGCCCGGCGAAGCGCGAGACGGATACGATGCCGCAGTGGGCCGGCTCCTCCTGGTATTTCCTGCGGTATTGCGATCCGAAGAACGATAAGGCCATGGCCAGCCGCGAGGCGCTCGATTACTGGACGCCGGTGGACTGGTACAACGGCGGGATGGAGCATACGACGCTGCATCTGCTCTACTCCCGTTTCTGGCACAAGTTCCTTTACGACATCGGCGTGGTCCCCAGTTCGGAGCCGTACAAAAAGCGCACGTCGCACGGGCTGATTCTCGGCGAGAACGGGGAGAAGATGTCCAAGTCGCGCGGGAACGTGGTGAACCCGGATGAGATGGTGGAGAAGTTCGGGGCGGACTCCTTCCGGCTGTACGAGATGTTCATGGGGGCGTTCGACCAGCCGATCCCCTGGGTGACCAGCGGACTGGTGGGGATGTCGCGCTTCCTGAACCGGCTCTGCGAGCTGCATGAGAAGGTCTCCGCGGATGCGCCGGCGGAGGAGGCGACGGTGCGGCTGCTGCATCAGACGATCCAGCAGGTGGGGGAACGCGTGGAGTCGATGAAGTTCAATACCGCCATCGCCTCGCTGATGACGCTGACGAACCGCTTCGGGGAGGAGGAGCGCATCCGCCGGGAGCACTGGGAGATTTTCCTGAGGCTGCTGTCGCCGTTCGCGCCGCACCTGGCGGAGGAGCTCTGGCAGCGGCTGGGCCACGCGAGCCCGGTGGCGGGCGAGGCCTGGCCGGCGTTCGACCCGGCGAAGGTGCGGACGGAGGAGATCGAGATGCCGGTGCAGGTGGATGGGAAACTGCGCGCGCGCATCCGCGTGTCGCCGGAGGCGACGCGCGAGGAGATCGAGCGGACGGCGCTGGCGGACGAGCACGTAAAAGCGTACCTGGGGGCGCGGGAGATCAAGAAGGTGGTGGTCGTCCCGGGCCGGATGGTCAGCGTGGTGGCGGGACGATAGCGGACTGCTCCTCGGTGGGCGGATTGAGCGCGGCGGCGTCGGCTTCGAGCATGGCGAAGACCTGGGCGGTCTGAGTGACCTCGGAGGATTCGTCCATGCCGCGCTTGTTCAAGTAGCTCAGGAGCGCCTCGACCACCTGCGGATCGAACTGGGTGCCGGAGCCGGCGCGGAGCTCTTCGCGGGCCTTGGCTTCGGCCAGCGCTTTGCGGTACGGGCGGTTGCTGGTCATGGCGTCGTAGGCGTCGGCGGCCGCGATGATGCGGGCGATCAGGGGGATGGCGTTGCCGGCGAGGCCGTCGGGGTAGCCTGCGCCGTCGTAGCGCTCATGGTGGTGGCGGATGCCCGGCAGGAGCGCCTCGAAGGATGGGGCGGCTTTGAGGATTTCGAAGCCGTTGGCGGCGTGGGCGCGGATCATGGAGAACTCCGGGTCGGAGAGGCGGCCCGGCTTGCGCAGGACCATGTCGTTGACGCCGATCTTCCCGAGGTCGTGCAGCGTGGCGGCGCGCTGGACGATCTCCACTTCTCCCTCGGACAACCCCAGTTCGCGCGCGAGGCCGGCGGAAAGCTCGGCGACGCGCTCGGAATGGCCGCGCGTGTAGTTATCCCGGAAGTCGACCGCCTTGGCCAGCGAGCGCGCGAAGCCGTCGAACATGGCGTATTCCAACTGGTAGCGGCGGGCGTTTTCGAGCAGCGCGGCGGCCTGGTAGCGCAAGGCGCTGACGAGGCGCAGGTGGTCTTCGGTGAATTCGCGCTCGGGCGAGGCGGGGGTGGCGCGCTTGTTGAAGAGGACCGCCACGGCCAGGGGCTGGCCGCGCGCGATGATGGGCACCCCCAGCAGGTTCAGGAACATCGGATTCATCTCCTGGAACATCCAGTTGCGCTGATGCCGGGAGTGGATGATCGGGCGGCTCTGCTTGAGGGTTTCCCAGGCGAAGCGCACGGCGATGCGCTCGACTTCGGCGCGCGGGAAGGCGGGGCTGAAGGCGTGGTAGACGGCGCGGTCGAAGCTGAGGGTGTTCCCCTCGGGGATGCTGAACAGCACGCAGCCCTGGCAGGGAATGCCCTGGCAGAAAGTTTCCGCCACGATTTCCGGGCTGCGCAGGGAGAGGGAGGCGGAGATCGCCATCTGGGACGCGCCGGGAATGGCGGAGGCGTGCGGCGTGTCCTGGTCCGGGACTTCGTTCACCTGGCGGCGTCCGGCGATGAGCAGGAGGTCCATTTCCATGTCGCGGCGATTCGCGTCGCGGGTGCTGCGCGCGGCGTTGACGGCCATCCCTGCGGTGAGGTTGAGCCCGATGACCAGAAGGAACGGGGAGGCGTCCGCCACGACGCCATGCCGGCTCAGGAGCGCGAGGGCGGCCACGATGAGCCCTGCGCCGAGCGCGAAGAGCAGGAAGCCGCAGGCGACGGTGGCATAGCTGCTGACCCTGAACCGAACGGCGAAGCAGACCGCGCCGACGAGGATGGAGAGCAGGAGCATGGAGAAGACGGTCGATGCGTTGGAGACCGGGGCGATGAAGCGGCGGTTCAGCACGGCATCCAGGAGGGTGGCCTGAATCTGAACGCCATACTCCGGGCCTTCGGGGGTGAGGTGCAGGTCGTCGCGGTCGCGCATGGCGCACTGGCCGATCAGGACGATGGCGTCCTTGAAGGCCTCGCGCGGGGCGCGGCCGGCGATCACGTCGCCGTAGGAGAAGAATCGGACGGCCGGCCGGGGGGAGAGGTCGGCATTCGAGCCGGCGCGCGAGGGTTCGCCGCGGCCCGGCTCCAGGAGCCGCCCCCACGGGACGAAGCTGACGGGGATGCAGCCGGAGGCGTCCATGGGAATGCGAACGTCGCCATAGCAGAGGGCTTTGGGCTCCAGGCGCACATCGGCCGGATCGAATCCTTCGGCGATGATCGCGGCGACGACCGCGAGGGGGAGATAGTAATTCTGCGCGTCCGCGCCGCCCAACGCCACGGGGACGCGGCGCACGCGGAGGTCGCTGTCGTACAGGTAGTTGATGTGCCCGTCCGCGCGCGCGGCATCGTAGAAGGAGCGGGCGACGGGCAGCATGTCGACCCGGAAGGCGCCGTTGGAGAAGTGCGGCTGCGATTCGGGGGTTTCGCCGGCGCGGGCGAGCGTTTCGATGATCAGCGGCGCGGCGCCCATGCTCGGGTCGGGAATGTTGCCGCAACGGGCAAGGATGACGTTGTTGGAGCGACGGATTTCCGCGGAAAGGAGGGCCGAGTCTTCCTTGCGCTCCTCGGTGAGGGGGAAGTCGAAGGCGATGACCTTCGCGCCGCCGTCATGGAGGATGCGGAGGAGGTCGGCATTGGCTTTGGCCGCCCAGGGGAGCGGCTGCTTCACTACGTCGTTCTCGGTGATCCCGACGACGCAGATGCTGCGCCGCTCGGCGCGAGAGGCGGGGGTGAAGCTGCGATGGATGAGGTCGCCCAGGCGCAGGTCGACGAGGCGCAACGGCTTGATATCGCGGAACGATTCGCAGCCGGGGAGGATGCACAGGACGCCGGGCCAGTAGATCAGCAGGGCAAGGATGCCGATGGCGAGGCCGTACAGAGGCGCTCGCCTCTGCCAGGCCGCCCAGCCGGTCGCCTTCCCGTTGAGTTCTGCGTTCATTTCCGGTCCTGCATCCTTCGAGCCGCTCGCGGCGTTTACGAGCCGGGAGTGTCCTCAACCAATTCGTTCAGCCGCGCCTGGCGAATCACTTTCATGATCTCCAGGAGCCGCTTTTCCATCTCCTCCGAACTCATCGAGCCCGACGCGCAGGCGAGTTGTAGCTCGGTCAGCCGCGCGTACGTCCCGGACAGCAGCGATTGGTGTTCGCGCATGCGGCCTTCCACCTGGTCGAGCACGCCGTTGAACTTGGTGGCGAACTCCTGCAAGTAGTCGTTGCGGCGCAGTTTCACGCGCTCGCGGTACTGCCCTTGCGCGAACAACGCGCCGACCAGACTGATGCGATGCAGCGGGCCGGCGACGCGATGCGAAAGCACCAACCCGCTGACCAGGGAGACCAGCGCAAATACCAGCACGAGCAAACCGGTGGTCGCGAAGACGCGGATCATCGCTTCCTTGAAGAGCGCGTCGGCATCGAGCGCGCCGCCGCGGAACTCCAATTGCCCTCCCAGGGAGGACCAGAGCACGAGCAGGATCGCCCACGCGATGGTGGTGCCGACCACGGCTGAGCCCAATACCACCCAGGCGATGACGCGTCCCTGCAGCTTCGGCAGCACCCAGTAGCGCGTCCGCTTAATGCCAAAGGGACGTTCAGTTCCCGTCTCACCACCTGAGAGTTCAGTCGCCATCGATTGCCTCCTCATTCGCTTTCTAGCCCACCGCGGGCATGCTTCGTTCATCGCAGGAATGGGAGTCCAGACCGACTAATGCAAAGGATGTGCCGAGCGGCTGGACTCGTGGGTATGCGACGATGCTGTGGAGTTGCAACATCGGGGCGTCATGCGGCCTCAACGCCTTGCGCATAAAGCACTTATGCACGGCTGCCTCCCGCTCAACGGATCAGCGCTGCGGAGACGTGGCCAAATCGGCCTCCGGATGCATGGCAATGCTGCTTCGCGTATACCACAGTACTGTACGATATTGGAACAGCGTTCGCACTTTGCGCCGATACAATGCGATTCGTCGGGCCTGCTGTCAGCAGCTAATCCCGTATTCCTGAAGCTTGCGATAGATTGTGGAGCGGGATACGCCGAGCCGGTTAGCCGCCTCAGTGATGTTGCCCTCGGTGATGTTCAAGGCCTGCCGAATGAGGACTTCCTCAACTTTGCTCAGGGGGACGATCTGCCCCTTCTGCAGGTCGGTGAGCAGACGCCCCACTTCCTGCTCCATGGCGGCGGGGCTGCCGACGGCGGGCGCCTGCGCCTGCCAGAGGCCGAGGTGCGAGGGTTCGATGGCCCCTTCGGCGGCCAGAAGCGCGGCGCGCTTGAGGGTGTTCTGCAATTCACGCACATTCCCCGGCCAGGGGTGTTCGAGCATCGCTTTAATGGCGGCTTCGGAGAGGGTCTTAGGAGAGGTGCCCGTCTCGGTGGCGGCCTTCTGGAGGAAATAGGTGGCGAGTTCCACGATGTCGTTCCTGCGCTCGCGCAGGGCGGGGAGATAGATGGGGAAGACGCTCAGCCGGTAATACAGATCTTCCCTGAAGCGCCCGGCTTCCACTTCCTTCTTCACATCCTTGTTGCTGGCGGAGACGATGCGCACGTCCACGTGAATCAGGTCGTTGCCGCCGACGCGCCGGAAGGAGTGGTCCTCGATGACGCGCAGGATCTTGGCCTGGGTGGCCGGGGGCATTTCGGCGATTTCGTCGAGGAAGAGCGTGCCGCCGTCGGCCATTTCGAACTTCCCCTTGCGGCGTTCAACCGCGCCGGTAAAAGCGCCGCGCTCGTGGCCAAAGAGCTCGCTTTCGAGCAATGTTTCCGGTATCGCGGCGCAGTTGACAGGGAAGAACGGATGGCCCCGGCGCGGTCCGCGATAATGGACGGCCATGGCGACGAGCTCTTTGCCGGTGCCGGTCTCCCCCTGGATGAGGACGGGGACGTCGCTGCCGGTGACGATCTTGATGCTCTCGAAAACGTTGCGGATTTTCTCGGATGAGCCGACGATCTTCCGGAAGTTCGGCTCTTCGCGCAGCCCCCCTTCCAGGGAGACCGGCTTGCCGAGTTCGGCGCGTCGGGAGATGAGGGAACGCACCAGGGGCAGCAGCTTTTCCGCATCGGCCGGCTTGGGGACCCAGTCGTTCGCCCCCTTCTCGATGGCGCGGGCGACATCTTTTGTCTGCGCGCGCTCCGCGAGGGCGACCATCGGCAGGCTCTTGTCCGCAGCCCGCAGCGCCTCAATGGCCTTCAGCGCTTCCGCCGGGTCGCGCAGGTCCACCAGGGCAAAGGAGTGCGCATGTTCTCTGAAAAGCGTACAGGCTTCCGACGAGGAGCCGGCCTGTTCGAGGCGATACCCATCAGCGACCAGGACACTGCCGAGGGACTTCAACTCCCCACCGTCCTCCGATACCAACAGAACCAGAGGTTTCTCTTGTTGCGACATTCAATTCTCCGATACGGCAAAGACTTGCACGCAATGCTGGCATGGAGTGTAGCAGAATATTACAGAATCTTCAATGGCAGTTTGCATATTCAAGAATAGTACTCGATGAAAATAGTAAAGTATGGCGAGTATCCAGCGTAGAGCAATATAGTTGCGACTTACCGATGCAGGCCTGCATACTAGTGCCTACTGCCTGGGTTTCCTTCTTAGTTACAAACAGCAAGATGTTTGCGCAACAATTGCTGACGAGAGAGTTCAACTGCGATCTTTGCATTGGCGGGCGAGCCGTTGAGAAGGGAAAGAGCGGGCAGGATATTCTCGAACGCTTCCACCGG
Source organism: uncultured Planctomycetota bacterium (assembly GCA_903901045.1). Classification (GTDB taxonomy): domain Bacteria; phylum Planctomycetota; class Brocadiia; order CAIUPP01; family CAIUPP01; genus CAIUPP01. The sequence continues at coordinate 27,568 of CAIUPP010000089.1, forward strand.
CGACAGAATGAAAATGATCTTGCTCAGTTGAAACAGTCCTGTTCCGATTGTCAGGCCACGAAGCGGCCGTCGGACTTTAGCCCACGGCGAGCGAAGCGAGTCGTGGGGGCAAGTCGC
>CAIUPP010000090.1 GCA_903901045.1 uncultured Planctomycetota bacterium
AAGCGCCCGCCAGATCGAGCGCAGATTTGGGCGCGGGACCGACGCTCCGGCGCATAATGAGCTTCGCCTTGATCTCGCGCTTCTCCACAGGACGCCATCCGTGGGTGATCCGCTCGATCAGCATCTCGGCCGCCACCGTGCCCATCTCATAGCACGGTTCCTGAAAGGTCGTGACGTACGGCTCCCGGCTCTGCCACGAGATGTTGTCGAACCCGAACACCGAGATGTCGCGCCCGACCTCCGCGCCGATGTCCTCCACGGCGTGACAGGCCCCTTCCGCATAAAGGTCGCGCGCCGACACGATAGCCGTCGGCGGATTCGGCGCAACCAGCATGGCCCTTACGGCGCGATACGCGGCCGCGCCGCTGTTGGTCTCGGTCAAAGCCAGTAGCGACTTGTCGGTCGGAAGTCCGTGACTGGCCATCGCCTCCTCGTACGCTCTCAGCAAACGCGGATAGTAGATCAGCGGGCTGTCCTGACCCACATAGGCGATGCGCCGGTGCCCCAACGACGCCAGAACTTCCACGGCCTGCCGGATGTAGGAAGCGTGGTCCACCCATGTGGCTGAGACGGCAAGGTCGTCTTCGAGATTGGCCACCACCACAGGGTAATGCCGCTCTTCGAGGGCGCGCACACAATTCTGAATGGTCTCGCCGAGCGTTTCAACGAAGATCAGGCCGGCCAGCCCGTCGCCCAGCTTCGCAATATCCTCGACCGAGAGGATGGGTGTTGAAAGCGCATCGTTGAAACGTCGGGTTTCAGTGTCGTACCAGCCACGCGCCAACGTCTTCATCGGATATCCCAGTTCGAGGAGACGATCCGTCACGCCGCGAAGGATCGTCGCGCTCTCCGGCCAAGTCGTCAACTCGGGCGCACAATGAACCACGCCAACTTGGAGGCTGCCCTCTTGGCGGGAGCGCTCGACGACGACCGTTCCCCGCCCGGCTTCACGCGTCACAAGTCCCTCTTCAACGAGGCTATTGATTGCCGAGCGTGCGGTCATGCGAGCCACCCGCATTTCCTCGGCCAACACTCTTTCTGAGGGCAGATGGCTGCCCGGGGGATACATCCTCGACGCAATGCGGTCTCTCAGCACGCGCTGTACCCACTCTTGTGGCCGCAAATACGCCTTATCAGAACTCGCCTGATTCATAGAAAATCCACGATTATACCAGTGTTAGACCATACGTACCCAGCCACATTATATCATGCTACTTGGGGAAGTCAACTGGGCATGGACACTCAATTACGGCGCATCAAGCTGGCTTAGATCCGGCGGAGTACCCCTAAGTATGGCCGAAATAGCGAGATTGAGCGTGAGGATACCACAACCTGCAGCCACCTGGCGACGAGTTAAAAATATCTGCGGAATATGGCTTGACAATGCGACCTTCGCAGGATAGAATCAGTCGCGATGGCGTTAGGCTAGTCCGCTGGTATATCTTGGAGGCAGGGTCATGGGAAGGGATTTGTTGGGGAGGCTGTGCCGGGCGTTCACTTTGATCGAGTTACTCGTCGTGATTGCGATCATTGCTATTTTGGCCGGAATGCTGCTTCCGGCGTTGGCGGCCGCTCGTGAAAAGGCGCGCCGAACCGCCTGTTTGAACAACCTGACTCAGTTTGCCAGAGGTCTTGAAAGCTACTGTGGCGACTACAACGGGTATCTGCCCTGCAACCCGCAAGGCGGGGCTCCCACTTGGACGGCAGGAGAGACTTACGCTTCCTCCCAGAATCATACGGAAAGCAATGTGATTGACAGTTGGGCAAATGATGGGGTTGTAACGGATCCGTCGCTGCCTGCGGGCAGCAACACGATTGTTACGTGGCCGCTCTCTTACTACTCAGCGTATTCAACGATGTACAACTATCAACCGCCAGCTCTCTTTCGCAACATTTTTGTCGGCGTGCAGAAGGCCAACTACTATTCCGCCGTCTCTGCTACGAAGGGGCGATTGAACTTCGCTCCGATTGGTTTGGGCTATCTGCTGGCTACCGGCTACATCGGCGATGCGCGGAGTTACTTCTGCCCCTCTTCCACGGATATGCCGGCGAGGTCTGCTGACTGGGCCAAAGCCGAGCTTGGGGGGTCAGACGCTCTATCGGGAGGATTCGTGGCGGACGACGCGGCGGACCTGGCCCGTGCTGGCGGATTCGACAAGAAGGCGGTAATGTACGGCGATTGGTCATGGCTTTGGCCGTTTGGCCAGCATGCCACCTCTGAATTCTCGGCCTCTCTGAGTCCCAATCGTGTCATCCTGAGTCACTATTTCTATCGTGACGTCCCGACCGTCATGGCGGGACAGGCTCGCTACGGCTGGTGGGATGGTGACGACACTAACGTAGTGGGGAACGCAGAGCGCGTTCGCTACATAAAGCCTGGTCGGTATGTGGTAGCTGGGGAGCCGATCTTCAAGACCCAAAAGATGCTTGGCGGGCGGGCCATCGCAAGTGACTGCTGGGGACGCAGCAACTGGCACAACGCGGGCGGCTCCGGGTCGAGTCTATTCCCCCACAATTCGATTGACCCTGGTGAAGGCTATGGCGGCCACAGGGACGGGTACAACGTGCTGTACGGGGATTGGAGTGCGAAGTGGTACGGCGACCCGCAGCAGCGGATCATGTGGTGGAGTATGAAATATCCCTACGACCCTGTCGGCAGCATCGCGCCCGCTTATGACATGTTCTCGATTGCGGCCAACCAGTTGAGTGACATGGACCTTGTTCAGGCTGACGTGAGCGGCTGGTGGAACGGCCCCAACTACATGAGCAATGGCTCTATCGTTGTCTGGCATCAGCTTGATGCCGCCGCAGGCGTGGACGTGGACGCAAACTAGCGGTATATTTCTGCTACAGAGATGATATGACGTTGCCGGCCAATATGGGCGCAACTCGGGTTGCACGCCGGGTTGCGCCCTGAGGCTTATACAAGCCGACCTCACATTAGTTGCGAACCGTCGGTCATCCGGGAAATTCTGATTCACTCAAAGTTGAGGAACGCCCCATGCCCATTCCGTGCGCACTAGCTTGGAAAGAGTTGCCCGCCCATCGGACACCCCTGAGCCTGCGTGAACGTTTCCGCCGTGCCATGCACTTCGAGGCGGTGGACCGCATTCCTAACGTCGAGTTCGGCTATTGGGATGAGACACTTCCAGTATGGCATACACAGGGGCTGCCGGCTTCCGTGAACACCGAGCTGGATGCGTATGCCTATTTCGGGATCGAGCGCTGGGTCTGCCCCCCGATCAACGTAGGTGTCGTGCCGCCATTCGTGGACGAGACCATCGAGGAAATTGGCGATTACGCGATCCGTCGCACCAACGACGGAGCACTTGTCAAGGAGGTGCGCACGGGCGTACGCACGATCCCGCACTACCTTGAATATGCTGTGAAAGACCGGGCGACTTGGGCCGCTCTCAAGCAGCGGCTCGATCCCGACGACCCCGCGCGCTTTCCTGCCGACTGGCCAGAGCTTCTCGATGAGTACCGTCGCTGCGATATGCTGCGGTACGTAGACTTCGGCAGTATGCTCGGTGTACCGCGCAACTGGATGGGCTTTGAGAACATCGCGGTCCTGGCATACGATGATCCCGAGATGTTCGAGGACATGACCGAGACGCTGTGCCGCGTCTCGTGCGCCGTTCTCGAGAAACTCCTGCCCCAAATGCCGTTCGACGCGGCTGGCGGCTGGGAGGACATCTGCTTCAAGAACGGCCCCATTGTCAGTCCGGCCATGTTCGAGCGCTACGTCGTGCCGCGCTATCAGCGCATCACCGCCCTGCTGCGTCGACACGGCATTGACGTGATTATGACCGACTGCGACGGGAATATCCTCCCCATTGTCGATCAGTTCCTGGCCGGCGGTATCAACTGCATGTTTCCGCTGGAGGTAGCCGGTGGCAGCGACCCGGTGGCGATCCGCCAGAAGTATGGCCGCCGCGTGCTCCTTCACGGCGGTGTGGACAAAATGCCGCTCATCAAGGGTGGTCGCGCAATCGAGAAAGAACTCCTGCGACTGAAGCCCGTAGTGGATGAGGGTGGTTTCATCCCTCACGTAGACCATCGCTGCCCGGCGGACGTAACGCTGGAGAACTACAAGCTCTACCTGCGCCTTAAGGGTGAGATTTTCAATGCTGGGGACTTGGCGAGCCACGCAGAGCACCGCCGTTGACGGACAGGGCGTTCCGCCTTCACCGTCGGACTCTGTGCTTCATGCGCGGTCGTGAACAGTTTACCGTCTGACCCAAAGAACTATATACTGGAGTCTTGGCAAGCAGGTCCATGATGGTCGCAAGTCATTCATCATCTGGAAAAGCTCGGTTGAGGAGAACGCCATGAGCGCAGCTGCTAACCCTGCCAACCCGCAACTTCTGAAGCCTTTGTATGCCGCCGCGTTCTCCGCCGACATCACCCCGCCCATCGGGGAACCCCTCTGTTATGCGTTACAGAAGGTGACAGCCATCCTTATCGAGCACCCGCTTGCGGCCAAAGGCGTGGTGCTTCGGCAGGGGGAAACGACGGTAGTCCTGTGCGCCCTGGATCTGTGCAGTCTCGCGAATGACGCCGACTGGCAGTTCCGTAAACGCCTGGCGCGTGCGGCCCGCACCACGCCAGCGCGCGTGGCCGCCCAGTCGCTGCACCTGCACACCGTGCCGGGCATCAACCCAGACCTGACCCGCCTCGCCACGGCTCCTGATGCGCTTTGCTGCGGTACAGCGGAGTACTTTGAGACCGTCACACGCAAGACGGCCGCTGCGGTGAGCGAGGCGGTCGCTCGCCTGGAGCCGGTTACGCACATCGGACACGGCTGGGCGGCGGTGGACCGGGTGGCCTCGTCGCGCCGCATCCGGACGCCAGACGGCAACATCATGCCACGGTACAGTTGCACCGAGGCCCTCGACGAATTCATGGCCCCGGAGGGGTTGATTGACGGATTCGTGCGCACGGTCGCCTTCCATGCGGGAGACCGCATGATCGCCCAACTCCATTACTACGCCACGCACCCGCAGAGCTTTTACGGCGACGGGCATGTGACCTGCGACGTGCCGGGGCTGGCGCGTGCGCGGCTCGAACAGGAGACGGGTGTACCTCAGATATACTTTACCGGCTGCAGCGGCAACGTGACCATGGGTAAATACAATAACGGCAGTCCGGAATGCCGTGCCGAACTGGCGCAGCGCTTGTACGATGGGATGGCGCGCGCGACCAAGGCGATTAAGCGGGAACCTGCGGGTGAGATGGCATGGAAGGTCGTTCGCGTGCGCTTTCCGTATTCGACCGCGGCGGCGGACGCCGCGGAACCGCTCCAGCAGACGCTGCTTGATCCCGCGCGCTCAGTTGGTGAACGCGTTCGCGCGGCGTGGGCCCTGGGGTATGCGGAGCGTGTCCGGTCGCGGCGACCCTTTGAGTTGAGCTGCCTGTCTCTGGGGCCGGTGCGCACCGTCCATTTGCCCGGAGAGCCGTTCGTGGAGTACCAACTCTGGGCCCAGCGCGTCGCCGCCGATCGGTTCCTGGCCGTGGCGGGCTACGGCGATGGCGCCATGGGCTATATTTGCACCGACGAGGCATTCACAGATCGCGGCGGCTACGAGCAGACGTGGGCCTTCGCCGGCCGTTGCGAACGAGTGCTGAAGAATGCCATCAAACGTCTGCTCGCCGAATAGCAGGGGGACGCCGCGAGCGGGAGTATATGATCGGGGCTGACAGCGCTCGGGAGTCTGCCACTAAACTCTCGTCTCCGACGCGAAACTACTAACGAGTAGGCTGTGAATCCGCCCGTCTCTGTGCCGGCCGCACCTTCTTGCAGTCGGCGATAACCGACTTGATATAGGTGATGTCCTGCTGCGCATACCATTCGCGGTCGCCCGAGCGCGGCGCCTCCACGCAGACTGGCCCGTCAAAGCCGCTTTCCAGAAGGGTCGAGATGTATTCGCGGTGGTTGATTGCCCCTTCCGACAGGGCGGTGGGTATACGTTCTCCGTCGAAGAGCTGGATGGAGTTCTTCAGATGCACGTAGTACAGCCGCTTCCCGATCTGGCTGATGGTCTCCTTTATGGCGGGATGGCCGGGGAAGTACACGATGTTCCCATAGTCCAGGTTCACCCCGACGTTGGGTCGGTCAATGCGCTCGACCAACTTCAGGGTCGCCGCCACCGTATCGTGTAGGTAGAGCATGTGCGTCTCGAAGGCGAACTTGAGGTGCGTGTCCCGGCACCCGTCGGCCAGAGCCTGGAATCCTTCCACCGCCCACTTCCACTGCTCCTCCGTGGCAATGAATGACCCCTGCTTGCCGTAGTCATGGCCGGGCACCTTCGGATCGAGGTTCTGGACCAGACTGGCAAACGCGTTGACGACGGTGACTGGGAAGCGTTCCGCCACGTGGCGATAGAAGCCAATCGCGTTACTGGCCTGCTCTTGGCGCGCCTTGGCATCTCTCAGGTTCATGTCAAGGCACGGGTACCCGAAGATTACCTGTTTCAGGCCGGATTCTCTGACGGCGCATTCCAACGCACTCAGATAGTCTTCCGTCTTTTCCTCCACGGTGAAGCGCCTTTGTCGGAACTCCACCCCGTCGAATCCCCAGGCGACTGCCTTCCGGCAGATATCTGAGAGGTCCTGTCCCTGTTCGCAGTAATTCACGTGCATGATGATGGGCGTTGTCACGCCAGTGTTCTCCCTTCGTTCTGGTCCGTCGGTTGCTGCCATCTCACCGATGCGTGAAGAAATGCCAGCCCCCCAAAGTCGGCGGGTTGCCAGGATCTTCCGCCAGCAATTCCTTGTAGTTCTCCGCGGCCTTGCGGAAGGCATTCGCGTGCTCCTGAATGATTTCCGGGCGGTACTTCTTGAACCACGGAATGGCATATGTCCGTGAGCAAATGCTCTCGCTCAACGGCAGGCTCCCGCGCGGCTGACGCAGGTCGCGATCTGAATGGGCGATCCGCGTCGGCTTGCCGTGGCCGTAGATGTCGCAGGTATTGAAGATGGCATGGAGGTGCAGAGGGGCATTAACGCCCGCTGAACACATGCTGCCTTCCTCGCTGACGGCTTGCGCGAAACGCGTGACGGACAAGCCGCCGAGTTCTTCCGGTCGATAAAGGCCGTGCGGGGCGTACCAGCCGCCCATGTTACTATTGGAGCCGGGCGGTGTCCGATGAGCTCGCAGCCCGGGAACTCCCTCCATCAGGTCCCAGAAGTAGTTCATGCTCTTGCGGATTTCTTTGCAGCGGACATCATAGTACTTCAATTGAACGCGGCCTACCGCAGAACTCAGTTGGTGCATGCGCCACTTATAGCCCATTGGGATACCGACGAATGGCTTGAGCGACTCGGTTGTAATTTCTTCCCCGAACCGCTCGTAATGGCCCAAGGCGACGGCGCGCTCGTAGATTTCCAGATCATTCGTCGCCAGAATGCCTGCCTCGCCTATCGCCAACGACTTGCCGCTCATCAGCGACATCGCCGCCACGTCGCCGAAGGTCCCCACCTTGCGGCCCTTGTAGAGCCCACCCTGCGCGTGTGAGACATCCTCAATGACCTTCAGGCGGTGCTTCCGGGCAATGGCCATGATGGGATCCATGTCCGCCGGGTGGCCCAGATAGTGGACCACCACGATGGCCTTGGTGCGCGGGGTGATTCGGTGTTCAATGTCTTTCGGGTCCAGACACAGCGTCGTCGGATCCACTTCGGCAAAGACTACGGTTGCTCCGAGCGCAAAACAGGGGAGCGCTGTGGCCCAGTACGTGACGCTGGGGCTAATGATTTCGTCGCCCACGCCGAGTTTGCACCCGAACATGGCGCCCTGAAGAGCCGCTGTGCCGTTGATGAATCCCAACACATGCTTCATGCCTTGCCATACCGCGAACTCTTTTTCAAACTGCATAGTCACGTCGAGGTCCGACATCCCGCCGCGACGGAGAACTTCCAACACGGCATCCTCATCCTCTTTCGTGATGATAGGCCACTTGAACACGCCACCGGCGTCGGATGTTACGGCCTTTGGCCCACCCAGCAATGCCAGCTTTGATTTCGTCGCCACTTCAGTTTCTCCTTGTCGCCAAACGTGAACACAGTATGATTGATGCGCTCTTTGGGGTTGGCCAAGGGTCCTCCCCGTGTATCTTCTCAGCTACTTTTGCCAACGACATTCTCAGATGCTACGGCTGCCCCACCCCGCGCGATATCGACCGAGGGGGGAACATAGTTCTCCGCTCCGCCATAGCGCTTCCAGCCGATGTAAACCAAGAACAGGGGGATCAATGAAACGGCAATGCAGGCCGCCGTCCATACGAAGAAATAGCGATAGCTGCCCGTCAAATCCATGAGAAGCCCTGCTGCAAAGCCGCCGAAGATCATCGCCACGGAACGCAGCATGGCTTGCGCGGAGCACATCTGCCCGTAACGTTCCTTTGGAAGCAGCGCGGCATACATGGGGAGGACCGCCACCATGTACAATACGCTGGGCGGCACAGCCGCGAGCTGAAAGATCAACATGCTCCTCGCGTCATTGACGAAGAAGAAACTCAGGATTGTCACGACCGCCGTCCCTGCCGAGCCGAGAATGACCAGTCGCAACGGATGCCACCGGTCGGAGAGAAAGCCGGCGGGGAGCGTCAGGAGCATCGAGGCGGCGCTGCTCCAGAACATGACCTTGCCGAACGTTTCGAGGGGTATCTTCAGTGTGTCGTTGTAGAAGATGATCGAAAAGGGTCTTGCGCAGACCGCCAACTCGATCAGCGTCGTGCCCACGAAAAACCAGATGTAGTACCGGTTTCGGAAGCACTCGTGGAAGTAGGTCAGAGAGGAGCCGACCATGCCCCCTCCGTGCCCCGGTGGTGGGGGCGGCGGGTATTTGCCTTCCTTTACGCGCATGCACATCAGCGTGAAACCCACAAAATAGACGATGCCGATCCCGACAAAGAGCGCGGCCATGTGCGCATCCGCCAGACCGATGAGGTAGTAATTCCAGACCAGCGCGGCCCCAAACGAGACCAGGCGAAAGGCAGCCATGAACCGCCCCATGAAGTGCTCCGGCACCACGTCCGCAAACAAGTAGTAGTAAACGGAACCGACGAACATGTTGAAGAACTGGAAACCGACCATGCAGAAACTGGTGACGCCCAGAATCACCAGTGCCGGCGACAAGCCGGACAAGTGCAGGTTGGACTCAATCAGGCCGTGAAGCCATGTGCCGATGGATGTAGAGTGCCCGGTCACAATCAGCAAGATCGCGATGCAAGGAGTCGGCCAGAGGAGGAACGGAATCCGGCGTCCCCACTTGCTGCGGTACCGGTCGCTCTTGTAGCTGATGATCGGACAGAGAATGGCGTTCATGATATTGGGGATCGTGGTCATGATGATCCCAATCGCCTGGCCGGACGCTGCCGCCCGATGCAGCGTCAACGGCAGCAAGGTCGGCATGACTGTTTCCATCAGCTGAAAACAGAAGTCGCCCCAGAGGAGCCAGGAGAAGAGCGCCACCAGCCCCATCTTAGTGTAGGTCAGAGTGCCGACGGAGTACTTCGCGGTGGCCGTAAGTTCCTTCAAGGTCATACCCTATCTATGTTGTTTCGTACTCACTCACCTTGGCTTGACGGAGAAACCCGCCATGAAATGCGGCTCGACCAGCCCGGGCGCGACGCGAAGCTCCACGTCGGGCAACTCCACCGTGAGGCCGTTGCGGCCGTAATCGAGGCGAAGCTTCATTTACTGGTCCCTGCGCCGAATTCCCGGGCGGCGTCGAACATGGCGATGATGTTCTCCGCGGGGACGTTCGCCTGGATGTTGTGGACCTGGTTGAAGACGTAACCGCCGCCGGGGGAGAAGATGCGAATGCGGTCGCGCACGTGCTCGCGGACCTCGGCGGGCATGGCCTTGCCCAGGACGCTCTGGGTGTCGCAGCCGCCGCCCCAAAAAACGATCCGCCCGCCGAACTCCTTCTTCAGCCGCTCCGGCCCCATGTTCTCCGCCGAAGTCTGCACCGGGTTCAGGATGTCCACCCCCGCCTCGATGAAATGCGGGACCAGGTTGTAGACCGATCCGCAGGAATGCAGGAACGTCTTCCACTTCGTGTTCTGGTGGATCCAGTCGCAGAGCCGCTTGTAGTGCGGCTGGAGCATCTCGCCCCAGAGTTCGGGGCGGATGAACTCACGGCGCTGGGTGCCGCTGTCATCGGCGGCGATCCCCCAGCCGAAGGCGCGGTCCCCCACGGCCTGGTGGACGCGCTTGAGGCAGGAGATGCTCGCGTCCACCGAGCGGCCCATCATTTCGTGGCAGGTTTCTTTCTCGGTCATCAGCATCATCAGCCACTCGCTCGGCTTGCCCTGCGTGACGTTGTCCGAGCGCTCGGTGATGAGGCTCATCCCCAGGAAGCAAACGCCGAACCCCCAGCCCAGGAGCGCGTACTCCGTCTCCTCGTGCATCCGCTTCGCGTAGTCGCCGAAGAGTTTCAGCGCCTCGTCCGGCACGTCCATTACGGGCCGGAACTTGGCCGGGTCAATGCCCCCCGGCTCATTGAAGGCGCAGTCGTCGAAATAGAAGCCGTTGCGCGGTATGCGGAAACTGGTGGGGGAGCCGTCGGGCTTGAGGAGAATCCAGTTCCCTTCCGCGTCTTCCGCGATGCCCGTCTTGGGAGGCAAAAGGACCTCCGTCCCGTCGAACAGGCGCTTCGGGACCCATTCGCTCTCGGGCCGGAGCTGGCTTGGGACCATCGACCAGTCCAGCGGGGCGACGTCCAGATGGAAACGTTTCCGCAGCGGCTCATCCACGCAGGCGATCATGAAACGGGGGTCGCTCACCCTGACCGGGCCGGGCAGCCCGAGCTTGCGCAGGACCCGCGCGTACGCCGACGCGGCGATGCTCGACGCCTTCATTCCGCCCAGATCGACGGGCACGCGGTCCGGCTGCTGGAAGTTCACGGCTTTCTGCACGCGCTCACGGGACGTCATCAGTGGCCTCCGCCGTTCTTTCACTGGAAATTACGACACATAATCCGGGATTTCCCAGATGCATGGCGGTTCGTTCTACTCGAAAGCCATTCTCATCCGGGAAATCCGGGCTTAACGCTGAACTTGGCCGATCGATGCCGCCTCCCCCCGCTCTACTCGAAGTAGGTAGGAAGCTCCAATAGCCATTGCCTCCGCACACTCTGCGTCACTACAGTGCAAACTTCATGGGACCTCGGGCTACATTGCAGCCATCGCCCACAGTCCGAAGCCATGGCGGAACGCTTATAGTTCCGCAATCACCATTCCGTTCGGTGGCACCGTGATTGTGAGCATGCCGGCGGCGTCGGTCTTCACCTTGGTCAAGGTCGTGCGGTTCATCAGGTCGCCATTTTCGTCGTAGGCGTACAACGTCACCGTGGCATCTCGACCGGGCCACTTGAAACTGCCGGAGTGCGTGGTAATCAACCGCTGTTCGCCTTCGATGACGCCGGGGCCGATCGCTCGAATGGTAATCGGGTAGAGCTTGGAGACGAAATTGTCCGATCCATCCAATACCCGGTTGCATGAATAGGGCGAATAGATGCAGCCACCCTCCAAGACCATTTTGACGTTCTCGAACACCCCCTTGCGGCGGCTCGAATCCCCGAAGTTGCCCATAACGAGCGGGACGCTCACAAGGTGCGCCAGCGACCAGGACGCCGGGCCGTTGCCTCCCTCCACGAAGTGTTCTGCGTGCAAGTCATTCACACTCCGTAGCGCAGGAGCCCCATTGCCCATGAAGAACTTGCCTCGTTGCCGAATCTTCTCGACCGTCTGAAGCTGGGCGCTCTCGGTGGTGAAGCCGTTGTCCGACTTGAGTTGAACCACCTTCCCGTCAGCATCGAGGTCTGCAGAGTAGCCGTCCCATCGGCTGTAGTCATAGCGGCTGTACCCTCGCGTGCCATACGCCCAGGTGAACTCATCGTTATATATTCCGCCACCACCGCAGGCATCGATACTACGGCCCATATCCCGCAACAGAATCTCCAGATGGGCTGAACTGGGACGCGGAACGTGGTAGAGCGCCACCCAATCCTTCTCGACCCAGTCTCCCATCAGGGCGCGGGTGTAGGTGCCGCTCTCAAACAGGGCGCCCGTCGCGGTCCGAATCACGTCTTCGGCATCAGGCCAGCGATAGGCCATCGGCAGATACGTAGCCTCAATCGCTGGATGGAAGGCCATCAGCACTTGGGCTTTCGGGAGGACCCGCTGGACCAGCGCGACATAGTCCGCGTAGTCCTTCCAGTACTTCTCCCGGTGCGCGAAAGTCAGGAAGGCGTCCACATCCAGGTCGGGAGTCTTGCCCGGGGTTCGCGGCGCATCTGGTGGCAGTTTTGGATACTGTTTGCTGAAAAGGGCCCCCTGATCGAACGACAAGCGCCCCCAATTGTGACCCGGGGTATCGGTATTGATCCATGCCACGAACGCGACGGGGCCAAGGTGGCCGAAGTCCTTCTGCAGGCCCTCCGGCGTGCGATCCTTTCCGCTCCAGTTCCAGAACATCGGACGATCCGCGGTGCCACCGTTTACACCCCATCGCCGCCTCACACTATTGATGAAACTCCAATACCCGCCCCCGTCCTTCACCGGCGTGATAGTCAACGCAAAATCGATGCTGCCGCCCGGAGGAAGGGCCAGGTCTTCCGTGTAAACCTCCCCCAAGCCCCCGTCCCAGCCCAGGCGTGCCAGCAGTCGCAGCCAGTCGCTCTCCAGTGTCACCCCCATACCCTTTCCGTCCGCCTTGTTCGACCGGAGAAAAACGGTGGGGTTCTGTGCAACACCTGCTAAAGCGTCGGCGTCCGTTGTGCCGGCAATCCAGCCCTGCGCCTTCTCCCCGCGAAGAAACAGCCGGTGCCGGAATGGCACACCGAGAATCGTCTTGCCCGTGTTCGTCCATCTTTCCTTCCAGTACACAAGGCCGTCCGCAAGGGCGATTGTGCGGACGAGGGAGACTTCCGGCCAGACGACGGTTATGCGATAGCCGCATGGGCCCTCCCGGAGCACGCTGATCTTGGCCTTCTGCCCCTCCTTCAGTGCGTCGCAGGCAATCAGTTCCGACTCCGCGTCGCGTTTCATGCCGATCACAGTTTCCACCAGAAGCTCCACGCCGTCCGAGGAAGCGACCGAAAACCCGCCTGCGGCGCCCTGTGCCAGACGCAATCCGTCCAACGACACGGCGTCCTTCATGGCCGTTCGTTGCGGCATGCGGTCAGGATCCTTGGGTAGCAGGGCCTTATCCAACCAGCCAATCTCGATGTCACGCACAATCAAATCCTTCTCTCCGGCCCCGGGAGGCCTGCGCAAGTTGATGATCTTCAGCGTGTTGCCGTCCACGCCGCGCGCCACGTCCGAAATATCCAATGCGAACGTGGCCCCCAGCCCGTCATCCGTCATGCTGTCGCCTGTCGAAATGTCGGGTGCCAGCATGAGATGTATCTGTGGCCCGGAGAATATCTGCCAGGCAACGCTGCTATCGGAATGCGTGTACCCGCCAAAGTGAAACGCGGGGGAACGACCGAGCAAGCGCTCGCGTCCGCTTACGGTGTAACGGGCGAGCGGCAAACCATTCAGAGTGAGTGCGAGGTTCCAATTGGAGCCTGCCATCTGCTCCGTGTATGACACTGCTCGAAGCCGCAATACGAGGACGGCGCCCGGTCGCCCAGTCAATGGCGGCAGCTGAATCTCTTCCGACTGCGACACCGCCAACGTCCGGTCGCCCACCTTGATCACGTCCTTCAACGGCAGCGTCGCGGCGGTTAAGGCTGGCTGCGCCGACACGCCTGCGCATACCAGGGCCAACGTCAGCACGCCGAAGATGAAAACCATCGCCTTCATGACGACTCCTTCTTAGGTGAACTGGAAGTTTCCGCTTGTCAGCGGTCCACGACCACCGTGAAGCCGCGTGTCACTAACTGGGTTCATATCAGAATCCGACGCAAGACTCCTCGTCATGGTACACATGTTCTTAGGAAGAGGGGTGGATCCTGCGGAAAGCCCGTCCCACCCAAGCTTGTGTAGGTTTCCGCTGGTGCTTGCATCTCGATCAACGTGAACGTCTGGCACAACCAATCCTGCGGGAGGGGCATTTGCTCACCGGCAGTCCCATGCAAAAGAAGATATACCGGCGGTCTAGAGCGACTCCATGCTGCGGAATTATATCGTGCCGTAATAGGCTTGTCAAGCATTATTCTATGTTATACAATCAAGTTGGTTCCGGTTGACTTCCCTAGGTGGCGTGATATAATCTAACTGTAGATGGGCGGTATAAGTAAGTCATAATGACAGGATTGGATGGTTCGTGGATCAGACAGGTTCTGACCAGGGTTATCTGCGGCCACGTGAGTGGGTGCGGCGCGTGCTGAGGGATCGCATTGCGTCGGGGATCTATCCCGCGGGCAGCCATCTGCCGTCGGAAAGAATGCTGGCCGAGGAAATGCGGGTGGCTCGCATGACCGCGCGCTCGGCAATCAACAGCCTCGTTGAAGAGGGGCTTGTGACGCGTGAAGCCGGGCGGGGAACGGTTGTTGTCGAGCGCTCCCGCCAAGAGGACAGCCTCCAGGTCGGCGTTGTTCATTGTGCGCCCGAGTTGACGGCCTGGCCGGAGAGCGCGACGATCCTTCGCGGCGTGACAGACCGGCTCCTCGAACTGGGGTATCCCGCGAAGATGATGGCCTATGGCGGGTATGATGCCGAGGCCCGACGTTTCAGCGATGCACTTTCAACACCCATCCTCTCGGTCGAGGATATTGCGAAGCTGGGCGACGGGCTGGCCGGCCTGATCTTCGTTGAAACGCTCGGCGAGACCATTCAGAATTGTGTGCGCGCCCTCGAAGAGCGGCATTACCCTGTGGTG
>CAIUPP010000091.1 GCA_903901045.1 uncultured Planctomycetota bacterium
CGGCTCCAGCGCGGCGGGGGCCGCGCCCAGCGGCGCGCAGAGCGCGACCGCCAGCCCCAGAATCAGGAGCATGCGGATGGGGTGCTTCACGGGTTATCCTCCTTTGAAATCGACGAAACGCTGATCAGTTCGACGGCGCTTCCACCGCGCCTGACAAGGGCGTTCAGGCCGCCGTGCGCCCCCGCAGCGGCCGGGGTGACGCGCACGCTGAAATAGTTGCTGCGCACCGCGAACAGCGGCGCGTACACCGCCGCCACCTCGGGCGCCATGAGCGTCTTGAAAAACGCCTCCACGTCGTTCGAACTGGCGAAGCTCTGGTTGGCGCGCCGCTCGCGCACCGCCTGGCCGACCCCCAGCGGGCCCCAGAGGGCGTCGAGCACCAGGTCCGCGGCGGTGTTGATATTGAGCGTCCGCGGGTGCGTCGAGAGCAACTCGTAAAGAGAGGTGCACTCCTCCCCGCCGGTCAGCAGCCTGCGGTCCAGATTGGGGATCGCCGCCAGCGCGCCGATCACCGGGATCGGAACCTTGGGGGCGGTCGCGTCGCCGGTTCCCGCCGTATCCGGGTCCACCCAGGCGCGCAGCGCCGCGGCATCGTCGTCGGTGCCTCCGGCGGCGGCCACGAGGCGTCGCAGCGGCTCGCGCAGGTCCAACTGGCTCTCATCCGCGGGGCGGCGCGCCGCGCGGTTCACATTCAGCTTGCGGTCCTCATCCACGATGCGCAGGTTGAAAAGGTCCTCCCCCACCGTCACCTGCAACGTGGGGCTGTTCCATGCGTCGTTCAGCGTATCCGGCGCGGTCGAAGAGGCATTGCGAAGCAGCGCGCAAGCCCACGTCAGCGCCGACTGCTCCCCCGCGTCCAGCCGCGCCGCATCCCGGCTGTTGCGCGCCGCCGCCGCGTTCACCCCCGCGCCGTAACTGAAGGCGTAGCCCAGCAGCACCAGGATGCCCAGGATGAGCATGGTCATGATGAGCACGATGGCTCGGTCATTCCGTCGGGGCTGCAGCCGATTCATAAGCGCTGATCTCTGCCTTGGCGTCCAGCATGGACGATTTTTCGCTGTTGAGGGTGATCACCAGCAAGCGCGTGCGCACCGCCGGGTCCAGCGCCTCCACGGCGCGAAGGAAGTTCACCAGTTGCGTCGTGGCCACCCCCTTCATCGAGAGGCTGACCACCTGCTCGCGCGTCTGGTCCGTATGCTTCTCCACTTTGACGCTGGTGGAGGCGATGCGTTCCACCACCTTCTGCTCCCGCGCCACCCGGTCCACCGCCTCGGCGTTGAAGCGGCTGTTGGGGGCCAGGAACTTCAGGCCGCCGGAGCCCGCCGGCCCGCGCAGCGCCTGGACCTTTCCGGCGATCCGCTCCATCTCGACCAGCCGCGGCTGATGCCGCACCGCGAGCGCGCGCACCTTGCCCAGTTGCACGAGCAGCGCCCCCTCCAGCAACAGCGCCGCCGCCAGCCCCACGGAGAGGGCGGCGAGCGTCGGAGAGTCCTGGGCCCATTGGCGCAAGTTCATTTGTATCGCACCTCCATGGCGAAGGTGGTGACGCCCCCCTCGGCGGTGCGCAATTCGCTCGGCGGACTCGGCAGCAGCAAGGCGGACTTGCCCAGCACCTTCTGAAGCTCCCACGCCCGCCCGCGCTCCTTGCAGCGCGCGCGCAGCGCGATCCGCTTGGTGTTGATATCGATGGACTCCAGCGTGATATCCGGCGGCGTAAGCCGGATCAGTTCCATCCAGCTCCCGACGGCGGAACCGTGGTCGCCGCCGGCGCCCGCCCCCTGCTTTTCCAGCCGCGCAAGCGTCCCCTTCATGGCGTCCAGGGAGGGCGCTCCCTTTGCCGTGGGAACCACCTGGCTGTAGAGTTCCATCTCGCGGCGCTGGCCGGCGCTCTCCGCGGTGTGCGCGTCAATCAACTGGCGCACGCTCCAGACGCCCAGCAGCAGCACGATGCCGATCGCCATCCCCAGCGCAACCGCCGCGCGCCGCTCGTAGCGCAGCGCGTGCGCCGGATGCGCGAACTCTCCCTGAAGCAGGCTCGGGGCCAGATGCGCCTTGTCCTCCGCCTGCGCGGCGATCCCCCAGGCGGCAGCAAACGCCGCTCCCCCCGTCTCCTCCGGCGGCGGCTCTACCGCCAGCCCCGTCGCGGCGGACAATGCCGCCTTGAGATGCGCCTCTTCCGCCGGCCCATCCGCAGCGCCGCCTTGCGAAGGCTCGTTTAGCCCTTCGCAAGGCTTGTCGCCATTCGGTTGCAGGGGCAAGGCATGCCTTGTCCCCGCCGAGCCGGGCCGCGCGTCGGTCCGAATGAGAATGCACCGCTCGAAAGCGAACTGCCCCCAGGAAAGCTCCATGGCGCTCAGCGCAAAGCGCAGGCGCTCGGCGAACGCCGCCGCGCCGGCCGGGCTGTTCAGTCCCTCGGCCGGCAGCGGAGACAGAACCTCCGCCGCGACCAGCTCCCCCTGCTGCATCACCGCCAGCTCCGCTTCCTGCCCGATGCGCACAATCAGGGCATTCGGCGCGGCACTCCCCAGCCGCCGCGCAAGCGCCAGCACCGCAGGCTGCACCACGCAGGGGTGCGCCCCGGCCTCTTTCAATTGCATCACGAGGTCGCGCACCTTCTCCTTCGGGCAGGCGGCGACAGTCAGGCGGCATCCCTTCTCCCCCGCCGCGCGCGGCTCCGAAAGCGCGTCGATGCAGTACTCCTCGACCGAACCGGCCAGCCGCCCCTCCAGCGCATAGCGGAACGTGGCCGCCACGCGCCCCGGCGCGTTGTATGGCAGGGAAATGGTCCGATAAAGGCACCAGGAGGAGGGAACCGCGACGCCCCACACACAGTGGCGCACCCCCAGCGTTTCAGCCAGTTTCGCAATAGGCACGCGGCCGGCATCGAGGGGCAGCTCCGCCGTTTGCGCCGCCCCGCCCGCGCGCGCCCGCCCCAGGCGAACCGCTCGAACCGTGTCGCCGCTGATTTCGAGACCGACAATCATCCGCCATGCTCCGGTCGGAAAGGCTTCCCAGAATATCCCCAATACTACCAGTATATGATTTTAGCTGGAAAAAGGACAACTGTTTTGGTAGTGCGCCAGATGCAGCGAGGCATTATAGGGGCCGTGATGAATTGACGGTCATTGCGAGGCCGCCCCTGAGCGAAGTCGAAGGGGACGGCCGTGGCAATCTTCCAGTCTTCCGTTGCCTTCGTCGTCGTCGCCGCCGTCGTCCGTCCAAACCGCAAATCAGTAATCGCCAATCGCAAATCCTCCGTCCCCCGGATGCCGCGTGTCACCCCCTTGTGTTATGATTTCCGCCATGGAAAAGAAAGGGACATCTCAGCCGGAGCGCCGCCTGCTGCACGGGAGTTTCCCGGAGTTGGAGGAGGCGTTTCTCCGCGAAACCGCCGCACTGCGCCGGGCCGACCCGCTCGCGCCGATGGTGGTGCTGGTCCCGAACCAGATGCTGCGGTTCCACCTCGCGCGGCGGCTGGCCACGGCGGGCTGTCCGCACACCAACATCCTCTTCCACACGCTCAACAGCCTCGCGCAGCGGATGGCCGCCGACGCGCTGGCGCTCGAAGGGAAGTCCCCCCTGCCGGAGTTCTGCGCCGAACTGGCGCTGGCGCGCGCGATCCAGGAGGGCGGCGCGCTGGAGTACTTCGCCCCGGTCGCGGCGAAGCGCGGCTTCCAGGCCGCCCTGCTGGCGACCTGCCGCGACCTGAAGGATGCCGTTCTGACCCCCGCGGGACTGGAGCGCGCGCTGCGGGGGCTGTCGAATCGCGACCCGCTCCGCCCCAAGTTGAGCGACGTAGCGCGCCTCTGGCGCGATCTGGAATCGGCGAAGTCGGCGCGCAATTTTTACGACGAGGCGGAGTTGCTGGACCGCGCCGCGCGCGAGGCGGCCGGCGGCGGCTGGATGCGCCAGTTGGCGCGCCTCGCGATCTACGGTCTCTACGACTTCAACGCCGCGCAGGCGCGCTTCCTCTCCGCCTGCTGTGACCAGGCCCCCACGACCTCCTATTTCCCCTGGCGCGACGAGCCCCTTTTCCGCTACGCGCGCCCCGCCTATGAATGGTTCCGCGACCGCGGCTTCGTTCCGCAGCCGGCAGTCCCCTTCAATTCGGACCGCAATCCGCAGTTCGTCTTTGTAGGGGCAAGGCATGCCTTGCCCTTACAAGAGGATGCGCTGCCGACGATGAAGTCACCCGAGATACTCTTGCTCAGCGCGCCGGGGTCAACCAGCGAAGCGGAAGAAATCGTGCGCGAGATCGTCCACTCGGAGCAGGCGGACCCTCACGCGACCTTCGGAATCCTGCTGCGCTCGACGGAACCGTACCGCTCGGTGTTGACGGAACTCTTTGACGGCGTGCAGCTTAAGGGCTACTTCCATGGCGGCCTCCCGTTCACCCTCCGCCCCGCGGGGCATGCGCTCGGGCTGCTGGCGGGGCTGCTCAATGGCCGTCTGCGGCGCGCGGAAGTCATGGAGTTCTTCTTCGCCGCGCCACTGCGCCCCGAGTCAGAAGCCGCCGCTCCCGCTCATTCCGTCCGTAGGGGCAAGGCATGCCTTGCCCCCGCTGAGGGCACCCCCACTCCTCAACCCCCCGAGTCTTTCCTCGGAAAACAAGCCGGCCTTCCCGTCGAGCAATGGAACTACTTCACCCGGCGCGCCGGGGTGGTCGAGGGGGCCGAGGAGTGGCGTCGGAACCTGGAGCGGCTGGCGGAAGAGATGGCGCGCCCCCGGCCGCGCGGTGAGGATGAAGAGCCGCGCGCGGCGGCCCCGGCGGAGCAGGCCTCCCTGGCGGCGTTGCGCGCGCGCATCCAGCGTCTCTGCGACGGACTCCGCCAGAGCGCGCAGGCGCATTCCTGGGAGGAGATGACCGGCGCGTTTGCCGCGCTCTTCGACGAACTGGTGGACGCCGGGGAGGATGCCCCCCACGCGAGAGCGGCGCTGGAGTCCCTCGCCGGATTGGACGTCATGGGCATCCCCCCCACCTCGGAGCTGTTCCAGCAAATGCTCCTCGACGCGTTGGAGCGCCCCGTGCGCGGAGCAACGCGCTTCGGCGCTGCAGAGCCCACGGTCGCGGCGCTCATGGAAGCGCGCGGGACGACCTTCGACGTGGTCATGCTCCCCGGCCTCGTCGAAGGCGCCTTCCCATCCCCCGCCCGGCAAGACCCCGTCCTGCTCGATGCCGAGCGGCTGCGCCTGATGGAGGCGCTGCGCGCCTGCGGTCTCCCCGCCGAACTCCCGCTGAAAGGGAGACGGCGCGAGGAGGAAGAGATGCTCTTCGCGCTGGCCACGCAGTCGGCGCGCCGCCGGCTCATCCTCAGCTTCCCCCGAATGGACGCCGCGGACGGCCGCGCGCGCATCCCCTCCCCCTTCCTGCTGAGAGTCGTCGAGTCGCTCACCGGGAAACCTGCCGATTACCGCACGCTGGAGGAATTCCTCCGCACCGACCCGCGCGGGCGCTGCGTGGGACTCGGCGCGGACGCCTCGCCGCGCCTTCGCGCACTGCGCCCGCTGGAGTACGACCTGGCTGCCCTGCAGGAGGCCGTGCGCGCGGGACACTCCGAAGCGCTGCTCTACCTGGGGCAGGTCAGCCCCTTCTTCATGCAGGCGCTGGAGGCGGAGAGCGCGCGCTGGGGGCGCGGGCAATTCTCCGAGTACGACGGCATGATCCGCCACCCCGCGCTGCTGGCTGCGCGCCCCATCCGCCGCCACGATGAGGAGGTCGTATCTCCTACGCGCCTTGAGCTTTACGCGCGCTGCCCCTTCGAGTTCCTGATGCGCCAGGTGCTGCGGCTCGAGCCGCTGGAAGAGCCCGAACGCGTGGCGCGCATCTCGCCGCTGGACCGCGGCTCCCTCATGCACGCGATCCTCTGGGAATTCATGTCCGAAACCGTGAACCGCATCGAGCCGCTGACTGAGGAACCCTGCGAAGGGCCGAACGAACCTTCGCATGCCCAGCGGCAGACCGTTCTCTCGGAGGACTCCTGGCCCGCTCTCGAAGCAATCGCGCAGCGGCGCTTCGAGCGCTTCCAGCGCGGCGGGCTGACGGGGTTCCCTCTGATGTGGCGCATCGAGCAGAGCAGGATGCTCCGCGAGTTGCGCCGGACGCTCACGCGCCAGGTGCGCGAAAGCGGCGGCTTCCGCCCCGCTCTGTTCGAGGTGCGCTTCGGCCTCCCCGCCGGAGAGGCGGAGGAAAGCGCCTCCTCGACCAGCCAGCCCGCCCAACTGGAGATCTCCCCCGGACGCCAGGCGCGTTTCGGCGGACGCATCGACCGCATCGACCTCGACCCCGCGCGGCATCTCTCGCGCGTAGTGGATTACAAGACCGGCCGTGTGCCGCAGGGCTGGAAGGACAACGGCTTCGCCTGCGGCCAGGCGCTCCAGTTGCCGGTCTATCTCCTGGCCGCCGAGATGCTTCTGCCGGACGCGCCGCCCGAATTGGCGGAGTATCTCTACCTCAGCGAGCGCTCCGAGAAGCCCGCGCTGCGCTTCGACCGGGAGAGCTGGCCCGAGAAACTGGCGCAGCTTCGCTTCATCGTGCGGACGATTCTGGATGGCATCGCGCATGGCGAGTTCTTCCCCAGCCAACCCTCGCGCCGCTGCGAGAACTGCGACTACCGCGCCGCCTGCGGGCATGGATATCGTCTGGATCATAAGTGGAAAGCTGACATAGCGACCGTTTGTAACTACTTGGCCATGAGTGAGATAGAATGAGCGCAGGCAACGCCACCTCCATCGCTCCGCGCCCGCCCGCCGACGATGCGGCCCGCGAGCAAGCAGCCAACGATCTCCAGACGACGCTGCTCGTCGAGGCGGCTGCGGGCACCGGGAAGACGACTCTGCTCATCCGGCGCGTGCTCTCCATCCTCCGCTCGGGCCGCGCCACGCTTCCGCAGATTGCGGCAATCACCTTCACCGAAAAAGCCGCCGGCGAACTCAAAGTCCGCCTGCGCCGCGAGATCGAAGCGGCCTTGCGCGAAGCGCACGACTCCGCCGCCCCGGCGGAGCCATTCCTTCGCGCCGCTTTGAACGACTTGCAGGGGATGACCGTCTGCACGATCCACAAGTTCTGCGGCGACCTGATCCGCGAGCGGCCCGTCGAGGCGCGCGTCGAGCCCGGCTTCGCGGTGGCCGACGAACTCACGGCGTCGCTGGTGCTCGGAGAGGCGTGGGAGCGCTGGCTCGCGCAGCAGATGTCCGTCGAGAACCCCCCTCTGCGCCGCGCGATGGAGGCGGGCTTCGACATCGAGACGCACCTCCGCACGCTCGCGCAATTGCTCGTGGAGAACCGCGACGTGCTCAACCCGCCCGCCTTCGTTCCGGGCTGGAGCGACGAGCAGATGCGCGACGTCGTCACCCGCGTCCGCGCAATCATCTCCTCACTTCGCGAAGCGTTGCCCGCCTGCTCCGCTCCGGCCGAGGACAAGGGGGCGCTCCAGATCGCCGCGCTGGCGGAGTGGGCCGAGGGGCTCGATGGGAATGACTTCGATCACTGGTGCCTCTGGCTCGAACGCGCGCCCAAGTGCAACCCGAGCGCCGGAAATCAGGGAGCCTGGCGCGCGAAGGAATCGCTCCGGCAGGTCAAGTCGCAATTCAAGGAACTGCGGCCACTTATGGACTCCTTCGCCGGGGAGGCGACCCACCGCATCCTCTGCGAACTGACCGCCGCGCTGACCCCCTTCCTGGCCGAGCATGCCGCGGCGAAGGAAGCGGCGGGGCTGCTCGATTTCATGGACCTGCTGCTCAAGGCGCGCAACATGCTCCGCGGCGACGCCGGCGCGCGCGAGTACTTCAAGCGCCACTATCGCTTCATCCTCGTGGACGAGTTCCAGGACACGGACCCGCTCCAGGCGGAGATCGTCTTCTTTCTCTCCGAGCGCGCGGGTGAGTTCGCGGCGGAGTGGCGAGACGCGCGGCTGGAGCCTGGAAAACTCTTCATCGTCGGCGACCCGAAGCAGTCCATCTACCGCTTCCGCCGGGCCGACCTCGATCTCTACGGGCAGGTCAAGCAGGCCATCGCTGCGCAGGGGGAGACGCTGCAACTTTCCGCCAACTTCCGCACCGTCCCCGCGATACTCGGCGAGGTCAACGCGCTCTTCGAGCCGCTGATGACCGGCCCCGTGGAGGGACGCTACGAGCCAGCGCACGTGGAGTTGAAACCGCATCGCACCGACGGCCCCGCCCGCGCGGTGCAACTGCTCTGCCCCCCCGCGTCGCTGGATGTCTCCGAGTTCAAGGCGGAGCAGTGGCGACAGGCGGAGTCCGGATGCATCGCGGCGGCGATCCGCGAACTGGTCGAGTCCGGGCATCCTTTGCCCGACGGCAAGGGCGGAACGCGCCCCGTGAAGTACGGCGACGTCGCCGTGCTCTATCGTTACACCACCGGGCTGGAGGAGCTCGAACAGGCGCTGCGCGCGCACGGCGTCCCCTATGCTGTCTCGGGGGGCAGGCACTACTTCACGCGGCAGGAATTTCAGGACCTGCTCACCACGCTGCGGGCGATTGACGACCCGTACGACGCGATCTGCGTGGTCGGCGCGCTGCGCTCCCCCTTCTTCGGGCACTCCGATGAGGACCTTCTTGCGCACGTCGTCGCCGGCGGGCGGTTCGATTACCGCCTCACGCCGCCCACAGATCCCGCCGCCTCCCCGCGCACTCTCCACGCCGCCTTTGCGACGCTTCGCCGGCTCCATGAACTGCGCCGCTCCGCCGCGCCGGTCCAGGTGCTGGCGGAACTCTTCGAAGCGACCGAGGCGGTGGCCATCTACGCGCTCAAGCCGTACGGGGGGCAGCGCGTCGCTAACCTGTTGAAGGTGCTGGAGATGGCGCGTGCGCTGGCTCAGACCCGGCGCGGGACCTTCGGCGGGCTGGTCGACTGGCTGCGGACACGCGCCGAAGCGGACGCCGCCGAGGAGGAGGGTCTCTTTCAGGAGGAGGGGGAAGGAGCGTTCGTCCGCCTGACGACGTTCCACAAGGCAAAGGGGCTGGAGTTCCCCGTCGTCTTTCTCGCGAACCTGGGGTACAAGCAGAACTCCGCGCGCGCCGCGCTGGTGGAGCGCCTGGGGGGACGGCTGCACCTGAACCTCGGGGCCGAGGCCAAAACGCTGGGATGGGCGGAAGCGCTTGAGTCGGAAAACTCGCGTCAGGCGCGCGAAGAGGATCGCCTGCTGTACGTGGCGATGACGCGCGCGCGCGACCTCCTCTTCCTGCCGTTGTTCTGGTGGGCCCAGCGCGATGCCGGGCTCCTCGGCCGCTTGCGCAGCCGGTACGAGGCCGCGGAAAGCGGCGCGGCGCCACAGACCCCCGGCGCGGAACTCGCCCCCATGGAGCATCTGCAACTGGACCTCTCGTACAGCGACGAGCCGGCGCATCGTCCCAAACCGCAGGAGCCGCTTCCCCCCGCCGCGCAGCAGGCGCTGGCGGAGCGGCAGGCATGGCAGGCGGACGTGCGCGCCCGGGTCGAGCGGCTTAACTCGCGGCCCCCGACGCTTTCCGCATCGGGCTTGATGGGACAACTGCGCGCGCCGGGGGATGAAGCCGCGTCAATCCGGCGCAAGGACTTTGGCTCGCTTGTCCATCGACTGCTCGAACTGGTCAACCTGAACGGCACGGAAGGCCTGGCGCGGATGGCCCGTTTGGAGGCGGAGCGCCTGGGACTGGCAGAGCCGGAGGCGGCCGAGGCGGCTGATCTGACCGCGCGCGCGTGGGAGTCGCCGGTGCTGCGCCGCGCCCGCGCCGGCGGACGCGCCCAGCCGGAAGCGCCCTTCACGGCGCAGACGCCACAGGGAATGCTGGAGGGGCGAGTGGACCTCGTCTTTGTCGAAGAGGGGCAGGCGGTGATCGTGGACTACAAGACCAACCGCGTGGAGGCCGCCGCCGCCCCGGCGGAGGCGGAGAAGTACCGCCCGCAGGCGCAGGTGTACGCCCGCGCCATGGCCGCGGCTCTGGGGTTGCCGGTCAAGGAAGTGGTCTTCCTCTTCGTGAGGCCCGGCGTGGAAGTATCGCTCAAGGGATTGGATTAATCACAGGCGGCTGTGCATGCCTTGCCTCTGAAACGCGTCAAGGCAATTGCGCGGCATTCGTCAGGGGACGTAGTACGTCACGACCTTGCGCACCCCCGCGCGCTCGATGGTCACATTGATGGCGTTGCTCGTGCGGAACTGGTTGTAGAGGTTCCAGGCCTGTTCGAGCGAATTGATCGGCTGGTCGTTCACCGCCACGATGCGGTCGCCTGAAGCCAGGCCGTACCGCGCGGCGTACGAATCGCCCGGCACCGCATTGATCTGCACCCCCTGCATCTGCCCCTTGTTCATGATCGGCTCGAACATCACCCCCTGCACCAGCGAGGCGGGGTCCTGCCGGGCCATCTCCACCACGGCCTTGTCCACGACCACCATGGCGTCGCTGTTGCGGGCCTCCGGCGGCGGGACAACGGGCGCAACGTTGCTGCTGATCGTCTGCGTGCGCTCCAGCTTGCGATCCGATTTATGCTCCCCGGAGCGATCGGACTGGGCCGACCCGGCCGCGCGCCTCGATTCGCCCGCGACCATTCCGGCCTGCGCGATCGCCATGCCGCCCGGCTCCTTGAACGGCGGGCGTTCGAGACTCAGGCTGGTCGTGACGCCGTCGCGCACCAGATCGGCGGATTCCAAGCCGATCGCAGCGACGTTCCAGCCATCCCCCACCGTATCGCCGACGCGGTAAACGCCGACCTTCCCGGCCAATTCGACAAAGACAACCGAGCCGCCGCCGGCGCTGTAGATCACCCCGCGGATCTTGAACGGAAGCTGCGCGGCGGGCGCCGGCATCGCGGGAGCTGAAGGCATCGGATCGGGGCTTTCCGCCACAGGCTCCGGCACCTTGGGGGGCGGGGCCTTGGGGCGCACCGTCGCCGCCGGCCGGGCCGGGGCGCGCGTGGACGCCGGGCTGAATGCGAGGTATCCCCCCGCAATCAGCCCGAGCGACAACACGCCGAATACGCACGTGCTGAGCCTGTCAAGCTTCCGGCGTCTGAACGCTTCCATCGATGCTACTCACAAAGCCTGCGAGAACATTGCGACAACGGGTCCAGCAGCGCCTTGCGCACGGCCGCCTTGGCCGGTTCGTTGTGGCGAATGGCGTCGGCGGCATGCGGCCCGACGGCATAGTACCACGCCGAGAAATCACGCCCGGCCGCCAGCGGCAGCAGCAGCGAATCGCGCAAATCGCGGATTTGGTTGAGCTGACCGATCCGCTCCGGACTGATGGAGTACAGACCGGTGAAATTGATCTCGGTCCGGTCTCCCGCGCCCGGCGCGGCGGATTCAAACGCCGACGTCGCAATGAAGCAACCGCCGCCTCCGCCACCGCCGCCCGTCGTCCCGGTGCCGATCCCCGTCCCCGTGGTGAAGGTGAAGACCGGGCTGTCCGTGAAGCCCATGTCGTTCACGCTGCGCACCTTCCAGTAGTACAGCGTGCTCGCCGCGAGCGAGGAGGTCTGGTACTGAGTCAGCAGCGGCGACAGGCCGGTCACCGTCGGGGCGGCCGGCAGGGCATTGGCGCCCAGGAACAGGCTGTAGCTGGTCGCGCCCTTCGCCTTCTGCCACTTGAGGATGACGTTGGTGACGACGTTGAGCGTGCCATCGAACGGCTTCATGCCGACGACCGCGTCGGGCAGGCCCATCGTGGTGAAGCTGAACGTGGGGCTGTCGGCGAAGCCCTGCGCGTTGACGCTGCGCACCTTCCAGTAATACACCGTGTTGGGACTCAGCGCGGTGGTGTTGATAACCTGCGTCACCGTCGACGGGTAGGAGTTGTTCGGGACGCCCGGCAGCGCGTTCGCGCCCAGGTAAACATCGTACGTCACCGCGCCCGCGCCGCCCGTCCATGAAAGCGTGACGAACGGCCCGATGTTCAGGGTGCCGTTCAGCGGCTTCATGTTGGTGACAGCCTTGGGCGGACCGGAGAGCGTGGTGGTGGTGAAGGAAAAAATGTCCCCGGTCGTGACGGTCACGCCGTCATCCGCCACCGAGTCCACGCGCCAGCGGTAGGTCGTCAGCGCCTTCAACGGCTGGTCCGGCGTGAAATCGCTGTCGGTGACGTTGGCCGCGAGTGCAAGAACTCCCGTGGCGCCCTCCGCTATGTAGACGTTGTAGGAGGAGGCCCCCTGCGCGTCATTCCAGTCCAGCGTGACGTCCACCGCAACCCCGACAGCGCCATTGCCCGGCGTCATGCCGGTGACCTTCGCAGCGCCCACCGTGAAGGTCCAGATAGCGCCGGGGGCCTGAGTGCCTGTCGAGTTGAGCGCAACAACCTGCCACTTGTACAGCTTGCCGATGACCAGCGGGCCGGCGATGGCCAGCGTCGGCGACGTGAGTCCGCTGGCGCGGGGAGTGGTCGGCTCCGGCTGGTCGCCAGGCCAGAAGAAGACATTGTAGGCGCTGGCACCCTGCCCGCGCTCCCACGACAGGGTGGGGCTCACCCCCACGCCGAAAGCGCCGTCGGGCGGGTAAATCGGATTGGCTGAAGCGACCGGGTCCGCCACGGTGGCGACGGTGCTGAACGTCCAGGTGTGCAGCAGCCCGGTGTCGGCGCCGCCGGCATCGAGGCCGTTCTGCCTGCCGGCGATATTCACCGGCCGCACCTGCCAGTTCAAGTTCGAGCTGACCGGCAGTTCGCCCGGTATGAAACTGTTCGTGGTGCTGCGGCCCGACCACTTGTTGAACGTCGTCGGGTCCGGAGTCGTGCCGTTGAACGGATCCCCGGCGGGCGGGTCGGCCGGGCCTTGATCGCCTGCCACCCAGATGAAGATATCATACGAATCGGTGCGCGGAGTGGCGGTCCATGAGAGCTTCTGATTGGTCGCCACGCCCAGCGCGTTGTCGCCCGGGTTGGGCGGATTGCCCGGCGGAGGCGGCGGCGTGAGGCTGTAGAAGGTCCAGACGATCCCGGTGGTCAGCCCCAGTTCGTTCCGGGTATCCACGCGCCAGGTGTAAACCCTGTTCGGCTCCAGCCCGCCCGTCGGGGTGTAGCTGGCCGTTGTGAGTCCGGTCACCGTCGGGAGGGCCACGCCATCCTTCCAGATGGTCAGATCGTAGCTGTCCACCAGCGGGTCCAGGTACCAGGAAAGGACCTGGTCCAGCGGGACCTGAGTGGCCTGGTCGGCGGGGGTGGGCGTGCTGGCTTGCGGCGCATCATCCACCGTCTTGAAACTCCAGACATCGCCGATGGTGTAGTCATCCACGTTCTTGGTATCCACGCGCCAGAAATAGCGCGTGTTCTTGAGCAACGGAGCTCCCGGCGCAAAGCGCGGGTTGTCCCGGGGAATGTTGTCATGCAGGTTCGCGGGCTGCTCCAGGTTGGCCTGATCCTCGGCGACCAGATACAACCGGTAATTGGCCGCTTCGGGGACAAGGCTCCAGGAAAGGACCTGGCTGAGCGAAACCGCCGTGGCGAGGTCCGCCGGAACGGGATTGGAGGCCTTGGGAACGCTGCGCAGCCAGTCGATCGCCTGGCGCATGGTATTGGCCCGGCCGGTGCTGCCCGGGTCCACGGTGCCCAGCGTCCAGATGGCCTCGAACGGCCAGGTGAAATAGATCGTTCGGCCGCCGCCATCCAGGATGCGGTTGCTGACGCCGCTGGACTTGCTGCCGGTGGTCGTGCCAGGCCCGAACGCATCGCTCCAGGTGAAGAGCGTCAGCGCTTCGATGCCGTTGGGGTCCACCTCGCCGGTCCACTCGGCGTTGTCCTGACCGGCGTCATTGCCGGTCCCGCCCACGATGTTCAGGTCGGTGATGCTGGCGCTCATGGTGTTCGGCTTGAGGCCGTCCATGTTGGTGTAGTCCGTATCCCCCGTCCGCGAGATGGCGCCCAGAATGGTATGCTGGAACGGCGTCACGAACGGGACGCCGGCATCATAGACCATGTTCTGGTTGCTCAGCAGCAAGCGCCCGCCCCCGTTGATGTAGTTGGTGAGGAAGCTGATGTCGTTCACTTCCATCAGTTCCCTGAGGAACAGATAGCCCTCAGGCGGGTTGAGCGACGCGTCCCCGGTGAAGTAAACCACCGTTCCCTTGCTGGTGAGGAAGGAATTGAGCCCGCCCATGTAGATGTCGCCCATGAACCGCTGCGCCTGGCGCATCTCCAGGGCGTTGCCAAGCTCCGTCTGATAGACGTTCGTGCACCAGTACTGGTACTTGTACTTGGAGGTGGCGCCGATATCCGGGCCCAGCTCCTTATTCAGGACGGACAGGGCCGGCTCGTGCGTGTAATCGACCGGGTCATCCCCCCCGTCGTATCCGGCGTCATCCTTGGCCGGATGCACATACCACTCCTCCACGTCCTCATGGTAATTCCCGCCGAGGTAGTATCGGTCCATCTGGTCACCGTCCAGCACCAGGATGTTGGTTCCTGAATCGCTCGATCGCTGGAAGGCGTTGACCACCTGCACATAGATCCACCGTTCCTGCAGCCAGCGCCAGTCCTCGTCGTCGCCGGTCTGCCACTTCGGATTCTCCGCCTGCACCACCATGAGATAGATGGAGGGGGCCTTGGCGTTGAAGGTGTAAGTCGCCTGGTTGATGGAGGTGGCGCGCACTTCGCGATCCTGCGCCGTGTCCCAGCTCCAGTTGATCGGATCGGCGCCGTTGCCGACCGTCCTCTGGTCGTTCCAGACGCCCGGATTATTGCTGGAATTCTGGCGGAACGGGGTTATCACGCGGATGCGGACGTTGTCCGCATCGGTCTGTATGCGCAGCGTGACATCCACCCCGCCGTTCGCATCGTACGTGACCATGTGCGGGACGATGTGCACCGGCATGCTCTGCGTGTTATAGCTGGGGAGCGTGGGGTCCGAGAGCGTGGGCATTCGGGGGTTCACGTCCGTAACCACCGGGCGGCTGTTGTCCTGGTTGGGACGGACGCGCAACGGCAGCAGAATGGCCGGGTCGGCCAGCAGCGTAGCCCCGAAAACGGTGGTGGTGACGCGGGGCTCGTTGGCCATCAGGTCCGTCGTATGCCGGCTCAGATAGCTGGCCATGGCGTTGTTGAAGAGGCCGCCCAGGGTGGGCATGTTCGTCTTGGCGTATTCGTTGGCAAAGTCGCAGACCAGTTCCGACTTGCCCAGCAGGATCTGGCTCGATTCGCTGTTCTGCGGCGTGTCCACCACCACGCCCTGATTGATGGAGGCGTACAAGTAGCCTTCCCGCTCGTCGGTGCCCCCCGTCCAGGTGATCCCCTCGTTTCCTTCGGCAAACGTGCGCTGATATGTCACGCTGGTGCTGTAGTAACCGGAGGCGAAGCCGACCGTGCCGATGGGCCCGCCGGGCGCCAGCGTGCCGGCCTCCCCCATGGAGAAGATGGCGGGATCGTCCGAATTGAAGATCGCGTTGTCGAATCGGGCCGTATCGGCAGCCGCGCTGACCAGGAGCGGACGGCGGCCGGCGGCGGCATCCGTATAAGCCGCGCTGAAGACGCTGGTGTCGATATCCTTCTCCGGGTCGGTCTCAAAGCTGCTCGTCGGGGGCCAGAGCATGAAAGCCTGACCCGCATTATTCCCGGTGTACTCCCACCACCGCTGATTATCGGCGCGCGTGAGCATGTAGACGAACCCGGGAACATCGGAGGCCTGCGTGGGGTCAGCCAGGTTCTTCTTGATATTGCTGGTGGTGAGCGCTTCGTTCGTGCCGGCTTCGCCGAAGATGTCATACTTGTGCACCCCGAGGCCCGCGAAGGTGTCGCGGAACGAATTGTTCCCGATCTGGATGCGCTGCGTCAGCAGATACTCCGCCACCGCGGGGAAGAACTGGAACCATTGACCGTGGTACGTGGCGCCGGCCACCACCACTGCGCGGCCGAACCAGTTGTTGTAAGCGGCCGTCTTCCCGTTCGCATCTCCCAGCCCCGCCACATAGGCCTGCGTCTTCGCGAGGACCGGGATCGGCGGATCGTAGCTGGACCCGAACTGGTCGATCGTCGGATAGCCCTTCTGGCGAACGGGAATGCGCCCGACCTGGTAGCGCGGAATGGTCTTGACCGTCGCCGTATCATCCTGAGTCGAGTAGAAGAAGTCCGTGGCAATCCATTGGTTGGATTGGAAGGAGGTATCGTCATAGTAGAAACTGGGCGCAATGCGATCGGCGTCGCCGATCAACATCACGTGCTGCAAATTCTCGAGCCACGCGTAGTCGTTGTTAGTGCCAAATCCATTTCTGTTGGCGGCATCCTGCAGCCACGTGCGCAGCCCCCGGGCAACCCACGATTCATACTTCTCCTGCTCCGACAACACATACGATCCCGGCCGCGAGTAGGAGAAGCCGTTGGTGTTCTTGGTCGCAACATCCATCGTGTCCCAGCCGGGCCACTGCGGGATCGTCGGGACCAGCGCTTGCTGGGCCGTGCAGGCCGTAAGCGCCGCCTGGTCATAGTGGAAGTCGCCGTAGGAGGCAGCCAATTCTTCCGTGCCGACCACCACGGTGGCGACGCTGGGCTTGTGCACATTCTCCTGGATATCCTTGTACCTGTTGGCAATGGAGCTGAAGGTCACGTCCTGCTCCTCGGGGTCGCGCGCCAGCGTCCCGTACATGCTCTGCCAGTAAACGATCACCGACTTGACGGTGCCGGAACTCAGGTAGGACACCTCATTCACCACCGTAAAGTCCCACCCCTCGTCGTAATCTCCGCCGCCATCGGCCCAGGCCAGCGAGATGTACGCGTTATTGTTGTTGGCGTCGACTATCGAAAGAGGCGCGCCATCCTTGTTGCAGTAGACGACACGCCACCGGTAACTGCGGCCCTCCTGCAGGCGCGTATAGCCGGGATCGGACCACCAGAACTCGCGCAGATTCGAGCGATAATCGGACACCTGGGGATTATAGGTCTTGACGACCGCCGCCGCGTTAAAGGCAGGGGTGGGCGATCCTATCAACCACCCATCCGGCACGTTCGGATCGCTGCGCCGGATCAGGAGCATCTTCTCAGTCACGGCTCCCACCGCCGCTCGCAGGGGGGTGTCGTTCCAGACGAAGCGGACCATGGAGCCGACGCGCGTGGACTGGTGCACCGGGTTTTCCATCGGGGTTTCAAACGTCCACGTGCTCCCCGTAACGCCGTTGCGGTTCACGCGCCACATGTAGCGCTTGCTGTTGGCCGCCAGGCAGTTGACTTCCAGGCTGGTCGCCCGATACGTGAATGGCTGCGACCCAACGACGCTCTTGGTGAAAAGCTGAGACGTCTGGAGAATCGTGAGCGGATCGTCCTGTCTCCAGAGATAGATACGGTAGGTGGTGCCGATGGGGTCGGTGGGAGCGTCAAACGTGAGGTCGCGGTAGCCGAAGGAACTCCCCTCCGGCTGCACACTGACGGACGCGCCCGGGCGCGGGTTGGGGAAACCGACCTGCGCGAAAGCGCCCGGCGCGAGCAGCGCGACGGCCAGCAAGCTCAACAGAACCAGGGAAACCGGACGGAAGTGCGTGCGGAGCATAGGGATTCCTTCCATTGGTGCAGGCGGGGTCACGAGCGCATCTGTGTCGGTACGAAACTGCACATTACGCCTCGCGAATGAACGATACGAAGCCCAACATAACACATGATAATAACGAAATGCGCGGATTTTTTCAATACATTCGTATTGTGGAAAACTTTTTGTCTCACTCGGTCCCCGGCTAAAGAGGCGCCCTGGGGACGTTTCAATCCGGCATTGTCATTCCTGCTCCAATTGGACGCCGGGCCTCGCCCGGCGGTTCCATGTTCCGCCGGGCATCACGCTCTCTACTGCTATATCGCCCGATCCCCGCCAAAGGGTGCGGCGCCACATGAGACAGCCGGTCGCATTTCTTGACATGTCCGCCCCGGGCGGATAGATTCATGGGCGCTTGGCATCCTTCATGTTCCGTCGGAGGCCCCCTATTCTGACGTCATACGGCCGTTCAACCTGGCTTCCCCTGCTATCGGGGCTGGCGATTGCCACGGCGGCGGCAGCCCTCTGGCTCCCCTGGGCGCTGCTCCTGACCCTCCCGGCGCTGCTGTTCGTGGCTTGGTTCTTCCGGGACCCCGAGAGGCTGCCGGAGGGGACCGGCGCCGCCCTGGCGCTGATCTGCCCGGCGGATGGCAAAGTGGTGGAGATCGCCGAAACCCCCGAGCCGGAGTTCATCCGCGGCCCGGCCCGCAAAATCGCCATCTTCATGAACGTCACCGACGTTCACGTCAACCGCGCCCCATGCGATTCCGTCGTGAAATGGACGCGCCACGAACCGGGGCTCTTCATGAACGCCATCCGCGGCGAATCCGGGCTGCGCAACGAACGCGTCCTGATCGCCCTCGAGCGCCCCAGCGGCGCCCCCCTCCTGCTCAAGCAGGTGGCCGGGCTCATCGCGCGGCGCATCGTCTGCCCGCTGACCCCCGGCGCGCGCCTCGCCGGTGGAGAGCGCTTCGGCATGATCAAATTCGGCTCGCGCGTGGAACTCTTCCTGCCGGCCAGTGAGAACTTCGAGGTCGCCGTCCGCCTCGGGCAGCGCGTCCAGGCCGGGCGCACGATCCTGGGAGTCTGGAAATGAAGCGGATCCCGATCCTCCCGACACTGGTGACCCTGGGGAACGCCTTCTTCGGCTTCCTCTCCATCGGCTTCGTGCTCAAGGCGCAGCAAGTCTTCTCCGACCCCCAGCTCTTCGGGCGCTACATGGGCTGGGCGGGATGGTGCATCCTGGCCGCCATGGTCTTCGACGCGCTCGACGGCAAAGTGGCCCGCCTGGCCAACGCCACCAGCGACTTCGGCACGCAACTGGACTCGCTGTGCGACCTGGTCAGCTTCGGCGTCGCCCCCGCCGTCATCATCAAGACTCTCGCGATGCAGCAGGAGCAGTGGGGACGCGTCGGCTGGGCCGCCAGCATCCTCTTCGTGATGTGCGCGGCCATGCGCCTCGCGCGCTTCAACGTCGAGACCCGCCCGGATGAGGAATCGCACCGCTACTTCAAAGGACTCCCCAGCCCCGCCGCCGCGGGCTTCGTCGCCAGCATGACCATCCTGGTGCATGCCCTGCGCGGCCTGGAGGAGCCGGAGTTCAAGTGGCTGGCCAAGCCACTCGAACCGGTCATGGACTGGCTGCTCTACTCCATTCCGCTGGTGGGCGTCGTCCTGGCGCTGCTCATGATCAGCCGCGTGCGCTACGTGCACGTCATCAACAACTGGCTGCGCGGGCAGGAACCGCTGGATTACATGGTCAAAGTGATGATGGTGGCTCTGGTGGCGGTGCTGGCGCAACCCTTCAGCCTCCCGCTGCTGCTGGGAATCTACATCCTCACCGGCATCGTCACCTGGATCAAAGAGGGGCTTCTGGGCCGCGCCAAAGCGATTATCAAGCCGGATGACGACTGAGCCTGTTTCGGATTGCGGAACGGCAGGTCATCCACAGAGGCACACCGATTCACGCAGATGAAGCGACATGGGCCTTCAGGCAGCCTCCGGGGCGCGGTTTCTTCGCGAGGGGATAGAACGACATGAATCCATTTTCCGTCGTTCGCTACCTGATGATGGTGTACCGCTTCACCCGATCTGCCAAAGAATACACCAAAGAGGATCAGGAGATTCTCGCGCAGATTCCTGAACAGTACCATCCGCGGATCCGAAGCGTCGGAAGGAGAATCGTTGCATACGCCGCTGCGGGAGTTGGGATAGTGGTGGTTGGGGTGCCGGTCATCGCGCCAATCATTGTGATGATAACTGCCGGGATACCCGCCAAAGACGCCATGTTCCGTGGGATCATGCTGCTTTGCTTCGCGCCGCTCACGTTCTTCTTCGGCATATTCTGGGGCGCGTCGTTTGGGGTTGCCATGACGCCGGCCTGGTACTTACGCAGCCCCTTGGGGGCACGATGGCGCGAACTATGCGGCGCCAGTTCGGTGAACGCGTGCAGGGCGATTTCTTATGTCGTGTTTGTCGTGGGGTTGGGAGTCATCGCCATGCTGGTCTGGCTTGTGCGCTCAATGGCCCCATTCCGATAAGCAGACGGCGGCAGATGCACGTCGGGCTGAGAGGAAGCCTTTCAGTTCTCAGTTCTCAGTTCTCAGTTCTCAGTTCTCAGTTCTCAGTTCTCAGTTCTCAGTTCTCAGTTCTCAGTTCCCACTGTTCTGCATTCTGCACTCTGCATTCTCACGCCGCCATCACACCTTGAACCGTATGTTCAGGATATCCCCATCCTGCACCACGTATTCCTTCCCCTCCAGCCGCTGCTTCCCCTGGGCCTTGGCCTCCTTGAGACCGCCGCACTCGTCGAAATCCTTGTAGGCGATCACCTCGGCGCGGATGAAGCCGCGCGCGATATCGGAATGGATCTTGCCCGCCGCCGTCAGCGCATTGTCCCCCACGCGGATCGTCCACGCGCGCACATCCGGCTCCCCGGCCGTGATGAACGAGCGCAGCCCCAGCGCGTCGTAGCAGGAGCGGATAATCCGCCGCGCCGCCGGCTCGCCGATCTTCAGCGCGTCCAGGAACTCCTGCCGCTCGGAGGGGTCCAGCTCCGCGATATCCTTCTCCGCGCGCGCGCAGATGGCAATGCTGTTGGCCCCCAGCTTCTCCAGCATCGCCGCCGTCTCCGGGCCGTGCAGCGCGTCCTCGTGCACGTTCAGCACCTTCAGCATCGGCTTCTCGCTCAGGAACTGGAAGGTGCGCAGAAGGAAGGATTCCTCCGAGGTCATGCTCAGGGTGTGGATCAACTCCCCCGACTCCAGCGCCTTTTGCAGACGCTGCATCAGGAGCAGCTCCTTCTTGTCCTTCTCCAGAGTGGCGGTGAACTTGCTGATCTGCTTTTCGAGTTTCTCGACGCGCGATTCCACGATCGCCAGGTCGGCGACGATCAGCTCCGCCTCCATCTCCTTCACATCGCGCACGGGATCGAGCGTCTTTCGGGGGTGCGGCGGCGCGCTGGGGGAGTCGAAGAAGCGGATGACGTGCACCAGGCCGTCCGATTCGCGCAGCGCGGAAAGCGTGCTCAGAACCTGCTCGCGCTCCATCTCCGAGCCGACTCCGGCCACGTCCACGAAGTCCACGTGGGCGTACGTAATCTTTTTCGGCTGAATGAGTTGCGCCAGCTTGTCGATGCGCTCGTCCGGCACGGCGATGGTGGCGACCTGGGCTGCGCCGCTGCGGTCCGAGCCGGTGCCATGCGCCCCTGTGATCGCTGCGAAAAGTGTGCTCTTGCCGCTGTACGGCAGTCCGACGATTCCTACTCTCATGGTTCCTCCATTCACGCGCAATCTATCAGACCCGCGCGCCGGAGGCAAACGACGCGCGACGGCGGGCGGCGATTACCACAGAGACGCGAAGAGCGCAGAGAACGGCGAAGGTGGGCAACAGAGACGGCAACGGCTTCTCGCACAAACCCTTCGGCCGCGAGTTCAGGGCCGAGTGGGACGCAACGGCGCAAAGAACGACGGGACAAGAGCAACAACGGCAACGGAGGCAGTTTAGACATGATAACAAGATTGACGAGCCGTTTGAGG
Source organism: uncultured Planctomycetota bacterium (assembly GCA_903901045.1). Classification (GTDB taxonomy): domain Bacteria; phylum Planctomycetota; class Brocadiia; order CAIUPP01; family CAIUPP01; genus CAIUPP01. Next base: position 21,466 of record CAIUPP010000091.1, read on the forward strand.
CATCCGTAGAATTCATCTTGCGTTATCTTGTTATCTTGTCGAAGTCCGTTGTTGCCGTTCTCTGCGTTCTCTGCGTCTCTGCGGTGAAAGCCGTTCTCAGACGATCCGCGGCTTTTTCCCCCGCAGGGCGGACTTGGCCTGTTTCTCGAAGGCGGCGATCTCGCCGCTGGAGACCAGCGCGCCCAGTTCCAGATCGTAGCTGGCCGTCTCCCCCGGCTGGAGCATCCGCAGGCGACCCTCCGCGCGTTCGCGGTCGCGACCGCAGACCAGATTGCTCCCCGGCTCGATGCCCACCACGTACTCCCCCTTCCCCATCTGCTTCCATTCGATCAGGTGCGGGAGTTGGCTCTTCTTGAACTGGATGTACGCCCCGAAGCCGATCTCCGGATTCACCACCGCCGCCATCGCGCGGTCCCCCGGCGCGGCCAGGTCGTGGAAATACACCTTCTCCTTGTACCCCGCCGTCGGCGCGCCGAAAGAGGCATACTGCTTCTTGCCATCCTCCGCCTCCTCGTCGCGCGGAGTGACGGTGAGGCTCGGGGCGATCAGGCGCGACCCGGCGTCCACCACCGGGAACCCGAAGTTGATGTGGTACAACATCATATGGGGCGCCGCCGCATGGCCGATGTTCGTCACTTCGTCATGAATGAACAGCCGCTTCTGCCCGAGGAACGTGAACAGGCTGCGCGTCAGGCAGAGCTTCGCGCCGAAGACGGAACTCTCGACCACTTTGCCGCGCACGCCAACGAGGTAATCATCCCCCTGCCAGCCCGTCTCGACGTTCACCTCCTCCGCCGCGATGAAGGAAACGCGCCCGTGCAGCCCCAGCGGCTTCCCCTCATCCACGCACGGCGCGCCGAAGTGGGTGAGCCCGCAGGTGGTGAGCAGCCCGCCGAAGAAGCCGTAGAGCCATTCCAGCCCCTCGGGCTGATAGCTGTGGGGCGAAGTGACCCCCGGCCCGGAGTGCCAGCAGAGGGAGCGGCCGCAGTACTCCGCGGCGCAAATATCCAGCGCGCGGTCGGGCAGCACGGTGAAGCGGAAACCGGAGCCGGTGCTGAACTCCACGGCGCTGACCCCCTTCGCCCGGCCGTCGGTCAGCGTGTGCGGACGGACGGTCGCGATCTGGCTGGGATTCCCCACTCGCTCCAGAAGCTGCTTGCGCGTCCAGTTCTTGCCGAAGAGGTGCGCCATAAAAGAGCCTCCCAATAAAGTTATTTCGTCCCGGAAGATTAGCCGGAGCGCGCAGGAGTGTCAAGCAGGGCGGCGGGCGGGCCGCTGATCTCTTCAGCGGGGCTTCGCACGTGCCGCCTTGTACTTCTGCCATTCCGCCCATGTCAGCCGCGGCGTGTTGTTGATGCTTTCAAAGCTGATGGCCGGGACATCAGGCACAGGACCGCCGTGCGCATTCAGCAACTTATCAATCGTCTCATGTTGCAGGAGCACCTTGTCCTTCGGCGCTTCGTAATAGCTGGAAGATGACCAAGACCATGGCGGCAGGTATGCCTTGTCCGTACTGAAGTCGTACGCTGTCACATAGCTGTCGGTATTACCGTTGATGCTGAGTCTAACGGCGCAAACGGTTCCATCCGCCGACCAGGCCACTCCTCGGATCCAAAGGTCGATCCCTCCCACAGCCTCAAGCGGGCGTCCCTTTCGGACTACGTACATTGTCATATAGACGTCTCGAAATCCGTATGCCATCAGGTGCAACTCCCCTGCCCCCGTCGGGCTGCAGCTGACAAGCACATGCGGACTGTCACAACCCAAGATAAGGTTCCGGGATATGCGGACCATTGTGACGATAGCAGCAGTCAGGAACAAGGCGACCCCAACTGCCCAAAGGTTGACTTTGGTTCTGTGTGTCATAGGCATTCGTCACCTCCAATCGCCACGCTGTACCCCGTCGTAGGGGCAAGGCATGCCTTGCCCCTGCAACGCCAGAAGCGGCGCGCTTCACCCCGCCTCCCCCGGCTCCTTCGGCACGACAATCAGCACCAGCCCGCGCCGGACCAGGTTGCGCAGGAAAATGGTGAGCGAGGCCTCCGCCTCTTTGCGGCTGAGCTTGTATCGCGCGGCCACGCGTTCCACCATCTCGCGGATGGCAAGGGAGCCGTCGCACAGGTCCCAGACGAACGTGCCGACTTCGTCCAGCTCGAACTTCGCGTCGCTGGGGGGCACTTTAAGCCAGCGGCAGAGCCGCTCGACCAGGGGGGAGGCGCGAAATGGAACGTACAGTGTGGCGACGTCGTCCGCGTCGCGCTCCACCCGCACCGCCGGGCTGCGCAGGGCGCGCGCGCCGAGGGATTGAATGCGCGTGAGCTCCGGTTTCTTCTTGCTCCAAAACATCCGCTTGCTCCGACTACAAGGCCTTTCACGGCAAGGGCGTAATCCCTCAGTTACCGTGGGAGACGGCGCGAACACCGGTCGCACCGCTCGAACGCTGGGGACACAAAACTTCGCTCCGCAAAGTATTGTGTCCCCAGTTCGCGCGCCCTGCGTTCCGCCCGCCAAGACCAGGCGCTCCGCTCTCGCGCCGTGGGTGGCGCGGACTATCAGTCCGCGTCCCGCGCCGCAGGCGCGGGAAAGTCAGCGGAAGAACGCACGATGATCGCGGGTTGGATGACCCGCGCCACATTGCCAGATCTTAGCCTTCACTGCCTTCATGGCATTGCACGGCGCGAACCACGTCCCCCGCCTCCTGCTCGGCGGAATCCGGCCCCAGCCAGCGCACGGCGACCAGCGAATTGGCCTCGGGGCAGTGCCAGGCAAGGCCGCGGATGAGCCGCCCGCGCAGCAGCCAGCGCCGCACGGAACGCCGCTCGCGGCTGGTCCAGCCCAGCGCCGGATGCCCGAGCCACTCCTTCTCCGCGTACTCCGTCTTGAGGCCGCCGGGGCCGATGATCTTGTCCGCCTCGATCCAGTCGCGCAGGCTCTTCTTTTTCAGCCAGATGTCCGCCAGCGAGGAACGCACGATATGCGCGATGCGGTTGCGCGCGCGGAACTCGAACTGCAACCGCCCGGCGCGCACGGCGTGGTCGAACAGCCGCCACGCCTCCGGCATGTCGAAGCGGAAACCATACGCCGCCCACGGCACGCGCCCCTCGACGGGATGGTCGCACCAGGAAGCGAACATCTCCTGCAGGACGGGCTTGAATTTCTCCTCCGGGTCGTACACCGCGCGCAGCAGCGCCACCCGCCCGCAGGTCGAGCAGCACGCCGCCATATGCATCGAGTCGCGCTCCCCCTTCACCAGGAAGAACTCGGTGTCCATCCCCGGCACGCTGACGAGGCGGACATCGCGCCGGAGTTGCACGTCGCGCTGGTTGAGTTTGGCCTTGCGGATGTAGGCCTCGGCCACGCTGCGCGCCGTGCTGGAGGAGCGCCCGAGCTGCCAGCGGATGTCCAGCCGGGCATACTCGGCGTCGTCGAGGCGGCAGTGCCCGCTCCGGGCATCGCCGTCAGCAGCGCCCATCTCCCAATCGGCGGGGACCTTGAGGCGAATGCCCTGCCAGGCGAATAGCGTCCATGAACTCATGGTGGTTCCTGCGGAAAGCAACGGATTCAACGTTCAACATCCGACGTCCAACGTCCAACGTCCAACGTTCAAAGCAAGGCATGCCCTCGCGCGAACCGTTGGTTGTCATTCGTTGCCGTTCCTTGAACGTTGAAAGTTGAGCGTTGAGCGTTGAACGTTGGAAGTTGAATCCGTTCACTGGTGTCCATCGATCGTGCCGACGGTGATCTTGAGGTCGGCGCGGCGTTCGAGCCGCTCGATGGCGCCGTCGCGGATCCAGGCGACGCGGTCGCACAGGTTCAGCATCTTGTGGTCGTGGGTCGCGCTGATGACGGTGACGTGCAGCTCCTGGCTCAGCTTCTTGAGCAGGTGGATGATCTCCTCGCCGGTATGCAGGTCCAGGTTCGCCGTCGGCTCGTCCGCCAGCACGATAGCCGGGTCGTTGGCCATGGCGCGGGCGATGGCCACGCGCTGCTGCTGCCCGCCGGACATGCGCCCGGGGCGGTGGAAGATGCGCTCCCCGAGCCCGACGCGCTCCAGAATGCGCGCCGCCTTGTCCAGCGCGGTATCCTCATCCACGTTGGCGAAGAGCATCGGAATCTTGACGTTCTCCAGCGCCGTCAGCGTCGGCAGCAGGTTGAAGGACTGGAAGATGTACCCGATCTTGCGGCAGCGCATCCAGGCCAGTTCGTAGGCGTCCAACTGCGCGATATCCACGTCGTCGATGAACACCATCCCGTCGGTCGGCTTATCCAGCCCCCCGATCATGTTGAACAGCGTGCTCTTGCCCGAGCCGGAGGGGCCCATGATGGCGAGGAACTCGCCGCGGAAGATGTCCACGCTCACCCCGCGCAGCGCGTGCACCACTTCCTGCCCGCGGGAGAACTCTTTCCTGACGTCGATGGCGCGCACGACGACATCCTGGACGGTAGCCATTTATTCCTCCACCCGCAACGCTTCAACCGGGCGCATCCTGGCGGCCAGCAGCGCGGGGTAGCCCGCTCCCACCAGGCAGAGGAATATCCCGGCGACGAAGCTGAGGCCCGAGTACACCAGCATGGAAGCCATCGGCATATAGCTGAAGGCGTACCCGCCGAATTGCAGCAGGCCGATCAGGAAGGTCAGCGCCAGCCCCGTCACGATCCCCACCAGCGAGCCGACCACCCCCATGAGCGAGGATTCGATCAGGAACAGCTTGACCACCGTGCTGTCCTCCGCGCCGAGGCACTTCATCGTGCCGATCTCGCGGAAGCGCTCCGTGACGGACATGAGCATCGCGTTGGCGATGCCGACGGTGCAGGTCAGCAGCGCCATCACCACCAGCCAGCGGTCCACCGGGTTGCCCAGGCGCACTTGGTCCGGGTTGATATTGGCCTGCCGCAGAAGGGTGAGCACCGCCTCGGCATCGCTGCCGGCCAGCGCCCGGATGAGCGCGCTGCTCACCCCGCTGTACGTCAGGTACGCGATGGCCAGAATCACGCTGATCAGCGTGACCAGCGAGCGCGTGATGCGCACCCGCAGCCCCGCCATCGCCAGCTGGAACAGCGTCTTGTTGGGCAAATGTGAGCTCTCGCTGCTCAATATCGCCAGCAGTTCTTCCGGGGTTTCGCTCATGTGATGCTCCCGACCTGGATCTTCAGGTCCTCGCGCCGGACGATCTTCTCAATCCGTCCCCCCACCACCGTCACCACGCGGTCGCTCACCGAAAGCATCTTGTGATCGTGCGTGGCGCTGATGACGGTGACGTGCCGCTCATGGCTGAGCCGGCTGAGGTTCTCGATGATCTCCTCGCCGGTGTGCAGGTCCAGGTTGCCGGTCGGCTCGTCCGCCAGGATGATGCTGGGATCGTTGACGAACGCCCGCGCGATGGCCACGCGCTGCTGCTGCCCGCCGCTGAGCTCGTCGGGGCGGTGGTGCAACCGCTCGCCCAGACCCACCTGACCCAGTTGCACCGCCGCGCGGTCGCGCGCCTCGTTCTGCGGCAGCCCCAGCAGCAGCGCCGGCAGCGCCACATTGTCCAGCGCGGTCAGCACCGGAATCAGGTTGTAGCTCTGGAAGATATACCCCACCTTGCGGCAGCGCAGCCGCGCCGCGATGTGGCTGGGCAGCTTCCCCATCGCGTGCCCCAGCAGCGTCACCGTCCCGCGCGTGGGGCTGTCCAGCCCCCCGATCATGTTGAACAGCGTCGTCTTCCCCGAGCCGGAGGGGCCCATGATGGAGACGTACTCCCCGCGCTGGATCTTCAGCGAGATCCCCTGCAACGCGCGGACGATCTCCCCCCCGATCCGGAATTCCCGGTGCACGTCCTGAACTTCCACGACCACTTCGGACTCTGTCATGGCTGGTACCGGTTAATGTCTATGGAGACTTTCGACAAGCCGAGGAGGAAAGCCATCAGCGACCAGAAGAAACAGGCCGCCAGCTCTCCGAAGAGCAGGCCGATGAACATCGGCCGCACCTTGGCGAACATATGCCGCCCGCCATACTTGACCGCCAGCTTCTTGCAGAGCCAGCCGACGAAGAAACCAAACCATAGCTGGCACATCAGCGGGTTGGCCATCATGGCGAAGCCGATCGGGTGCAGCCACCAGAAGAAGCGCCGGCGCATGATGACGCTCAGAAGGATCCAGCCGATGCCCAGAAGGTAGAAGATCCAGTTCGAGCCGCCCAGGCCGCCGGTCGAGCCGCTGACCAACTGCTGCGTCTGGCTGAAGATGTACCGGGGACCGGAGGTGAAGAACCAGGAGTTCGAGGAGTGGTTGGCCCCGACGGCGTAGACGAAATACAGCAGGGCGACCGCGGAAACCAGCACCGTGACGACGATGGAGCTGATGACGATGGCGTGGAACCAGCGCCGGCTCGCGCGCGACTCCTCCTGCATCTTGAAACTGTTGATCACCGAGGGAGCCAGGTAGGTCTTGATTTCGAGGAACAGGATCGAGTAGATGGGCATCAGCGGCGCCAGGACGGCGGGCGGAACCACGGTCTTCACCGCCCCGCCCTTGAGCAGCAGGCCGTTCGCGATCTTCGTCAGGTGGAACGGCCCGGTGTGAATCTGGAACCAGTACACCCCGCCCTCGGCCACGACGCGCATCAGCCCGACCGTGACCAGAATCACGATGGCCATGAAGAGCAGCGACCAGGGCATCGGCACATTCGCCCACCAGAGCCAGCACAGCGTGATGATCATGCTCGCCAGGAAGATCACGCCGCCCCAGCCGAAATTCCGGGCGCAGCGCCAGAGCAGCGCCCCCTTCGACGGGGTCGCGCTCAACATCGCCCCGCCGGCCCCCAGCGCCCCCGCGAGTTGGTCGCGCGCCTGCGAGTACTTGTCCATCACCAGCTTGCCCAGCGTCACCCCCGCGAAGGCGAGCAACCCGCCGGCCCCCAGGCTGCTGACGAAATGGTTCTCCCAAATCCAGTCGCTGCTGAAGGACCTCACGGAGGCCCCGACGGCGGCGCGGATCGCTATGAAGAACAGGAACAGGCCGAACAGATGGTATATCCAGAGGCTCGCGCTGATCTCCAGCGGCAGCAGGAAGCCGATGCCGATGGCGACAAAGCTCACCAGCACCACCAGCCCCGGCTGCGTCGAGTCGGCCAGCCCCTTGAAGATGGAGTTGTTCAGCATCACGCGCAACTGGCCCTGATCCACCCCCAGATGCAGCGGGTTGAGGCCGCGCAGCCATTCCGCCTGGGCGGCGGCATTGTAGCTGAGCAGGAGGAAGACAAAGCCGAAACCGCACCAGAACAGGCCGCTGCGCAACGTGGAACTGAGCGAGCCGGGGGGAGCCCCCTCGTCATGCATCACATCCTCGGGCAGCCGCGCCAGCGGGAACACCAGCTTCTCGCGCCGCGCCCAACTGTCGTACATCATCATGGAAAGGCTGTAGAACATCAGGTAGATGGCGAAGACGAAGATGAACCAGAGCGCCAGCGGCTTCACCCAGACGGCCCACGGAATCGCCTTCCACAGGTTGACCCCCGGCTTGAACCCCTCGCGATACTCCTGCACGCGCGGAACGTCGCTGATGAACAGCGCCGGGTTCAGGTACGGGATGACGTCCTTGTCCCAGCGGGCCTGCGGGATGTTCATCGCCGGGTCGTGCGGCGTGGCTATCAGCGGGATCAATTGGTCCATGAGGCCGAAGGTGCAGATGCCGGCTGTCACGAAGAGCGCGGCGAACATGGCCATCAATTCGCCGCGGTTGAACGGTCCCAGCCAGCGGAACGGCCGGTGGCACTCCTCGGGCTTCGAGGCCACGTGGTGGAGCAGGGTGAACAGAATGAATCCGGCGAAGGCAAGCTGGGTCATGAAGAAGAAACCGTTGGCCGCGTGCCCCAGCAGCGCCAGGAAGGCCAGCAACTGGGCCCCCAGGAAAATCGCCAGGCCGGCGAAACGCGCAACGCGCGAACGCACCAGGAGCGAGGCGCCCACCGCCACCAGGATTGCGCCCAGGTCCAGCAGCACGGCGATGCCGGCGAACCGCGCAAATGCCAGGTCGTCCGGGGAGGCCAGCGTCGCGCCGCAGAAGAACGCTTTCAGCGCCGGGAAGAGGCCGATCTTGGCCACGATGGCGCCCGGCAGCGGATACGGCAGGAACAGCCCCACCGCGATCGCCTGCGCCCCGATGGCCGCCGCGCCCACGATCAACCCAAGGCTCAGCGGCCTGCGGAACGCCATGCGCGCGGCTATGATCGCCGCCACCCCCAGCACGGTCAGGCGCAGCCCGGCCTGGCTATCCGCTTGGTGACCGGGGATGAACGGAACCAGCATCAGCACCAACTGCGCGCCGCACAGCGTCATCGCCAGCGCCGCCGGCCACCAGAGCCGCAGCAGCGGGTTCAGCAGCAGCGTCAGCCCCAGCAGGAACGCAAAGGAGATGACCGGGATCTGCGTCGCGATCGGGTAGATCGGGGTCGGGTTGAACTCGAACGTGTAGTCCAGAAGCACCTGGCCGACCGAGAGCAGCACCGCCAGCGGCAGCACGATCCACCAGCGGATGTGCAGCGCCGGCCGCTCCGCAAGCTGGATCTGCTCCATCCGGTCCGCGTCGATGCGATTGAATGTCCCGTTCTCTGCCATGACTTCCCGTATTTCAGTACAAGAGCGTTTCAATGGACTTTGCGATCAGCGCGATACCGACTCCCGCCATCGCCATGAGGCCCAGCCCGCAGATGAATCCCGCCAGCACGACCGGCACGATCTGACGCCAGCGCTTCACGCCGAACTTGCGCTGGAAGAAGTAGCGGCCGATGAGCGCGCCGATGAACTCTCCCAGCAGGTTGCCGGGGCTCATCTGCCCGATGCCGCGGACGAGCCCGAAGATAATGAACGTCGGCAGGTTGCATACCATCAGCAGCAGGTATCCGAAGACCCCGATCGCCGCGCCGATTGTCAGGTACGACGGGTTGAGCGCCTCCAGGAACCGCGAGCCCCCCGTCATGGTCGACGTGTAGGTCAGGCAGGAGTTCAGCGCCTGCAAGCGCCAGACTTCCTGCGTGAAGGGGTACGCTTCGGAGGGGATGGGTCCCAGCCGCCAGATGAATTCACTGAACAGCAGGCTAGCCACGATGATCACCGGGATGGTCACCAGTTCGGTCTTGATCAGGCTGGTGAACTTCGTGCCGGTGAGCTCCACCACGCGGAACATGCGCGTCTCCGCGCCGTAGTCCATGATGGGGATCGGCACGAACCAGATGGCCACGCCGCGATAGCCCGAGAGGATGAACGCCGCCTCGCGCACCAGCGGAATCGCCACCGCCTGCCCCACGAGCCCTTCCAGCTTGGCCGAGACGTAACTGATCAGCGGGGTGTAAATGAAGGCGAATATCAGGAAGAACATCGTGGGGAATCGGTCCCCGCTCCCCCCGCTCATGCTGTTGATCATCCAGCGGCTCAGGAAGATGTACATGAACGTGCTGACGACGTAGATGGCAATGCTGATCCAGATGGGGATGTCGCCGCGCAGCCGGTTGTAGCGGAACGCTTCCAGCAGGCTGTGCGATTCCGCCCCCACCGCCGTGGAGCCGGTGCGCTTGCGAATCCAGCGCATCAGCAGCGGCCCGACCGTCGTCCCGATGCTGATCAGGAAGATGGCGAACGTCAGCCCGATGCTCAACGAGAGGTAGAAGTCGATCTGGTTGCTGTACAGCGTGTCCACCAGACCCATCCCCTCCTGCCACGTCGGGAGGTACCCGTAGTGATACAGAATGGGGTTGGCGATCATCGTCAGCACCACCCCGATGAACCCGCCGACCGCCGCCCAGAAGGGCAGCACCATACCGGTGACCACCAGCGTCAGGTCGAAGACCAGGTTGAGCGGAGTGGCCGGCAGTATCTTCTCAGTCTTGGCGGTCAGGTCGAGCCAGGGGATCGGCAGAAGCTGGTACGGCGTGCCCAGGAACGAACCGGTGAACGAGGGGATGCCGATGTAGATCAGCCCGAACACCAGCCCGATCATGCCGCCGATGGCAAACACGGTCCATCGCCCCCGCGTGCGCTGCTCGCGGTCCTCCGCCAGCACCACCACCCCCTGCGCATCCACCGGAGCCATCGGGTACGGCAGCTTCTCCCCGTGCGCCGTGAGCCGGTACAGCGCATAGCCGAGGCCGAAACCGTTGATGCGCGTGATGAGCAACTGGAAGCTGATCAGCAGGATCGGGTAGAGCCAGTACTTGTTGAAGAAGGTATTGCCGGTTTGGCGGATCGTCTCGGCGGAGGGGGCGCACCAGACCGGGATCTCCGAGGAGATGCCCATCGCCTGCGCCACGTCGGACTGCACCAGGTACTGCGTCCAAAGCAGCCCCTGGAAGGGCGTGGCCAGGGCGACGCCCGTCATGTAGAACAGGATGAACACTTCCTGCTGACGCAGGCTCTTGAGCGAGCGGCGCGCCACCTCGGCGAAGAGGATCACCGTCACCCAGCGCGCGGCCGGCCCCAGCCCCGCCCCCATGAAGAGCATCAGGTACATCGACCCCGGCAGCATGAACAAGCCGAGGAAGAGCGCGCCGATGATGGTCTTGCCGCTGAACCCGTCCTCGAACGTCGAGGGGGGCGTCATGACCTCCCGGAGCATCTGAACTTCTTTTTCCTGGCGGCCCTGGCTCATCGGGCGACGTTCTCCTTCACCGGGAACTCACGCGCGGCGGCGAACATCGCCTCGCCCTGGATGCGGAACTGCTCCTGGTTGGCCAGCGATTGGGAGCGCCAGCTCAGCAGCCGCGCGCGCAACGACTCCATGAAAGGCTGGTTCACCACCAGCCAACTGCTCCGGTCCCCCTTCACGCGGGTGACGTGGACGCACAGCACGTGCGCGCGCACGCGCTGCACGTAATGCCCGTAGATCTCCAGCCGCTGGTTCACCCCCAGGTCGAACGGCACCGGGGTGATGCTGTAGAGCATGGTCCGCACGTTGCGCCCCTCGCGGTCGCGCACGAAACCGAAGCGCGCGTCCTGCGCCAGGAACTGGCCGGAGGAGGCCTCGCTGTTCAGGTCCATGAAGGCGTGGAGGAACGCGCACACCCCCGGCAACTGCTCCTCGCTGAAGCTGAACGGGAAGTCCAGCCGCAGCTCATCCCCCTCGGGCGCGGGCAGCTTCCAGCGCCTCTGACCCGACGGGACCGACGCGCGCGTGGCGACGTACGCCGGATACAGCGTGCTCACGATCACCGTGACGATCGACGCGAAGATCACCCCGATCACCGCCATGCTGGAGTAGTTCAGCGGCATCCCCGGCAGCCAGTTGTAATAGCTGATCAGCAGCGCCAGCCCCTGGCCGATGACGTACCCGCTCACCGCCCCCACCAGGCCGAACACGATCGCCTCGGCCACGAAGAAGACGAAGACGTGCGTCGGGTTCAGCCCGATGCTGTTGTACACGCTGATTTCCTTCTTGCGCTCCATCACCGCGCCGAGCATGGTGTTCAGGATAATCGTGGCCGCCAGGCAGATCGGGATGAGCACCTTGCTGACCCCGCCCACGCTGGTACCGCGCGCCGGCCCCAGACTGTACTGGGCGGCGCTGATGCTCGCCCCCTGCTCCGGAGTAATCTTCTCGGTGATCCCCGTGTAGGTGAGCGTGCCGGTGGCGTCCACAAAATGGTTCGCGGCTTTCCAGGCGCGCAGGCTGGCGGATTCCCCGCCCTGCGCATCCGCCTTCACGGCGATGGTGCGCACCGTCGTGTCCGGCAGCCTCAGGGCGAAACCAATCGGCAGCAGCACGCAATTGACCGCGCGCAGCGCGCTGGCCGCCGGAACGGGGCTCGCCGTGGCATCCTCGGCGCTGACGCTCATCTGCCCGGTCTCATTCACCGACTTGGTCACCGGATCGGGCCGGCTCTCCAGCGGAAGCAGCGGGAGCTTCGCCAGGTCGGTCATCGCCGAAAGCTTCTCATCATCCAGCAGGCCGACCAGCGTCACCTTCTCGTTGCGCAGGTACAACTCGCGCGGCGTAAAGTTCGCCGGGGTGATCCCCAGAATGCCGGCCGCCTCGGTCGAGAGGAGCATCTCGCGCGCGTCGCCGCTGCTGAACCAGCGCCCCGCCGTCAGCGGCATGGGAGCGATGAAGCCGTTCTCGGCCATCTCCACCCCCAACAGGCTCTTGGCGACGATGAGGTTCTTCGGGTTCTGCGCGTCGATGACCTCCAGCCGCAGGTAGTCGCCCAGGCCGTCCAGGCGCTGCGTCCAACTGCGCATCACCACCTGGCCGTACGGGCGCAGAACCTGCGAAATCTGCCGCTGCGCGCTTTCCCGGATCGGCTCCATCCCCGGCTTGGCGAACAGCACCCCGGCGTACGGAACGTTCGGTTCCGTCTGGCGCCGGTAGGGCGTCAGCGAGGTCCCCACGCTGATGACCGACAGCATCGTGAAGGTCACCAGCACGATCGTCGCCGCGGTCAGCGAGGTGCGAATGCGCCGCCGGCGCATGTTGTTCACCCCCACCGAAAAGGCCACCCCCGCCAGCGCCTTGCGCGAACTCTCCGCCGATTCCACCCCCTGCGACTCTTCCACAAGCTGCTTCAGCCCGCTATCGAAGCGCCCGTGCAGAATGAACATGACGAACACCGCCAGCCCCACCATCATGAACGCCAGCAGCACCATCATCGGGGTCTGCGAAAGGCTGAAGGCCGGGTGCAGCAGCGCCAGCGCCGTGGCCATCAGCGCGAAGATGATCAGGAAGCTTCCGATCTGCGCGCGCACGTCGGTCCACGGGATCACCAGCTTCATGGCGAACATGCAGAAAGGAATGACCAGCGCCAGGAACACCGCCACCGCCTTGATCAGGTCGCTGGTGGTGTCGCGCACCATGCGATAGGAGCGCAACGAACTGCTCAGCGCCTCAATCGCCTTGCTGAGGAAGAGGCTCTGGTCTCCCGCGCCGCGGGCCTGATCGGCTTGGACGATCAGCCCCTGCGCCTGCTTGAACAGGAGCGCGGCGGCGGGGTTGGTCACCCCCTTCTTCTCGATGCGCCCGAGCCGCATGGCGTTCAGCGTCTGCAAGTCCGCCGCGGCGGTGGTGGTGATCATCCCCAGGCGCTTGTCGCCGGGGAAGAAGCCGGCGCCGGTGGGGTTATCCTTGGTGGCGTTGATGAGGATGAAGTCGTCGGAAACGATCTTGAACGGCACGTAGCCGTCGGTGAAGATGCAGGCGATCCCCTCTTCCCCGGTGATCGGCTTGAACTTAGCGGAGCGCGTCTCCGCGATCCCCGCGATGCCGTAGTGGTCGGGGCTGGCTTCGCGGATGGCGTCCAGCAGGATGATGCTGGGGGTGCGCACGCGCGTCCCCGGATTGTACGTGCCAACCAGGTCGGTCTGAATGCAATCGAACATCAGGCAGAACTGGTCCGCCCAAAGCCAACTGGATCCGGCCTGCGGGATGTTGGGGTCTACGCGGCGCGCCCCCGCGCCCGCGTCAATGACGGCGCTGAGGCCGCTGAAGTCCTCCTTGAAACCATACGCCTCGATGCAACCCACCGCGGGGATGGCCCGGAAAAGCGCCTCCCCCTGCCGGTTCGACAGGGCGATCTGGTAGAGGCAGACCTGTCCGTAGACGGCGCGCGGCAGCGGCTCCAGGAGCACGGCGGAGGCGCTTCGCGGAAGAACCTGCCCGGGCACCACGACCACCGCGCCGCCGACGAGCGGCTCGCGCGGAATCTCGACCGAGTACGGATCGATCCGGCGCAATTTGTAGCGGAAGGAGACCACCCGGTAATTCGTGAGGCGGACCGGACGAATGGCCGTCGGAAATTCTTCGCTGGCCAGGAGGCCGGTGATCAGCTTCTGGGCGAACGCCATCATCCCCGCCACGCGCTCGCGCGGCAGTTGGGCCAGCGTATCGCGCGGCGTGAACTGGATATTGCGCGGGTCGGCCGTGGTGGTCAGGGTCAGGCTGGGGATCGCCTGGTTGTCCCCTGCCGAGCAGGCCAAGGGGAATTTGTCGGCCAGGTGGTTGTGCCAGTCGATGCCGCCCGCGCTCAGAATGGTATTGGCGAAGAACCGTTCGCCGTCCTTCAACTGCTTGGCGACCTCCACGGCGACGCGCGCGGCCGGCTTGCATTCCTCAAGCTGGATGGTCCAGGGAACCTCCGGCCCCTGGGCGAAGAAGCCCATCCGCTCATTGCCGAAGCTCAGGTCCAGCGAGAGATAGAGGTAGACGCTCTTCCCTTCCAGTTGTCTGGCCAGCCGGCCGTTCTCGTCGATATCGCGGATCGCGCGATCGGCGTCCTGGAACTGCTCCTGGTAGCGCGCGTGAATCGCGGCCATGTCGGCGCGGAACATCGCCTGCCGGCGGGCCAGCACCGCCCCCTCCCCCATGTTCTCGAAGGTGGAAGTGCCCCCCCAGCGTTGAAGGACGGAGGCCATGGCGATGTAATCGTCCCGCACCTCCGCCAGCCGGTCCCGCTCCGCCTTGACCTTCGCCATCTGATCGGCAGGCAGATCGGTGCGGTGCAATTGGTCTTCGGCCAGCGCAATGCTGTGGCGCGCCCGGTTGCGCTCGTACTCGAACCGGCGCAGCAGCGGCTCTTTCAGGAACAGCGTGCGGCCGCTCTCGTCGGACTGGGCCGCGCGCAGCAGGGCGATCTTCTCCGGCGTGCGGTTCTCCGGGCCGTACACCGCGGCGAAGAACTTCGCCTCGCGCAGGTCGCGCTCGCGCGAGTCCAGTTCATCGCTTTGCGTGGGCGGGAAGGGATACGCGGCGGCCAGGAAAAACTGCTCGCCGCGCAGGTAGTTGCAATGATCGCTCACCGCGCTGAAGACCAGGGTGACATCCGGCGGGTTGGCCTTGTAGTAATCCAGCAGGCGCAGCAGCAACGCCAGGCTGCACGCGCTCTCCGCCCCGAAACTCAGGTCGGGCGCCACGCAGGAAGCGTCCTTGAACGCCTGCAGGTGCACCACCTTGTCCGCGTTCGGCCCGGTGCCCGGCACGATCACCCAGTCGTCGGCCCCCTCGATCGACTCCCATCGATTCGGGCGCGTCTGGGTCAGCGTCACCTCGGCGCCGCGCGACTCCCCCAGCGCGGCGCGCAGCGTCGCGGCATCCTGCTCGGTCAGGTAGAAACGCGGCACGCTGATCGGCGTGGGATAGACCACCCCGGAGGCGTCGCGCCCGGTCTCCTGCCCGCCTGCGAAAATGAGCGCCTGCGCGCCCAGCTCCAGCGCCGTCACCCACGCGCGCCGGCTGTTCATGTCCAGAAGCACCGCCGCGTTCATCGGGCTGGCCACCGCCAGATCCTCCGCCGTCCCCTTGCGCAGGTCCACCAGCTTCCCGCTCCAGAGGCCGTTGGGCAGATTGCCGGGGTGAATGCTGTTGGGCATCAGGCTGTGCAGCGGAAGGGTTGCTCCGCCGGGGAGCGTGAGTTGAGTTTCGCCGGGGACGAAAGCGACCGTGGGGAAAGTGATCTGCCCGCTCGTGAAGCCGCTCTCTCGGAAGCGCTTGGCTACATATTCATCCAGCGCCTTGCGGCCCGGAGAGCCCATGTTGCGGATGGGCGCAATCTGCAGAAGTTGCTCGACGTCCGGCAGGTCAGATTCAGCGGCGCACAGCGGAAGGCCGATGCTCAACAGGATCAGTAACGGCGCAACCCAATGCTTCATCTATCGGCCTGTTCCTTCTAGACATATGAATGGAACGAGTTCGACCGCGCCCGAATCCTTTAGTCCCTGATGGAGCGCCCGCCTTCCCCTCCCGGCCAACCGCAAGGCAAGCCCCATTAGCCCATTGCGCCGGCTGAAAAGGCAGGGAGTACTTTTACCAAAAGCGAGGGGGGGGCGTCAATCGGCTAAACGGATTCAACGTTCAACGCGGTGCGCACGGCACACCTGATCCAACGTTCAACGTCCAACATTCCAATGACGCCAACGAATTTAGCTCGCATGAGGCGGCGATACATCGGCATTCTCGTGTAACGCGCGGGGGGCATAGCGAGGGATGGGCCTTTGCAGACAGCTACCGCTCTATCTCGAAACTGTCGGGAATCTCCAATTCCTGCACCCGTTGATGGGCCAGCCGTTCCAGCCTTCTGGCTTGGGCGATCAGGGTGCGTCGCATCTTTCAGTCCCATACCAACTCATAGTCGCTGCATCTCAGTTTCCTGCACGCCGCGATGACAGCGGCTTTGGCCTCGGGGCGGTCGAGCGCGCCGATTTCGACGGTGATCGTTTCATCAAAGAAAGATCTGCCGGAACCAAGTATGCGACCACAATTCGCCTTCTTGAGGGCAGCCCTGATTGCATTCACCAGTACCGCTTTGTCGTGCTTGCGTGGCAACGTGAAGACATACAGTGCGCCTTCCGTCATGCGCCGACGTTTGCGGACCATGTGAACCTGACCTCCTTTCGTGCCAACTTGGTGAATTTGATGCCGCAATGTGACGGATCTCTAATGACCGTGTGAAAAGGCTGTTCCACGAAGTTGCGGACCAGCACGAGATAATATCTTTCGCTGAGTGCGTCCGCCATGTCGTGCTCCAATTCCGTCATCTGAAACTCGCCGCTTTTCGTTCGCATACCCTTCACTTCCACGGCAAGGAAGGATGCACTCTGCGGCGCGACCAGTTTAAAGTCAAAGCCACAGCCCCATCCCGTCGTGTCAGTCACATTGAGATCGGAGAACTCCGGCATATTCTTACAGTTGGCCACAAAGTATTGTTCCGCAGCCTTGCCGGTTATCAGCCTCTTGGCAAAGGAGGATGAGGCCCCGAGTTCATGCGCCCGCAGCACTCGTCGTACTTCGGGCGGGGACTCCGCTTCGGCGACAGGGAGCAGGAACCCTTTGACTAGTTCGCCGAGTTCATCAAGGCGGGCATCCCTGTGGACGTCCAAGACTTGCCGACAATGTTCGCGTAAGGGCCTCTTGTGCCAGCCTCTTCTCTCGTTTGGGAAATACGGGTCGAGTTCATCCCTATAGTTCTTAATGGAGGCCGGGCGCGCTTGAAGCCCATATCCCAAGGCATTGAAAGCCTCCACAAAGCTCTTGAACCCTAGGTAGGCTAGCCCGGCTTGGTTGAACTTCGAGAGGAATAGCCCGCATATGATTTGGCGGTCACGATGGGTCATTATTGCCCCTGCTTTCAGCGTTCTGCCGCGCCATCACAACCTCGTTGCAGGCTCATTCTAGCGCAATGTTACAGGTTGTCAAGCTCACGTTCAACTTTCGACATTCACTTGACGGCAACAACGACAGCCTGCCCGCGCCGCTTGTTCGTTGTTCATTGAACGTTGAAAGTTGAAAGTTGAACGTTGCATCCGTCCTCCGTCACCGCCGTATCGTCTGCGCACCCTTGACGGCCATTTCGGCGGCGTAGGCGGCGGGGCCGACTTCGCGAAGGCGCAGTACGCAGGCGCGGCGGTCGCTGCGGAAGATGAAGCCGAAGAGCCGGCTGATGGGATTGTGGAACTTCCGGCAATCGCGCGGCTCCGGATATTCCGCGCATTCGGCGCAGGAGCCGATGCTTTTTCCGACGCAGCAGGAGCGGACCTTGCACCAGGTCGCCTTGACATTCCCCGCGCACCCCGGGCAGCGCCCCTTGCGATGCGCCCCGCACGCCGCGCAGTACAGGCCGCACGCCGCGATCTGCTTCACATCCGATTCCACAGTTGGGGACATGTTCCACCCTCTGTATAACGGATTCGTTACGTTCACGTGACGGAAACAGCCCGTTGCTTGCGTGCCGTGTTGGTTTGTTGTCACCTGGACGTTGAACGTCGGAGGTTGAGTCCGTTCGTCAAGTGGTCAGTCTTTGCCGCCGTAGAAGGACTCGACGAAGCCGGTGTCCACGCCGCCCTGGACGAAGTCGGTGTTGCGGAAGACGGAACGGTAGAGGGGAATCGTGGTGTTGACCCCTTCGATGACGAACTCGTCCAGCGCCCGGCGCATCGTGGCGATGGCGTCGCTGCGCTTGCGGCCGTAGACCAGCAGCTTGCCGATCATCGGGTCGTAGTACGGCGAGACGGTGTACCCGGCGTAGACGTGCGAATCGATCCGCACCCCCGGCCCGCCCGGCGCGCAATACTTCGTGATGAGGCCCGGCGAGGGCTTGAACCCGTCATCCGGGTCCTCGGCGTTGATGCGGCACTCGATCGCGCTGCCGGTCACTTCGATGCGCCCCTGCTTGAGCCGCAGCTTCTCGCCGCTGGCGATGCGGATCTGCTGCTCCACCAGGTCGATGCCGGTGACCAGTTCGGTGACGGGGTGCTCCACCTGAAGGCGCGCGTTGATCTCCATGAAGTAATAGCGCCCGCGCTTGTCCACCAGGAACTCGACCGTTCCGGCGTTGACATACTTCACCGACTCGGCGTACTTGAGCGCCGCCTTGCAGATGGCCTCGCACACGCGGCTGGGCAGCCCCGGCGGCGGCGATTCCTCGATGAGCTTCTGATGCCGGCGCTGGACGCTGCAATCGCGCAACCCCAGGTGCAGGTAGGTCTCGCCGTCGCAGAGAATCTGCACCTCGATATGCCGCGCGTTCTCGATGTATTTTTCCAGGTAGACCGATTTGTCCTTGAACGCGCTCTCCGCCTCGCGCTGCGCCAGGAAGAAGGCGTTGCGCAGGCTGATGTCGTTGTGGCAGACGCGCATGCCGCGCCCGCCGCCGCCGCCCGCCGCCTTGATGATGACCGGATACCCGATCTTCTTGGCGCAATCGATGGCTTCCTCAGCCGTCTCGAGCACCTTGTCGCTGCCGGGGGTGGTTTGGATTTTGCACGCCTTGGCGACCTTGATCGCCTCGGACTTGTTGCCGCAGAGGCTGATGACTTTGGGGGGCGGGCCGATGAAGCGGATGTTGCTGCTCTCGCAGACCTCCGCGAAGTGCGCGTTCTCGGCCAGGAAACCGCAGCCGGGGTGGATCGCCTGCACGTCGGTGATCTCGGCGGCGCTGATGATGCGCGGAATGTTCAGGTAGCTCTCGCCGCCGGCCGCCGGCCCGATGCAGATGGCGTAGTCGGCCTGGCGCAGATAGAGCGCGTCCTTATCCGCCTCGGAGTAGACCGCCACGGTCTCGATGCCGAGTTCCTTGCAGGCGCGGATAATGCGCAGGGCGATTTCGCCGCGGTTGGCTACCAGAATTCTTGAAAACATGGGCCTCTACTTCGCCGCGTCGGGGCGGCGGACCGTGTACAGCGGCTGACCGTATTCCACCGATTCGCCGTTTTCCACCAGCACCTCAACGACCTCTCCATCCGTCTCGGCCTTGATTTCGTTCATCACCTTCATCGCCTCGATGATGCACACGACCTGTTCGGCGTTCACGGTGTCCCCGACGTTGACGAACGGCTCGGCATCGGGCGAGGCGGCGCGGTAGAAGGTTCCGACCATGGGGGAGAGGATGCGCGCGATGTTCTTGTCCTCGGCGGGAGCCGCCGCGGGCGCGGCTGGCGCGGCGGCATGCGCCGGCGCGGCATGCGGCGCCTGCACAATGACCGGGGCGGGAGCGACCACCGGCGAAGATTTCTTCAGCCGGATGCGCGTGCCCCCCTGCTCGACTTCGACCTCGTCGAGCCCGTGATTTTCCATCAGTTCGAGCAGTTTCAGCACTTCTTGCAGGTCCATGGCTTCTGACGACCTCAAAAAGCAGGCGGCGGAAGCGGGGTCACACCCGCGTGACGTACGTCCCGGTGCGCGTGTCCACCTTCAACACATCCCCCTGGTTGACGAACAGGGGAACCTGAATGACGGCGCCGGTCTCCACCGTCACCGGTTTGCTGGCGCCGCTGACGGTATCCCCTTTGACCCCGGGGGAGCACTCCGTCACCTTCAACTCCACGAACGGCGGGATTTCCACCTTCAGTGGCTTGTCGTTATGGAGCATCACCTGCACCTCCATGTTCTCCTTGAGCCACTTGGAGATGTCCCCCGGAACCTGGTTCTCTCCAAGGACCACCTGGTCGTACGTCTCGGTGTCCATGAAGTGGTACATCCCTCCCTGCTTGTACAGGAAGGTGTTCGGGCGGGACTGGAGGATGACCAACTCGACCTTCTGCTCGCCGCGCCAGGTCTTGTCCAGCACCTGCCCCGTATTGATGTCCTTGAGCTTGACGCGGACGAAGGTGGGGCCTTTGCCCGGCTTGACCCGGTCGTATTCGACGATGAAACAGATGCGCCCTTCGTACATAATCGCCTGGCCCGGACGCATGTCGTTTGTAGAGATCATACTTCCATATCTTCCAGTAATGATTTAGGTTACATCAAGCAACCAGGAACGCCTCGAGCGACCTCGGCAGGGAGGTCAGACTGACGTGGCCGTTGCGCGTGACCCGCAGCATGTCCTCGATGCGCACTCCGCCTGCGCCGGGCAGGTAAACGCCCGGTTCGACTGTAATGACCATACCCGGTCGGAGCAGTGTTTTCTGGCCGCGCGCAAGCGTTGGGGCCTCGTGCACGTCCAGACCGACCCCGTGTCCCAGGCTATGGCCGAAGTGCTTGCCGTGCCGGTGCGCCTTGAGGTAGTTCCGGGCAACGGCATCGATCGCGCCTGCCGTCCGGCCCGCTCTGACCTGCCTCACCGCTCGGCGTTGAGCGGCCAGCACGACGGAGTGCAGACGCCGATACAACGGGGGGATT
Organism: uncultured Planctomycetota bacterium; assembly: GCA_903901045.1. Classification (GTDB taxonomy): domain Bacteria; phylum Planctomycetota; class Brocadiia; order CAIUPP01; family CAIUPP01; genus CAIUPP01. The sequence continues at coordinate 42,043 of CAIUPP010000091.1, forward strand.
CTATCCAAGAAGGCCATACGTGTCAAGTCAGCGTTGTACATCTGCACGCGCGCGCCCCAATCGAACAGCGCCGCCTCGCCCCGTTTCAGCTTGCGCTGCGAAGGGCGCGCGTGAGGCAGACTCGGGCGCTCGCCGAATGCGACAATCGACTCGAACCCCGGCTGATCGGCCCCCAGCTCCTCCATCGTGCGGTCGAGCAGGCGCGCGATCTCCAGTTCAGTGACCCCCGGAGCCAGGCGCGCAACCGTCAGGCGGAACGCCTCCTCGGAAATGGCCACGGCCTGTTCGATCGCCGCCAACTCCGAGCCATCCTTGATGACGCGCAATCGCTCCACCAGCCCGCGCGACGGCATCACCTGCGCCTTGCCGGTCCAGCGGCGCAACTCCTCCAACTCAGCCACCGTCATCGCCGCGCTCTCGATCCCCAGCCGCTTCACCCCCGCCCGCCGCGCCGTTTCGGCCGCCGCGCGCATCAGTCCCTTGCGCCGGGTGACGATTCGAACGCCCCCGGTCTCCTGTCCCGCCTGCTCCGTAAACCGCGAGTCCGTAATGAGATGCGCCTCACCGGCCGCCACCAGCAAAGCGCTGTCCTCCCCCCGGAACCCGCTCAGGTAGTACACGTTGCGCCGGTTGGTCACCAGCAGACCTTCGAGTTTCTCCCGGCGCAAAAGCTTCACAAGCCGCCCGCGGCGCGCGGCGCATGAGACGTTGACCATCGGCTAGCGCCTCCCTGAAACAGGCGTCCTGTCGGACGCATGCCATTTCTTCTGCTCTGTTGAAACCGTCATGTTCAACAGGCCGGACCGACGGTGGAGCGATCGGGACACAAAACTTTCCTTCGGAAAGTATTATGTCCCAGCCCTGCCAAAGGCCGCGCCGACGGGATGGTATCAACAGAGCACATTCTCTCTTTTGGAAAGCTACTTTGCACACAGGAGGGCGGTCGTGTCAAGGCAGGTTCGCGGAGGACGAGGGCAGTTGCATTGAATCCCCGCCCCATGCCAGCTATATTAACGTCGCCGATTTACGGCAGGCGTTGTCCGGTAAGCCAGGATCAGGTTGCCGGCGGAAGACTGTTGATCGAGAGGAGAGTCCGTGAAGAGACTGCGAGTCGCCATCATCGGGCAGGGACGCAGCGGGCGGGATATTCATTCCTCGCACATGCGCGACCTGCCGGAGATGTTTGAAATCGTCGCGGCAGTGGACCCGCTGAAAGTCCGCCGCACGCGCGCCGCCGAGGAATTGAAGTGCGAAGTGTACGCAGACTACAAGCCGCTGCTGAAGCGGCGCGACCTGGACCTGGTGGTGAACGCCTCTCCCAGCCACCTGCACGTCCCGATCTCGCTGGAGCTGTTCAAGGCCGGGCACAACGTCCTCACCGAGAAGCCGCTGGCGCGCACCGTCCGCGAAGTGGACCAGCTCGCCGCCGCGGCGAAGAAAGCGAAGAAGCTCTTCGCCATCTACCAGCAATCCCGTTTCGCCCCCTACTTCCAGCAGGTGAGCAAGGTGATCGACTCCGGCGTGCTGGGCCGCATCGTGCAGATCTCCATCGCCTTCAACGGCTTTGGCCGCCGGTGGGATTGGCAGACGCTGACCTCCTGGAACGGCGGGAACCTCATGAACACCGGCCCCCATCCGCTCGACCAGGCGCTGCGCCTGATGGACGTCCCGACCGACCAGACCCCCGCCGTCTTCTGCTTCATGGACCGCGCCCATTTCTTCGGCGACGCCGAGGGGCACGTGAAGCTCCTGCTGCGCGCCGAGAAGCGCCCGCTGATCGACCTGGAGATTTCCTCCTGCTGCGCCTATCCCCTGTTCACCTACCACCTCTTCGGAACCCAGGGCGGCCTGAAGGGCGGCATGACGGAGATGGAGTGGCGCTATTACAAGCCGGCCGAAGCCCCCAGGCAGCGCGCCACCGAAGTACCGATCCACAACCCCGACTGGACCCCCGCCTACTGCGGCGAGCAACTGAATTGGCACACCGAGAAGTGGCAGGTGCCCGAGGAGCAGAAGGACCTCTTCCGCACCCTCGGCCTGGCCTACTATCGCATGCTCCACAAGCACATCACGCAGGGCGGGCCGCTGGTGGTCACCCCCGCCCAGGTGCGCCAGCAGATCGCCGTAATTCAGGAAGCCCACCGCCAGAATCCGCAGATCTGGGGGAAGAAGAAGTAGGGATTGATAATTGATGATTGATAAGTGATGATTGTTGATTGAAGAGTGGCGCGCCGGGCTCGCACGCAACGGGCTTGGCGCGCCAGTTCTTTTTCTGCCGTTCTCTCAATAAACCAAAAGTCATCGCGAGAGAGCGCCGCCGAAGACCGCGTTTGCGGCTGGACGGTTCCCGGCGCGAACGCGGCGATCTTCCATATTCAATACCCGCTTGCTCCGGGAACGGTGGCTTTGGGGAAGGTTATTGAAAGCAGAAGATCGCCACGGCCGGCCGGAGAAACCTCCTCCAGCTCGTAGCGTTCGTGACCGGCCGCCCTCGCGATGACACATTATGAACGTCCCCGCGGGAACTCTGCCCTGGAGGGTTTCGAACGAACCTTCCGAAGGTTTCAAGACTCCTGTGGTTTCTTCTTCCGTTGCGCGTGGATGGTTTCGTCGAGGCGCTGAAGGAACTTCGAGCGGTCGCGCGGAGCGAAGGGGGCTGGGCCGCCGGTGACGGCATCCATGGCGCGCAGGTGCGACATCAACTCGCGTCCGGCCAGCGCGTGGCCGATCCCCTCCTCCGTGAACGCCCCGCCGCGCAGGTCCAGCACAGCCGCCCCCCTGGCCAGGCAGCGCGCCGCCAGCGGGATATCGGCAGTGATCACAATATCCCCCGGCTCGGCATGCTCGGCGATCCAGTCGTCCGCCGCATCGAGCTTATGGCTGCCGTCCACCACCACCATCCGGTGCGCGTCGTCGTGCCGGATGGGCATAGGCGTGTTCGCCACGAACGTCACCGCGATCCCATAGCGTTTCGCCACCTTGCAGACTTCCTGCTTCACCGGGCAGCCGTCCGCGTCAACGTAGATCTGAATCATACGGATCGTCGCCTGCCTCTATTCCATGCGACAAACGTGTAGGGGCGGGCTTTAGCCCGCCCACCTGTTTGCACGGACTGAAGCCCGGGCCTGCACGGGCCGCGCCTGATTTACGGCCCGCGCTCCTCCAGCTTCCTCATCGACCGGTCATGCAGCCGCGAGAGCAGCAGGATCGCGCAGGTCGCGCCGAGCAGCGCCATGAACATATCCTCTTGCGCGTCCCACAGATCCCCCTGCATCCCCAGCCACTCCGCCGGGTTGGCGGGGTAGAACAGCGCCGCCGCCCACCACTCGATGAGTTCATAGAATGCGCTGATAGCCAGGCAGGTGGCGATGCAGAGGAAGGCGAGCCACTTGCCGCGCTTCAGCCCGCTGGTGCGCAGCAGCAACTCGCGCGCGATGATGGCCGGGACGAACCCCTGCGCAAAATGCCCCACGCGGTCGAAATGGTTGCGCGCCAGCCCCAGCGCCCCCTTGAGCCACTCGAACCAGGGGTTCAGCGCGTACGTGTACTTCCCCCCGACGGCGAGGATGGTGAAATGGATGGCGACCAGCAGGTAGACGAGATTGGAGAAACGGAACCGCCGCTGCGTGAGCGCCAGCGCGACGACCCCGCCGATGCCGATGAACGTCTCGAAGAACCAGGTGGCGTAATCATGCGGCTTGAAGGCCGACCATGCCAGGACCGCGGCGCAGTAGATCACCAGCGCCCGAACCGGGTTGCGGATCGTCACACTCCCCACCTTTCGCGCCCTATTCGCCTGAGCGCAAAGCATCCGCGCCCCAATTCGCAATCATCATTCATCAATTATCAATCCCCTCCGCCGCCTACTCTTCCGCCTCATCGCACGTCGGGCAGAGAAGGCGCGGAGCGCCGGTGCTGCTCAGGAGGTGGATGTACGTGTCCCCCATATCGACCGTGGCGACAGGCCCAGGCGCTTGAACCCAGCCGCCCGTTCGCCCTTGAACGCGGAATTCAATAATACCGCCGGTCTTGCCGTCGCCGTAGCTGTCCACTACCCGCATCCACCAGTCGTTCTTGGTCGTGGGAGGCCAGTAGTTGGCTCCGCCGCTGACGTCCATCGTCGTGACGATATTGGGATTCTGCTCATCCCAGATGCCGGCCAGCGTGTTAATGAGCAGCGGATAGTAGAACCACTCCGTCCATTTCGGCTTCGTCACGGGTCCCACGCCGATCTGAACGAATATGTCGCCGCGGTACGGGTGCGCGATAGTCGCCTGCGCCTTCATCTTCGGAGTGTACGGTTGCTTGCGCTCGACGCCGTAGTAGACCTGCCCGTCCACCATGTTGGTGCCGTAAAACGTGTCGTAGGCGATGAACGCGCGCCCCGCCAGGCACCAGTCGGCGCCCCAGGAGTTCTGGAACTCAAACGCGCCTACGTGCCCCGCCCCGTCGGTAATCGTGTCATTGAATCCGATGAGGGGGAAGGCATGTCCGCCGCGAACGGCGAGCCCGTTGGGGTACCAGACGAAATTCGTTGCGCCCGAGGGCAGGCTGTCGAACGCGTTGTCCACCAGAATGCCGACCAGCACCGGCGTCCCTTTCAGGATCAACGCTTTGATCTTCGCCAGCTCGTCGGGACTGGTCGCAGGGAGGGTCTTGCCAAAACTGACCTTCTTGGCGCTGGCGTATGCAATGCGGTGCGGGATTGCAAGATCGCAGTAACCCTGGCTCGGCCACTCGCGGAGAATGGAGTCGCTGTCCGCCGTATTGTAGGGTTGGTCGGCCATCGTGGTGATTCCGCGCATGCAAAGGACGGCCAGGTTGTCCTCCAGGTAGGAACCGTAGTCGCCTCCGCCGTCGACCTGCGGATACAGGTAGCTCGGAGAGAAGGTGTTCGAAAAATCGTAGCCCTCCGCGCCCTTGCGAACGTGCTCCATGTAGCTCTTCCAGGCATACCCCGTGGCGCAGGAGGCGCAGGAGCCGTACTGCCCCTGGTCCATGGCGTCCGGCATGAAAGCGGCCAGGCTGTACGCATCGACGATGGGCTTCTTCGACTTCGCCACCTCGCCGCCCGGCAGCGAATCATCCGCCACCATCGCCGGCGAGGGGCGCGCCATCCGCAGCCCCAGCGCGTGCAACTGCTGATCCGCCAGCGCGGGCAGCGCCGCCAGCGCCAACCCCAGAACCACGGAGGCGACCGCCATCTTTCGCGCTCGGTTCATCGCACTTCCCTTTCTCTTCGTTATCGGGTATTCAAGCGCCTATTCGGCGGCTTCGTCGCACGTGTTGCACAGGCCCATGACGCTGGGGACGCCGGTTCCACCGAGGGTGATGTACGTGGGACCCACGTCCGCCATGCCCACCGGCACGGTCGCCGTGTACGTCCCGCCAGGGCCGACCAATTGGAACTGCGCGATGGAGCCGGTGACGCCGTCTGAATCGTAATCCCACGCCATCATCCACCAGGCATTCTTGGTTGAAGGAGGCCAGCACTTGGCGCCGCCGGTGATGTCCAGCGTCGCTGAAATATTGGCGTGCGTATCATCCCATACCCCCGCCTCGTTCATGACCAGACCGCCGTAATACACCTCGCTCCATTTCGCCTTGCTCCCCAGCCCCGAGCCGATGACAACAAAGACTACGCCGCGCTTGGGGTGGTTGATGGTGATATTGGCTTTGATCGTGGGGGTGTAGGCTTTGCGCTCGGCGCCATAATAGGCGTATTGATTGACGCACAGGCCCTCATAGAAGGCGTCGTAGGCGATGTAGGCGCGCCCCCCGTTGCACCAGCCGGTCCCCCAGGAATTCTGGAACTCGAACGCGCCGACGTGGCCATCCCCGTCGGTAATCGTGTCGTCGTATCCGATGAGAGGAATGGCGTGCCCGCCGCGGATGCTCGACGCATTGGGGTACCAGACGTAGTTCGTCGCGCCCGAATCCAGGTTGTCGAAGGCGTTGTCCACCGAGATACCCAGGAGCAGCGGCGTCCCCTTCGCAATAAGAGCCTTGGCCTTCTTGACGGCGGCGGGGGTGCCCAATGCGACCACCGAGCCAATCGCTCCCCCCTTGACATAGGCATTGCGCTGCGGCATCGCGTTCTCGTACTGGGACTGGGTCGGCCAGGTGGTGACGTTCTCCACGTACGGTTGAGCCGAGATGGTGGAAACGCCTCGGCTGCACAGGACAAAGAGGTTGTCTTCAAAGTACGAGCCATTGTCCCCCCCGCCGTTGACCTGCGGGTAGAGATAGGAGGGGCTGAACGTATGCGCGCCGCCACTGGGGCTCCAGCCGCGGGCGACTGCCTCCATATGGCTCTTCCAAGCGTACCCGGTGGAGCAGGAGCCGCAGGAGCCGATGCTCCCCTGGTCCATCGGGGTGGGCATCGAGGGGGCCAGGCTGAATATCGGCGTGCCGCCGCCTGAGACCCGCCCGACCGGCGGCAGAGAATCTCCCGCCATCATCATGCCCGGGGAGGGACGCGCCATCCGCAGCCCCAGCGCGTGCGGAATCCCATCCCCCGCCAGAGTCGGCAGGGCGAACCCGAACAACGCCAGGGCGAAGCACCCCAGAGCGATCTTTCGAACCGTGTTCATATCACTTCCCTTTCATTCCAGGGCCGGCTGCCGGCGGAACTCGTTCCATTTCGGCCATCAACGCCCGAGCCCTGGTCTGCAGCCCGCGCCATGCGGACTGCTCAGCCAGCGGCTTTAGAAAACCTTTTGCTTCCTCCACGCGTCCCAGTCGGAAGAGCGCCTCCCCCAATTCGATGGCGGCGGCGGCTTTCAGGGTCGCGCCTTCGGCCAGATTATACGCTTCGCGCGCATTCTTTTCAGCCGGGGCCCACAATTCAAGGGCGATTTCCTGCCGCGCCAGGTACATCGAGCGCTCCACCCCGGCGGGGAAATCACGCACCGCCATCATCACCCACTCCTCCGCCTTGGCGGGATTCTCCTTGAGCACCGCGATATGCGCAAGCTTTTCGCAGGCGCGGCGCGTATCCTCGGGGTAATCGCGCATCATGGCCAGGTAGAACTTCTCAGCGTCATCGAGGCGGTCGGCCTCCAGGAGTTCCTCACCGTAGAGGCGCGTCAACTCCGGGTCGTGCGGCTTGAGCTTCAGCAGCGCCTCCAGCGTGGCCAATCGGCCGTCCGGGTCATCCTCCTGAAGGGCCAGCACCAAGTCGAGCAATTCGCGCCGGTCCGGCTGCTTCATCAGGCGTTCTTTGAACTGGGCGAGCTTGTTGGCGCGGTTCTCGCGCTTGGCCAGAAGCTCCCCCAGCTTGCGCGCCGCCGTGCCGCGAAGCACCTGTAGCGGGGAGTCCAGCGCGATCTTCTCGTACATCGCCGCCGCCTCGTCGGCATGGCCCGAATCCGCCAGCCCCATCGCCAGACGCATCTGCGCCCAGGAGGCCGTGGAGAGGTCGCTCCCCTCGCTGATCCGCTTCCAGATGGCCAGCGCATCATCCGCATGGCCCCCGTCAAACAGCGCCTGCGCCAGGCCCAGCTCGTATTGCGCTTTCTGCGACTCCTTCTCCTCGCGCGCCATCGCCGTGCGATAGAGCGCCGCCGCCTCGGTGAAGAGGCCGTAATCCGACTTGACCTTCGCCAGCGCGGCGAAATAGGCGGCCGGGAGATGATCCTCGGTCGGTTCGGCGTGACGCGCGGCGGGCTTCGGGGTGTCGGAGTGAAGGATGGCATCCACCGCAGGCGTGAGCGCCTGGGCAAAGCCGACGGACGCGCAGAGCAACAATACAGCGGTCAGGCCGTTGCAGGCCCGGAAAGGCCGGCTGAATCCGCCGGAAAGGGATCGGCTGCTCAAGTCCTTCTCATCCTCAAATTGCCCGCGCGTGGGGCCTGATTATCTTCGTTTGGCCTTGGATTGTCAAGGGTTTATGAATCCTAGCGCAGGACTGGAAGCTATTTTGCTCTCTTGAAATCATCCGGTTCCGTTCGTCAGGCCGCGAAGCGGCCGCCGGACCTTAGCCCACGGCGAGCGAAGCGAGTCGTGGGGTTAAGTCGCACTCACCCCC
>CAIUPP010000092.1 GCA_903901045.1 uncultured Planctomycetota bacterium
GGGCAACCCATATTGATGTCCACCGAAGCGATGCCCAATGACTCGACATACACCGCCGCGTCGCGCATCTCTTCAGGCACAGAACCGAAGAGTTGCACGGCCAGTGGGCGGTCGGCGGGTGAAGTCTCGACCAGCTTGAGCGCCTTGGCCTTCTTCTCCAAGAGCGAACGCGCGTTGACCAGGTCGGTCGTAGCCAGGCCGATCCCGCCCAGCTCGCGCACCGTGCGGCGGAAGGGCAGGTTGGTGTAGCCCGCCAACGGCGAGAGAAACAGGTTGAATTCCAATGTCAGCGACCCGAGATGCATCGCCAGCAGGATAGCCGCCCGCCCCACGAAAGGCGATGCTAACCCTGGCTAATCACCTTGACGCTGGCACCTTGCGACAGGACACTATGGCAGTAAGGCAACATGACCGAGTGGAACATCCAATCCCGCGCCCACGCCTGCGCCGCCTGCGGCAAGCACTTTGCCGATCAGGAGGCCTATCATACCCTGCTGTTCGATGAGAAAGCCGACCTCCAGCGCTCTGATATCTGTCAGGCCTGCTGGCAGAAGCAATACAGCGAGGGCGGGCGCGACCGCAAAGGATTCGTCTCCTACTGGCACGGCGTCTATGTCGCGCCCCCGGTTCAGGTGGAAGCGATCAAGAAGGAAACTGCCGAGTCGCTCCTGCGCAAGCTCATCGAGCTCAAGGACCCGCGTTACATTCCGGCCGGATATATCCTGGCCGTCATGCTGGAGCGTAAGCGCCTGCTCAAAGTTAAGCAGCAACTGGTCCGCGACGGCCAGCGCATGTTCATCTACGAACAACCCGCCACCGGCGACGTGTTCACCATCATTGACCCCGCCTTACAGCTCAACCAGCTTGAGCAGGTTCAGCGCGACGTCGCCGATCTGCTCGAACATGGCCTGAACTCCCCGACGCCCGAGTCCCAGCCGATAACCCCTGAAGTGGCCCCCGCCGCCTCGTCCGCCGAAGCCGCCCCCGCCACGACAGAATCCGACCCGCAGAGTGAGCCCGAAGCGCCCCAGCCATCCTGAAAGCAAATCGTTCCCCCCGACGATAAGCCCCGTGCCCGACACGACCAGATACGAGGACCTGCAAGCCCGGCTGGGCTACATCTTCCGCGATCTCGCTTTCCTGCGGCTCGCCCTGACGCACCCCTCGGTCGTGCATGAGCGCGAATCGTCCATGCAGACCAATCAGCGGCTCGAATTCCTCGGGGATGCCGTCCTGCAGCTTGTGCTCACCCGCGAGCTATATGAGAAGTTCCCCGCCTTCAGTGAGGGCCCGCTGACCAAGGCCCGCGCCAAGCTGGTCAACCGCCATACGCTGGCCGAGCGCGCCCGGCACCTGGGCATCGGGCAATACTTAATCCTCAGCCGCGGGGAAGATCTTCACAACGGCCGGGAGCGGCTCTCCACGCTAGCCGACACTTACGAGGCGTTGCTCGGCGCGATTCTGCTCGATGGCGGTTTCGACGCAGCCCGCGAGTTCATCCTCGGCCAATTCCAGACGGCGTTCGGCGGACTCTCCGGGATTCCCATACTCGAAAACCCCAAGGGTGAATTGCAGGAGCTGCTCCAATCCGGCTCTGCCGAAGCTCCGCATTATCAGGCCGTTTCCGCCATCGGCCCGGACCACGACCGGGTTTTCGAATGCACCGTACATCACGGCGGCGTGGAGCTGGCGCGCGGCCAGGGCAGGAGCAAGAAGGCCGCACAGAGCGAAGCCGCCTCAGCCGCGCTGGCAAAGCTGCGGGAGAAAAAGGAGGTCAGCACATGAAGACACTGTTTGCCAAGCATCACAAGATTCTCATCGGCGTCGTCCACCTGCAACCCTTGCCGGGCGCGCCCCGCTGGCGCGGCGATATGGAATCCGTGATCAAGTTCGCCGTGAATGACGCCCGCGCCTATGAGCGCGGCGGCGCGCACGCCGTCTTCATCGAGAACTTCGGCGATGTGCCCTTTACGAAGGGCAGCATCGCCCCCGAGACGCTCGCCGCCATGGCCGCCGCCGGCCGCGCCATCCGCCAGGCCGTGGACCTCCCGATCGGCTTCAACGTCCTGCGCAACGACGCCCGCGCCGCGCTGGCCTTGTGCGCGGTCTGCGACGGCGCA
>CAIUPP010000093.1 GCA_903901045.1 uncultured Planctomycetota bacterium
CCCCGAAGGGGGCGACGGAACCTTGGCGGGAGGCTCCGTCGCCCCCTTCGGGGGCTCAGGCATTAATCACCACCGCCCCCCACGACTCGCTTCGCTCGCCGTGGGCTAAAGTCCGACGGCCGCTTCGCGGCCTGACGAACGGAACAGGATGGTTTCAACAGAGCAAAACAGCTTCTGCTGAATTCTGATTTGCGATTTGAACCGCCCCGTGCGAAGGGGTGGCGCGCTGCGCCGGGGCACCCTGAAATCAGTAATCCCTGCTCAGTATTCAGCGATCGCCGTCAGAATTTCTGGCTCACCAGCCCCGCCAGGGCCGTCAGGTCGTGCGCTTTGAGGATGCGCTCGATCTCGGGCGGCTTGACTCCCATCGCCTTCATCGCCGTCTCCGCGCGCTTCCAGAGCTGCCCGCGCCGCCGGTCGTTGCTGCACAGGTACAGCTCGGAGACCACCTCGCTGAGCGACTGCATCATGATGTTGTCGCGGTTCTCGTAGTAGTTGTGAATCATCTTCTGCTGGTAGGTGCTGCGCCGTTTCACCGCATTCCCTCCATCAACCGTCCAGATGGTCTTCCACTTTCAGCCCGGTGAAGAACAGGACCGCTACGACGCCCACGATGAGGATCATCAGCGCGGAGCCGATCGCCTTTCCCGCGGAGGTGAGCCAGTCGGAGGCGGGCGCGCTGGCCGCGCGCCCCATCAGAGCGCGCGCGGCGCGGCGCTCCTTGTCGGTCAGCGGGTAGACCTGTTCGCCGGCGCGTCCGTAGCCGAGGGCGCGCGCGGCGCGTTCGATGGCGGTGGGGTCGCTCTGAAGGGCCTCGTAATACTGCTTGTACTGGTCGTGGATATCCTCTTCGGCGGCGAGGCGGGTCTCGACGCGCTCCAGGCGCGCCTCCAGCGCCCGTCGACGCGCGGCCATGGGCTGCAGCCAGATCGCCCCCGCCACGCACAGCCAGAGCGCCAGCGCCAGCAGCTCGCGGCCCCGCAGGTTCGTTGCGGCGGCGCGCAGCCGCTCCGTTTGTTGCTTCACTCCTTCCGTCGACGGCAGTTTCCACATATCCAGCGACGCCAAAAAAGCGGCCCTTCGGCCGCGCCCGCCCCGTTCGGCAGAGCTTACCACAAACCGCGGGAAATGCAACACTGAGCCGGCAGGGACCCTGAAGATCGCCTGGCGGCGCATCGTGCGACTGAATCGATTGTCATCGCGAGGGAGCGCCGCGAAGGAACATATTTGCGCACAGGAGGTTGTCGGCGCGAACGTGGCGATCTTCCTGACTATCAACCCGCGCGAAGGCCGGGTTGTCCATCCGCGCCGAAGGGGCTGAGGCTGGAAGATTGCCGCAGTCGGCGCGATGGCTGGACTGACCGCGCCCCCCCCTGTGGCGCGCCTCCTTCGCAATGACCCATGGGTTGCTGTCGCATGACTTCCCGTCCTCATACGATTTCCATAAAGCATTTTCAGTCCCCGCCCTCCGCCGGCTCCTGCGCCACGGTACCCCGTATTTCCGTTGCTTTTCCCGCTCTCCTCCCCTATCATTGCCATGTCCTTCAAATGGAATGGAAGAAGCATGGCATTTTCCCTCATGCGGCTGCTGGGCCTGAGCGCGGGCGACTCCGCCCAGAACAGGCGGTTCGGCGACTACCAGGTGGTCAAGCTGATGCACGAGGGGGAGAAGTCCTGCGTGTACCAGGCACGCCTGGGGGAGGAGGCCGCTTTCGCGATCAAGGCGTACCGGCCCGGCTACAACCGCACCGCGCGCCGGCTCGCCAAGCGCTACCACACGCGCATGGAGGGGGAGATGGGGCTGCTGGTCAATCCCCCCGCAGGGACCGATCCGAAGGAGCACCCCATCGTGCGCACCATCGGCTTCGGCTGGGAGTTCAACGACCGCGGCCGCTGCTACTACATCGTGCAGGAGTACCTGGACGGGTTCAACACGAAACATATGATCGCCTGCGAGCACCCGCTGCTGAAGCAGCGGCGGCTGGAGGCGGCGCGCACCGTCGCGCGGGGGCTGGGGATCATCCATGAACGCGGCTTCGTGCACCGCGATCTATGCACGGACAATGTCCTGATGACGCGCGACGGCCGGGCCAAGCTGCTGGACCTGGGGTTCATGGCCCCCATCGGGCTGAGTTTCCGCGAGAAGAGCGGCACCCCCAGTTACATGTCGCCGGAGCAGTTCCAGGCCAAACCGCTGAACCCCGTGAGCGACATCTACTCCTTCGGCGTGGTGCTGTATGAAATCTTCACCGGCCGGCTGCCGTTCCTGACTCCGTACAATTCGCACAACCGCGATCTGATGATGCGCCGCATGGGGGACCTGATGCGCCAGCATCTGCGCAATCCGCCGCCGCCCCCCTCCTCCCTCGCACCCGATCTGCCCCAGGGAATGGAGGAGATCATTCTGCGCTGCATGGAGAAGTCGCCGGAGGACCGCTATCAGGGAGTGCGCCCGCTGATGGTGGCGCTGGCGCAGGTGGGGGAGAAAGGCCAGAACGGTCGCGCGAGCGTGTAGCGCGGGCTTCAGCCCGCGGTCGTCTGGAAAGCGGAAAGACAGTCTATAGTCGCGGGCTGACGCCCGCGCTACACGGTTTCCTCGCCAGCGAGGACGAGAATGACGGACGGCGAAACCCAAATGCCGAAGGACCATCATCGCGCCCTGCTGGCCGCGGCCGTGTTCCTGGCCGCCTGGCTGGCCATCGCGTTCACTGCGCGCGATCCGGGGCTGACGTGGGATGAGTCCATCTACTATGGCCGCGCGGCGCATCTGGTGGGATGGTTCCAGTCCATCGGGTCGGGGGCATTCCAGAAAGAGGCGCTGATGAGCGCCTGGTTCAGCGCGGATCATCCGCCGCTGGGGAGCCTGTGGATCGCGGGGAGCTTCACGCTGTTCGGCGGGTCGCTGGACATGATCACGGCGGCGCGGCTGGGCGCGGGGGCGCTGTTCGCGCTGGCGGCGATGACGATCTTCCTCTGGGTCTCGCGGCGGCGCAGCCGGGGGGAGGCGCTGCTGGCGGCCGCCCTGTTCGCGCTGATGCCCCGCCTCTTCGCGCACGGCCATTTCGCCAACCTGGAGATGATGACGCTGCTTCTCTGGACGCTGACGGTGGTGGCGTTCGAGAAAGGGATCGAAAGCCCGCGATGGAGCCTCCTGGCGGGGCTGTTCTTCGGCCTGTCGCTGCTGACCAAGATCAACGGCGCGTTCCTCCCCTTTCTGCTGGTCCCCTGGGGGTTGATCTTCCACGGGCGCAAGTCACTGCGCAACGCGGGGACGATGGCGCTGATGGGCGCGCTGATTTTCTGCGCGGGCTGGCCGGCCATCTGGGTGGAGCCGGTGGGCACGGTCAAAGCGTACCTGGCGAACAAGGGGACGCAGCGGATGGTCCTGCCGGTCGAGTACCTGGGCCAAGTGTACCGCGACCGGTTCGCCCCGTGGCATTACCCCTTCGTGATGATGCTGGTGACAACGCCTCTGGTCGTGCTGATCGGCGCGGCGGCGGGGGGATGGGACCATCTGAAGCGGCTGCGGCAGGCATTCCGCAGTTCGGGGCATGAGGCGCTGCTGCTCTGGGCGCTTCTGTTCCCGGTGCTGCTGCTGGCGTCCCCGAGGGTGCCGAAGTACGACGGCATCCGCCTGATGCTCCCGGCTTACCCCTTCCTCGCAGCGCTGGCGGCAAGGGGGTTGTTCCTCATTTGGGAGAGGCTGGGTGCTCAGGAAGCCCCATCCGCTCAGAAGCCATCCCCCGTTGTAGGGGCAAGGCATGCCTTGCCCCAGCGGGCCTGCAAAGCGAAGGCGCTTCGCGCAGGGGCGGCGGGGCTCGCGGCGGTGGGGATACTGGTCCCGGTGGTCCTGTTCCATCCGTACCAACTCAGCTACTACAACGCGCTGGTGGGCGGACCGTGGGGGGCGCGTGGGCTGGGGTTCGAGACGACCTACTGGGATGACACGTTCGACGCCAGGGCGCTGGCGTACCTGAACGAGAATGTCCCGCACCCCGGCAAGGTGGCGTTCGTGGCGATGGGGGATTTCGTCTGGCGCATCTACCAGTTCACCGGCGACGCGCGCCACGATATCCAGGAGGTGGATTTCGAAGGGGGCGACTGGGACTACCTGGTGGTGGTGCCGCGTCAGGGATGGTGGACGGAGCGCGAGCGCGAGTTCATCCGCACGCATGACCCGGTCTGGACGAACACGCTGACGCCCTGGGGCCGGCTCCCGGTCTGCCTGATCTTCAAGCGTCCGGAGCCGAGTCCTTCCCGCTAGGGATCGACGTCGTCTCATCGGAAGTCGGGGGCGGTTCCAGTTCGAAGGTGTCCATCTGCGCCTGGAGCACGCCGAGGGAGCGCTTCAACTCCGCGATGGCGCCCGGCAGCTTGCCCGTGCCCGGATTGGCCGCGGCCTCCTCGACGCGCCGGAAGACCTCTTCCACCTGCATCTCCGCCAGCCGGCAGGCGGTCATCCGCGTCCGAAGCCGTTCCCGCATGGTCTGCAGCGCCACCCCCAGGAAGCTCAGGTCATCCCCGTCGCGGAAGAAGAAGGGGCCGTGCAACTGCCCCGCGCCGGTGACGTCCATTTCCCGCGCCAGGCGGCGCATCGGCCCCACCAGACGGTGCGAAAGCCAGACCGCCACGCAGATGCACAGGGGCACCATGACCAGCAGGATGATCGCGCCCACAAACAGCGCCATGGGGATGATTTCGCGCGCCATGCCGCTCTTGATCTTGCCGTAGGAGGAGCCGAAGGTGGTGAGGAAGAAGTGCGTCTGCAGTGCGGTGCAAAGCAGGCAGACCAGGATCATCGGCACGGCGACCAGCGCGACGATCTTCAACTGCGGACGGGCCAGGGAGAGAAGTTCCCGGCGCAAAGGACGCACGTCTTTGGTCTCGGGCTTGGTCTCGGGCTTGGTCTCGCTCATCATCGGTTCTCCGATAGGAGTCTGCGCACGGGGGCCGCAACGCGAACGCTGCATGACTATAGCGCGGCGGAAGAGGAGTGTCAAAGAGAAACGGCGTTCATCCGACGGATCAGACGGATTCGACGAATCGGGCGCAACGCAGTGAACCCCGCCCTACTTCCCCGCCTTCCGTTCCTGCTCGATCTGCGCGCGGGCGGAGTCGAAGGCGCCCTGCACCAGCTCGCTGCTGCTGTCCCAGGTGCGCTCGTCGAAACTGCGCGTGCGGACGGACTTGAGGAAGCCCTCGAACTCCTTGAAGTACGAGCCGTAGATGTGGAAGCTGTCCACGATGTGGGCATAGGGGCCGACCTTCAGCGCGCGCCCGCTGCGGCGCGAGACCTCCTCGGCCACGAAACGCTGCAAGTCCACAAACGCCCACATGTTCATGAAGGTCGCCTTGTACGCGTCGTTGGAGCGCATGTGCACGTTCATGCGCAGTTCGTCGCCGAAGATGCGGAACCAGATGCGCTGCAGGCAGGCGGGATCGTCCACGGTGGGGTCCACGTCCGGCTTCCAGGTGATCGCCTGCGCGCGGCGCGTGTGCGGACTCTCCGCCAGCCGCTCGATGATGTACTCGAACTGGTCGATGATCTTCTTGCCCCCCTTTGCATCATTCACGTCGTAGGCGAAGAGCCGCTGATGGTAGGTGTAGGACCATTTCCCTTCCTTGGGGTTGACCCAGTGGTCATGGATGCCCTGCACCACCTCCTGGCGGTAGATCTCGAGGTATTCCAGCGAGCCGGGAAACGCCTTGTGGATGCGCGGCTCCTGGAAGGGATGCTCGACGACGATGAAGACGGTGCAGTCGCGGCTCTCCGGATCGCCGGGCTTGTCGTACTCGGTGCGGATGCGGTCCCCTTCCTCCCAGCAGCGCAACACGGCCTGTTCCCAGGCCTCCGGCAGCGTGGCGGCCTTGACGACCACATAGCTCATGGGCGGGCTCCTTCTTTCTTGGGCTCCGTCTCGGGCTTGGCGCTCTCCTTGCGCGGCGACTGGACGAGCGCGCGACAAACGTCATCCTCCAGGCTGTAGGCGTGGCCCAGACTGGCCGCGCCGTTGACCAGGACGGAGAAACAGTAGACTTCGCCATCGAGCGCCTCAGCGTAGCCGCTCAGGGCGCTGATGCCGCGACTCTCGATGGTGCCGGTCTTGGCGTGGATGCGCCCCGCCATCCAGGGCTCCCCCAGCCGGTGGCGCAGCGTGCTCTTCGGCTCCGCGTTGGTGGCCAGCGAGTTGATGTAGGGCTCGCGCAACTTGCTGCGGTACATCGCTTCGAGCAGTCCGGTGAGCGCCTGCGCGGTGGCCTTATCCTCCAGCGAGAGGCCGCAGCCGTCCACGAGCGTCACCACGCCGTCGGGCAGGCGGATGGCGCGGCAGAACGCGCGCACCGCCGCAGCGCCGCTCTCGAAGCTCCCGGGATGCCCCCCGGATGCGCCGAGGGTCTTGAAGACCTGCTCCGCGTAGAAGTTCTGGCTGCGCTGGTTGGCGATGGTAATGGATTCCTTCAGGCCGGAGCGCCAGACATAGAGCTCCGACGCCGTCTTGCTGATCTCTTCCCCGCCGCGGATGAGGCGCGCGGTTCCCTGGAGGGTCACGCCGGCCTTCTCCAGTTCATGGCTGAGGGCCTGGCCGAGGAAGAGCGCCGGCTCCTCCACCGTGATGCTCTCCGTGCGGGTGTGGCCGATCTCGACAGTCCCTTCCACGATCACCGCGCCGGAGGGGTCGCGCGCGAAGCTGATGTTGCCCGCCTTCCCCTTGGGGATGGTGACGCAGCGGTTGATGAGGCGCATAAAGGGGGGGCGCGCATCCACGACGGGTGGAGCGCCCGCGGTCGCGGCGCCGGTGA
This sequence comes from uncultured Planctomycetota bacterium, assembly GCA_903901045.1. Lineage (GTDB taxonomy): Bacteria > Planctomycetota > Brocadiia > CAIUPP01 > CAIUPP01 > CAIUPP01. The sequence goes on from CAIUPP010000093.1 coordinate 6,802, forward strand.
CGCTGACATCCGCGCAGTTGTCGTTGAAGGAGAGCGCGCCGACCGGGGCGGAGTACCACCAGAGCGATTCCTCATTCGGCCAGGTCGGGGCGCGGTGGACGCGGTCGAAGAAACGGTCATCCAGCACCAAGTCCCCCTGGACCGTCACGATGCCCGCCTCCCTGGCCGCCTTCGCCATGAGCGCCGGGACGTGGAACAAGTCGCCGGTCGCGCGGCCGGAGATGTTCGGGTCCCCGCCGCCGATGAGGATGAGGTTGCCCTTGAGGAGGCCGCCTTCGAGCGCGCCATCGGCCACCAGGCGGGTTTGGAATTGGTAGTCGGCCCCGAGCCGCCAGAGCGCGGCGGCGGTGGTGACCAGTTTGGTGTTGGAGGCGATGCTGAGCGGCTCGCGCTCGCGCTTGCCGACGATCTCCACGCCGTCGGAGAGGCGGCGCACGCAGACGGCCACCCTGGCCCCTTTGACGGGGTTGGCGGCAATGGCGGCTTCCACGCGCGCGGCGGTATCTTCAGCCCCCCAGACCGGGCTTGCGGCCAGCGCCCCGGCCAGGAGCAGCGCAGGTACTTCCAGTCTCATCGTAAACGCCCTTCGCTCTGAACGAAAACTGACACAGTATAGCGGAGGAAGGGCGGGAAGTCACGGCGAAGCTTTGGAGTGCGCCGCCAGCGGCGGCGCTTTGGCTCGCATGGGAGAATTGCCGCCAAGGCCACGTGCTGTTTCGCCCGGAACGCCCAGCCCGCAGCCAAAGCGGCGGCGCTGCCGCCGCACTCCATAGCCCCCCCCTCACCCCTGCGGCTCGATCTCTTTGCCGCAGTGCGGGCAGGTGGTCTTGTGCTGCCGGCGCTTGTGCTGGACCTCTTCGAGGAAGCCGGAGCCGAGGAGGCCGGCGGGCAGGGCGATCATCCCCACCCCCATGATGGCGATGACCGCGCCGAGGATTCTCCCCATCATCGTGACCGGCACCATGTCGCCGTAACCCACGGTGGTGAGGGTGACCACCGCCCACCACATCGTCTTCGGGATGCTGCTGAACACCTCCGGCTGCGCGTTGTGCTCGGCGTCGTACATGAGGCAGGAGGCGATGATGAGCACCATCGCCCCGCCGGAGACGGTGACGATCAGTTCCGGACGTTTGCGGCGAAGAACGCTGCCCATCGTCTGCAGCGCGTCGGAGTAGCGGGCGAGCTTGAAGACCCGGATGATGCGGAAGAGGCGCAGGATTCGCAGGAAGCGCATGTCCAGCGTCATGAACATCGGCAGGTAGAAGGGGAGGATGGAGAAGAGGTCCACCAGCGCCATCGGGGTGAAGGCGTAGCGCAGACGACCGATCAGATGCCCGGCGAAGCGCGGGTTGGCGTTGCAACTCCAGAGCCGCCCGACGTACTCGAAGGTGAACGCCGCGATGGAGAAATACTCGAAGCCGCGGAAGAGGCGTTTGTACGGGTCGTGGAGCCCCTGCACCGTCTCAAGGATAATGGCGGCGACGTTCAGGACAATCAGGGCCATCACGCCGAAATTGAAGAGCTGCGCGGTGCGGTCGCCGGGAGTGGTGTTTTCCAGAATGGCGTGGAGGCGGTGCTTGGTGCGGTTATACATCAGACGGCCTCCTCCAAGAAATCACGGGAGTATCCCAATTACCTGGTCTCCCAATCACCCAATTTCCCAATCTCCCAATCTCCCCATGCCATCCGGGTCACCGAGTGATTGGGAGATTAGGAGATTGGGAGATTGGGAAATTCCTCGTAACTCGTCATTTGCCTGCCTGCCCATAGTACGCGCCCGGCCCATGCTTCCGCTGAAAGTGCTTATCGAGGAGATGGTCGGGAATCGGCGTGGCGCTGTGGTTGAGGGCGAAGGTGTCCCGCGCCATGCGGGCGACGGCTTCGAGCGCCACGGCGTTATGCACCGCCGCAAGCGGGTCGCGCCCCCAGGTGAAGGGGCCATGCCCGGCGACCAGAGCCGCCGGCATGCGCATCGGGTCCAGGCCGCGCATGCGTTCGACGATCACGAGGCCCGTCTCCAATTCGTAATCCCCTGCGGTCTCCTGCGGGGTGAGCCAGCGCGTGACCGGGACCTCGCCGTAGAAATGGTCGGCATGAGTGGTGCCGAGGCAGGGGATTGCGCGCGCGGCCTGCGCGAAGGCGGTCGCGCAGGGGCTGTGGGTGTGGGTGATCCCGCCGATGGCGGCGAAGGCGCGATAGAGCGCCAGGTGAGTCGGCGTATCGGAAGAGGGGCGCAAACGGCCCTCGGCCACCTTGCCATCCAGGTCCAGGAGAATAATGTCCGCCGGGGCGAGCGAGGCGTAGCCCACGCCGCTGGGCTTGATGGCCACGAGGCCCGCCGCGCGGTCGATGCCGCTGGCGTTCCCCCAGGTCAGCGTGATCAAGCCGTGGCGCTCCAGGTCGCGGTTGGCGCGGCAGACCTGGTCTTTCAGTTCTTCAAGCATGGCGTCATTTCTCCCGCGTTGGGTCATATCCATCGAGTCATCGCGAGCCGTTCGACATGGCTCACGGCCCTGAGCAGTTGTCGAAGGGAAGGAGCGCAGCGACGACGTGGCGATCTTCCTTGTTTCCGTTGGACGTCCTCGCCATCATACGACCACGGAGAACTGGAAGATTGCCACGACCCGCCCTTCGACGGCGCTCAGGGCGGGTCTCGCAATGACCATCATATATACGCGCAGCCGTCACTTCCCCCGCTGCTTCTCGCGCAGCGCGATCAACTGCTTCATCACCTGATCCAGCTTACCGGACCACTCCTTCGTGCCGAAGGCGTCGTGCAGCGTGCGGTAGAGCGCGTACATTTCCGCGTAGACAGCCTGGCGCTGCGGGTCGGGCAGGTACACCTTCTCGCGGACGCGGGAGAGCTTCCCCTGCGCCTCCTGCACGGTGGCGAAGCCCCCCTGCTTCGCTCCGGCGGCCACGGCGCCGAAGATCGCCGCGCCGAGCGCGCAGGTCTGGTCGCCGGCGGCGAGCTTCATCGGGCGGCCGGTGACATCGGCGTAGACCTGCATCAGCAGCTCATTCTTCACCGCCAGCCCGCCGCAGTTGACGATCTCGCGGACGGGGACGCCGTACTCCTCGATGCGGCGGATGATCGTCAGCGCGCCGAAGGCGGTGGATTCGATCAGCGCGCGGTAGATCTCGTGCGCCTCGGTGTGCAGCGTCTGCCCCAGCAGCAGGCCGCTGAGGCGAACGTCCACGAGGACGCAGCGGTTGCCGTTGTTCCAGTCCAGCGCCATCAAGCCATGCTCGCCCGGGCGCTGCCGCGCGGCGCGTTCGGCCAGCGCGCGGAATTTGCGCTCCGCCGTGCGTCCGTAGCTGTCGGGGACGAGATGGTGGACGAACCAGAGGAAGATGTCCCCCACCGCCGACTGCCCCGCCTCGATCCCGTAGAAACCCGGCAGGATGGAGCCGTCCACGATGCCGCAGACCCCGGGAATGTCCGCCAGCGCAGCCGCGTCCGGCATGACCATCATGTCGCAGGTGCTGGTGCCGAGGATCTTCACCAGCCGCCCCTCGCGAATCCCCGCGCCAACCGCCCCCATGTGGGCGTCGAACGCGCCGACCGCCACGGCGATGCCCGGCTTCAGGCCGAGCTTCTTCGCCCAGGCCGCGCTGAGCGACCCGGCGCGCCGGTCGGCGGAGTACGCCTTGGAGTAGAGCCTCTCGCGCAGCTTCGCCAGGTCCGGGTGCAGCGCGCCCAGAAAGAGCCGGTCCGGCAGCCCGCCCCACTCCGCGCAGTACATGGCCTTGTGGCCGGCGGCGCAGACGCTGCGGGCGATCTTCTCCGGTCGCGTCTCGCCGCAGAGCAGCGCGGGGATGTAGTCGCAGCATTCGACGAAGCTGTGCGCCGCGGCGAAGACCGCCGGGGCGGTGTTGCGCAGATGAAGCAGCTTGGCCCAGAACCACTCGGAGGAGTACGTGCCGCCGCACTTGGCCAGGTACTCCGGGCGGACGCGGCGCGCCAGGTCGGTGATCCGCGCGGCCTCGACGTGGCTGGTGTGGTCCTTCCAGAGCCAGGCCATGGCGGCGAGGTTCTTGCGGAACTTCGGGGAGAAGGCCAGCGGCGTGCCGCTGCGGTCCACCGGGATGGGGGTGCTGCCGGTGGTGTCCACGCCGATGCCGACGATCTGCTTCGGGTCGAATCCGCGCTGCGCCTTGCGCGCCTTGGCGATGGCCTGGCGCACGACGCCGAGCCCGGCGACGTAATCGCGCGGGTCCTGGCGCGCGAGGTTCGGGTCGCGCGGATCGAGCAGGATGCCCAGCGTGCCGGAGGGATAGTTGAAAACGGCGTCCGCCAGTTCGCAGCCGGCGTCCAGGTCGACGATCAGGGCGCGGCAACTGTTCGTGCCATAGTCGAGTCCGAGCGCGTAGCGGCCCATGGGGAACCTCCTCCAGAGTGCCCGAATGTCGTCCTATTATGCCGGGTTGACGGCGGTTTGCAAGTGCCTCAGCAAAATGACGACGCCCGAATGACGAATGAAACGCCAAATCCCCAAAGCGCCAATCTCCTAATCTCCAAGTCTCCCAATTTCCCAACCTCCTCATAACGTTGCCCGCCCACGCGGGCCGCGGCACGTGGAGACTGGGAGATTAGGTGATTAGGAGATTGGGAAATTGAGTCATTCTTTCGTCATTCATCATTCGGGCTTCGTCATTCGTCATTCCCTTGGGTTGACTCCCTCTCCGCACAGTCTATACTTTACGAGTCCCTGTGCTTTTCGTCATTGAAGGAGGTCCCCATGCGCCGTCCGCACGTGTCGGTCATGATGCGCCGCGCCGCGGAGCGCGGGATTCTGGTGCCCGCGTTCAATATCGCCTACCTGCCGATGATGGCCCCCGTGGCGGCGGCGCTGGAGCGGCTGAACACGTTCGGCCTAACGGAGGTGGCGCTGCCGGATATCACGATGTTCGGCGCGAAGAGCTTCAAGCTCGTCGCCGAGGAGTACCGCAGGCGCGCGAACCCGGAGGTGGTGGGGCTGCATCTGGACCACACCCCCGTGATCGACCAGGACAACCAGCGCGTGGACTGGGAAGCGATCATGCGCGAGGCGCTGGGGCTGGGGTACGAGTCGGTGATGATCGACGGCTCGCGGCTGACGCTGGAGGAGAACATCGCGGCGACGCGCAAGGCGGTGCAGATGTCCCACCCGAAGGCTGCGGTGGAGGCGGAGCTGGGCGCGGTGCTGGGTCACGAATCCGGCCCGATGCCCCCGTACGAGGAGCTGTTCGCCTCGCGCCGCGGGTTCACCGACGTGGAGGAGGCGCGCCGCTTCGTGAAGGAGACGGGGGTGGACTGGTTGAGCGTGGCCGTCGGGAGCATCCACGGCGCCATCAGCGGCGCAGCGAAGGACAAGGCGAAGGTGGCCGCGCGGCTGCATATCGAGCATCTCCGCCTGCTGCGCAACGCCGTGGGCGTGCCGCTGGTGCTTCACGGCGGCAGCGGCGTCCAGCGCGACTCCGTGCTGGCCGGGATCAAGAACGGCATCGCCAAGATCAACATCGGCACCGAGATACGACACGCGTGGGAGAAGACGCTGGCCGCGGGCAAGGGGGAGCAGGCCGCAGCGGAGGCCGTCGGCGCGAAAGTCGAGGAACTCATTACGCAGGTGTACGGGATCGGCGGGTCGGTGGAGCGGCTGCTGAAGTAAGCGTGCCGGGAAGAGAAAACTGATTGCTGAGAACTTGCTTTGCTCCGCAGAGAACCGGCGAACGCGCTTTTACAGCAGTTGCGCAAGCAAAGGCTCGGCATTGAATCAGTCGTCATCGCGAGAGAGCGCCGCGAAGGAACGCCTTGGCACGCGGCAGGTCGTCGGCGCGAACGTGGCGATCTTCCTGTTTATCAACCCGCGCGAAGGCCGGGTTGCGCCTGCGTGCCGAGGGTTCGGAAACCGGAAGATTGCCGCAGTCGGCGCGGTGGCCGGATATGACGCGCCGGCAGCCGTGGCGCGCCTCCTTCGCAATGACCGCTGATTTGTCGCTGCCGCATGGCTCTTTGCCCCGAGCATGATTTCCACAGAGTCTGCTGCTTTCTGAATGGAAGTGAACCGCGCGGACTATCCCCTCGCCGGGCTCGGGGCCGCGAGCTTGTCGAAAGGGATAGCCCGCGCTACAGTTGTGAAACCAGTCCGAGTCGGTATTCAGTAATCACGGAGTTGCAATGGCCGCGGCGCGCGACATTCTGCGCAAGATGTTCTCCACCGGCACGGGAACGCTCGTCAGCCGGATCACCGGTCTGTTCCGCGATATGGCGCTGGCCAGCGCCTTCGGCACCGGCGCGGCCATGAGCATGTTCGTGATGGCCTTCACCGTCCCCAACCTCTTCCGCCGCCTCTTCGGCGAAGGCGCGCTCAACTCCGCGTTCATCCCGGTCTTCACCTCCGAGAGTCTCAAGGAAGGGGGCGACCCCCGCCGGCTGCTCAACGCCGTCATGACCGGCCTCGCGGCGTTCCTCGGCGTTCTCTGCCTGGTCGGCTGGGGGGTCTGCCTCGCGGCGCTCTTCTCCGGCCGGCTGCCGCCGAACGGCCGCCTCTTCTTCATCCTGCTGGCCATCTGCCTGCCCTACCTGCCGCTCATCTGCCTCACGGCGCTCCAATCCGCCGCGCTGAACGTGCGGGGCCACTTCATGCGCCCGGCGTTCGCCCCGGCGCTCATGAACCTCTGCCAGATCGCCGCGGCGCTCTGTTTCGCTCGATATGGAATCACCGTGCTGGCGTGGTCGGCGCTGCTGAGCGGCCTCCTCCAGTTCGCCTGGCAGGCCCGGATGCTCTGGCGCGACCGGCTGCAATTCCAGTGGGTGTGGGAGCTGGCCCACCCGGGGCTGCGGCAGGTGGTGGTGCTCATGGGGCCGATGGTGCTGGGCCTCGGCGCGATCCAGGTGAACACCTTCGTCGACCAGCTCATCGCGCAGTTCCTCGTGCCGCTGACCAGTTCCCCCTACGACGGCGCCAACGGCGTCCTGAACTTCGCCAACCACCTCATGCAGTTCCCGCTGGGGGTGCTGGGGATCGCGCTGGCGACGGCGGTCTTTCCCGCCTTTGCGCGCCACGCGCACGAGAAGGATCACCAGGGAATGGTCGAGTCGCTGAACGTCTCCGTCCGCGCGGCGTTCTTCCTCTCCCTCCCTTGCGTCGCCATGTTCACCGTCTTCTCCGAGCCGATCGTGCGCGTGCTGTTCCAGCATGGTGAGTTCGACGCCACCAGCACCCTCCGCACCGCGCGGACGCTCTTCTGCTTCTCGCTGGGGTTGTGGGCGTTCTGCGGGGTGCAGGTCCTGGCGCGCGTCTTCTACGCGCAGCAGGACACGCGCACCCCCGTGCGGATTGCGGCCACGATGGTCGGCCTCAACCTCGTGCTGAACCTCATCCTCGTCTGGCCGCTTCAGGAAGCCGGGCTGGCGCTCTCCAGCAGCATCTGCGGCGTGGGGAACATGGCGCTGCTGCTCTGGGCGCTGCGCAAGCGGATGGGGCTCCTCGGCGGGCGCAGGATGGTCTACAGCGGACTCCGCATCGCCGCCGCTTCGCTGCTGGCGGTCATCTGCGGCTATTTCGCGGCGCGCGGCTGCGGCCTGTACGACGGCGAGGCGACCCGCAAACTGACGCAGGTCATCCAACTGGCGACGGCGCTGGCCACCACCTCCGCGGCGTTCCTGCTGGCCTGCTGGGCGCTGCGGGTGCGCGAGTTGGGGGAGTTCGCCTCGGCGCTGTTCACGAGGGAAGCGAAGAGTTGACGCGCTGTAGGGGCAAGGCATGCCGTGCCCATGCGTCCCTCTCCATTCCGGGCAAGGCATGCCTTGCCCCTACAGCGACCGGCGCACGGACCGGGGGAACCATGCCTTGCGAAGGTTCGTTTGATCCTTCGCAAGGTTTCCTTCAAGCCTGGCGCGTTAAAAAAAACGCCCAGCCCGCATACCCCTGAGGGGGTGCTGATTAGCAGCATCGGGCCGGGCGCTCTTCAACAGCGGCCGGTTCGGCGCGGAGAGGCCGCGCCGCAACGGTTACTCTTCGACTTCTTCCGCCACCGCTTCGACCGGAACGTCGGGGTCGAACTCTTCTTCATGGCGGAAATCGTCCTGCATCTCGCGCTCGATCTCCTGGCGCTGGCGGACGATCAGCTTCTGGTAGCGCTCCTTGATGAGCGACAACCGTTCCATCTTCACCTTCTTGTTCAGCGTTGAATCTCTCGTAATCACGGCCTGTTCTCCTGAGATACGGGGCGCATGCCAATTTGCAGCGTGAGGCGGAAATAATACGCACCTGAATTGCGCTTGTCAAGCCTGAATTCGAAAATTTCCTAATGCGGCGAATATTAGCCCCGCCAATGCCCGCCCGGCCTCGATAATCGCCCCCGGCCACGGCCTTCGCCGCGCGCAGCCTCCAAGCGGCCTGTGACCCACCCCGGCGGCTCCCACGCGGGGTTCAGGGGTGCTTCTGGGCGTCATGGCTTGACGCGGGAACGCCCCGCCGATTACTCTGCGAAGCGGGGCGAGTCCTCTTTTCGGGAAGGTTTCCCATGTCCGATGTGCTTGAACTGACCGTGCCACCTGCGGCGGCGGGGCAGGTGCTGCGCGTGTTCCTGGCCGATTCCCTGCCTCTGGACCCGGAGGACTTCCTGCGCCAGGTGCTGGTGGAGGGGAAGGTGACGCTGGAGGGGGAGCCGGTCTTCTCGCGCGAGGTGATGCGCACCGGCCAGGTGGTGCAGGTGCACGGCCTTGCGGAGGCGCGCGCAGCGTACAAGGGGGAGGTGGTGCGCGCGGCGGTGCTTTACGAGGATGAGCATCTGCTAGTGCTGAACAAGCCGGCGGGCTGCACGGTGGTGCGCGAGCGGCGCAGCGACGTCTGCCCGTTCCAGTCCGGCGTGCTGGCGCACCTGCGGAAGTCGCCCGCCAGCGCGGAGGCGGCGCTGCGGACGCGCTACCGCCCGCGCGCGGTGCACCGGCTGGACCGCGAGACGACCGGCGCGGTGATCGTGGCGAAGTCGCGCGAAGGGGAGCGCCACCTGGCGCTGCAGTTCCAGGAGCGCACGATCCGCAAGGAGTATCTGGCCATCGTTTGCGGCGAACCAGCGGACGACCGCGGCGAGATCGATGTGGTGATCTCGGAGCGGGCGGGGGACATCGAGCGCATGTCCACAGGGGGACGCGAGGGGAAGAAGTCGCTCACCGCCTACGAGGTCGTCGAGCGGTTCAACGGTTACGCGCTGGTGCGGGCCGAGCCGAAAACCGGCCGTCGCCACCAGATCCGGCTGCACCTGGCGCACATCGGCCATCCGGTGCTGGCGGACCGGCTGTACGGCGGGGGGACGGAACTGCTGCTGTCGAGCCTGAAGCGCCGGTACAAGCTTTCCTCCGGAGAGAAGGAGAAGCCGCTGATCGCGCGCCCCGCCCTGCACGCGCATGCGCTGGAGTTCCTGCCGGTGGGACGCGAGACCCCGCTGCGAATCGAAGCCCCCCTGCCGCGCGATATGGAGGTGGCGCTCAAAATGCTGCGGAAGCATGCGGGCCGGTGAGGAACGGATTCAACTTTCAACGTCCAACGTTCAACTTTCAACATCCAATGAACGGCCAACAACGAACAACCCACGCATGCAGAACGCGGTTGTTGCCGTTACTTGAACGTTGAAAGTTGAACGTTGAATCTGTTAGACTCCGGCAGGACGAACCGGCTCCAAAAATAGAAGGGCCAACCATGGCCAAGCGCATCGGTATTCTCACCGGCGGAGGGGATTGCCCCGGCCTGAATGCGGCGATTCGCGCCATCGTGCGGCGCGCCATCGGCGCGCACGAGATGGAGTGCTTCGGCATTCTGCGCGGCTGGCGCGGGCTGCTGGACGGGCTGGCCAGCCCCCTGACGCTGGAGTCGGTCAGCGGCATCCTCACGCGCGGCGGAACCATTCTGCGCACCTCGCGCACCAACCCATTCGCCTCCCCGGACGGCGCCATGGCGATCATGCGCAACGTCCGCCGCTTCGGACTCGATGGGGTGATTGCCGTCGGAGGCGATGACACCTTCGTCGTGGCCGAGCGCCTCCACCGGGAGAACGGGCTGAAGGTGATCGGCGTCCCCACCACCATCGACAACGATATGGAGGGGACGGAGTACTCCTTCGGGTTCGATTCGACCGTCAACATCGCGATGGAGGCGATCGACCGCATCCACACGACGGCGGAGTCGCACGACCGCGTGATGATCGTGGAGGTGATGGGGCGGCAGTCCGGCTGGATCGCCGTGTACGCGGGGCTGGCCGGCGGGGCCGACATTATCCTGATCCCGGAGAAGCCGGTGAACCTCCAGGAGATTTGCGACACCATCGTGCGGCGGCATGACCGGGGCAAGGATTTCAGCATTATCGTGGTGGCCGAGGGGGTGCGGCTGGCCGGGCACGCCGCCGAGGCGGCGCTCGCGGTGCCGAATCACAAGCTGGATGAGTTCGGTCGCGCGCCGACGGGGGGCATCGGGCAGGTGCTTGCCAAGGAGATCGAGAAACGCACCGGCTACGAGACGCGCGTGACGGTGCTGGGGCATATCCAGCGCGGAGGCTCCCCGACCGCGTTCGACCGCGTGCTGGGCGCGCGCCTGGGAATGGCCGCCGCCGACCTCGCGCAGGCCGAGGAGTTCGGCAAGATGGTGGCGCTTCAGGCGAACAAGGTGGTGATGCTGCCGATCGAGGTGGGGACGCGCCGCAAGCCGGTGCCGGATGACCTGTACGACGTGGCGAAAGCCTTTTTCGGGTGAACGGATTCAACGTTCAACGCGGTGCGCACTGCGCACCTGGTCCAACGTTCAACGTCCAACTTTCAATATCCAAAGAACAACGCTGCGCGCCAGACGTGGTTGTTGCCGTTATTTGAACGTTGAAAGTTGAACGTCGGATGTTGAACGTTGAATCCGTTAACCTACCGGGGGCTATGCTCCCGGCAGCGCGTTGCGTTAGGACGGAGAGAGTTGCGGCAGGTATTGGGGTGGTCGTAGCGGCAGGAGTCGCAGAGAATTTCCGATGTCCCCAAGCGCTCCATCATCCACTGCCAGAAGGACCTCAGTGCGCGCACTCTACCTCCCGGGGGAAACGGATTCAACGTTCAACATCCGACGTTCAACTTTCAACATTCAAGTAACGGCAACGACCACGTTACGCAAGCGCCGTTCGTTTGTCGTTCTTTGGACGTTGGACGTTGGACGTTGGACGTTGGACGTCGAATGTCGAACGTTGAATCCGTCACTTCGCGGCGGCGGCTTCTTCCTTCTCGCGCTTGGCTTTGGCGATGACCGCTTCGGCGGCGCGGCCGGGGACGACGTCGTAGTGGCTGAACTCCATGCTGTAGCCGCCGGTTCCGCCGGTCATGCTGCGAAGCTCGGTCGAGTAGTTCATCACCTCGGACATCGGGACGGTGGCGCGCACGATCTGGGTGTCCCCCTCGCTGTCCATGCCGATGATGCGGCCGCGACGGCTGTTCAGGTCGCCGCTGATGTCCCCCATGAACTGGCTGGGGACGCTGATTTCGATTTTGACCACCGGCTCGAGCAGCACGGGCTTGGCCTTCAGGAACGCTTCGTGGAAGCACATGGAGGCGGCCAGCTTGAAGGCGGCTTCGGAGCTGTCCACGTCGTGGTACTTGCCGAAGTGGAGGATGACGCGCACGTCCTCGACCGGGTAACCGGCCAGCACGCCGTGCGGCAGGGTCTCGCGGACGCCCTTCTCGACGGCGGGGATGAACTGGTTGGGGATGGACCCGCCGACCACGGCATCCACGAACTCGAAGCCGGTGCCGCGCGGGAGGGGCTCCATCTTGAACCACACTTCGCCGAACTGGCCGCGGCCGCCGCTTTGCTTCTTGTGGCGGTAGTTGGCCTCGGAGTTGGCGGTGACCGTTTCCTTGTACGGGATGCGCGGCGGCTTGGTGGTGACGCCGACGCCGAAGCGCTTCTCCAGGCGGTGCAGCATGACGTCCAGATGCAACTGGCTCATGCCGGTGACGATCAACTCGCCGGTCTGCTGGTCGCGGTGGACCTTGAAGGTCGGGTCTTCGTCGGCGAGCTTCTGGACGCTGCCGGAGATCTTCTGCTCGTCGCCGCGCGTCTTGGGCCCGATGGCCAGCGAGGCCATGGGGGTCGGGAAGGTGATGGCGGGCAGCGTGAGGATGTGATGCGGGTCGCACAGCGCGTCGCCGATCTGGATATCTTCCATCTTGCTGACGGCGAGGATGTCGCCGGGGATGCCCTTGGTGGCGGGCTTGTTCTCTTTGGCGAAGGGGCGGAACATCTGCGCGACGCGCTCGTTGCGCTCGGTGCGCACGTTGACGACGTGGTTGTCCAGCGCCAGGGAGCCGCGCAGGATGCGGAAGTAGCTGAGCTTGCCGACGAACGGGTCGGTGACGGTGCGGAAGACGCGCGCCACGAAGGGCTGCGCGGGGTCGGTGGCGATCACCACCTCCTGCTTGCTCTTGGGATCGGCTCCCTTGGCCGGGGGCATGTCCACCGGCGAGGGGGTGTACTCGGCCAGGAAGTCCATGAGCTCCTGGACGCCGATGCCGTCATTCCCGGCGACGTGCAGGATGGGGATGAGCGTCCCCTGGGCGATGGCCTTGCGCAGCGCGCCGGCGATCTCCTCGGGGGAGAGCTTCTCGTCGTTGAGGAAGCGCTCCATGAGCTTCTCGTCGGTCTCCACCACCTTGTCCATCAGGGCGCTGGCGGCGGCGGCCGGGTCGCCCTCGACGCCGGCAGGCATCTGGGCGGGGGGCTGGAGGACGTTGACGACTCCCTTGAACACGGGCCCGACGCCGATGGGGAGGTTGACCGGCAGGCACTGCGCGCCGAATATCTCCTGGATTTTGGCGATGAGGGCGTCGTAGTCGACGATGTTGTCGCCGTTCATCTTGCTCACCAGGATCACGCGCGCCGCGCCGTTGTCGCGGGCGTAGCCCATCATCTTGCGGGTGTTGAGCTGGATTCCGTTGGGGGCGCCGATGGCGATCAGGGCGGTGTCGGCGGCTTTGAGGGCGCAGAGGGCGGAGCCGGTGAAGTCCATGTAGCCGGGGGCGTCGATCAGGTTGAGGTGGCGGCCCTTCCAGTCGCAGAAGGCGATAGCCATGCTGATGCTGCTCTGGCGCTCCTTCTCCTCATCCTCGAAGTCGAAGATGGAGTTCTTTTCGGCGACGCTTCCGGCGCGGGTGACGGCGCCGGCTTTGAAGAGCATCTGGTCCAGCAGCGTGGTTTTCCCCGTTCCACCGTGGCCCAGCGCGACAACGTTGCGGATGTCCTTGCTAGCATAATCAGCCATGGATCGGACCTCTTTTCGGTAAGTGACCCGAAAGATCTACACGGAGGCACAGAACACGGCGAGAGATGAAAACGGAAGACCGGAAACTGAGAGAACAACCCCCTGCAGCGCGCTTCGCAACTTGCCGCCGCCCTGACGGGTTGTTCTCGGCGTTCTCCGCGTCTCCGCGGCGAACCAATCGTTCAGCGCTTGGAGAACTGGAACCCGCGCCGGGCCGCCTTGCGGCCGTACTTCTTGCGTTCCTTCATGCGGCTGTCGCGGGTGAGGAAGCCGCCCTCGCGCAGAGGGCCTTCGTTCTCGGCGCCGAGTTTGAGGAGGGCGCGCGCAACGCCCAGCATCACCGCATCGGCCTGCCCGACCATGCCGCCGCCCATCACGTCGGCGCTGATGTCGAACTTGCCGAGGGTCTTGGTGGCCTTCAGGGGAGCGAGCACCGCGTTGCGGTGGCGTTCGACGGGGAAGTAGGCATCCAGCTCTTTCTTGTTGATCTTCACAGCGCCGGCGCCGCGGCGAACGCGCACGCGGGCGACGGAACTCTTGCGGCGGCCGGTTGCCAGGATCGTTTCGTCAGCCATGGGTTCTCCTCGTTTGACTCAGCTCAGCCGCGCTTGTCGCCGACCAGATAGGCGCTGTCGGCGGGCGTCTGCGCCTGGTGCGGGTGCTCAGTCCCTGTGTAGATTTTGAGGCGCGAGAGCATTTTGTTGCCCAGCGCCCCCTTGGGGAGCATCCGCCGGACAGCCAGCTTGAGAATCTCTTCCGGCTTCTGTTCCATCATTTTCTTGTAGGGGACCTCGCGCAGGCCGCCCGGGTAGCCGGTGAAGTGCTTGTACTGCTTCTGGGTCGCCTTGCGGCCCGTGACGCGGATTTTGGTCACGTTGGTGACGACGACGCAGTCGCCGGTCTCCACGTGCGGGGTATAGGTGGGGCGATGCTTGCCCATCAGGACCATGGCGATCCGCGTCGCCAGGCGGCCCAACACCTTGTCCGTTGCGTCCACGTGGACCCAATTGTGGGCCATCGCTTCTTTTTTCGCCATGTAGGTCTTCATAATGCGACAAAACCTCTCTATGCACTGCCCTTGCAGTGCCCGCGGGAGGAGTTCACCCCGTCCGGGGGCTGTTTAACCAAGACCGGCATTATATTCCGAAGGGGCTTCAAAGTCAAACGGTCTTGCGCCCGGACCCCCGCCGGGGTATGCTGCCAACGGCAGAGTGTTTCTGGAGGGCTGAAATCATGGCGCTGGTGCGGGTGAGGGCGTTTTCCACAACGTGGGAGGCCGGGATGGCGCAATCCCTGCTGGAGGCGGAGGGAATTCGCGGCGTGGTGACGGATGCGGACCTGAGCGCCGGCATGCCCTACCCCATAGCCTCGCAACATGGGATCGGGCTGCTGGTGGATGAGCTGGAGGTCGAGCGCGCTACGCAGATTCTGGCCGAATGGGACGCCTCGACGCCGCTGGAGGAGCCGGAAGAAGAAGCGAATTGACGGCGATTTGCGATTTGAACAACATCGGGTGCTCACGCGGAGACGCGGAGAGCGCGGAGACGGCGAATAAGGAATGGGATTCCTCGCTTGCCTGTCTCCGCGCTCTCCGCGTCTCCGCGTGAGGCGTCGTTACTTCGCCGGCGCTTCGACTTTCTCCGCGGGGACCAGCTTCTCCTTCGGCAGCGATCAATCAATGGTCATTGCGAAGGAGGCGCGGCACGACCGCCTGCGCGTTCTATCCGACCACCGCGCCGACTGCGGCAATCTTCCGGCTTCCAAACCCGCCACGCGCACGAGCCGCCCTCGCGCTCGCGGGTTGTCAAACAGGAAGATCGCCACGTTCGCGCCGCCGGCCCGTCGTGCGCCAACAGGATTCTGTGCGGCGCTCACTCGCGATGACAACTGATTCAAATGCCGCAGCTCTGCCCTGGCGGCTGATAAAGCGCTCTCGCCGCTCTTCTGCAAGGCAAAATCAGCAGCCCGTAACCCCCTTGCTTCCTCACTTCGCCGGCGGTTCGGCTTTCTCCGCGGGGAGCAGCTTCTCCTTCGGCAGCAGGCGCGCCGGGAGCGTGACGCCCACGGCCTCGGCGCGGTCGGCGTTGATCACCAGCGAGTGCGTGGAGCACAGGACCGGCTCGGTCATCGACGCGATGCTCGTGTTGTAGTAGAGCAGGTCGGCGGCCATGCGCGCCGCTTTGGCGGCCTGGATGTCCACGGGGACGACCATCGCGGCCATCACTCCGGTGGGGCCCACGGCTTCCTTCCAGAAGCTGAAGTCCGGCAGGCGGTTCACCGCGGAGGTCATCCGCAGCAGGTCCGCGGCCGGAACGCTGGTAAGGCTCTCCTTCTCGGGCAGCACCATCGAATAGCTCGGGATGCACAGCAGGTCGGCCTTCCCCTGAACCTCCTTGACGGCGGCCATCCATTCCGCGAGCGTCCCGGCGCGCTTGACCGTCACCACGCGAACCGCCAGGTCATTCATGGCGTTGATCTTGGCGACGATGGCGTCCCCTTCCAGGCTCTTGTCGGCCAGGACGGCGACTCCCTGCGCGTGCGGCACGAGCTCCTTCATGGCGGCGAACGCCTCGCGCACCGGCACGTCGGCCACGATGCCCGCCGCCTGTCCCGAACTGGTCAGCTTGTAGCTCTCCGGGTTGCCGACGAGGTCGAAGTAGATCATCGTAAACGGCTTGCCGATCATGTTCATGGCGAAGTAGCGCGCCGTTTCATCCCCGGCGATCATCACAATCTGCGCACCCCAGGCGTCCGCGGTGGAGACGGCCAGGTACCCCTGCTGCTCGATCCAGACCGGGTTGGGCTGGCCGACGATGTCCATGTTGACGGTTTTGAAAGCGATGGGAGTGTTCTCGGCCGCCATCTGCTTGTGAATCGCCGCTTCCATTTCGGCGACGCGCGGGTCGTTGGGGCCGTACTGGGTAATCAGCACCACGGCTTTGCGGGCGCAGCCGGTCATCAAGACGCTCAGGAGCAGGCAAACCGCGAGGGAAAGGAGCTTTTTCATCGTCGAACCTCCAGACGCAAGGGACCCGATTTCACGTTGCCGCATGGTACCGCTGGGGCGAGCGCAAGTCAAACAGCGAAGCGCCGAAGGGCGCGGGGGCCTAAGGCGCTTCCTTGTCCTGCCGCCACATGAAACAGATGAGCGGCGCCAGCCCGCACAGAAACACTCCCCAGCCGACCGCCAGCGAGCCGGGCAGGCCGATGTGCGGGTAGGCGAGATGCGCGGCCGCCATCATCGGCGCTCCGCAGAGGATGAAGGCCGCCATGGTCCGGCAGACCGTCCAGAGGCTGTGCCGCGCTTCGTAGGCCGCCACCAATCCCACCATCGGGAACGTGACGATGAAGCCCTGGAGCGTCTTCTTGGAGAGGATGAGCAGGAAGATCACCCCCATGATGATCGGCGCTTTCAACCAGACCGGAAGCGGCGTGCGATGCCCCGGCTCCCTCCGGTACGCCGTAAGCCGCAGTGCCGCGAGCGCCAGCGCGAACACCGCCCCCAGGGCGATCCAGAACGCCGTTTCGCTCGTCGGCAGCAGCGGGGCCAGAAGGGCTGCGAGGAGAATATACGCCAGCGCCGACAGAACGATGGCGGCGATGATCGGCATCCGCAGGACGACATGGAACAGCCGCACGCCGTGCGTGTAGAGCAGCAGCAGCGCCAGGCCGAGCACGTGCGCCACGTCGATCTGCGCCCCCACTGCCATCGAGGCCAGGGTGAACGGGATCGGCAGCACCAGGATGAGCCCCTTCCACTTGGGGGCGTGGAGATACGCCAGCAAAGTCGCCTGCGCCGTGACGACCAGCAGCAGGAGAATGTCCCACGTTCCGAAGGCCCGAAGCACGCCCATTCCCATGTTCGCCTGTCCCGTGTGGATCAAGAAGAAAGGACAGAGCCCGCTCCTTTGGCCGAAGCGGGCTCTGCCCTATTCTGTCTGAAGGAAACCCTTCCCGCAAGCGAGAGGGCCACCCTGCGTTACTTCGCGTACGCCGCCAGGACCTTCTTGATCCCCTTGGCGATGAGCTTCATGTGCGTCGGCTCCAGCAGCGGATGGCACAGGGTGATGAACGTGTTCTTCTGGTACTCGATCGCGTTGGGCAGCGCCAGCGTCTTGTACTTGGCCGCCTGCTTCGGATCGCTGTACTCCTTGCTGTGGAAGGGGAAGTCCGCCTTGCCCTGGCCGACGTTGAGGCGGAACACATCCTCCTTGTAGCTCTGCGGCCAGAAGACCGGCCCGCACGGCACCCCTTCGGCTCCGAGCGCCTTGACGAACTGGTCGATGTCGCAGCGCAGCTTGGCCATGTCCAGGATGACCGGGAAGACGAAGAAGCTGCACTCCTTCTTCTTGTTCTCGTACTCGACGTTCTTGATCCCCCGCACTCCCTTGAGCTCGGAGACCAGGATGCGATGGTTGCGCTGGCGGCGAGGCTTGTTCCAGCTTTCGAAGCGGCTCAGCTCGTAAATGCCCAGGCAGCTCTGCGGCTCGGTCATGCGATAGTTCCAGCCGAGGCGGCGATGGATATACGGCAGGTGCGCTTCCAGTTCCAGCAGGCTCATGCGTTTGGCGACGTCGTAGCCGTGGTCGCGGAAACTGCGCATGATCCAGGCGGCCTCCTCGTCGCTGGTCACGGTCATGCCGCCTTCGCCGCCGGTGGTCCAGTGCTTGCTCTGGCAGAAGCTGAAGGCGCCCGCGTGGCCGATGGTGCCGACTTTCTTGCCGCGGTAGGTCGCCCCATGCGCCTCGGCGCAGTCCTCGATGACGATCAGCTTGTGCTTCTTCGCGATCGCCATGATCTCATCCATGTCGCAGACGCAGCCGTAGAGGTGGACGGGGATGATGGCCTTGGTGCGCTTGGTGATGCACTTCTCGATGGACTTCGGATCGATGCAGTGGTCGTCCGGCTTCACATCGGCGAAGACCGGCATGGCGCCGGCCTGCAGGACGCACATGGAGGAGGCGATGAAGGTGTAGGAGGGGATGATGACTTCGTCCCCCGGCCCGATGCGGAAGCCGCCCAGGGCGATGTGCAGCGCCGCGGTGCCGGTGGCGCAGGAGATGGCGAACTTGCTCCCCTCCCACTTGGCGAAACGCTCTTCGAATTCCATCCCGTGCGAGCCGACCTTGCCGCTGGGGAGCTTCCCCTTGCGGTTGGTCCAGTAGTTGGGCGCGCCTTCCTTCAGGGGCAAAATCGCCGCCGCAAAATGCTTCTCATTGAACTGCGGCCAGCCCGGAAGCGCCTTCTCGACCGTCTTCTTGCCGCCATCCACCGCCAATTTCTCCGCCATAATAGCCTCCATTTCCGAAAAATACCTGAACCCAGAACTTGCCCGCACCCGTACGCAGGGTATGGCCGCCGAAAGCCGTTGAGGTGGCGCGGGTTATCCAACCCGCGGCCATCGTGCGTTTCCTCCTGCTGCTTTCCCGCGCCTGCGGCGCGGGACGCGGACTGGATAGTCCGCGCCACCTACGATACGCGCGCGGAACAGCCGTCTCCGGCGGCTGCACTCCGCACGCCCTACAAACGAATATTGTCGAACTCGAAATAGGCCCGCATGGGCAGCATCGCCGCGCCGAGCGCGCCGGCACAATCGCCCAGCCGGCTCAGCTCGATGGGACAGCGCCGGCCGCGGGGGTGAATCATGTGGCTCGCGGCCGTCCGGCGGATCGCGTCGATCAGCAGCGGTCCGCTCTTGGTCAGGCCGCCGTTGAGGATCACCTGCTGCGGGTCGAACAGATTGACGACGTTGGCAACGGCCATGCCGATCGCCCGGCCGGCCTGGGTCAGCGTGTGGCGCGCCGGCTCGTGGCCCGCGCCGGCCGCGTCGGAGACGGCGCGCGCGCCGTGCGACTCGATGCCGAGCTCCTTCAGCGGCAGCTTCCTGGCCGCCTCCCCCAGCGCCTTGCCGCTGGCCACGGTTTCGAGGCAGCCGCGCTTGCCGCAGGTGCAGCGCGCGCCCCCGGGCTGAACGATGGTGTGGCCGATCTCCCCCCCCATCTCGTTCGCCCCGCGGTAGAGCCAGCCGTCGTGGACGACGCCCATGCCGATGCCATACCCCAGGTCGAGGCAGATGAAGTCGCGCCGGCGCGGCCCGCTGCCGAACCATATTTCCGCCAGCGCCGCGGCGCGGGAGGCCTCTTCGAGCACCACCGGCACGCTGAAACGCTTTTGGAATTCCGCCACGATCGGCACGTTGTGGAAGCCCGGGATGTTGACCGCGCGGCGCACGATCCCGCCGCTGCGGTCCAGGATGCCCGGCACCGCCAGGCCGATGCCCGCCAGCCGGCGGCGCTGCGGCGGCGGAAGCGACGCGATGCACTGCTCCACCGCCGCCACGGCGCGGCGCATGAGAAAACGCGCTTCTTTCGGCGCGCTGAATTCCTCGCGGAGGCGCTGCCGGGTGTTCCCCTCCAGGTCCACCGCCGCCACGGTCACCTGGCCGGCGCCGAAGTCCACGCCGATGCCGATCGCCGCATCGGGATTGATGGCGAGCCGCTCGGCGGGCCGGCCGCGGCCGACGGCGTTCGGCTCGCGGGGCGTCACCAGGCGCTCCCGGAGCAGTTCGCCAATGACGTTGGTGATGGTCTTGGCGTCCAGGCCGGTGGCGCGCGCCAGTTGGGCGCGGCTGGCCGGGCCGCCGAAACGCAGCCGGTTAAGCGCCCGCACGCGGTTGACGCGCTTGAGCACCGTCGCATTCCCCGTCAGGTTGTTCACCGCGCCCAGAATGGCCCGGACTCCTTTTGTGGAAAGATTCCAGAAAGTATAGCAATCATAATATGGCGGGGGGCTTCAAGTCAAGGGGCGGAGGGGGCCAATGCGAGGGCCAACGCGTCTAAGTGATGGCGCGCAATTGGCATGCCCTAGCCGCCACAGCGCCTATGGAGTGCGCCGCCATAGGCGGCGCTTTGGCTGCGCCGGGGCGAGGGTCCGAACCGACAGCCCCCCGCCCGCATGATCAAGTCCCCGCCAAGCCAAAGCGGCGGCGTTGCCGCCGCAGTCCATAAACGGCCTCGTTCCGCGCGATCATACCGTACGGAGCGTCAAACGGGCGTACAGGGGAGTTTAGATGCGTTGGCCCTGGGGGCAATGCAGGGCAAACGCATCCAAAGAGCGCCGCAAGCTGTGGCGTCAAGGGTCGCGCTGAGCGCGATGGTTTGTGGAGTGCGGCGGCAACGACGCCGCTTTGGATGGCGTGGAGTCCGGCGCCCTCAGGGTGCAGCCCCGTGAGTCGTGCGCTCCGTCATAGCCAAAGCGCCGCCGGCGGCGGCGCACTCCACATTCTGCGGC
>CAIUPP010000094.1 GCA_903901045.1 uncultured Planctomycetota bacterium
CGATCCCGAAACGCTCGGCGATTTGCCCCATGGATTGGTGGTCCTTCAGGCGCGCCGCCACAATTCGCTTGCGAAGATCTATGGATGTGGGTCTCATGACCAACATTATACATCGTAGCTATAAAAAATAAAAGCGCTCTAAAAAGCGCCGCAGGCTGTGGCGTCAAGGGTCGCGCTGCGCGCGATGGTTTGTGGAGTGCGGCGGCAACGACGCCGCTTTGGATGGCGCGGAGTCCGGCGCCCTCAGGGTGCAGCCCCGTGAGTCGTGCGCTCCGTCATAGCCAAAGCGCCGCCAGCGGCGGCGCACTCCACATTCTGCGGCGCTTTTTAGATGCGTTTGCCCTGATGCGAAACTGCCCGCCGGGAGGGGCCTGTGGAGCCATGCGGAGGACCGTTGTGGAAGGAGGGGCGGAGGCAAGCCTACTCGTCCTTGCCCTCTTCGACCGCGAAATTCCAGTGGGCTTCGAAGCGGCTCTTGTCGAACGCCTTGAGGTACGCCTCCTCGCCGTTGATGCGTCCCGTATCGAACAGCTTGCCGATATGGGAGTCCATGGACTGCATCCCGGCCTTGGCCCCGCCCTGGATCATGGTATTGATCTTGGTGGTCTGGCCCGAGCGGATGATGTTGCCGAGCGCCGGGGAGCCGACGAGGATCTCGAACGCGGCGACGCGTCCCTTGCCGTCGGAGGTGCGCAACAACTGCTGCGCGATCACCCCCTGGAGCGAGCTGGCCAGCATGGTGCGGATGCGCGCCTGTTCCTCGGCGGCGAACACGTCAATGATGCGGTCCACGGTCTTCGAGGCGCTGTTGGTGTGCAGGGTGCCGAACACGAGAATGCCCATCTCCGCGCAGGTCAGCGCCAGCGAGATCGTTTCGGGGTCGCGCATTTCGCCGACCAGAATCACGTTGGGGTCCATGCGCATGGCGGAGCGCAGCGCCGCGGAGAATCCTTTCGTGTGGAGGCCGACCTCGCGCTGCGTGATGAGGCACTGCTTGTGCTGATGGACGAACTCGATCGGCTCCTCGATGGTAAGGATGTGCCGGCGGTAGTGGTCGTTGATGTAGTCGATGATGCTGGCCAGCGTGGTGGTTTTGCCGGAGCCGGTGGGCCCCGTGACCAGCACCAGCCCGAACCCCAGCTCCACGAACTGCAGGACGGAGTTGGGCAGGCCGAGTTCCTCGAAGGTCATCTTCTTGTCGGGAATCATCCGCAGCACCGCGCCGAACCCGTACTGCTGCATCAGGTAGTTGGTGCGGAAGCGCGCGTAGCCGGGCAGGGAGTACGCGAAGTCCAGGTCATGCTCGCGCATGTAACTGTCCCACTGCTCCTTGGAGCAGATTTCCGGCATGATCTGGCTGAGCACTTCGTTGGTGAGGACCGGCTCGTCCAGCGTGTTCATCTCGCCGTGGATGCGCAGCTTCGGCGGGTGCCCCACGGTCAGGTGGAGGTCCGAGGCCTTGCGTTCGCGCATCATCATCAGCCAGCGGTCGATTGTCGGCATGCGTCACACACTCCAGGCCATGTCAGTGATGGGGCTCCGCCGGCGCCAGAGCGACTTCCGGGAACAGGCGGACCAGTTCCGCGTAGATCGCATCCTCCGGCAGCTTCCCGTGCTTGGTCTGATAGAACAGGAACGGCACGCGGCCCTTGGCGATGGGCTTCACGAGCTTCGTCTTGCGGTCCAACTGCACAACGCCCACCTCCATCAGCTTCTTCCGGCGGGCCTTGTCGTCCGGGATGGTCTGCAACTCATCCCAATTGATCTGGTGCTCGCGCATGCGCGTCAGGTCGGTGAACTTGCTGCGGTCGTAAGCGCGTTCCAGGGCGGTCTCCGGGGTGATGTCGCCGCGCTGCAACAGCCGGTAGAGGCCGTCGTCCATCAACTGCATTCCCTCTTTGATGCCGGTCTGCATCTGCGAGGGAATCTGGTACGTGCGGTCTTCCTTGATGAGGTTCGCAATAGCGGGGGTGACCACCAGCACCTCCACGCACACCATGCGCCCCTTCCCGTCGGCGGTGGGCACCAACTGCTGCGAGATGACGCCGCGCAGGGAGTCGGCGACCATCGTGCGGATCTGGTCCTGCTGGCTCGGAGGGAATACGTCCAGGATTCGGCCGATCGTGCGGCCCGCCGTGGTCGTGTGCAGCGTGCCCAGCACCAAGTGGCCGGTTTCCGCGGCCGTGATGGCCATGGAAATGGTTTCCAAGTCGCGCATTTCGCCGACGATGATGAGATCGGGGTCCTCGCGCAGGCAGGCGCGCAGGGCGCGGGCGAACGACTCGGTGTGATGCCCCACCTCGCGCTGGATGATGTGGCACTTCGTCGCGTGGTGCAGGATTTCGATCGGGTCTTCGAGGCAGATGATGTGGTCGGAGCGCCTTTCGTTGACGTGCCGCACCATGGCGGCCAGCGTCGTGGTCTTGCCGCATCCGGCCTGCCCGGTGATCAGGATCATCCCCTGGCGATAGTCCAGCAGCTTCTTGACCACCGCGGGGAACCCCAGTTCATCCAGCGTCTGGACGGCGGTGGGGATCAGGCGGAAGGTGGCATCGATGCCGCGGTTCTGCACGCAGATGTTCGTGCGGCAGCGGCCGGCCTCTTCCGAGGCGTAGCTCAGGTCGATCTCCCAGCCTTCCTCGAATTGCTTGCGCTGCTTCTCAGTCATGATTTCGTAGAGCATCGCCTTGGCCTGGTCGGGGGTGAAGGGGTTGAATTTGATCTTGCGCAGGCCGCCATGCAGGCGAAGGACGGGCGGGGAGCCGACGGCGATGTGCACGTCCGACGCGCCCACCTGCCGCCCCATCTTGAGGAATTTATCGATCTCGGCCACAACCGCCTCCCAACAACTCCGGGACTCCTCGCGCACGCGCCGCCGGCCCCCGCCGTCGGCATGAATCACACTAACAAATCCGGGGAGGTTACGCAATAAGGCATCGGGAGGCAACCGCGCACGCAGGCAGGGACGGGCCAAAACCCGCACCGGCGTTTCCCGCGCAGCGCCCGCGTCAGGATTCAGTCACTCCATGACAAACGGCGCAGCGTCGGTGGAAACCGTGCGCGACGAACGCTTGGCGACGGCGGGCGGGAGGCGAAAAAGCCTGGAATGAGCGCCGGGGCGATAGAAACGCAGGCCGTTGATGCCCCGGTGCTCCATCCGCTCGCGAATCTGCGCGGCGGTGAGTTTCGCCGGCTCCGCGCGGTCGGAGGCGCAGAGATACCCCCACGGCTCGCGGAAGGAGGGCATCCGCACCCAGTAGCCGCTCACATGGTCGAAAACGCGCCCCAGCGTGGCGCGCACGGTGAGGAACAAGTCGCGGCTGATCTCGTCCACCGGGCCGGACTGCGTGACGAGAATTCCCCCCGGGCGCAGCCGCCGCCGGGCGGCGCGGTAGAATTCGACGGTGTACAGGAGCATGGAGGGCTCCTGCGCGCGGGGCTCGGGCAGGTCGCAGAAGATCACGTCGAATTGCCGCGTGCCGCGTTCGAGAAAGCCGCGCGCATCGGCGAAACGCAGCCGCGTCCGCGCGTCCTCATACACCCCCGCCGACCAGCTCTTCAGATGCTTCCGGCTCAGCGCGACCAGTTCGGGATCGAGGTCCACCATCCACGCCTCGCGCACGCAGGGATGGCGCAGCACTTCGCGCAGCGTGGCCCCCTCGCCGCCGCCGGCGATCAACACGCGCTCCGGGTTCGGGTGCGCCAACATCGCGGGATGCACCAGGCACTCATGGTACCGCGCCTCGTCCGCGGCGCAGGATTGCAGGCTGCCATCCAGGAACAGAGCGCGCCCGCCGCGCGTCAGGTCGTAGATGCCGACGTGCTGGAGTGCCGTTTGTTTCTCGCAGAGGACGCGGTCAATCCGGTACTTCGCAATGGGCGGCACCGGATCGCGGTCGTAGACCCAGAGGCCGGAAGCTGTTTTGTGAACGAGGGTCATGGGGGTTGTCCGCCGCAGAAAGAGAAGGGATTACTGAATACTGAATACTGATTACTGATTTGAGATTTGCCAACTAGCGGCCTCCTGCAAAGGAACGCATGCGCCGCTACTCTGAAAAGCCCCCGCAGGGGGCGCTGGACTCTAGCCCCCGGCGAGCGCAGCGAGTCGGGGGGAAAGGGCGCCCCCCACCGTCAAGCCCCCGCAAGGGGGCGCCGGACCTCACCGCCACAAACCGACATCGTCGCAAGCAACGCCGTGCGCCCGGAGAAACTTCAGGTATTCTTCTTGAAACCCGATCCGGCGATGATGTTCCTCCTGCCTCACGATATAGTCGCTCACTTTCGCCACATTGGATTGGCTGACGCTGAACGCGCCGTATCCCGTCTGCCAGCCGAACCCGCCACACCGCGACATATTATCGCGAACCCATCCGGAGGAGATTGCCTTGATCGCGCAAATCGCATCCGACACCGCCTTGTCCTGCCGCAGTTCGGCGAGGATGTGCATGTGGTCCGCTACGCCGCCAATCATCACGGGTACGCCCCCCTCGCGCTTGACCAACCCGCCGATAAACGCATGGACACGGGGGCGAATTTCCGCGGTGAGCCAGGGTTCCCGGTCCTTCGTGGAGAATATGATGTGGTAGGTGAGCGAACAGAAGGATTTGGCCATCCCGCCCCCCTCGTTCCGTCGCCCCCTGCGGGGGCTCGGATTGTTCTCTGCGTGTCTCTTTCCCCCGACTCGCTGCGCTCGCCGGGGGCTACAGTCCAGCGCCCCCTGCGGGGGCTTGAATTGTTTTTGCGCGCCTCTTTCCCCCGACTCGCTGCGCTCGCCGGGGGCTACAGTCCAGCGCCCCCTGCGGGGGCTTGAATTGCTTTTGCGCGCCCCTTTCCCCCGACTCGCTGCGCTCGCCGGGGGCTACAGTCCAGCGCCCCCTGCGGGGGCTTGACCGTCGCGGCAAGCGCCATCTGCAAAGGGCCGTTCAAGTCGCAATTCGCTATTCGCCAATCGCCAATCGCAAATCATCCGTTCGTCACGCCGTCGGCACGTCCGCGCTCAGGATGTTCTTGTACTCGCGCAGCACCAGGTCGTTGCCGGAGGTGATGGCGCTGTAGTTGGCGGCGCTCCGGATGGCGGCGTCGCGAATGAATTTCTCCGCGATAATGCGCTTGTGCGGGGAGAGGGTGGCCTCGTTGAGGAGCAGGTGGCCGATCACCGCGCTGAGGGCGATGTCGCAGAGCTTCTTGCCGACCAGTTCGGTGTACTCGTTGTTCCCTTCCTTCTTGACGAAGGCGAGGGCGTCCTTCAGCCGCTGCTGCGACTGCCCGGCCAGCGCGGCCAGCAAAGCCACCTCCCCTTCGTACTTGCGGGCGGAACGCTCGGTGAACCACGGGTCGAGGCTCTCGCCGTGCAGGCCGGCGAGCATGGCGACGACCTGCAGCTCGGAGGTCCCTTCGTAGATGGTGGTGATGCGCGCGTCGCGATAGTAGCGCTCGAGGTTGTAGTCGCGCATGAAGCCGCTGCCGCCGAGCACCTGGATGGCGGCGTTGGTGACCTTCAGCGCCATCTCACAGCAGTAGTACTTGGACATGGGGGTGAGAATGCCCGCTTCCTTGCGGTAGCGCGCGGCCTTCTCCTTGATCTCCTTCGCGCGCGGATCGTCGCGCTGGACGGTCTCCGCCAGCGCCTCGTACCCCTGCTGGAGGTCCACCACTTTGGCGGTCTCGTAGAGCAGCGTGCGGCCGGTCTCGACGGCAACCTTCATCTCGACCAGGAGGTCGGCGACCTGGGCCATGTCCACGATGGCCTTGCCGAACTGCTCGCGCTCGATGGCGTAGGCGAGGGCGTCGCGGTAGGCGGCTTCGGCGATCCCCTGCCCCTGGCTGGCGATGCCGATGCGCGCGCCGTTCATGAGGGCCATGACGTACTTGGTGAGGCCGCGGCGGCGCTGGCCGACCAGTTCGCACTCGGCGTCGCGGAAGTGCATCTCGCAGGTGGGCGAGCCATGGATGCCCATCTTGTCCTCGATGCGGCGGATGTAAACCTTCGGCCCCTTCTCGCACAGGAACATGCTCAGGCCGCGCCCGTCCTTGGTCCCCTCCTCGGAGCGGGCCAGCACGAGCAGCACGTCGCCGCAGCCGTTGGTGATGAAGCGCTTGACGCCGTTCAGACGCCAGACCCCTTTCTCATCCTGGTACGCCTTGAGGCGGACGGCCTGCAGGTCGGAGCCGGCGTCCGGCTCGGTGAGGACCATCGCGCCGGTCACCTCGCCGCTGGAGAATTTCGGCAGGTAGCGCGCCTTCTGCTCCTCGGAGCCGAAGGAGTTGATCGTTTCGGCGATGTCCTGAAGGCCGAAGATGGTCATGAGCGCGGCATCAGCGCGGCTCACCATTTCGATGGCGGCGCAATAGGCGATGGTGGGCAGGTTGAGCCCGCCGTAGCGGCGCGGGAGGGTGAAGCCCATCAGGTCGGCGCCGGAGAGCGCCTTGAGCGCCTCCTGCGTTCCCTTGGCGTAAGTCACCGTCCCCTCGTGGTACTGCGCTCCCTCTTCATCCACCGCCGGGGCGCGCGGGGCGATGATGTCGCCGCTGATGCGCCCGACCAGTTCCAGCGTGCGCCGGTAGCCGTCGACAGCGTCCTCGCAGGAGCGCGGAGCGTACGGATACTCCTTGCTCTCGGCGAAGGACTCCCCCTCTTTCAGACGGACGATTTCGCGCAGATCCAGATTCTTGAAATGGAACTGCATGTCGGCGTTTTCGGTGAAGAAATTGGACATCTGGGCCTCACTTACTCTTATAGGCTTTCATGAGCATCGGGATGACGCGGTTAAGGTCGCCGACGATTCCGTAGTGCGCGATGCCGAAGATCGGCGCGTCCTTGTCGGTGTTGATGGCGACGATCTTGGCGCTCTCCTGCATGCCGGCGCGGTGCTGGACGGCACCGGAAATGCCGCAGGCGAAGTACAGTTTGGGCCGCACGGTGGTGCCGGTCTGGCCGACCTGATGGTCCTTGCCGATGAATCCGCTATCCACGGCGGAGCGGCTCGCGCCGACGACGCCGCCGACCATGTGCGCGAAGTCGAAGAGGAGCTTGAAGCTTTCCTTGCTTCCCACCCCCGCGCCGCCGGAGACGACGATGTTGGCGGCCTTGAGGTTGACGCTCTTGTCCTTGCGCTCGCGGTGGAGAATTTCCAGAACGAAGTCCTCGTCGCGCAACGCCGCTTCGATGGGCAGCACCTTCCCCTGGCGCTTCGGATCGGCGGGGGTCATCTTCATGACGCCTTCGCGCACCGTCGCCATCTGCGGGCGCGTCTCGGGGCAGACGATGGTGGCGATGATGTTGCCGCCGAACGCCGGACGGATCTGGTAGAGCAGATCCTTGTATTCCTTCGCGCCGCCCGCCTCGGTGTGGTTGCCGATCTGCAGGTCGGTGCAGTCCGCCGTGAGCCCGGCCTTGAGCTCGCTGGCGATGCGCGGCGCCAGGTCGCGCCCGACGACCGTCGCGCCGAAGAGGACGATCTGCGGCTGCGCCTTGCGGATCGCCGCGGAGACGACGCGCGCGAAGGGCAGCGTGCGATAATGCTTCAGCCGGGCGTCCTCGGCCACGTGGACCTCGTCGCAGCCGTGGGCGATGCAGCGCGCAACGATCTCCTGGCTGCGCTGGGCGGGCACGACCGCCGAGAGGGTCACGTTCAGCCGGTCGGCCAGTTCGCGGCCGCGGCAGATCAGTTCGAGCGAGACGTCGGCGATGTGCCCGTCATCCTGCTCGATGAAGACCATCACACTGTTCTTAGATATCATCCAGTTGTCCTCAGCAAAATGACGAATGACGAAGCACGAATGACGAATTAGCAACTGACGGGCGGACGCTCCGTTTCGTCATTCGGATTTCGGATTTCGTCATTACCCAATGATATGCTCTTCAACCAGTTCCTTCACCAGCGCCTTCACCCCTTCTTCGTTCGGCTCGATCCAGGCCAGGTCGCTCCCTTTGAGGACGATGGACTCGATCTTCTTGACCTTGGTGGGCGAGCCGCGCCCGCCGATCTTGTCGGCCTCGGCGGCGATGGCATCGGCGTCCCAGACCTTCAGCAGGCGGCCTTCGGCGGTCGCGGCGTCGATCAGCGGCTTGGCGCGCGCGGCGATGTCGGGGTCGGTCGGGGTCTTGCCTTCGGCTTCGATCTGCTTGCGCACCTTGCCCATGATCTCGGCGGCGCAGGTGAAGCTGCGGTATTGAAGGAGGCGCTTGGTGCGGAAGGGGCGCGGCTCGTTGGCCGTGCCGGTGACGGTGAGCAGAAGCGGCAGCGGGGCGCGCACGACTTCGGAGCCGCCGTCGATGGTGCGCTCGATTTCAATCTTCCCGTCGCGGATGTCCCGCACCTTCTCGACGTAGGTGACCTGGTTGAGCCCCAGTTTCTCCGCCGACTGCGGACCGACCTGCGCGGTGTCGCCGTCGATCGCCTGGCGTCCGCCGAGGATGATGTCGAACTTGCCGGCCTTGCGGATGGCGCAACTGAGGGCGTAGCTGGTGGCGAGGGTGTCGGCGGCGGCGAAACGGCGGTCGGTGAGCAGGACCACGTCATCGGCGCCGAGGTAGAGCGACTCGCGCAGCAGCTCGCAAGCGGCCGGGGGGCCCATGGTGATGACGGTGACTTTGCCGCCGAAGCGGTCGCGGATCTCCAGCGCCATTTCCAGCGCGTTGAGATCCTCGGGGTTGAAGATGGCCGGCAGCGCGGCGCGGTTGACCGTGCCGTCATCCTTCATCGCCTGGCCGGTGATGTTCTTCGTGTCAGGAACCTGTTTCGCCAGCACAATGCAGTTATAAGGCATACTGCCACCCACTTAACTATCGAAGACCTGGAGGAAACCTGCGCCGCGCGCGTCGCGCAGCGGCCAAGCTGCACGGGAATACAGTACTCGGGAGGCGAAGTATATCAGCCGGGGCGGCGGAGGTCAAGGTTTGTGCGGTCATTACTTGCCCCGCGCGCGGCTGCGCACGCGGTAAAGCCGCTCGGTGAAGCCCCCTTCCCGCTCAAAGGTGTCCGCCTGCGCCGCCAACTGGCGGTCCAAAAGGCTGTTAGCCACCGCCAGCAGCGCGAGGACGCCGTTGGCGGCTATTTCGGGGTAGGCGGGCGAAATGGACTTGATGGACGAAATGGACGGAATGGACGTTTCCGTTTGTCCATCCTGTCCATTCTGTCCATTCCGTCCATTCAGTCCACTTTTCTTAACATCCCTGGCCCATTGCGCCACGGCGTCCGCCGTGGCAGGCCGTCGGGCAATCAGGTCAGCCCGGCGCGGATCGTTCCATTCCCATTGAGGCAAACTGCGCTGGCGCAGGAAGTCCTCATAGTCTCGCCTAAGTTCTTCCAGGCTGGCGCGAGCCACATTGGTTAGCTTCAGTTCCATCTTTTTCGATGTGCCCGAAGCTTGACTGCCTTCGGCGATGTTCTGGACCCCGGAACGCGCCGCCTGGGTCATCTGGTCGTGGGTGCGGCTGCGCCGGTCAATGTACTTATCGCAGAACCGCACCGTGACGTCGTAGACCAACTCCGCCAACTGAAAACTCTTCAGTTTCCGGTAGCCGCCGTGGGGCGGGATGATCTTCTCTTTTTTCCTCACGCGATTTTCTCAATCGCAACGATCTCGAACTCCCCCTCCTCCTCTCCGAAGGCGGCGGCGATGCGGTCGCCCACTTTCTTCCCCATGAAGCGCAGGCTGAGGGGGGCCATGTAGGAGTAGACGCCGTTGGCGATGTCGGTGTCCCAGGGGCCGACGAAACGCACGGTGCGCTCGGCGCCGGTGGCGCGGTTGCGCAGGCGCGCGGCGGTGCCGACGTTCACCTCGTTCCCGGTGATCTGATCGGCATGCAGCACGCGGGCGCGGGAGAGTTCGTCGCGCATGCGGGTGGCGCGCTCGACGAGCCGGTCGCGCTCCTCCAGCGCCGTCTTGTACTCCCAGTTCTCGCGCAGGTCGCCGCGCGCGGCGGCCGTGCCGATGGCCTGGGCGTTCGCGGGCATGTCCACGTTCGCCAGCTTCTCCATCTCCGCGGTGCGGCGCGCGAGGCCCGCGGCGCTGGTGTAGAGGTGAGCGTCCTCCCAGAGGTTCTTGCGCTCGGTGAACTCCTCCGGGTAGCGTTCGCGCAGCGCCCCGAGCAATTCGTGGCGTCCTTCGTCGCCGAGCCCTTCATTGCCGACAATGGCGGTGTGCAGACGGCGCGCGGCTTCGAGGTCGACGGAGCCGATGAGGTCGCGCAGCAGGCGGAAATCCCCCGCCGAGGCCAGGGCGCTGAGCTTGCCGAGGGACTTGCGCTGATCGGCGCGCGTGGCGCCGCGCGGCGCGTGCGCGAGACGGTTCATCAGATCGAGCAGGGTGATGCTCACCGAGAGGCGCTCCAGCCGCCCCTGCCCGGGTCCTTCGCCGGAGAGCGCCCACCGCCATACCCAGCCGGTGGTCTCGGGCGACGCCTCGGGGGCCGTCAACACTTTATCCGCGGCGGCGGCGAGCAATTCGGAGCGGTTCGCCTTGGCCAGTTCGCGCACGATCCAATCGCACAGGCGCAGGGAGCTTCCGACGAACGCGTCGGCGAAGAACTGCGGCCAGCGCTCCGTCAGCACTTTCTGCGCGACGCCGAGAATCATCCGGGAGATCTCCTCGCCGTCGATGCTCTTCATCAGCGCGGCGGGCTCCTTGCAGGCGGTCAGGCGCTGCAGCAGGTCGGCGGCGGGATCGGGCAGCTCGGGGAAGCGCGCGCGCAACTCCGCCAGCGCGGAGAGGCAGGCCAGCGACTCGCCCTGATCGGCGGAGACGCGCCCCATGCCCAGCAGTTCCTCCCCCAGCGCCGCGGCCAGCTTCGGATCGGCCTCGTGCCCGGCCTCCAACTCGGCCAGGTAGGTGAGCGCCTGCCGCACCTTGTCGTACATCGTTTCGGCCTGGCGGAAACCGGAGAGCACCTTGTCTGCGTAGCTCGCCTCGGCGGAGCGCAGGACGAACGTCGGCTGCGTGCCCGTGCCGATCTCCAGCAGCGGGCAGCGCTTCAGGATGACTTTGACGGCGTTCCACCAGGCGCTCCACTTGTCCGCGGGGATGACGGCGGGGATGAGGAGGAACTTGAGCTGCTTGAAATCGGCGCGGCCGCCCCCGACGCGCAAGGCCTTCTGCACCAGCGCGGCGGGGTCCTCCTCCGCCATGCGCCGCAGCGCGTCGATCTGGAACGCGATCATCGCGCGGAAGTCCGCGGGGTCGAGCGGCTCCCATTGCGACACCGCTTCGCGCGGCGCGAGACGCTGGACGTTCCCCTCGGAGGCGATCAGGAACTGCCCCGCCTCGAATCCATCCACCCGCCCCACCCGGCGCGACCGGGTGTGAATCACGCAGGAGCCGGTGCGGTAGCGCAGGCAATGCTGGATCATCTGGACGGCGGCCTTGACGTCCTGGTTGCGGCGCAGGTCGCTGGCTTCGAGAATGTCCGCCAATTCGGAGATGCCCGGATGCACTTTGCGGTAGAGGTTGATGATCTCCTCGCGGAGCGTCTGCGCCTCGGGGGCGATTTCCGCGGCGCGGATGGCCACCTCCAGCGCGACGGGAGGCTCCTCCTTCTCCGTCACGTCGGCGACGAGCGACCAGAGCAGCAGCGCGGCATGGTCGGGGAATTTCTTGCGCACGAGGTAGTCGGCCACGCTGAACAGGTCGCGGAACTCGCGCGGGCCTTTCTCCAGCCGGGCCATCCAGGCCGCTTCGAGTGGCTCGAACTCACGCTCACGCGCCAGCGCCAGCAGCGCTTCGACATCCGGGACTCCGGGGGCATTCTGCGCCATGGTATCTCCTTCAGGTAGAGGGCTGTCTATTATGGCCGGTCTCGGCGCAAGTGGCAAGTGACGGAACACGTCAACGACATTTGGGACAAGATAACGGGGATAACGAGGATAGCAGATGGTGGAGCGCGCTGGGACAGCGCGCTGAGCACGACAACGACACTTGGGACAAGATAACGGGGATGACGAGGATGCAGCATGGTGGAGCGCGCTGTCTGCCCTGAGCTTGCCGAATGGGTCCCGGCGCGCTAAGAGGGACAAAGCGAGGGAAGCGGAAGGGAGGATGGGAGAATTGCCACTCTGCACCTGATGTTCGAGAGAGGCAGCATGCGCCCGACTGAGCGCGTGGATTGTCCGCCCCTCTTGCGATATAATGTCGCTAAGAGGGTAAGTTGCGGATGGAGGCATGTCATGCGGCAGGTCATCGTTTATCCCGGCGAAGATGGATACTGGGTGTCCGAGTGCCCCAGCCTGCCGGGATGCATCAGCCAAGGGCAGACGAAGGAAGCGGCCGTCACCAACATCAAAGAGGCGATTGAGGGGTATGTCGCCGCGTTGAAGGAGGATGGTTTGCCCGTGCCCGAAGAGCGCTTTGAGACACTGGTGCTCGCGGTATGAGCAAGCTGCCGCGCGTTGGAGGTGTGGCCGTTGAAAGTGGTCGAAGTAGCGCGGGTTATCCAACCCGCGAATATCGTGCGTTCCATCCGCTTCCACCTCTCCCGCGCCTTCGGCGCGGGACGCGGACTGGATAGTCCGCGCCACTTACGGCACACGAGAGGCGGGATCATACCGCCCGGCGGGCGCGTCAGCACCCCATGAACCCCACCGTCTTCAGATTGTCCGCGCCGCTGAGCGCCGTGAACCAGCGGCACATCCAGTCCACCAGGGATTCTGTTTCTTCCCGCTTGACCACCCACATGCGATTCTTCTCTTGCGGCCAAGTTGCCGGCACGTCCGGCGCGCCCGCAGGTCTCTTCTTGCCGAGGTTGAGATACACGGACTGTAGATCTCGCCGGAGTTGGATCTGAATCCAAGGGCCTTTGCCGAAGAGGACGTCGTGGGCCCATCCATTTGTCGTTCTGCTCTCGATCGTAACAACTGCTTCCGGTTCTGCGTCGTTGTAGAGTTGCCTCATAAGTGCTTCGATCAACTCCCGCCGGCTTGGAAACTTAACGCTTGGGCTGGTTCCACGCCTCATGGTCATCCCTTCCACCAAAACCCCGTTACCCCTTCGCAAACTCCTCCCTCGTCTTCGCCACGCTCTTGGTCGCCGTCAGCCGCGCGAGGATGTCGTTGAAGAGGCGGGGATCGGCGGGGGTGCGCGTCCACTGACGCCGGATGCCGGAGACCAGCAGCGCGTCGGCCAGTTCCACCTCCGCCACGCCCTCCTCGCCGGTGCAGACCAGCGGTGTGCCGCTGCGCAGCGCCTGAGCATAATTCTTATGCAGCAACTGGAAGGGATCCACGCGCTCGGGGAGCTGCTGAAGGTTCGTCTCCGCCACCGGGGGACCGGACATTTTCAATTCCGTCGTCTCGCAGAACTGGCGCGAGTCTGCGGTGAGGCGCGTCGCCTTCAGCCCCGCTTCGTCCAGCAGGAGGGTGCCGCGGGTGCCGGCGATTTCGAAGTAGGAGCGCCCCGGCGCTTCGGCGGTGCTGACCTGCAGCGTCCCCACCGCGCCGTTGGGCCACTTGAGCAGCGCGTTGGTGACGTCCTCCACCTCGATTTGATGCCAGGAGGTGTCGATCTCCGCCAGCACTTCGCTGGGCATGCCCATCAGCCAGACGATGAAATCGAGGTCGTGCGGGGCCTGGTTGGCCAGAATGCCCCCGCCCTCGCCCGCCCAGGTGCCGCGCCAACTGCCGGAACGGTAATACGCCATGCTGCGGAACCAGGCGGTGCGCACCATGGTCATGCGAATCACCTCGCCGACAAACCCCTCCCGCACCAGCGTTTTCATCCGGCTGTGAAGCGGCTGGAGGCGTCCCATGAAGCCGACGCCGACGGTCTTCCCCGTGGCGCGCGCCACTTCGAGGCATTCCCGCGCCTTCGACGCCTGAATCGCCATGGGCTTTTCAATGAGCACGTTCGCTCCCAGCCGCATCGCTTCGGCGGCGATCTCCGTGTGGCTGTAATGCGGGGTGCAGATGACGACGTAGTCCGGCTTGCCGCCGCGGACCAGTTCGGCCGGGGAGGCGAATGCCGTCAATTGGTGCTGCGTGGCGCACGCCGTCCGCGCCTGCTCGACTGCGTCGGTGACGCCGACGATCTCGAACTCATCCTTCAGCGCCTGCAGCGCCTTCAGGTGCACCTGACCGATCACGCCAAGACCGATGATGCCGACGCGAACCTTGCTCATTCCCATTCCTCCGATGTGGCGCGGACCTTCCGCTGAAACTCCATTATTCTTTCACAGCCTGAGAACGACGGCATCCACCGACTGCGCCGGTGGACGCCGCTTCGACGGACAATATAACAAAGTCAACGACGACTCTCACCATCAAGGCGACCGGGAAAGGAATCCCGGCCTACCCAATCAGCGCCGCGCCGTGCGAGGCGTCGCCGACGACCCTGGCGTAGCGGGAGAGCCAGCCGGTGAGCTTCTGAGGAGCCGGCTTCCAGGCCCTGGCGCGTTTCTTCAACTCCGCCGGGGAGACCTTCAACTGCAAGCGCCGCTTCGGGATGTCGATGGTGATCAGATCGCCGTCGCACACCAGGCCGATGGGGCCGCCCACCTGCGCTTCGGGGGTGACGTGGCCGACGCAGGGGCCGCGCGTGCCGCCGCTGAAGCGCCCGTCGGTGATGAGGGCCACGCGGCTCTTGGTCTCCAGCGGATAGCCGGCCAGCGCCGCGGTGGGCGAGAGCATTTCCGGCATTCCCGGGCCGCCGCGCGGGCCGACGTAGCGCGTGACCAGCACCATGTTCCCTTCTTTCGGAAGCAGTTTGGGCAGTTTGCGGATGGCCGCCATGACCTCGGCTTCGGAGTTGAAGCAGCGCGCCTGACCGGTGAAGCGGTGCATGGAGGGGTCCACGCCGCTGGCCTTGATGACCGCGCCGCCGGGAGCCAGGTTGCCGCTGAGGATGGCGATCCCCCCTTCCGGACGCACGGGGTCCTGCAGGGTGCGGATGATCGTCCGCTTGCGCAGCGCGACCTGCCTGGTCGCCGCGTCGGTCTCGGCGAGGTACTCGATCTGGATCGGCTGATGCGCGCGCGCGATCGTGAGGATGCCGGGGCCGGAAACCGTCGGGCTCTCTTTGAGTTTGGGGGCGAGGACGCTGAGCGCCGCGGGGATGCCGCCGGCATACTCGAAGTCCTCCATGAAATTGTCCCCGCCGGGGCGAAGGCTGATGATCTGCGGGGTGTTGCGGCTGAGGCGGTCGAACAACTCCAGGTCCAGCGTGATCCCCGCCTCGCGCGCGATGGCGGTGAGATGCAGCACGCTGTTGGAAGAGCCGCCCAGCGCCATGTCCATGCGGATGGCGTTCTCGAAGGCACGGCGGGTGAGAATGTCGCGCGGGCACACGTTCTGGCGGACCAGTTCCACCACGCGCCGGCCGCTGTCGTAGGCGATGCGCTTCTTCTTGCCCGAGACGGCCAGCGCCGTGCCGCAGCCGACCAGCGACATCCCCAGCGTCTCGGTCAGGCAGGACATGGTGTTGGCGGTGTAGAGTCCCTGGCAACTGCCCGCGCCGGGGCAGGCGTTGATTTCCAGGTCCACCATTTCCTCGCGGCTGATTTCGCCGCGCTCGTACTGAATCCAGGCCTCGAAGGTATCCTTGACCAGGTCGAGCTTCTTCCCCTCGAAAGCGCCGGGGCAACCCATGCGGCCGGTGAGCATGGGGCCGGCGGTGACAACGACGGCGGGGATGTTCACGCGCGCGGCGGCCATGAGCATGCCCGGAGTGATCTTATCGCAGTTGGTGAGCAGAATCACGCCGTCGAGGCAATGCGCCTGGAGGATGGATTCCACCATGTCGGCGATCAGCTCGCGGCTGGGGAGGCTGAAGCGCATGCCGGGATGCCCCATGGCGATGCCGTCGCAGATGCCGGGGATGCCGAAGATGAAGGGCGCGCCGCCGCCGGCGGAAACGCCGCGCTCGATGAAGCGCTCCAGCGAGCGCATTTCCGCGTGGCCGGGGATCAGGTCGGTGAAGCTGCTGGCGACCCCGATGAGCGGCTTCTCCAACTGCGACCGGGTCAGTCCGGTGGCGTGCAACAAGGCGCGATGGGGCATGGTCTCGACCCCCCGCGCGATAAAATTGCTGCGCAACACCAGGGCCTTGTTTCGGACTCTTGCCATGGGGCGTCCTTTCTCATAATGACAGGGACGGAGGAGAGACGATTACTGATTCGCGATCAGCGAAAATACTCGAACGACGACAACCCGGTCGTTCCCCACGACTCGCCTCGCTCGCCGTGGGCTGCTATTCATCACGCCCTGCGGGGCTTCGCAGGATGATTTCAACTAGAAGCTGTTTTGCTCTGTTGAAACTACCGTGACCGCGTGTCGCTCTTCGGGTCGAGGTGGG
Organism: uncultured Planctomycetota bacterium; assembly: GCA_903901045.1. GTDB lineage: Bacteria > Planctomycetota > Brocadiia > CAIUPP01 > CAIUPP01 > CAIUPP01. Next base: position 16,282 of record CAIUPP010000094.1, read on the forward strand.
GACACAAAACTTTCCTTTGGAAAGTATTGTGTCCCCACCAACCCGGCCTGCCAACCGGGATGATTTCAACAGAGCAAAACAGCTTCTAACCAACGATCTCCGTTACTTCACATCCTTCACGCAGCGGAATCCGATCTTGTCCGACCGCGTGGCGGGGTCTACTCCCTTGCGCATGGTGACGAGGCAGAACTCCTTGCTCAGTTCATCCCAGGAGGCGCCGCGAACGACCTTCAGCGTTTCGTCCGCCACGGAGGATTCCTCGGCGCCGGGGTACGGCACGTAACTGCCGCGCGTCCACTCGGCGACGTTGCCGGTCATATCCAGCAGACCGTAGGGACTGGCGCCGGCGGGGGTCATGCCGACCGGCTCCGGGCCCTTGGCCCCGGAGAGCGCGGTGACGCAGTTCTTCGCCTCGAATTCATTCCCCCAGGGGAAGAGCCGGCCATCGGTGCCGCGCGCCCCTTTCTCCCATTCCTCTTCGGTGGGCAGGCGCTTGCCGGCCCACGCCCCGTAGGCGGCGGCTTCCTCCAGCGTGACGCCGGCGACCGGTATCTGCTGGAAGCCGGCTCGGAGTTCCTTCCCGTCCCAAGCCGGGCTGACCGGCGGGTTGGCGTCGGTGGCATTCATGAACATCTTGTACTGCTCATTGGTCACCTCGCGCAAATCCATGTAGAACCCCTTCAGTTCCACGCGGCGGGCGGGCATCTGCATGTTGAACCAGGTCTTGACCATGAAGCTGGGAATGCTGAAGCGCTTGACCACTTCGGCAAGGCGCTCGGGGCTGAGCCCCATGGTGAACGCGCCCGCGGGGATATACGCCATCCCCTGGGGGGCGGCGGCGATGTGATCCAGCAGCGCGGAGGCCTGGGCGGCGGCGCGGCTCTTGCCGCGCGCCTGGACGATCTGCTCCAGCAGCGCGACGGCCTCCGTCTGCTTGCCGGTGCTCAGCAGGTCCAGCGCCTGGGCCAGCCGCTGGCTGGCGAGCAACTCGCCGGCTTCGGCCGATTCCGGGGCGTTCGGGAAGTCGCGCAGCAGGCGCTCCAGGTTCGGCAGCGCCGAGGCGGAATCGCCGGCCTCGATGGACTTCCGGGCCATGCTCAAGAGCATGGCCGCATCGGCGGAGGCAGGCGATGCCGCGGGGGACTGCGCGGGGGACTGGGTCGCCGCCGGCGCGGCCGGGAGGGCTTCGAGCAGCGGGGCCATGTCGGCGGCGTGCTCCTTCAGCGCGTATGCGCCGGGGTAACGGGTTTTGAGGTCCTTCCAGACGGCGACCGCTTCGGTCGGCTTGCCCTGATCCTTGTACTGCAGCGCGAGGCCGGAAAGCGCGTCGGGCTCCTTGGCCATGATCTTCCCGCGCAGAGCGGGATCGGTCCCCGGAATATCCCGCAGGTCGCGCAGGTCGCGCGTGGCGTCGGCGAACTTCTTGCCGGTCAGCTCGCGGTCCACTCGCTTGAGGAGCAACTGGGAAAGGGTACGCTTGAGGGAGGCCAGGTCCGCGTCGGGCAGCTTCGCGCCGACCAGCGGCTTCATCATCTCGATGGCGCGGTCCGGGTCGGTGGCCGCGATCGACTGCGCCAGCTTCCACTGCACCGGCGGGAGCAGTGCGGCGGCGCGCGTGGCGGCTTCGCTCTTGGGATAGTCCTTGCGCACCTGTTCGAACAGCGCTATCGCTTTGGCCGGATCGCCGGTGAGATCGGCGGCGACCGCCGCGGCGACGACCACATCCCCCATCGACGCGGCGGCTTTATCGGCCGCCGCCGTCGCAGGGTATTCCTTGACAATTCTCTGGAAGAGCAGGAGCGCCTCGGAGGGCTTCTTGGGAGCGAGTTCCATCCCCTTCAGCAGCATGACGGAGGCCACCACTTCGTTCAGGGAAGGGACCAGCGTCGCGTTCCGCGGATCGGTGGTGAACTGACTGAGCACGGCGAGCGCGGCGTCGTACTGGCCCAGTTTGACCAGCCCTTCGACGCGGTCATGCAGATCGCGGGCGGATTTCGCGAGCAGTTCCGACTCGCTGGGCTGGGCCGAGAGAAGCGTGGTCGTGGTGGCTCCCGGGAGGCCCAGCGGCGGCCCGAATTGCCGCGAGAGGTGCGCCAGCGGGTTCCAGGATTGCAGCGTCTCCTGCGTCGCGTTCGGCTTCCGGATCAGGAGCATCCCCAGAACGACGATCCCCGCGAGCAGCAGAATGCAGAACGCGGCGAGCGCGCCGATGGCGATGGGCTTCCAGTAGCTGTCGGGACGGCCATGCGGCGCCACGGCGGGGGCGAAGGCGGAGTCGGTCCCCGGCGCGACCGGCAGCGGCTTGACGCCGTTCATGGCGGATTCGACGCGGTCCAGGTCGTCCAGCACGGACTGGGTGTGGCGGTAGCGGTCGTCGAGCTCGCGCGCGAGCAGACGCGCCAGCACGCGGGCCAGGTCGGCGGGAAGCTGAAGGTTGACCTTGTCAGCCGGGATCAACGGCGCGACGGTGTTGGCGCGCAGGTAGGCCAGGGGCGTCTCGGCGGGGAAGGGCTCGCGTCCCGTGAACATTTCGTAGAAGACCACCCCCAGGGCGAACAGGTCGCTGCCGTCGGTCGCCGCTTTGCCGCTCGCCTGCTCCGGGGAGAGGTACTTGGGCGTGGCCAGGAGCTCCCCCCAGATCGAGACCATGCCGTGCGCCGGGGAGGTAGCCAGGTCGGAGAGGGCGATTTTCACCTGCGTCTTGCCGTTCCGGTCCCGGCCGACCAGGAGGTTCTGAGGCTTGACGTCCCCATGCACCATGCGATGGCCATGGACGGCGCGGAGGCACTCCAGCATCAGGCGGGCGAGCCGCAGCTTCTCCTGAAGCGAGGGGTTCTCCCGCATCAGGAACTGATCGAGCGGGAGCGACTCGAAGTATTCCTTGACCACGTAACAGGCTTCGCCGTGGATGCCGGCGTCGAGAATCTGGAGGAAATGGGGGTCGCGGGCGCGGCGGGGATGCTGCGGGTCGCGCAGCGCCTCGAGCGACGCGCGCACCAGCTCGTTGCGGCAGACGAGCCGGTCCACGAGGCGAATCATCACGCGCTGGCCGTTGGTGCGGTCCACCGCGCGGCAGAGACGCGCGAGGTTCCCCTCCGCGATGCATGCCTCGATGCGATACTGCCCGATCGACTCGGACTGGTTGGTTTCGCCCATAACACCCCGCTCACTGTTAAGAGAATCTTTGCGGAACGCCGGCGGCGTTTCGATTGGATGATACCGCTGCAAGCGAAGGGTGTCAACGCGGGGGGAATGGCGATGACGGCAAAAAGGGGGTCCACAGATGAACACAGATGCACACCGATACGGCAACGGCAAGGGGGCAAGAGCGGCAGCGCGGTTGCCGTTCATGTTGCACTATCGCCGGGAACGGGTAAAATATCCCTTTCACGGTTTGTTCGCGCGTTCCGTTCTCCGGCGGGATGGATGATGGGCCTGAAGACTCCCTACTACCTGATTGACGAACGCAGGCTCCTGAGGAACCTCAGGATCATTGAGCGCGTCCGGCGCCGGTCGGGGGCGAAGTCGGTCCTGGCGCTGAAATGCTTCTCCACCTGGTCCGTCTTCGGCCTGATGCGGCGGTACATGGACGGGACGACGAGCAGTTCGCTCCTGGAGGCGCGCCTGGGGCATGAGAAGTTCGGCAAAGAAGTACACGCGTACAGCGTCGCCTGGACGTCCGAGGAGGTGCGGCAGGCGCGCGCGTTCGCCGATAAGATCATCTTCAACTCGGTCTCGCAACTCACGCGCTTCCAGAAGGAAGCCCGGGGATTGAGCGTGGGGCTGCGCGTGAATCCGGGCTTCAGTTGCAGCCATTTCGATCTGGCGGACCCGGCGCGGCGCTACTCGCGCCTGGGGGTGCGCGACCGGCGGGCGCTGCTCAAAGCCGCCCCCCGGATCCACGGGGTGATGTTCCATTACAATTGCGAGAATGACGACTTCGAGAGCTTCGCGGCGACGCTCGACGCGATCAGCCGCGATTACGGCGCGCTGCTCAAGGGCCTCGACTGGGTGAGCCTGGGGGGGGGGATTTATTTCACCAAGGAAGGATACCCGCTCGACCGGTTCTGCGCGAAACTCAAGGAGTTCGCGGAGCGGCACGAGGTGCAGGTGTACCTGGAGCCGGGCGAAGCGGTGATCACGCGCTGCGCCGAACTGGTGACGACGGTGCTGGACATCGTGCGCAATGAGCGGGAGATCGCCATCGTGGATGCCTCCACGGAGGCGCACATGCTGGACCTGCTGATCTACCGGCTGAGCGCGAAGATCGAAGGGGCCGTGAGCGAAGGGGACAGGCACCTTTTCCAAACGGCCGGAAAAGGAGCCAGTCCCCAGGGCTCCACTTACGTCGTGGCGGGGCGCTCCTGCCTCGCGGGGGATGTTTTCGGGACGTACCGCTTCCCGAAGAAGTTGAAGGTGGGCGGCATCATCAGGCTGGCCGATGCGGCCGGCTATACGATGGTGAAGAAGAACTGGTTCAACGGGCTGCCGATGCCGGCCATCGCCGTGCGGCGGCTGAACGGAAGAATTGACGTGGTGCGTCGGTTCGATTACGCCGATTATGCAGGCAGTCTGTCCTAAGGAGGGTGGGTTCATCGTGAAGAAGAATGTGCTGATCATTGGGGCCGGGGGCGTCGCGCACGTCGCCGCGCACAAGGCGGCCATGAACAACGACGTGCTGGGGGACATCTGCATCGCCTCGCGCACGCTCTCCAAGTGCGACGAGATCGTGGAGAGCGTCAAGCGCAAGAAGCACGTCAAGGACGCCTCCAAGCGGCTCTACTCCCGCCAGATCAACGCGCTGGATGTCCAGGCGACCGCGAAACTCATCCGCGACAGCCAGGCGAGCATCGTTATGAACCTCGGCCCCGCCTTCGTCAATATGACGATCCTCGAAGCCTGCCTGCAAACCGGCGCAACCTACCTGGATACGGCCATCCACGAGGACCCGGACAAGGTGTGCGAAAGCCCCCCCTGGTATGCCAACTACGAGTGGAAGCGCAAGGAGCGCTGCAAGGAGAAGGGGCTGAACGTCATCCTGGGGGTGGGATTCGACCCCGGCGTGGTGAACGCCTACTGCGCGCTCGCGGCCAAACGCTATTTCGACCGGATCGAGACGATCGACATCATGGACGTCAACGCCGGACGCCATGGCAAGTATTTCGCCACGAACTTCGACCCGGAGATCAACTTCCGCGAGTTCATCCGCGTCTGGGCGTGGATCGATCGCCAGTGGAAGATGTACCCGACGCACTCCGTGAAGCGCGAGTACGATTTCCCGGTGGTCGGCCCGCAGCCGATCTATCTCACCGGGCACGACGAAATCCACTCGCTCTCCAAGAACATCGACGCCAAGGACATCCGTTTCTGGATGGGATTCGGCGACCACTACATTAATGTCTTCACCGTCCTGCGCACGCTCGGACTGCTCTCGCACCTGCCGGTGCGGCTCACCACGGGGCAGGAGGTGGTGCCGCTGAAGGTGGTCAAGGCGCTGCTGCCGGATCCCAAGACGCTGGCGCCGGGGTACGTGGGGAAGACCTGCATCGGCACGTTCGTCCGCGGCTGGAAGGGACGCAAGAAGCGCGAGATCTTCATCTACCAGGTCTCCGACCACAAGGCGTGCTACGAGGAGGTGGAATCGCAGGGGATCAGCTACACCGCCGGGGTGCCGCCCGTCGCCGCGGCGATGCTGGTGGCGAAGGGAATCTGGAACCCGCGCACGATGGTGAACGTGGAGGAACTCGACCCGGAGCCGTTCATCGAGTTGCTCGACACGCTGGGGCTGCCGACCCAGATCAAGGAGATCAAGCCGCACGGCCCGCACTCCTTCGACGGACGGGTGATGGAGGTGCAGAAGGAGATCGACGGGGCGACAGCAACGGTGACGATCTCCGCCGCCAACCCGATGATCGCGGTGACGCCGAAGGCGGCCAAGGGGAAGGCGCGGAGAAAGGCGTGATGGAGCGATAGGACGGATCCGACGAATCCGGCGGATCGGACGGAATTGATTATTAAAGCGCATCGGGCTGAGGCACGCGCCTCAGCCCGATGCGCTTAACTCTTCGCCCGCCAGCTACTTGCGAACGATGAAGCGGCTCTTGACCATCTTGGCGCCGAAGTATTCCTTGCAGAACTTCGTCGCGTCGGCCGGGTCGAACGACTTGCAGGAGAAGACGTTCAGATAAACGCTGTTCTTCCCCTCGCTGAAGTGCGCGCTGATGCAGCTGGTCTCGATCAACTGAACCAGGCTGTAGCCCGACGTGATCGGGTTCTTGTGACCGAAATGCTCGATCAGCGGCTCGCCAAAGCGCTTCATCTTGATGCGCCGGCACAGTCTGCGAACGAACGTGTCAATCTTCTGGCGGCTCCGAATGCTTGCGGCATCGCAGTCGTGGAGATCCAGAATCAACTCGGCCCCGAAATCCTTGTGCGTTGCGCTCATTTCACCAACTCCTTTGAGTAGTTTGGGAGAGCGAAACAAGCACGGTGATCTCCGCGTTGTAGTATTTCGCCTTGAGACCCAGACCGCGGTGGCGGCGCTCAAGACGATTCCCCAGGACCCGGAGTGTCCCGGCTTACTCCTAACCCATGACCTTGCTAAAAGCCACCCATCTGCGTGGTGACAGGCGCCACGCAAACGCCCGCGGTCGGAAAGGCTGCGACGTCTGCCAGTCCGGGTACAAATTTGCAATACGCTGCGTCAGACCCTCACCCCCCGCTTGTGCTCCGACAACTGAATCCGCTTCGGCGCAAACGCCTTGCGCAACGCCGGGATCGCGGCATGGGGGTTGACCTTGTTGCCGGTGAAAATATCGAGCGCGGCATAACCGTACTCGGGCCAGGTGTGGATGGAGATGTGCGACTCGCTGAGCACGGCGACGCCGGCAATGCCGCTGGGGGAAAACTTGTGGAGCATGACTTTCAGGAGGTTGGCGCCGCAGTCGCTGACGGCGTCGGTCAGCGCCTTCTCCGTGCGCTGGAGGTCGTCGAGGTGTTTCGCGCCCCAGAACTCCAGGAGGATGTGCGTCCCGGCGCAGGAGCACTTCTGCTCCGCGCTATGCGCCCTTGCGGGCCGCCTCGTGCGGCGTCCTTGCGCCGCAGCCGTCCTACTCCCCAACGTCGGCACCTTTCAGTTCAGTAAGCCACGCTTCCCGATGCGCGAAGCCCGGCATTCCCAAATCCGTCAAGAACCCAAACCACACACACCTGGGAGACCCAGGTAGAGCACCCTGCATCACCTTCCGGTTGCTCCCACCCAAAGCCCGTCAGCTAAACCAAACCGACCGACGAAAAGGAACATCCTTCCTCGACGTTCCGATGTTCGACGTAGTCTCAATATAGCGCCTCCTTTCTCCTTTGTAAAGTGCAACTGGCCCTTTGGACGAAATTTTTTTTGCCGCGGCGGGCGCGGCCCCCTGCGCGGCCCCGCCGGCCCGTCCACCCGCTGCTTGACTTGCACTCCGCCGCGCTGCTACTATCCCATGAATCCTGTTTTCTGATCCTGACATGGCTGCGGAGGCTGGCGCACATGGACGCGGCGGAAATCCGATACACGAGCACCCACGAGTGGTGCAAGATTCAAGACGGTTCCATCCTGATCGGCGTGACCCCGAACGCGCTGGCCGCGCTCGGCGACGTGGTCTACATCGACCTCCCCTCCGCAGGGGATGACGTGCTCAAGGAAATCCCCTTCGGCGAAATCGAAGGGACCGAGGGGATCAAGGACCTGGCCTCCCCGCTGGACGGCATGGTGCTGGATGTGAATGTCCGGCTGGCGCAGAACCCGGACCTGATGTCCAAGAAGCCGCTGGAGGATGGGTGGCTCATTCGCCTGAAGCCCGACGGCCCCCTGGTGCTGGATAACCTGCTCTCCGCCGCCGCGTACGAAGCGATGACGAGGAAGAAGCGGGCAAGGTAGCTGACGCGGACGGTGACTGATCGGAAGCTATTCTGTTGAAATCATCCTTCGAACCCCCGCAGGGGGTGATGGATAGTAGCCCACGGCGAGCGAAGTGAGTCGTGGGGAACGAGATGACTTGGGAGTGAAGAGAGCCCCCGAAGGGGGCGACGGAACCTTGGCGGGAGGCTCCGTCGCCCCCTTCGGGGGCTCAGGGATTGAGTGTGACTTGCCCCCACGACTCGCTTCGCTCGCCGTGGGCTAGAGTCCGACGGCCGCTTCGCGGCCTGACGAACGGAACAGGATGGTTTCAACAGAGCAAAACGACTCTTACTGAACGATGCTGCCGCGCCGCGCACACACCATCCGGACAGGCCGTTCACATCACGAATCAGTAATCGGCTTTTCTCTTCCGTGGTGAACCTCTGACCATGCAACGTCCTTTGACGGTGGCGATTATCGGGCCGGGCAAGGTCGGTTGCGCGCTGGGCCGGCGACTGAGCGGCCACGGATTCCGCGTGGCCGCCGTGGCCGGGCGCACGGCGGCGCAGGGGCGGGAGGCGGTGCGCTTCATCGGGGCAGGGCAGGCCTCCGGCTCGCCCGCCATCGCGGCGCGCAAGGCGGAGTGTGTGCTGATCACCACGGCGGACCGGAGCATCGGCCTGACCGCCGAGCGGATCGCCGCGGCGGGCGGCTTCCGCGCCGGGCAGGTTGTCTTCCATTGCTCCGGGGCGTACGGCCCGGAGTTGCTGGCGCCCGCCCGCAAGGCGGGGGCGGCGGTCGGAGCGCTGCATCCGCTGCAAAGCTTCGCCTCGGCGGAGCAGGCGCTGCGGCGGCTGCGCGGCACCTTCTTCACTTTCGAGGGCGATGCCGCGGCGGCCCCTGCGGCCCGGCGGATCGTTCGCGCGGCCGGCGGGCGCTTCCTTCCCATTGCGCCGGGCAACCGCGCGTTGTATCATGCCGCTTCCTGCGTGTTGTCGAACTACCTGGTGGCGCTGGCGGACCTGGGACTGGAGATGATGGAGCACGCCGGCGTGCCGCGCGCCGCCGTGGCGGACGCGGCGCAGCCGCTGCTGCGCGGAACGCTGGAGAACGTGAAGGCGCTCGGGACGCCCCAGGCGCTGACCGGCCCCGTGGCGCGCGGAGACGTGGAGACGGTGCGGCGGCATATGGAGGCGCTGCGCGATCAGCCCCCCCAGTTCCTCCGCCTGTACGCGGAACTGGGGCGATATACGGTGTCGGTCGCGCGGCGCAAAGGCTTGCGGCCCTCGGATGCCGCCATGTTGATGGAACTGTTCAAGGAAACGTCCGGCGGGTCCGGCGAATAACTGGTGGGAGGAAACGATGTTTGCATCACAAATCGCGCGCGTCGAGGAAATCGTCAACGAGCAGAATGAGTGGCGCGGCCACTGCCTGAACCTGATCGCCAGCGAGCAGGTGATGAGCCGCCGGGCGCGCGCCGTCCTCGGCTCCGACTTCGCCCACCGCTACGCCGAAGGGCACCCCGGCGAACGCTACTATCAGGGCACCGACAAGATCGACACGATCGAGACCGACCTGAAGCGCTACATGAAGAAGCTCTTCGGCTGCCTGCACACCGAAGTGCGCCCCATCAGCGGCACCAACGCGAACGAGGCGGTGTTCAGCCGCTACATTCACCCCGGCGACATCGTCATGGCCAATAGCACCCCCGGCGGCGGCCACATCAGCCACCAGCGCGCCGGCTCGGTGGGCAAGTTCACCCGGAACATCGTCTCCTTCCCCCGCACGAAGGATGGCTACCACCTCGACGTCGCCAAGACCCGGCGCCTGATCCGCACCATCAAGCCCAAGCTGGTGATCCTCGGCAAGAGCCTCTTCCTCTTCCCCGAGCCGATCCAGGAGTTGTGCGAAGTGTGCGATAAGGTCGGCGCGCGCATCGTCTTCGACGGCGCGCACGTCCTGGGCCTCATTGCCGGAAAGCAATTCCAGAACCCGCTGGCCGAAGGGGCGCACATCCTTGTCGCCAGCACCCACAAGACCTTCCCCGGCCCGCAGCGCGGCGTGATCCTGAGCAACCTGCCGGCGGAGGAATGGCGTCGGATCGACAAGGGGGCCTTCCCCGGCTCCAGCAGCAACCATCACCTGGACACGCTCCCCCCGCTGCTGATCACCACCTTCGAGATGCTGGCGTTCGGCGAGGCGTATGCCGCGCAGGTGGTGAAGAACGCGCAGACGCTCGCCGCCGCGCTGGACAAGAAAGGGCTCGACGTGCAGGCCAAGCAGTTCGGCTTCACTCAGAGCCACCAGGTGGCCGTGGACGTTTCGCGCTTCGGCGGCGGCAGCGCGGTGAGCTCGCTGCTCGGGGAGAATAACATCATCCTGAACATGAACCTGCTCCCCTTCGAGTCGCTCTCCCACCACGACAACCCCGCCGGCGTGCGCATCGGCGTGCAGGAGATGACGCGCGTCGGGATGAAGGAGGCGGAGATGCAGCAGACCGCCGACCTGATCGCCGCCGTGCTGATGGATGGCAAACGCGTCGGGGAAGAGGTCAAGAAGATGCGCGCGAAGTTCCAGAAGGTGCAGTACAGCTTCGACGACGCGAAGTAACGGCGGAGCCCCGTTCTCACCGCGGAGACGCGGAGTACGCAGAGAACGGCGGACGAAAAAAGGATCAGACGGAAAAAGGGGCAGAAGAAGAGGAAAAGGGGTCAGGCTACTTTTCGGCTGTTGGAAAAGTTGCCTGACCCCCTTTTCCATTCCCGCGAGGGGCCTGTAGCGGACAGGAACCTTGCGAAGGGCTAAACGAGCCTTCGCAAGGTCTTCGTTGCGTGTGCCATGCGAGGGCGCAGCATGCTGCGCCCCTGCAACCTTCGCGGGCTGAAGCCCGCGCTACACACGGCGCGCCCCCCGATCGGCTCGCGGGCTGAAGCCCGCGCTACACACGGCGCGCCCCCGATCGGCTCGCGGGCTGAAGCCCGCGCTACACGCTACGCGCGCTTCTCCCCCGCCAGGATGTTCTTCCTATACCACTCTACGAAGATCGGTATCCCCCGCTCAATCGGAAATCCTGGGTTGTAGCCGAGGAGGTGCTTGGCTTTGCTGATGTCGGCGTAGGTGGCGTTGACGTCGCCGGGCTGCATCGGCATCTGCTTGATCCGGGGGGTCTTGCCGGTGGCTTTGGCGACCAGCGCAATCAACTCGCGCAGTTCAACCGTGCGCGATTCCCCCAGGTTGACGATCTCGAAGCCGCAATCCAGTTTCATCGCGGCGGTGACGCCGTCGAGGATGTCGCTGATGAAGGTGAAGTCGCGCCGGGCGCTGCCGTCGCCGTAGCGGATGATCTCCTGGTCGTGCAGCATCTTGTGCGTGAACAGGTAAATCGCCAGGTCGGGGCGGCCGCGCGGGCCGTAGACGGTGAAGAAGCGCAGGCAGACGGTCTTCATCTTGTACAGTTCGTGGTACGTGGAGCAGAGCAGTTCGCAGGCGCGCTTGGTCGCCGCGTAGGGGCTGATCGGCGCGTCCACCGAGTCGGTCTCGGAGAAGGGGAGCTTGGAGTTGTTGCCGTAGACGGAGGAGGAGGAACCGAAGACGAATTTCTCCACGCCGTTCAACCGCGAGAGTTCCAACAGCGCGGTGGTGCCGCCGCAGTTGGTGCGCTCGTACAACAGCGGGTCTTTGAGCGAGGGACGCACCCCCGCGCGCGCGGCGAGGTGGACGACGGTGCGGATATTGTGCGCGGCAAAGATGCGGCGGCCGAGCTCCCAATCGCAGATGTCCCCCTCGTACAGGGTGACGCGCTTGCGCTCCACCAGCGGCGCGATGTTCGCGCGCTTGACGCGCGGATCGTAGTAGTCGTTGAAGTCGTCCCAGCAGATCAGTTCGTCGCCGCCGGGGGCCAGCCGGTCGAGCAGGCTCGACCCGATGAACCCCGCGCCGCCCGTCACTAGAATAGCCATGCTTCCCTCGTGAAAAAACGACGTCTTCTCACCGCAGAGACACGGAGAACGCAGAGAAAACAAAACGACTCTCAAATTAACGTCAGGTCGTTGTTGCCCTCGGCGCCGTGGACGTTCTCCGCGTTCTCCGCGTTCTCCGTGTCTCTGCGGTGAAAAGCCGTTGCCGTTCTCAGCCGTTCCGCTTCTCGCTCCGCCCGAATTCCGCAATGACGTCCCGCAGGATGTCGTCGAGGTTGCGCTTGGGCGCGTAGCCGATGGCTTTGTGCACCTTGGTCAGGTCGGGCAGGCGGCGGCGCATATCGTCGAATCCTTCGAGGTACGCCTCCTCGTAGGGGATGTTGACGATCTTCGAGCGCCCGCCGGTGGCCTTCTGGACGCGCTGCGCCAGCTCGCCGATGGTCACTTCCTCCGTGCTGCCGACGTTGTAGATCTGCCCGCGCGCCTCCGGCATCGCCAGCAGCTTCGGCAGCGCCTCGACCACGTCGCGAACGTGGACGAAGCAGCGGGTCTGCTTGCCGTCGCTGTAGACGGTGATCGGCTCGCCGCGGAGCCCCTGCCTCACGAAACGCGGCACGACCATCCCGTACTGCCCGGTCTGGCGCGGGCCGACGGTGTTGAAAAGCCGGACGATCACGACCGGCAGGCGGTACTCGTAGTGATGCGCCAGCGCGAGGAATTCGTCGAGCGCCTTGGCGCAGGCGTAGCTCCAGCGCCGCTGGGTGGTGGAGCCCATCACGCGGTCATCCTCCTCGCGGAAGGGCACCTTCTCGCTCTTGCCGTACACTTCGGAGGTGCTGGTGAGGAGGATGGGGCGGCGGTAGCGCGCGCAGGCGCGCAGGATGACGTCGGTGCCCCCCACGATGGTCTCGATGGTCTTCACCGGCTGGTCGATGATGAGCCGCACGCCGACGGCGCTGGCCAGGTGCATCACCTGGTCGCACTGCCGGATGCACTCGGCGACGAGGTCGGTGTTGTTGACGCTGCCGAGGATGAACTGGAGCTTTTCCTTCTCCAGGTGGGCGATGTTCTCATAGCGGCCGGTGCTCAGGTCGTCGAGGACGAGCACCTCCTCCCCCAGGCCGATGAGCTGCTCGCACAGGTGCGAACCGATGAAGCCCGCTCCGCCGGTGATGAGAGTTCGCATCGTTTTCTCCTATTCAACTATACAGAACGACGGTTCACCACGGAGGGCCACGGAGAACGACGCACCAAGTCAACGGCAACATCAGGAACCGCCGATGAACGCCGATAAACGCGGATACAGAGGCAAGAACGAAGCGCACTGACGTAGAACTATTTGACTGGTTCAATGTCGGCGCTCATCGGCGGTTCCCAGTCTTGCTGTTACTCTAACTAGCCGTTCTCCGTGTTCCTCCGTGGCCCTCCGTGGTGAGTCCAGGCCGTCTTTCGTTACTTTCCACGCAGGCCGTGGAGGAGCGCCGCGACGACTTCGTCCTGCTGCGCCTCGGCGAGTTCCGGGTAGATCGGCAGCGCCAAGGAGCAGCGCGCGGCGCATTCGCTCACGGGCAACTGCCCCGCCCGGCAGCCGCACTCCTTGAAGCATTCCTGCTCGTGCAGCGGCACGGGGTAGTAAATTTCGAAACCGACCTGCGCCGCCTTGAGCGCGGCCATCACGGCTTCGCGACGCCCGGTGCGGATGATGTACTGATTATACACATGGCGGTGCCCCGCGAAAGGCGCTTCTCCGGTGCGCAGCGCGATGCGGTCGCCGCCGGCGCATTCCATGGGGAGCAAGAGCTTGCCGCTGTTCTCGACGGTGCAGACCCCTTTGCGGCATTGCACGGCGAACTCCGCCGCCTCGGCGCCGTTCATCGAGACCCCCGCCTCCTGGAAGAGGCGGTTGTAGCGCGCGGCGTTGCGCTGGCGGGCGGCCGTCCAGTCATCCAGCCGGCGCAGCTTGATCCGAAGGATGGCCCCCTGAATGGCGTCCATCCGGAAATTTCCGCCGATGATCTCATGATAATATCGCTTGCGGCTGCCGTGGACGCGGATCATGCGCAGGCGCTGGGCCAGCGCGTCATCCTGGCAGGTGACCATCCCGCCGTCGCCGAAACCGCCGAGGTTCTTGGTGGGGTAGAAGGAGAGGCAACCGGCCTCCCCCATCGAGCCGGCGCGCCGTCCCTTGTACTCGGCGCCGATAGCCTGCGCGGCATCCTCGATCACCGCGAGCTTGTGCTCGCGTGCGAACAGGAAGATCGGGTCCATGTCGACGCATTGGCCGTACAGGTGGACGGGCATGATCGCCCTGGTGCGCGGGGTGACGAGCTTGTGCAGGAGGGTCACGTCGAGGTTGAGGGAGAGCGGGTCGCTGTCGCAGAAGACCGGCTTCGCGCAGAGGCGCGCGACGCTGCCGGCGGTGGCGAAGAAGGTGAAGGAGGGGAGGATCACTTCGTCGCCGGGCCCCACCCCGGCGGCCATGAGCGCCATGAGGATGGCGTCGGTGCCGGAGGTGCAGCCGAGGGCGTGGCGGCAGCCGCAATAGGCGGCGGCTTCGCGCTCGAACGCCTCGACCTCCGGGCCGAGGATGAGTTGCTGGGAGTCGGCGACGCGGTCGAATGCGGCGCGCGCCTCCTCGCGAATCGCGGCGTACTGCGCGCGCAAATCAAGCAGGGGAACGGCCATGGGCAGCCTCGCGCAAGGGAATCGGGAGCGTCCATCGCAATGCGGCTATGATACGGCGCGCGCGCGGGGTTTGCAATGCGTGTAGAGCGGGCTTTAGCCCGCTTCGGTATCGCCCTGCGCCGCGCGGTTTGTCAGCCCGCCATATCATGCGTCCCCACCGAACAACGACCGCGGGCTGAAGCCCGCGCTACACGCGATGCGCGAGAAAACCGTGTAGAGCGGGCTTTAGCCCGCTTCGGGATTACCCCGCACCGCGCGGTTTGTCAGCCCGCCATGACGCGGGCTGAAGCCCGCCATATCATGCGTCCCCACCGAACAACGACCGCGGGCTGAAGCCCGCGCTACACGCGATGCGCGAGAAAACCGTGTAGAGCGGGTTTTAGCCCGCTTCGGGATCGCCCTGCGCCGCGCGGTTCGTCTGCCCGCCATGACGCGGGCTGAAGCCCGCGCTACACGCGATGCGCGAGTCCCCACCGACCAACGACCGCGGGCTGAAGCCCGCGCTACACACCCTCAACCCGCGAACAGCGCCTCGACGAACTGGTCGGGGTCGAAGGGTTCGATGTCATCCGCCGTCTCCCCCAGGCCCACGAACTTCACGGGCAGGTCGATGACGTCGCGCATGCCGATGACGATCCCCCCCTTGGCGGTGCCGTCGAGCTTGGAGAGGAAGAGGCCGGTCAGGCGGATGGACTCGTGGAAGAGCTTGGCCTGCTGCACGGCGTTCTGGCCGGTGGTGGCGTCGAGCACGAGGATCACCTCGTGCGGGGCGTCCGGCAGGCGGCGCGTGATCACTTTTTCGATTTTGCTGAGCTCGCGCATCAGGTGGTCTTTGGTGTGAAGGCGACCGGCGGTGTCCACGATGAGCAGGTCCATGTGCCGCGCGATGGCGGCGTCCACGGCGTCGAACGCCACGGCGGCGGGGTCCGCCCCCTGCTGATGCTTGATGAGGTCCACTCCGACGCGCTCGGCCCAGATCTGAAGCTGGTCCACGGCGGCTGCGCGGTAGGTGTCGCCGGCAGCGAGCATTACGCGCTTGTGCTGGTCCTTGTAGTACTTCGCGAGCTTGGCGATGGAGGTGGTCTTGCCGACGCCGTTGACCCCGGCGACCAGCCAGACGGTCGGGCCGGAGGCGCTCCACTTCATGGAGGTGTCCCAGCCGTGAAGGGTGCGCTCGATGTCCTGCTTGAGGAAGGCGATGGCGCCGTCCGCGTCGGTGAAGCGCCCCTGCCGGAACGCCTGCTGGACATCCCCCACCATGCGTTCGGCGGCGCGCGGGCCGACGTCGGCGGCGATGAGCACGTCGGTCAGCCCCTCAATCGTCTCCTCGTCGAGTTTCTGGCCGATCGCCAGGACGCTGCGGATGCTCTGCGTGAGCTTGGCGCGGGTCTTGGTAAGGCCCTGTTTGAGTTTGTCGAAGAAGCCGGCCATCTTTTCTCTCCGATCAACACCCGCGGGCTGAAGCCCGCGCTACACGCGATGCGCGAGAAGACTGTGTAGGGCGGGCTTTAGCCCGCCAAATCATACGTTCCAGCCGATTCCCAAGCCGCCGCTACGCGCGCTACGCCGCTTGCGCCACCGTTCAACGTCCGCGGGCTGAAGCCCGCGCTACACGCGATGCGCGAGGAAACCGTGTAGGGCGGGCTTTAGCCCGCCATATACCGTTCAACGTCCGCGGGCTGAAGCCCGCCATATCATGCGTTCCAGCCGATTCCCAGGCCACCGCTACGCGCGCTACGCTGTGTGCGCCTCCGTTCAACGTCCGCGGGCTTTAGCCCGCCATATCATGCGTTCCTACCGATTCCCAGGCCGCCGCTACGCCCGCTGCGCCGTTTGCGCCACCGTTTCGGCGCGGCGGCGCAAGGCTTCCAGACGCGATTCGTCGATCCGCACGGTGCCGATGAGGGCGCGGGCTTTGTTGTGGCCGTGGCAGTCGGAGCCGCCGCTGACCAGCAGGCCAAGCGCCTCGGCGGTTTCGATGTACCGCGCGACCTGCGTGGCCGTATGGTCCGACGAGAACGCCTCGATGCCGTCCATTCCCGCCTCGGCCAGCGCGGCGATCTGGTCGTCGCGGCCGCTCTGCCCGGGATGCGCCATAATCGCCACCCCGCCGGCGGCGTGAATCAGCTCCATCGTCTCCGCGGCGGAGGGATGCGTGCGCGCGACGTAGCCGGGCTTGCCCACGCCCAGCCAGTGGTTGAACGCCGCGCCGATGGTCTTGACGTGCCCCACCTCGACCAGCGCGCGCGCGACGTGCAGCCGCCCGACGCTGTCGCCGCCTGCGAGCGAAAAAACCTGCTGCGGCCGCAACATGACGCCGCAGCGGTTCAGCCGTTCGAGCATTTCATGCACGCGCTGTCGCCGCGCGTCGCGAAAGGCGGCCAGTTCGGCGCGCAGGCGCGGAGATTCCGTATCGAGGAACAGCCCCACGATGTGCAGCTCGCCGGGGCGGTCGTCGTCGCTGGCGACGCCGAACTCGACGCCGGCGATCACCTCCGGCCCCTCCGTCCCGGCGGCCAGACGCGCCGGCGCAACGCCGTCCAGTATGTCATGGTCGGTCACCGCAATCGCCGCGAGGTGCTTTTCGCGCGCGGCGGCGACGAGGGCTTCGGGACTGTAAGCGCCGTCGCTGAAGAGGGTGTGCAGGTGGAGGTCGGCGCCGTTGGGCCGCAGGGTGCTCAAGGCGGCGTGCCGCGCGCACCTGAAGCGGCCCCCTTGGAGAGCGCGGAGGGAAGGTTGCCGGTCATGATTCGGTCGAGCACGCCGTTGACGAACGCGCCGGAGTCGGCGGTGCTGAACATCTTGGCCAGGCGGATCGCTTCGTTGATGGCGACCTTGGGGGGAACGTCGGCGCGGTGCAGCAGTTCATGGGTACCGAGCCGCAGGATGGCGCGGTCCACGGCGGCCAGGCGGCTCACATCCCAATTCTTCGCCGCCCCGGCGATGGCCGCGTCCACCTCGGCGATGCGGTCATGCAGCCCGCGGACGAGATCCTCGGCGTAGAGGCGCACCTCCTCGTCGCTCGCGGCGGAGCGCAGGAATTCATCCAGGTCGCCTAGGAAGCCGGGTCCGCGCAGGTCGAGCTGATACAACGCCTGCACGGCCAGGATTCGCGCCGAGGTTTTCTTTCGCATTACTTGCGCGCCTTGCCCGGCAGCTTGCCGAAGAGGTTGGCCATTTCAATGGCGGACGCGGCGGCATCGGCCCCCTTGTTGCCGGCCTTGGTTCCGGCGCGTTCGATCGCCTGCTCGATGGTGTCGGCGGTAATGACGCCGAAGATCGTGGGGCAGCCGGTGCTCATCCCCACCTGAGCCACGCCCTTGGCGACCTCGGCGGCGATGTAATCGAAGTGCGGCGTCTGGCCGCGAATGACCGCGCCCAGGCAGATCACGGCATCATAGCGCCCGCCCTGGGCCACTCGCAGCGCCGCGACGGGAATCTCGAAGGAGCCGGGGACCCAGACCACTTCCACGTCCTCCTCCGCCACGCCATGGCGCGAGAAGCAGTCCTGCGCCCCGCCCAGCAGCCGCGAGGTGATGAACTCGTTGAACCGGCTGATCACGATGCAGAACTTCTTGCCCTGCCCGAGCATTTCGCCCTGGAATGTCTTGACCATCGGGTTCTCCTCACGCTGGGGTCGCGGAAAACGGCAATACAGGCCTAGGCTGAAATTATAGCACCGGTTCCGAGGGGGCGTCAAACGCGGAGGATGAACGGATTCAACGTTCAACATCCGACGTCCAACGTCCAACATTCAAGTAACAGCGAAGACGGAACACAAAGTTCATGCCCCAAGCGGGTTCGTCAATGAAATGTCATTGCGAGGCCGACCGATCACGGACGCCATTGGCGGGAACGGGTTCATCCGGTCGGCCGTGGCAATCTTCCGCTTTCAGTGACCTCACCGGGACCGAAGATGCGCGCAGGGAATCTGCCTCGCCAGACTGCTGCTCAAGGAACCACGTGAACATGTTTGCGGTACTCAAGTGATTCGACGTATGTCGGCAGCCAAACCTTCATATGGGAATCAATACGGCTTTTCTCAATTCCGGGGTTCAATCGAAGAATGCTCTTGCGCCACATATCGCGGATTGTGGCGTTGACCTTGCTGTCCTTATTTTCGTCGTCCCAGCCCAGCGTCCACACGGAAAGTCGCTCAACGATATCGGAGAGAGGCTCTCCGTCTTGCACCAGCACGTAGGGGCGAGGCGTTCTCACCCGCATTACCTTGGAAGAGCCGTCCAGTTCCCCTTCTTCTCTGGTCTCCAAAGTCGGCAAGTTGAGTTGAACTCCCTCGTGAGCGCGCTCCCTCTTCACATTGGTAATGAAGAATTCGACCCGGCAAGGAAGGCCGTTCCTACTCTCCCAAACGATATTTGCCTCGCCATATGTACCTTCCATCTCCCTCCAGCCACTACGTCCCCAATATACTTCCGGCCCCTCGCCCAAGAATACCCAACGTCCCTTTCTGTCTTTCAGCAGATAGAGCCGGCGCTGGACTTCGGCCAAGCTTGTCCCGTTAGCCATCTCCTTTTGCCATCCAACCTCATAGACGGTTCCGTGTTGCGGGTTCTCTGACAGGACGATAGCGTAGTCGCCTGAGCCGTGATCACTCGTTGGCTTGGTGCCCATGAGACGGGCCTTACCAGGCACGTTGTGCCCCATAAAAAAATAGTATCCGTCGGTCCCTTCTTCTTTGAACGACAGGCATACCCACTGCGGTTTCTCCCCGTCCGGCTGATAGACATACGCGTGATTAAGGCGAAACAGCGGCTTTCCCTGCGCGTCGCTCTCAATCCACATCATGTCCATTCCGTTCCACGCGAACGTCGGCTTCACCTTAGCGCAAAGCTCCGGCCATGAATCTGCAGAGTCGTCAATGACTATACTGTCGCCCAGTCCATCGAGGGGATAATAATAAGGTTCGATGGCGGCCTCTCCCCAGTCGTGCGCCGGACGAACGCAGCCAGAAGTGAACAGCGCCGCCGCAGCCACGGCCACTACAAACACTCTCATGGTCACTGCCCCTCTTCCACGTTCGTTCCGCCCCTTGCCGCCTTCATGTGCCGGTGGACGAAGAGGTAGTACATCGTCCCCATCACCACCACCGCGCCGCCGAGCCAGAGGGTGACTTGCTTCATGTCGCCGGCGAGCAACTTCTGATCCTGCCCCGCCTTCACTCCCACGTAGCAAAGCACGGAGCACCAGACCGCCGAGCCAACGAGGGTGAAGAGGGAGAATTTCCAGTAGTTCATTTTCACGATGCCTGCGGGGATGCCGATGAGGTGCCGCACGACCGGCAGAAGGCGCGAGATGAAGATGCCCATCGAGCCGTACCGGGCGGCCCAGCGCTCCGCGCCATGGACTTTCTCCTGCGAGATCAGGATGAGCGGGCCGTACTTCAGCACGAGCGGCCGCCCCGCCCAGCGCGCCAGCCAGTACATCGCCGTCGCCCCCACCCATGAGCCGATCGCGCCGGCCAGCACGATCCCGAACATGCTCAACTTCCCGGTCGTGTACGCCAGGTGCGCCGCGGGGGGAATCACAAATTCGCTGGGCAGCGGGAGGACGGAGCTCTCGATCGCCATCAGCATCCCCACCAGAACGTACCCGCCCGCATCCAGCGTGTTCATGTACCAGTGAATCAGTGAATCGAACATTCCTTCTCCTTTGTCAGTAACTCGCGCCGAGTCCCCGCGCGTGACGTGCAGGGCGGGCTTTAGCACGCCACATCATGCGTTCCCACCGAACAACGTCCGCGGGCTGAAGCCCGCGCTACACGCGATGCGCGAGAAGACCGTGTAGGGCGGGATCTAGCCCGCCATATCATGCGTTCCCACCAATTCCCAAACCCCCGCTACGTGCGCTGCGCCGTTTGCGCCTCCGTTCAACGACCGCGGGCTGAAGCCCGCGCTACACGCGACGCGCAAGAAGACCGTGTAGGGCGGGCTTTAGCACGCCATATCATGCGTTCCCATCGAACAACGACCGCGGGCTTTAGCCCGCCATATACCGTTCAACAACCGCGGGCTGAAGCCCGCGCTACACGCGATGTGCGAGAAGACCGTGTAGGGCGGGCTTTGGCACGCCATAGCATGCGTTCCCACCGAACAACGACCACGGGCTGAAGCCCGCGCTACACGCGACGCGCAAGAAGACCGTGTAGGGCGGGCTTTAGCCCGCCATATACCGTTCAACGTCCGCGGGCTGAAGCCCGCGCTACACGCGATGCGCGAGAAGACCGTGTAGGGCGGGATCTAGCACGCCATATACCGTTCAATGGCCGGGGGCAGGAGCAGTCTTCACAACCGGTTCCCTCGTTTCCAGCACGGGCGGGACTGGCCGAAGAGAGGCCGCCGCGAAATGCTCCGAGTCCGGCATGGCCTGCTCGGGCGGGTCGCCCGCCAGGCGCGGCGCCCAAACGGCGGACAGGGGAATCCACCGCTCCCCCGGCGTCATGGGCTGGTCCGCGTGAGCGGTGAACTGACGCCCCGCGCGGAAATGGCACACCGTCTCCGTCTCGCCGCGCAGCGACTCCACCTTCTTTTCAATCGGCCTCCAGGCGGGCGGGCCCAGAAGCTCGGCCGTGAGCCGCGGCGCAGGGCCCAGTTCGGATTGCGGCGTGCGCAACTCGCCGCGCATGCCGCAAACCATCTCGCTCAGGGAGAAATGGCGCACGTTGTCCGCGTCGGTCTGAATTCCCGTGATGCAGGCGGACGACTCGGTCCATTCCCAGCGCGCGGCCGTCTGCGACGAGCAAGCCACCCCGGCCATCCACGCGTCCAGTTGAGCGGATGGCTGGGCGGCGGCCGCCGCGGCTTCGGGGGTCTGCGGAGCGGGCGGCGCGCCCTCGGCGGCGCGCGGCCATTCCAACCAGGAGAGCGACAGGATGGAGCGCTCCGGCAGCGCCGCGGGAGTGGTCGGCCCCGGTTCCTTGCCGACGCGCCTCAGGGTGACGATATAGAAGAAGTGCTCCCGCACCCGGCCGCTTTCCGGCGAGGCGCTCTGCCGGACGAAATGGGCGGCAACGAGGTGGCTTCCATCGCGCACCGGCAGCTCCGTGGTCAGCGACTGCGCGCGCTGCTCGGGAAGCTGCACCGCCAGCGCCGGGGCCATCTGCTTCCTGCCCGCCATCAGCGCGGGGGCGATCTCGAACTCCCCCAGGCGCGCCAGTTGCCAGGAGATGGACAGCCGCAGCATCGCCTCCTTGCGCCCCTCGATCAGCGAGGGCTGAATCGACAGTTCCAGGCCCGGGCGCTGCGCCCCCTTCTGCGGAACGCCCATGCTCTCGCGAAAACTCCAATTCGCGATGTAGGGGACTTCCACGGCATCCCGGTTCCCCGCCGTCCGGCCCGGAAGGATGGTGAAGGAAGGAGCCATGTATAACTCCGCCTTCGCCTCCTTGAGATTCTGCGCCCACTGCTCGAATTGCGGCTGCGTCAACTCCAGCCCGGCCAGCGTCCCGGGATGATCCGAGGGCCGGATGAGCCCTTCGCGCAGTTCGAAGCCCGGCGCCGGGAAGAACGTGTACCCCGCCGGAACGATTTCTTTCAGCTCGATCACCTGCAATTGCACGGCGAATTGAAGCGGCATGTTCGCCAGGTCCTGATCCGACGGCCCGGGCAGGACCGGCGGAGGGGCCGGAGGCGTCGAGCTGCAGGCCGCAAGAAGAAGGAGCAGCGCCATCGTCCCGACCAGCAAGCCGGGATGCTGCCTCCGTCCGGAGCCCCGGCTCAGGGGGAGTCCGCATGTGGCACAGGCGCGGGCGGCTGCGCCGCGCCGCCCATGACTGGGATGGGCCGACCCAGGAGATCGTTTCATGGCGGACCCCTTTCCTACGGCGTATCGGTGAACGGACTGGTCACGCAGCGGAAGCCGGTGGCATGATCGCGCGCCAGGCGGCGCATCGGACGGCGCTCCGTGGTCGCACAGGCCAGGGGGCCGTCCAGGAAGGAGCCGCCGCGCGTGGGGGCGTTCTCGCTCCGCGCGCCCTCTTCGCCGGCGACCCACTCGCGCGCATTGCCGGCCATGTCGGAAACGCCGTACGGGCTGTCGCTGCGGGGGAAACTGCCCACCGGCGCGACATCCTTGGGCATGTCCTCCGGGCGAGCGGCCATCGCGGGCAGCGCGTTGCAGATTCCGTTGGTCCAGGTGGAACCCCAGGGGAACTTGCGCCCGTCGGTCCCGCGCGCCGCTTTCTCCCACTCCTGCTCGCTGGGGAGGCGCTTGCCCAGCCACTGCGCGCAGGCGAACGCGTCGTACCAGTCCACCCCCACCACGGGATAGTTCGGGCGGCCGGCCGAGAGCGTGTCCCAGTCCAGCGGGATGTGATTGGGCTTGTTCTTCGGCTGCGACGGATGATCGAAGGAAAGGTCTCCGCTCTTCTGCAGGTAATCCAGGAAGCGGGCGTACTCCGCGTTGGTCACTTCAAAGTGGTCGATGAAGAAAGTGGGAAGCTGGGCCTTGGGGTCATTCCCGTATACGAAAATTCCGGCGCCGACCGATTTCATTCCCTTGGTCAGCATCGTCCGCAACTTGCCGTAGGCGGTCTGGAGCTGCGCAAAATGCTCCTGGTAGAAGCGGCTGCGCTGATGCCGCGCTTTGAGCGAGCGCAGCCATTGCTGCGCCTCGCGCGGGGAATTCTCATCCAGGTATTGCGTGGCGGCGTTCAGGAGCGCGGCGCGCTCCAGGTCCAGGAACCACTCCGGCGCGCGCGCGCTGCCGGGGAGCCGCGCGGCGTCCGCGAAGTGCGCCGCGGCGTCGCAGTCGCGCCCCTGCAAGTGCAGCAGCGCGGCCAGACCGCTCCCCACGGCGTAGAGATCGTCGCTGCCGCGACGCGCCAGCGCCGTCAGGTCCAGCGGGTCCAGGTTGCGCAGGAGAAGGCGCTGCTCGGCCCCGTCTTTCCGGAGGATCACCTGCCGGTCTCCCGCGCCGGTGACGGTTCCGCCGGGCGGGCCGACGAGTTCATAGCCGGCCGAGCGGGCCGCGCCGGCCAGCACGGCCGATTGCGTCTGGCGCAGGAGCCCCAGGCGGGCCAGGTCCAGACGCGCCTCGGCATAATGAGAGGCGTTCTGCGAGTCGGCCAGGAAATGCTGCACGGCACGCACGGCCTCGTCGAACCGCTCATCCGCCCCGAGTTTGGCGACCTCGGCGCCCAGGGCCGCGTAGTGTTGCGTGGCCAATTCGCGGCGGGCTGATTCGGCCGCCTGCACGGCGGCGGTCTGGCTCTGCTGGATGCGCTGGCGCAGTTTGTCCGCCGCCTCGACGGCCTCCGGGAGCTGCAGCGCGGCGGTCTTCTCGGCCAGCGCCAGCGCGGCGGGGAACTCACCGGCCGCAATCGCCTCGTCGGCCTCCCGCACGTACTTCTCTGCCTGCACCTGCGCGCGGCCATGCACTCCGGTGGCGGCGCGCGTCGCCTCCTCGGCAACCTCCGAACCGGGATGATCGGCGGCGAACTGCTCGTAGGTCTTCAGCGCCAGCGCGAAATCCCCTTCCGCCATCGCCTTCTCCGCATCGACAATCGCCGCGCGCAGCGCCTGCGTCTCCAGGTCGTCGGCGGCGGGACGCGCAACCGTCGTGGGGGGCGCGAGGGGAGGCGTATGGGAACGGGCGATCATCAGCGCGGCCACCAGCGCGCAGCCGATGGCCACGGCGGCGGTCGCCAGCGCAATCGTCGTGACCCAGGGGCGCGGGCGCGCCGCGGACGCGGCCTCCGGGCGCGGCAGGTTCAGCGCAATGGGGGGAGGCTGGAGCCGCGTGAGCGCCTCCAGGTCCGTCAGCAGGTCCGCCGGCGAGGCGTAGCGCGCTTCCCGGTCCTGCGCCGTCATCTTGGCGATGACCCGCGAGACATCCGGCGGGATCGAGGGGTCCGTTTCGCACGCGGGACGCACCAGCCCGGCCTTCACCTTCTCCAGCACCGCCTTGTTGTCCAAGGCGAAGAAGGGATTGCGCCCGGTGACCAGTTCATAGAAGGTGATCCCCAGCGAGTAGATGTCGCTGCGGCCGTCCAGTTCCCCGCCGCGAATCTGTTCGATGGACATGTACATGGGGGTGCCGAAAATGATGCGCTTCTGCGCGTAGATGGCATCCTCATCCTGAACGTGGCGCGCCAGCCCGAAGTCCCCCAGCTTGGCCAGTCCGGTGGGGGTGAGCATGATGTTGCCGGGCTTGATGTCCAGGTGGAGCAGCCCCAGGCGGCCGGCATGCTCGATGGCGCGGGCGATCTGCAGGATGATCCCGGTGGCCTCCGGCGCGGGGAGTTTGGAACGCTCGCGCAACAGCCGGGCGAGAGTGACCCCCTCGACGAACTCCATCGCGAAGTAGTACCACCCCTGCGCCTGCCCCACGTCGATCGCCTGGATGATGTTGGGATGGTTGAGGCGCGCGGCCGAACGCGCCTCCTTCAGGAAGCGCTGCGTGAAGAGCTCATCCTGCGTGTACTTCGGGGCCAGCAGCTTCACGGCCACGGGGCGGTCCATGCTCAACTGATACGCTCGGTACACCGTCCCCATCCCGCCGCGCGCAATTTCCTCGAGGAGACGGAAACCCGCCACCTGCGCAGGAGTCTGGGAGTCGGATGGAGCCATGGGCTGCCAAGAAAAGAACCAGTGATAATGGATAAGTGATAATTGATAAGTGATGATTGATAATTGATGATTTCTCGAAGAGGGCTGATTGCCCAGGCAGATCACTCGGCGCTTGCGGCACCGCTGCTCAATCAGCAATCAGCAATCATCCATTGTCAATCAGCAATTGCCGTTCAATGCGCCGGTCCGTGCGGCCAGGCTTCGCCGCGCAGCGCCCAACGCAGGTCGTGCAGCATCTGACCGTAGCTGCGATAGCGTTCCTCCGGGTCCGGCTCGATCATTTTCTCCACGATGCGGCAAAGCGACGCAGGGGCGTCGCGGTTGACCAGCTTGGGAGAGGGAATGCGCTGGCGCACGTCGCGCTTCGGGTGAACCCCGGTGAGCATGTAATAAAAGGTCGCCCCGAGCGAGAAGATGTCCGTGGCGTGCCCCGGCGCCGCGTCCGCCCCCAACTGCTCGGGGGCCAGGTACGCCGGAGCGTCCAGGGGCAAGTCGGGACCGGGCGCGGAGGTAGTATTGTCGAACCCCAGCCCGTTGAGCTTGGCATGGCGGTTCTCGTCGAAGAGAATCTTCGTGGGCCGGATGCCGAGGTGATAGGCCTTCTTCGATTCGGCGAACTCGAGGGCGCGCGCCACGTGCACCAGCGACTCCAGCGCGCGCTTGGCCGAGAGCAGGCCGTCGCGCCGCGCGTTGGCGAAGCGCCCCAGCGCATTGTCATCCATGAAGAGGGTGTAGATATATTTGCGGTCCCCGTCGCGCCCGCCGCCGAGGGGAACGATGACATCCTCATGGCGCAGCCCCGCCGCCCGCTGAGCGCCGGTGACGAACCAGTTCACCATCTCGGCATTATTGGACCACTCCGCGCGCAGAAACTTCATCGCGACCACGCGGTTGTGCGACGCCTGGATCCCCTTGTACACGACCATGCGCCGCCCCTTGTTCACCGCCGCGATGATGCGGATGTCGTTGATGGTCTGGCCGACCAGCGCCAGTTCCTCCTCGGAAAAAGCGGGGCGGGGCAATTCGATCAGCGCGCTCTCGGGCTTGGCCGGCTGCGCCGCTTCGTCGGGGGCCGGGGCCTCCTCGGAGGGAGCGGGCGGGGGCGGGAGCGGCTGCGGACGGGGGATGATCGGCTTGGGCGCCTCCTCCTCCGCCTGCGTCGGCTTGTCCGCATCCTCCATCAGGAAACGGATCTTCAGATCGCCCACCTGAATCATGTCGTTATGCCGCAGGACGCTGGAGGTGACCTTGCGCGCGTTGATCGTGGTGCCGGTTTTGCTTTCCAGATCGGCGATGGCGTACACGCCGTTGCGGCAGGTGATTTGGGCGTGGCGGCGCGAGATGCGGCGCGACATGACCGGCATATCGCAATCGTGGTCGCGCCCGATCACGAAGACGCGGTCCGACGGGAGGCGAATCAGCTTGTCGCGGACAAACCCCTCGACGACCTTCAGTCTTCCTTCCTGCGCCATGACGCTCCTCTTGAAACGACTCTCCCGGCCGCCGACGGTATTTCATTATAACATAGCAGGCGGACGCCCCGGGCCCATCCTATCCAGCGTAAGCGAATGATCGTAGGAGTTTCCGGCCACGTTGTCAATAGTTGGAACCTTGCGAAAGTTTCGGCGAACCCTGGCAAGGTCCTCTCGGTCACCAACGGCTCCTCCCGATTGACCCACAGATACCGTCAGGATAGAATCACCCTCGCCCGCGTGGTCGCGGTGGGGACACAAAACTTTCCTTTGGAAAGTATTGTGTCCCCACCGGCCCGGCTTGCCAATCGGGATGGTTTCAATTGTTCAATTTCGATACGGTGCTCCCCAACCAGGAGGCGCGCATGGCGAAGGACTTCAAGGCCGATTACAAAACGATTATGGACGACCACTTTCCGCCGGAAATGAAGATTTCTTTCGGCGACCAGACGCTCCTCTACCGCAAGCGCACTTGGAAGATTGTGGATGAGGATACCAAGGAGCGCACCGAGAAAGGGCTGCGCTACGGCGAGAATCCCGGACAGGAAGCGGCGCTTTATGAGCTGGTCAACGGCAACCTCGCCCTCGGCAAGTGCCAGTTCATCCAACCCGGCAACGGCTTGGTCAGCGCTCTGAGCGAGGAGCACCTGCTCCAGTTCGGCAAGCACCCCGGCAAGATCAACCTCACGGATGTCGACAACGCGCTGAATATCCTCAAATACCTGATGGACCGCCCCTGCGCGGCCATTATGAAGCACAACAACCCGAGCGGCGTGGCATACGGCGCGACGATGGCCGAAGCCTATTCGCGCGCCTATTGGGCCGACCGACTGGCCGCCATGGGGGGCGCCGTGGTCTGCAACCGCCCCGTCGATAAGGCGACGGCTGAACAGATCAGCCAGAGCTACGTGGAGGTGGTCGCCGCGCCAGAGTACGAGGAGGGCAGCGTGGCCATCCTGGCACAGCGAAAGAACTTGCGCATCGTCAAGGTCCCCCATATGGACCGGCTGGCCGAGTACTGCCAATTGCGGTTCGTGGATTTCAAATCCCTGATCGATGGCGGCATCGTGGTCCAGCAGTCGCCGCTGAATCGAATTCGCAGCGTCGCAGACTTCCTGCCCGCCGTCGGAAAGCACGAAGGAAAGGAATTCCGCTGCGAACGCGCCCCCACCGAAAAAGAGATGAGCGACCTGCTCTTCGGCTGGCAGGTGGAGCAGGGGGTGAGCAGCAACTCCGTCCTCTTCGTTAGAGATGGCTGCACCGTGGGGATCGGCACGGGAGAGCAGGACCGCGTCGGCGTTGCGGAAATCGCCGTCGAGAAAGCGTATACGAAGTACGCAGACGGCCTCTGCTACAAGAGTTACGGCATCCCCTATTACCAGTTGGTGCTGGATATCCAGCAGCAGAAGCGCCCGGCGCACCTGAAGGAGGAGGTCGACGAGAAGACCGAGACGGCCCACGGCGGGCTGGTCGGCAGCGCGATGGTCAGCGACGCCTTCTTCCCCTTCCGCGACGGGGTGGATGTGGGGATTCACGAGGGAATCAGTTGCGTCGTCCAGCCCGGCGGCTCGCAGCGCGATTGGGAGGCGATCCTGGCATGCAACGAGGCAAACCCGAAGGTGGCCATGGTCTTCACGGGGCAGCGAGCGTTCAAGCATTAGAAGCTGTTCTGCTCTGTTCAAATCATCGTCATTCGATGAGCCGTCCCGTAGGGACGGCAGGATAATAGCCCAGCACTTTAGTGCTGGGGACAGGCAGGCGCCCCCACCCCCTTCCCCTCCCCCACAAGGTTGTGGGGGAGGGGAGTAAGGGGAGGGGGTTCTGC
>CAIUPP010000095.1 GCA_903901045.1 uncultured Planctomycetota bacterium
ACCGGGCAAGGCCACGTGGGAGCCGGGTGGAACGAAGGCGGAGACGCGCTGGAAAGAGGGTGTCCTTCAATTCGTTCTGCCGCGATTGGACATCCACTCCTGTCTGGTGTTGGCGGGATGGCGTCCTCCGAGGAACAGGTAACGAGGCGCGATATTCATGCAACGATTTGGGCGTGTGCTCCGCCTGCGCGAAGGCGGTGCGGTGGCGGAATACGAGAAGCTTCACGCGGTCGTCTGGCCTGAAGTGCTTGAGGCGATTCTTCAGGCCGGCATCCGGAATTACTCCATCTACCGTTATGACCGCTGGCTCTTCTCCTACTTTGAACTGTCGGACGGGATCACCCTGGAGCAGGCGGGCGCTGTGTTCGCGCACAGCGCGGCCTGCAAGCGCTGGGAGGAGCGGATGCAGACGCTTCAGGAACCGCTGCCTGAGTCGCTCGGCTCCAATGGGTGGGTGCCGATGAAAGAGGTGTTCCACGGTCCAACGAAGCCGGAGGAAACATGACCGGACCTGGCGCAATCAAGCCGCGCGTCGGCGTTGTCGCGCTGGCGTACCCGGGTTTCTTTCTCGGCGAGGAAATGTGCGCCCCCAAGCGCGAGGAGATGCTGAGGGCGCTGCGGGGGGAAGCTTTCGACGTTCGCGCGTATGAAGGGCTGGTTCTCGACGAGAAGTCCGCCCGCCAGGCGGGCGCGAAGCTGGCGGAGGAGCGCGTGGACTGCATCCTGGCCGTCCTGACCACCTTCGTGCCGGACTACTTCATCACTGAATTGCTGGCCGGCTGCGACGCGCCGATATTCCTGTGGGCGGTCGAGCGCGAGGTCCGGTGCCTGTCGCTCGTCTGCGGGCCGATGACCACGGCCACGCTGTACAACCTCGGCAAGCATTACAGATTGGCAGGCGCGAATATTCCCGACGCGGACGCCCTGGCGGAGTTGCGGGTGTTCGCGCGGGGCTGCAGTTTGCGCAACGCGCTGCGGAGCATGCGCGTCGGCTACGTCGGCGGGAAATGCCCGATCATGTTCAGCATGGCGATTGACGAGTACGCGCTCCAGGAGAAGTTCGGGACCGCGCTGGTCAACCTTCCTATCGAGGAACTCTACGACGCGGCGAAGGTTGTGCCGGAGAAGGAGGCACAGGACCGCTGGTCCGGCATTCAGCGGCAGGTGGGGAAGGTGTGCGTGTCGGAGGCCGACGGCTTGCTCTCAACGCGCTATCTGCTCGCCGCCGAACGGCTGGTGGAACAATACGGACTGAATGCCATTTCGATCAACTGCTTCCCCCACCTGAAAGCGAAAGTCTGCTTGGCGGTGTCCTGCCTGAACGACGCAGGAGTCGCTGCGGCCTGCGAGGGGGACCTGCACTCCACCCTCCTGATGCAGCTCGTGAGCCGTCTCACCGGGCAGCCGGCCTTCAATGGCGATTTCCTCCGGCTCTACTCCTCCGACAACTCCATCCTGTTCTCCCATTGCGGCGCGGGGGCTTTCGGGCTGGCCGGCTGCTCGAAGGAGATCTGCCTGAACGCATCGCCGGAGACGCAGAACGGCCTGGCCGTCTTCTATGCCACGCCGTCCGCGGGGGGGGTGACCCTCTGCAATCTCATCTACGGGCGCGGCACGCTGCGCCTGGCCGCCATGCGCGGGGAGGGAATTCAGGCGGATATGGAGTATGAGGGGACGCCGCTGCGCGTGCGGTTCAAGGAGGACGTCCGAACCATCGTGCAACGCGTCGCGCAGCGCGGCGCCGGCCACCACTGGAACGGGGGGGCGGGCGACTGGATGAAGGAACTGGCGCTCTTGTGCGAGCTGACCGGCATTCAATTCAACGCTTTGACCGAGTAGAAGAACGAATCGCTCATTCGACAGGAGAACTGCATGGAACGTCTCGACGCACGCGTGCCTCGTCCGCGCATCGGCCTGCTCCCCACGGGACATTCTTACTACTGGGCCCAATTCCCGCGGCTCAAGACGATGGGCGAAGCGATGTACGCCAAGCTGCGCGCTCACCTGGAGAAGATCGGCGATGTCGTCGCGCCGGAACTGGTCGACACGGCGGAGAAGGCGCAGGCCGCCGGAGAGTTCTTCCAGAGGGCGGACGTGGACATCCTGCTCCTCTTCCCCTTCGGCTACACTCCCGGCATGTGCATCGTCCCCGCGGTGCGGAACCTGACCGTGCCCATCCGCATCCTCAACGCTCACGAGGACAGCTCCTATGACTACGCGAAAGCGGACACGACGGTGTATCTGCACCATGAGGGGCCCTGCTGCATTCCGGAGTATGCGAGCGCCTTGATCACTCTGGGGAAGAAGTTCAAAGTGCGCACCGGCGCGTTCGGGGACGACCGGTTGTGGCGCGAAGTCCGGGAAGACTGCCTCGGCGCGGCCGTTGCGCGGGTCTTCCGCGGCCTGAATTTCGGCGTCATCGGCGAGACGTACACCCATATGACCGACATGCCCACCGACGAGCACCGGCTGCTGCGGAGCACCGGAAAGCTTCTCGTGAGGCCCGAGGTGGAAGAGATACTGGAGGCGTTCAACCGGGTCACCCCGGCGCAAGTGAAGGCCATGTGCCGCCAGTTCCGCGAGATGTACGACGTGGACCCCACGGTCACCGACAAGCACCTGAGCGTTTCGGCTCAACTCGCCGTGGCGTTTGACGGGGTGATCGCCCGCCATGACATCAGCGCCTTCGGCTATTACTGGTGGGGGGAGAAGGAGTCGGTCACGCTCCTGCGCTCGCAGTCCGCATTGGCCGTATCCCGGCTGGCGGCGCTGGGACGGCCGGGGGTCACGGAGGGGGATGTCAAGACGGCGATGGCGATGAAGATCATGGACCTGCTGGGCGGCGGCGGGATGTTCCTGGAGTTCTTCGCAATGGATTTCGACCGGAACTTCCTCTTGATGGGGCACGACGGGCCGAGTAACATCAACGTCGCCGCCGGGCGGCCGAAACTTCAGCACCTGGAGGTTCACCATGGCAAATCCGGGCACGGCCTCGGCATCGACTTCGCGATGCGCGAGGGGCCGGTCACCCTGCTGAACCTGACCCAGTTCGATGCAGGGGAGACCTTCAAGTTGATCTACACCGTCGGCGAGGTCATCCCGGGCGACGTTCTAAACATCGGCAACCCGAACTGCCGCGTGCGGGTTCCGATGCCCATTCACCTCTTCATGGACGCCTGGTGCCAGCAGGGGCCGTCGCACCATGTCGCCCTGGGCGCCGGCGACCACTGCGCGGAGATCGAGTCGTTTGCTGAAACCATGGGATTTCGCAGCGTGAGGGTGGGATGAATATCCACGACTGCAATTGCTGTTTTGGCGACGCCGCGCGCCCGCCGTTCCGCTACGCCCGCACGGCGGAGGAATTGATCGCAGAGATGGACTTCTGCGGAATCCAGCGCGCGCTGGCGTACCATGCCGGGATGCGCTTCGACTCGCCGGTCGTATGGAACGACCGGCTTGTGGAGGAAATTCGCGGCTTTTCCCCTTTGGGAGCGACCTGGGCCATCCTTCCCTCTCAAACCGGGGAACAGCGCAAGCCGGAGGAATTTCTCGCCGCCATGCGCTCGGCGGGCGTCCGCGCGCTGCGGGCCTTTCCCGATGAGCACCGCTGCCGGCTCGACAAGCGCACCTTTGGCGACCTGCTGCCGCTCCTGGTGGAGCGCCGAATCCCGCTCCTGGTCAAGCAGAATATTCTTTCCATCGGCGATCTGCTGAAGGAGATTCCCGGTCTCGTGGTTGTGGCCATGAACGTGGGGCCGCACAGCCTCGAACGTTACCTGCGGCCGCTGATGGACGAGTTTCCCAATCTCTACGTCGAGACATCGCACTACATGGTGGAGGGGCTCATCGAAGAGAGCTGTGTCCGGTACGGCCCGGGGCGGCTGCTGTTCGGATCGGGCTATCCCGATGTGTGCAGCGGGGCGGCGCTGCTCCGGCTGGCGCAGGCGGATATCCCGCCGGATGCGCGCGCGGCCATTGCGGGCGGGAACCTGGAACGCATGCTGGAGGCGGCCCGGCCATGATGTCCCAAATGACAAACCCATCTGCCATCGCGCGCGAGTTCGTGCAGACCGGGCGCTGCGCCTCCTGTCCGATCATCGACATGCACGGGCATCTGGGGCCGATAGGGGAGATATACCTCCCGGCCGCGCCGGTTGAGAAAATGCGACGCGCATTGCTGCGCGCCGAAGTGCGGAAGATCGTCTGCTCGCCGCACCAGGCGCTCTTCTCCCATCCGGACGGCGGCAATCGGCTCATGCAGGAGACCATTGACCGCTATCCGGATACTTTCCTGGGCTATTGGGCGGTGAATCCGAACTACCCGGAGGCGGTCCGACGCGCCGGCAAGGATATCTCGCAGGCCCGCGGCTTCGTCGGGTTCAAGTGTCTGCCGGACTATCATGCCCATCCCATCACCGGCGCCGGGTATGCTCCGGCGCTGGAAGTTGCCAACGAGCGGCGGATGCTGGTCCTGGTGCACACGTGGGGGGGCAGCGGGTTCGACTCTCCGCAGATGCTGGCGGAGGTTGCGCAGCGATATCCGAATGCGACCTTCCTCATGGGCCATTCCGGTTACGGCGACTGGGAAGCCGCCGTGCGCGCGGCTCATGACCTGCCGAATGTGTACCTCGAACTGACCGCCGTTTACGTTGCGCATGATTTTGGCAATCAGCCCGGCGGCAGCGGCACCCCTCTGCCGTTCCTCTCCTGCCTGCACGTCAACGGCATCATAGAGCACATGGTCGAGCGCGCCTCCTCCGGGAAGATCGTCTTCGGCACGGATATGCCCTGGTACAGTCCGCACTATGCCGCGGGGGCGGTGCTCTTTGCACGGATCACGGA
This sequence comes from uncultured Planctomycetota bacterium, assembly GCA_903901045.1. Taxonomy (GTDB): domain Bacteria; phylum Planctomycetota; class Brocadiia; order CAIUPP01; family CAIUPP01; genus CAIUPP01. The sequence goes on from CAIUPP010000095.1 coordinate 4,843, forward strand.
GGAGGACCGGCGGAATATCCTGTATCGAACGGCGGAGAAGCTGCTGGCGAGATCCGGAGGCGCATGACGCTTCGGTCCGGTTATGCTTTCGCGTCAGCTTCCCGCTGAGGGAGAGGCGGCGACTCGACGCGCAGTCCGGGCGGCAACAGTAACGAGATCAAACGCGCGCGATCGCGCCGTTCGAGGGCGTTGAGCATGTCATGATGCTCGTCGAGCGTCTTGCGGTCATACCCCACCGCAAGTCCCTTGGGGTTGACTTCGGTGGCCAGCCGTATATAGTCGCGAACGGCATCTCCATATTCCGTCAGGAACGAATCGCCCGCCGCCGACAGGAGCATGAGATGAAAGGCCGTATCCTCTTCCGCCACGGGAAGGCACTGCCGGTACTTCTCTTCCCAGCGGTCCAGAATCGCCCGGAGCTCTTTCAAGTGGTGTGGTGTGCGTCGGGCGCAGGCATACGCCGCCGCCCCGACCTCGGCGGCCATGCGAATATCCTCCCGCCTTTGAAGTTCACGCCGCAACAGACGCGTCTGCGCCGCCGGTCCGGCGTGGGCGGTCCCTGCAACCACCGGGCGGCAGCCCTTGTTCCGGCGGATCAGTCCTTCCGTTTCGAGCATCCGAAGGGCCTTGCGCAGGGTGGCGCGATGGATCACCATCGCCGAAGCCATGCGGCGTTCCGGCGGGAGCGGATCGTCGACCCGCAAACCGGCGGATACGATGTAGTTTCGGATCGTATGCGCTGCGCGTGTCGCCAGGGAGTCCGCCTGCAGAGGCGTCAATGTATGCTGCTCAACGGTTCTCACGTCCGCAGACTCCTATGTGCCGAGTGGTACGGCCAACATACCGACAGTATTGCAGATAGGGCGCAGTGGAATCAAGCGCCCGGGCGGCGGCGAGCATCGGGGCGATTGCGGCGAAAAGAGTTAGGGCAAAAAAAGTTACTTGACTTTGCTATCGCGGATGGTACACTTAATGTACCAGAAGTGGCGGTAGGGGTGAAATTGGGATAGAGTTTTCGCGGCAACGCGGGTTGCCCGAGAAATGGTCCGGGGTTCTTGGGAGGGTGTGCCATGAAGAGGATGTGCTGGCTGCGGTGGGAGGGCTTTACGCTGATCGAGTTGCTGGTCGTGATAGCCATTATCGCTATTCTCGCCGGGATGCTCCTGCCCGCGCTCGCCGCGGCGCGAGAGAAGTCGCGCCGGTCGGCCTGCATCAACAACCTGAGCCAGAGCTCCAAGGCCCTGCAGAGTTACTGCGGCGACTACGGCGAGTACTTCCCCTCCTATTCGGCCTGGGGAGTGAAGATCGAGGGGTACAGCACCGACCCCGGCAATAACGGTTCCAGCAAGTGCAATGACCTGGCCTCTTACACCGACCCGAAACTCACCGCCAACAACGTCGTTTACACCGCTCTGGGCTCCTGGAAGTATGGCGTGTACACGAAATGGACCTGCCCTCCTCTCTACTTCCGCGCCATCTTCGCGGGGAACAGGAACACGGCTGATAATTACCTTTCGCGCGCGGATGCGGGCATGCTGAACATGGGGCCCATCGGGCTGGGAACGCTGATGTCCGCCGGGTACCTCGATCAAGCCGGCGTTTTCTTCTGCCCCACTTCCACGAACATGGCCTCGGAAGGATGGGACAATACCGCGGCGAATTCTCAGCCGTACGATGCGGTGGCCGCCACCTCGCTGACCGATCTCAAGCGGGCCGGCGGAACGGACACCCATTCAATCATGTATGGGGACTGGAATTGGATGATCGCGGCGCCTGCCAATCCCGTGCCTTACAGCAGCGCGTGGGGCGGAAGCTACGCCAATATGCGCGTCGTTTTGAGCAACTACGCCTACCGTCTGGTGCCCACCACGGTCTACAATACCAGCGCAGATCCGAACTCGGCGCGGATGCTGTATGCGACGCCCAAACGCACCGTCGCCGATGGCGAGCCGGTGTTCAAGACGCAGAAGTTGCTTGCGGGCCGCGCCGTCGTGGCGGACGCTTTCGCCAAGGCCGGCAACGTGCCCACAACGCAACCGGGGCGCGGTTGGTTTGGGCATCGCGACGGCTATAATGTTCTCTATGGCGACTGGCATGCCAAGTGGTACGGCGATCCGCAGCAGAGCCTGATGTATTGGAAGGCGCTGGGCGCGCCGGCGAGCGCCGAGTTCAGACTCGGCTGCAGCAACAACGTTATCGCCGACTTCGAGTCGGCAGGCACCGCTTACAAGGTCGGCGGCGCGGTGCTTCAGTGGCACTTGCTCGACGTGGACGCGGGCCTGGATGTGGGAGTGGACGCGCCGTAAGCAGGCATGGACCCGGTTCGGCGGCCCCTTTGTGAGGCTCAGAAAATGCGCGTGAGGAATATCGTCATCGGCGTGCTGCTGCTGGCTTGCGGATCCGCGTTTAGCCAGAGCTGGTGGAACAAGGAATGGCGCTATCGCATGCCGGTGACGGTGGACGCGGGGATGCAGGACCGCGCCGACTATCTGGTCCGCCTGCCGCTGGACCTCAAGGCTCTGGCGCAGGCGGCGAATCTCAAGCAGCCCATCGCGCCGGATTCCTTCAGAGTGGTTGAAGTCGAAACCGCCGACGGGAAACCGGCCGAAACGGCCTCGCTCTTCAAGAAAGGGGAGGGGTTCTCCGCCGGTGTCAAGGAGGAAGGCTCGCTGGTCTGGGTGATGAAGGGGAAGACGGCGGCCTTGGGCCAGCGCTCCTATCAGGTGTATTTCGACTCGACCGTCAAGGCGGCGGCGAACTACGAAGCGATACCAGGCGCTGATGAAGAAGTCGGAGTGAACCTCGTCCCCAATGGCGGCTTTGAAGACGTGGATGCCGCCAACCAGGCTACAGGTTGGCAGAAGGCGAATCGCGACCGTCCCCTCGTGACGACCGGCACAGTCGACGTGACCGACAAGGAAGCGCATTCCGGCAAACGAAGCCTCCATTTCTCAAAGCCGAAGGCCGATGGCCTATCCTGTTTCTACTGCTGCGGTAGTTGGACCCCCGTGCCACCGAATCCGATCAAGGTCAAGCCGAATCGGAAGTATCAACTCAGCGGTTGGACCAAGGCCGCCGGCACGGATGGCCAGAGCATGCAGTTCGGGTTCACCGATGATAAGTGGGTGAGTCTGACGGCCTATAACTACTCCACCGCCGTGGACTTCGCCGCCGGGACGCACGATTGGACTCAGGCCAAGTGCGTCCTGACTTCGCCTCCGGGAAGCTACTACGCCTTCATTCGTCTCTACGCCGGAAGCGGCGCGGGCGATGCATACTTCGACGACATCACGCTCGTTGAACTTCCCAGCGTGGAGCCGGCCAAGGTCGTTGCCGGTAAACCTGAGGGAAGCAACTGAGCGGAGTTTCAGGCGCCTGCCGGTCCCGTCCATCGGCCCGTCCGCCGAGGAATCAGCCCATTTTCCGCCGCGCAGCGGCGCGGCGTTCTCTCAAGCCGCAGGGAGGCTCGCATGTCCTGTCTCAGGAAGACGCTGATGACCGCGTGGGTCGTTGGATTGCTCGCCGCCGGTCTGGCGCAGGCGGAGATACTGAAATTCAAAATGACCGACAAGTCGCTCCCTCTCCCCCCGGGCTTCCAGCGCGTCACGGCGGACACGGAGTATACGAAGGATCTCGGCTATGGATGGACGAGAGGGAACCGCGTCGAGTGGCGCAAGCTTGACTTCGGCATGTCCTATGGCTTGGTGGTGATCACCGGCACATTTCCGGATATCGTCACGGGGAGTTGGGTTGCGCCGGGCAGGTGCGTGTGGAATCGCTCCGGCGGGGAGGCGTTTGATTTTCAGGATGAGGCGGAATTCCGGGTGGACGCCCCTGCCGGCAAGTACGTGGCCTACGCGATTCTGGGGGATTACTACTACACTTACGGACGCGTGGCGAACCTCGCCAAGCCTTTCTCCGTCGCCGTCAACGGCAAGACGCTGGTGGACGTGAAGCGGACCGAGAAGGAAATTGCCGATATCTACTATAGCAACGAGTACAAGGATTACGACCCCCGGATCAGCTATTGGCGGCGGTACGTCAAGGAGCACTATGACCGGACGACCTACCGCCTGCCCGTCGAGTCCGACGGCTCGCTTCGGTTCACCTTCCGCGGGATTCCGGTCACGATGATTGCCATCTGGCCCGAGGCCGAGGAGGCAGCCGCCCGGACGTGGGTGGCCGAGTTGGAGAGAGTGCGAGAGGGCAGTTGCCAACTGAAGGAATTCCCCCGGCCGCCCGTGAAGCCGTTTGCCGCAAGCGCGGACCAGGCAAAGCAGGGCTACCTCCTGTTCACTGCGGACATTATGGAGAACGTTTATCCCGACACCGTCCCGGACGCCGCCGCCCTGGACTCCGAAGTGGCCCTCTTTGCGGCGAAGGGACAGCGCGAGTCCGCCACGTTCGGCCTCTATCCGCTGAAGCAACTTGAGGACGTGCAGGTCAAGGTCGGAGCGTTGAAGAACGAGGCCGGCCAGTTGTTTCCGCCCGAGAAGATCGACGTGCGGTTTGTGAAGTATCTGGAAATGTACGGGAGTTACTCGAACGTGGGGTGGGATTACAGCGCCGACATTGCCAACCGGTCCAGCCTGGGGTACGTGGTTTCGCCGATGGCGCTGGTGGCCTGGAAGAAGATCAACGTGTATGAAGGGGTGACGCGCCAGTGCTGGCTGCGCTTCGACGTGCCCGCAGACCTCCCGACCGGGACCTACACCGGGGAGGTCACCGTCGCTCCGGCGAACGCGCCTGCGGCGACGAAGAAACTCCGACTCCGGGTGCTGCCGTTCCGGTTGAGGACGCTCACGGAGGATGACCGGTACATCGACCTGACGATCAGCTACATCTATCCGCGGCATCCTAATATCTGGCCGGGCACGGACGAGAAGGAGATGTCGCGCAAGATCATGAAGGCCTGGGCGGACTATGGCTTCAACCTGGGACCCTGCGGCTTCGGGTTTGTTGACGCAAAACAGGTGGACGGGAAGGTGCAGGTCGACCTTTCGCAGGTCGGGGAATGGCTCAAGGGATGGAGCGACGCGGGCGTCACGCTGAAAGGGGTGGTCTTCACCGACGCCCTGAACTACCTCACCTGCCGGCTGGCCGGCGCCCCGGGCCCTGTGCGTTTCTTCGGCGCCAGTCTGGAGGAGTGCAAGAAGGCGTTTCCGCAGGGATATGACGACCTGTTCGTATCGCTCGCGCAGGGCATCGACAAGGAATTCGCCCGGCGCGGCTGGCCCACCGTGATCTTCTTTGAGGGGGGAGAAGGGGGCGGGCACGAGTCGGGGCGGTACTATGAAACGCGCGTCCATACCCTCTGCCATCAGGCCGGGGTGAAGAACTCGCTCGCCCTGTCCGGCGACATCAACTACTTCAAAGAGATCACCCCCCTGGTGTGGGCGCCGTACGACTACTACTTCAACCAGGAGAAGTTCGAATGGTTGAAGGACCACAAGGCGAACATCTTCTACATGGCCACCTTCAACCGCTTCGAGCGCGGCCTGTACTTCTGGCGCATCAACGCCAAAGGACATCACGCCGAAACGTTTTGTCTGCCCGGCCTCGGCGATCCCTACAACCCCTTCACGGGCACCGAGTGGGCCGGCGGCATCGTGCTGCCTTCGCGCGACAACGACGGCGTCAACCCGATGCTCGTCGCCGAGCGCCACGTGCGCGAGGGGCACGACGACGCGCGCTACCTCTTCCAACTCGACTGGCTTATCGGCGAGGCGCTCAAGACCGGCGAGCCGGAGGTCGTTGCGTCCGCCGAGCAGGCCAGGAGCACTCTGGGGCAGATTTCCGACACGATCAATCCGGACCTGCAATATTACCGGCGCAGCGGCGGGTATCCCTCGAACAGCGTGTACCCGAAACTCCGCTGGCGCGTGGCGCGGGAGATTATGAAGCTTCAGGACGTGCTGAAGGCTAATGGATGCTCCGTAGAATGATGACCACGATTCGGGCGGCTTACGGCGTTGCGCTGATCGCTCTTGCCCTGGCGGGCATCGCTTCGGGCCAGGAGATCGCCTCCCCGTTGTTTGTCTCCCATGATCCGATTCTCTCCATCTGCATCTCGCCAGGGGGAGAAGAGGTCGCGTTCGTCGCCTTGTCGAAAGGACGCAACGTCCTGTATCTCCGGCCGGCGCAGGGGCCGGAGACTCAGATTGACTCGGACAGCCTCATCCGAAATGTTCAGTTCCTGGACGCGGACAGGCTTGTCTATGCCACCCGGGACCAGATCAAGCTCCATGATCGCCATACCGGCGAGACCGGCGCGCTGGCCTCAGGCGCGAACCCGGTGTGTTTCCAGGGGCATGACCGGCTCGTTTACACGCAAGGGAAGGCTATCCGTATCTTGAAGGTGCGCGCGGCCAAAGACGCCGCCGTGACTGCGGGCCAGGACGTTCTATTGCCTTGCGACTGGCTCACGAAGAACACCTTTCTTGCCTGCAAAGATGGCTGCGTCTTCAAGGTCGGGCTGGACGGCAGCCGTGAAGTCATCCTGGAAGGGAACCCCTACGCGCCGTGGTACGTCGGGGTGACCCTCTCGCCGGACGGCAGCAAGGCGTTGCTCGTCTCCGATGACACCAAAGCGAACGTGGGCGGGGGCGGGCACAGCGTGTGGGTCATGTCGCTCGCGGACCGGACGGCGACGCAACTGGTTTCGGGAAACTGGCACGCACAATGGGTGGACTCGGAGCGCATTGTCATGTCATCGGCCGGCCGGCTTGCGCTCATGAACGTTGTCACGCGAGCTGAAAAGACGCTGGAGGAGGGGGCGAAACTCATCGAGACCAGCGACTGCCGGGCCGGACGCGTCGTTCTTGCCAGACGCGAGACGGACGAGGATGGGCTCATGCAGGGAGCGTCCGTGTCATCGATTTCCGTGGCGAGTCAGGAGTTGCTGCCTTGAACCAGGCATTCCGATGGGCGGTTCCGGCGCTGGGCGCGGCCATCCTCACCGGCTGCGCCTCGGCGGCCAACGTCAACGCGGCCGCCGCTCCGCAGCCGCAGGCCGGGCCGCATCTCGTGACGCTGGAGTGGTTGACGCCGCCGGCGTCGGCGGCCGCGCCCTCGCCCGAAAGGAGCTGCCTGGCGCGGAAGACCGAGACGCCTCCCGTCATGGACGGCCTGCTGGATGACGCTTGCTGGAAGTCCGCGCCGGAGCTGACGGGGCTGACCATGCTGGATGCGGACGGCACTCCCGCTGAGGTTCAAACGCGCGCTCAATTCGCTTTCACCCCTGACACGCTGTACGTCGCTTTCACCTGCGCCGAACCGGCGATGTCGGGACTCGTTGCCAAGTGCGCTGCCAACGATTCGCAGGCGATTTGGTATGACGACTGTGTGGAACTCTGGCTCGACGTGAACTGCGACCGCCGCCATGCCTGTCATTTCCTCGTCAACTCGCTAGGGGCCGTGTGTGCCGTCAGGGAGTGGGACAACAGTGCGGAGGATCTGTCGGCAGATCATGCCGGTCCCAAAAAGGTCATCCACGGCGAAGAAGCCATGAGAGACTCCGGCTGTCTGGCAAAAGCGGCGCGAGGAAACGATGCCTGGACGATTGAACTGGCCATTCCCGCCCGTGCGCTGGGGACCCAGAGCATCCTCCGGGGCAGCGCTTATGGCCTGAACGTGGCGCGCACCCGGCGCAGCGGCGGCGGGTGCTGGCTGAGTTCATGGACGGGCGTCTTCACTGGCCCGATCTCCCGGTTCGGGACGCTTCGCATGGACAAGGCCGACCTGGAAATTGACGTGATTTCCCAGGGCGCCCTCTCCGAGGGGGAGAGTGCGTTTGCTGTGCAGGTCAGGAATGCGTCCACCACCACCCGGCGGATTCGCCTGGAAGCGCGGGCGACCTCCAAGTCGCAGATGAACGGGAATGCGCGCATCTCGCTGGCACCCGGCGAAAGCAAGCGCGTGAGCCTGCCGTACCGCCTTCAGCGAACCGGGAGCCCGTACACAATCGAACTCGACGCCTTTGATGAAGTGGCCAATGCGCCGCTGCTTTCCCGGCGCTATGAAGGAGTTGTGCCGGAGGCGCTGAATCTCAAACTCACGCGGTCCGAACTCTACCTCGGTGAGAAGAAGGACGTGGAAGGCTTCCTTGCAGTGAACCTTGGCGACGCCGGACTGCAGAATGGCTCTCTGTCCTTCGAAGTGACGGACGCCCAGGGGCGGACCGTGGCCGCGGACGCCGCGGAGCATCTCCAGACGCGGGCCGCAGTGCGGTGCCGCGTGGCGGAGTTGAAGGAAGAAGGAACTTACACGCTTCGCGTGAAACTGCTTGATCGTGACAAACATTGTCTGGCGCAGAAACAGGCGGCGTTCAGCCTCGCGGAGCCGCCTTTCTAGGCCGCTGGTTCGTTGCGGGAGAATTTGATGGCGCGTAAGACGGTCCTCTTCAATGATTTTCGACTTCTGAAGCCCGCTTTTCAAAAGGCGGGATGGGAAGCCAAAGATGAACTCATGTCCACTGGCGGGCGCTTGTTGACGGCCGGCGACAAGGGAAGGCCCCGGGAACTGGAACTGAATCCCGGCCTGCGCGGCTGGCACCGCATCGTCGTCGGACTCTGCAACCCCGGCAAGCTGGCTTGCGGCATCAACCTTCGCGTCTCCGGGGATGCGTTCGGCGATTTCCTGCAATGTTCGAGTTACGAGGATTGCGTTGAAGAGCTGGCATTCAAGTCATGCGACCTGACCGGGCGGAAGCTTTTCATCGGCCATCCGGCCGGTTGGCTGACGCGCCTCGACTACATCAAATTCATTCCGGTGGACAAAGCGCCGTCGCGTGAATCCCGATGGAATGTCGGGGCCATGAATGATTTTTATTCGTATTGTTACGAGCGCGCGCCCCGGGACCCATCGGCGATTGCCCACTGCGTGGCGATGCACCGGGAAGCGGGGTTCAATATCATGTACTGGCAGGCGGCGGGGGCGCAGTGCTACTACCGCACGTCGGTGGGCACCACGGTGAGCGGGGATGTCCGTCCGCGGACAAAATACATTGCGCGCCTGGCCCGGCGGTGCGACCTGTTGGGCCTGGCCTCCGAGCAATCGCGCAAGGCGGGGATGGCGTTCTATCCCTGGTTCCGCATCAACAACGAATATGGCGGAATGGCCAGGACGCTCAAGGGCGTGCTCAGCCGCTACTGGATCGAGCATCCCCAGTTCAGGGACGTCCAGCGCGATGGCCGGAAATCTCCATGGCATCTCTCCTTCGCCTTCCCCGAGGTGCGCGAGCACAAGGTGGCTCTGTCGAAGGAGATGGTCTCCTTTGGCGCCGACGGGATTCTCATCGACACGCAGCGGCATCCTCCCATGACTCAGTACGCCGCGCCGGCGGTGCGGAGCTTCCGCGACATCTACGGCGAAGATCCGTTCCGCCTCCCCGAGAACGATCCTCGATGGCTGCGCCACAAGGCTTCCTATTTCACCGAGTTCATGCGCCAACTTCGCCACGAAATGGCCGGGAGTTCCCATAACTTGAAGATTGCTCTGCGCGTTTCACTCCATCCCGCCCAATGCCTCAAGGAGGGGGTGGATGTCGAGGCCATCGTCGCCGCGGGCCTCGTGGACGTGCTGATGCCCTCCTCCCACACCTACTTCAACGACTTCTCCTTGACGCCGTTCCGGCCGCTGCTGCGCCGCGCAACCTGCGAACTGCACGGGTGCATCAATCCGTACCTTCCCGGCGCGCACGACCCCGGCACGAAAGGGACCCCTTTCTGGGGGATGCAGAAGGCCTACTACAATATGGGAGAGGATGGCTTCGCTTCACAGGCAAGGCAATTCCACCGCGAGGGCGCGGCGGGCGTGGCATTCTATGAGTCTGAGGCCGTCATCAGCCGGTCGCCGATCCGCGCCGCCATTCAGGGCGCAAGCCGCCTGCGGCCGCAGGGCGGCCGGTAGAACAGAAGGACATTGATCCATGCAGGGTGTATGGCGCGAAAAGGGATTCAACGACTTCATCGGCGGCCAATTCGGCAACGCCGGCCACAATATCTATGTTTCCCGCGCAGGCGTGCTCCAGCGCATCCACCAGTTCGATCTGAACTCGGACGGCCACTTCGATCTGGTCTTCTGCAACAGTCAGAACCATTGGGAGCGGCCGCCGGTCTACGTCTACACCGACCCGCTTGCCGGCGCCGAGCGAGTGGAACTGCCCTCCGACGGCTCCTGGTCCGCCGCCGTGGCCGACCTGAACGGCGACGGACAGGACGACCTGGTCGTCGCCATGCTCTACAACGGCGTGCGCGTGGACCTGAACGCCTGCATCTACTACAACAGCCCGGAAGGTTTCAGCGAACGGCGCACGCAACTTCTTCCCGTGCCGCGCTCCACCTCCGTTGCCGCCGGCGACTTCAACGGCGACGGCCGCATGGACCTGGCCTTCATCAGCGAGGGGCGCGTTCGCCTCTTCTACCAATCCTCCCTGGGTTTCGAACCCAAACGGTACGTGGATTTGCCCATCAAGGGAGAGCAACTCGCGGCCGAGGATCTCGACGGCGATGGCTTCGCGGATCTGGTGATCGGGGCCAAAGATGGCGAGACACGCGTTTTCTGGGGTGGCCCCGGAGGCATTGATCCGACCCGTGTTTCCGTCGCCCCCGTGCGATCTCGCGCCGCTAAAGAGAGCATGGGGGCATCCGGCGAGGTCGTATACGCCGATCCCCTCGACGACGCCAACCCGCTGTCGCGAGTGGTCCGGCTGGGGGGTGTTCCGCACCTCTTCCTCGCCGAGTTGCAGCGAGTATTCCTCCTGCCGGTGCACCCCGACAGGAGCTTTGGAGCGGCCCTCGAATTGCCCTGCGCCAAAGCGGTTTCTGTGGCCGTTGGCGACATTAATGGCGATGGCTACGATGACCTGGCCTTCGCCTGCCGGGACATGGACGACGACGGAGAATGCTCCTGGGTCTACTGGGGAGGACCGAATGGAATCCGCCCGGAGAATCGAACCTGCCTGCCCAGCTTCAGCGCTTGCGATGTGGTCGTCGGCCACCTGAAGGACTCCCGGTATGGCGACGTCCTGATCTGCCAAAGCCACAACGACGGTTCCTATGATACGGACTCGCTTGTGTATCGTGGCGGCTCGCAGGGAGTGAGCGCGAACCCCATCCGGTTGCCCTGTCATGGCGCGCGGCGCGTTCTTCTGACCCGGTCCTGGAAGACCGGCGCGCAACAGGTCATCCTCGTCAACAAGTTCAGCCGCAACCGTCTCGGCAATATTCCCGCGTCGATCTACTTCGGAGGGGCGGATGGGTTCACTCCGGAGCGCCGGCAGGACATCCCGGCATGGGGCGCCATAGGCGCCATCTGCTGCGACATCAATGACGATGGGCGTCCGGATATGGTCGTGGCGAACGCCTCGGAAAATTCCCCGGCCCTCGACCCGGGTTCCTACATCCTGCTCAATGAGGGCAAGGGATTTCCGGACAAACCGAGCCTCCGCATTCCCAGCGTGCGCGCCCACGGCGTCTGCTGCGCCGACATCAACCGCGACGGGTACCTGGACCTGATCTTCTCCGGCTTCCGAAATCCGGACATCACAATCTTCTATGGCAACGCCGGCGGGTTCGATATGGAGCACCCGCATCGAATCCGGCTGGAGCATGAGGGCGTCCTGTACAGCGAACCTCGCTGGATCTACCTGGCCGACCTCAACAATGACGGCTGGCTGGATCTGGTCATTCCCATGATCATCAACGACCGCAGTTTCATCCTCTGGGGCGGGCCGGAGGGGTTCAGCATGGAGCGCTGCCAGGTTCTCTCCGTGGAACGGGCGGCCTGCGTTCAGGCGGCTGACCTGACCGGGAACGGCTATCTGGACCTTATCATGGGCGGCCACGCCCCCACGCGAGGCCAGCCGCACGATTCCTTCGCCTTCATCTACTGGAACGGTCCGGAAGGGCTGCGCGAGGACCGCCGCACGCTGCTGCCCGCCTCCGCGATCAACTCGATGGCGGTGGCCGATTTCAACAACGATGGCATGCTCGACCTCTTCGTGACTTCCTACCACGACGGGAAGATCCGTGATATCGACTCCTACCTGTACTGGAATCGTCGCGGTCGGGGATTCTCCGCCTCCGACCGCACGCGAATCTTCACGCACTCCGCTTCCGGCTGCGTCGCCGCGGACTTCAACGAGGATGGGTGGATGGATTTGGCCGTTGCGTATCACAAAGTCAACGGCGATCATCTCGGCCATTCCGCTGTGTGGTGGAACGGTCCCGATGGGTTCAGCGAAGCGCGCGTGACGCGCTTGCCCACCTCCGGGCCGCACGGCATGACCTGCGTGAATCCCGGAAGTATCCTCGATCGGGGCCCTGAGGAATATTACACCTCCAAACCCGGCCGGCTGCCCCCGGGAGCCCGCATTACCCGCATGGAGTGGAAGGCCGATGTTCCCGCCAAGACATGGGTGAAAGCGCAACTGCGCTCGGCGGCGTCGAGCGAAATGCTGGCGGCGGCTCCGTGGCAAGGCCCCGGGGGCGAATCAACCTGGTTCGATAACGGGCAGGCTGCGGGCAACCTCCAGACGCGCGGCCCCTGGGTTCAATATCGGCTGGTGTTGGGGGCGCTGAACAGCCTTGGCACCCCGCGAGTCAGCGAGGTCGGCGTCTGCTACGTCACCTGATGCCGTTCGTGCGCGGTGGGAAACTCTGCGAACGGCTCGTTCCTCCACGCGGCCGAAACAGAATCACACAGAATAAGGAATTCACCCATGAGCGTCTTTGAAATCACAATGCTGGTCTGTTTTGGCGTGGCATGGCCGTTTTCGATCCTGAAATCCTGGCGGTCACGAAGCAATGGCGGCAAGAGCGTTGTCTTCCTGGTCGTCATCTTCGTCGGCTACGTCGCCGGCGTCATTCACAAGGCGCTCTACAGCCGTGACCCGGTCATTGTTCTCTATATGCTCAACGGCATCATGGTCCTCGCGGACATCCTCATTTACGTTCGCAATCACCATCTGGAGAATTCGGCAAAGGACGGGCCCGCGGAGTAGGGGGGCCGGCAAACGGTCATCATGAACGAAACGCGGTCGGAGGGCGCGCCGTTCGAGACCAGCGCCGAAATGCTCGGTGTCGGCCGGTGCGTCCAAACGATTCGAAGGGTCCGCCAGTGATCCCCAGCGACCATTTTGTCCGGTTCTACAACGAGGTGTTCAAGGCGTTGGAGCGCAAGGGGCGCGGTCCGCTGGTGGCGTACTGGCGCGAGTTGGGGCGGCTGCAGGCCGGGGAACTGAAGGAACGCTTCCGGCAGGGAGGGCTTTCCGCGGCCGCCGCGTACTGGAGGCGAATCGTCCGGGAGGAGAACTGCCAAGCGGAGATCGTGGAATCCCCGGACCACTTTGAATTGCGAATGCTCCGCTGTCCGAGCCTGTCCAAGGTGCTGGACAACGACGCGACGCCGTGCGCCGCCTACTGTGATCACTGCATGGCCTGGATTGAGCCCGCTATGGAGGGGTGCGGGCTGTACCCGGTCCTGGACATGGAATCCCGCTGCGAGCCGCATTGCCGATTGCGCGTCTACAAGGATCGCCGGGATGCCGAGGCTTTCGCGCGGCAGGCAAAGCTCCTTTCCGACCCATACGCGCCGCCCGCATCCGTGGCGTCCCGTCCGCCCGCGAAGCCAAGACCTTAACGCGTCGGACGGCGATGGCGAAATATGATGCCAGTGGCGCCGATGCGCATTGTGTGACGCGCAAGCTGATGGTGAAGCGTTCGACAACCGGGTTCATTCTGGCCATGGCGCTCGACCGCTGCGCGGGCGTCTCCGGCAATTTCAATCCCTGGCCCTCCTGCCTCCACGCAAACCCGGACTGGGGCATCATCCAGCCGGGCGAGGAAGCGACGGTGCGAGGCAAGGTCTATTTCTTTCGGGGGACCCTGGAGGACGTTCTGGACCGCTATGTGAGAGATTTTGAAAGGTGAACGTGACCCGAACCGAAATGAGAAAAGCGGCCGTTGCGCCGTCGAAGAAGGCGCACGACCGGATAGGCGTGATGGCGGGATTGAAAGCGGGGCAGCCCTCCCTGGCGTCGGTGTCCGCATTCGGCCTGCGGGTTTGTCAGCTCACGGCATGGAACCAGGCTGATTTGACGGAGGAGGCGGCGGACGCCATCCGCGAGGAGTCGCGCAGGACGGGGGTGCGGATCGCGGCGCTGTGGGCCGGCTGGCCGGGCCCCGCGGCATGGAACCTCACCGAAGGGCCGCTGACGCTGGGGCTGGTGCCGACGGCCTATCGCGCCATGCGAGTCGAGGCGCTGCATAAGGCGGCGCGCTTTGCCGCGCGCGCCGGACTGCCCGCGGTGATCACTCACCTGGGGTTCATTCCCGAGGAGCCCTCCAATCAGCTCTTTCACGAAACCGTCGCGGCGGTGCGAGCCCTGGCGCAGCAGATGGAGCCACTCGGCCTGCAGTTCTGGTTTGAGACGGGGCAGGAGACGCCGGTGACAATGCTGCGGCTGATCCAGTCGGTGGGGACGGAGAATCTCGGCATCAATCTCGACCCGGCCAACCTGATTCTCTACGGCAAAGCCAACCCCATCGACGCGTTGGACGTCTTCGGTCAATACGTCAGGAACGTGCACGCCAAGGACGCCTGCTATCCGACGGACCCGATGAAGCTGGGAAGGGAGATGAAGGTGGGGGAGGGACGCGTGCGCTTTCCGGAACTGGTCAACCGTTTGAGGCAGATCGGCTTTGCCGGGGAGTACATTATCGAACGCGAGATCACCGGGGAGCAACAAGCCAGGGATATTCGCGAAACGGTGACGTATCTTGAGGGGCTTCTTTCCAGCGGAGATGCTCACTGAGAATCTCCGCCGGAGTCGGGTGCGGACCGATAGACCGCGCTGCTTCATGACGACCCGTTGCATGTCGTCGTTCCGGTCGCCCCACGCCGTCAAGACGGGCGCTGCGTCAGTGCCGTTCCTCCCCTTGCGGTTCGATTGGGCGCATGCTACCGTGTTGGCGACGGGGGTTGTCTCGTCTAAGCATTGAACTTCTGGACAGGACGCCGAGCACTAATGCAGGGCCTCGTTGTTGATCACCGAATCCGGATGAGCGCGCGCGCCCGCAGGGTCACTCTTCGCGTGACGGCCGAGAAGGGGCTGGAGGTGGTTGTCCCGCGCGGCTTCGATACGGCCGCGGTGCCGCGCATCCTGGAACGTTCAAAGCGCTGGATCGACACCGCCATGGCGCGCGCCGAATTGCAGCGCGAGGCGCTGGAGTCCAGGCCGCCGTGGGAGGTGCCCGCGCAGGTGGAACTGCCGGCCAGCGGCTCGGCGTGGCGTGTCGAGGCGCGAAAGACCGGCGCGCGGCGGGTTTCCGTGCGGGAACTGGAAGGCCGGCAACTGCGGGTTTCCGGGGCCATCGAGAGCGAGGCGGCTTGCCGCGACGCCCTCACGCGCTGGCTCATGCGTCAGGCGCGGGCGTGGCTCATCCCGCGACTGCAAAGCATCAGTTCCAGAACGGGATTGCGGTACAAGCGGGCCTCGGTGCGGCGGCAGGCGACGCGGCTGGGCAGTTGCTCGGCGCGCGGGACCATCTCTCTTAACGCGAAGCTGCTTCTTCTCTCGCCGGAACTCGTGGACTACGTTCTGGTGCACGAGCTCTGCCATCTGAATCAAATGAACCACTCGAAACATTTCTGGGACCTTGTGCGCCGGCATCATCCCGACTGCCACGCGCATGCCAGCCGGGTTCGTGAGTCCTGGCGCAGCATTCCGAGATGGGCATCCTAATGGCTTTCCGCCGTCAGCGAGCTCGACTTTCAGTGCCTCGACTGGCAACCTGAGCGCAGCGAAGGGGCTTTCGGGGCGCTCACCGTTCGCCTGTCGGGAGCGATCGGGACACAATACTTTCCTTCGGAAGTTTTGTGTCCCAACTCTGTCTCGCGCCGAAGGCCGCGCCGCTCACGGATTGATCGTGATCCCGAGGCTGCCGGTCATCGGCGGCTTTCCCTTCCCATAGGTCGCGGTGATGGTGCAGGGTTGGGCCGTTGTGACCGGCGCGGTTGTCAGCAAACCGGTCTTGCCCATCTTGACCCCCTTCAGTTTCGTGCAACTCCAAGTCACCTCGCCACTCACGTCCCGGTCCTCGCCGAAGTTGTAGTGGGCGGCACAGGTGAAATGCCCCACCGTGATGCCCCCGCGAACCGTCGCCGGGCCGTCCACGGTGAGTGATTGCACGGTCCCGATTGAGAAGTCATGGTCGCTCTCGTCCGATGTCGAGCCGTCGAGCGTGCTGACGCGTATCCTGTAGTCGCTCCCATCGGCGTACATCGCCGCGCCCTTGATGGCCTTGCCCACCGTCCAGTTGAGCGGGCTCTTCGAGGCGCCGGCGGAAAGCGTCCACGTCCCGCCGCTTCCCTTCACAAGCTCGACCTTGACCTTCGCGCCTTTCGGCAGGTTGGACGTCCACCCGATGCTGCACGTCTGCCCGCCTTCGAAACGGATTCCGGAGTCCGAGGGGGTGAGAAGGCGCATGTTGCCGTAGACCGCCACGACCGTTCGGCTTGCGCTCGCGACGACGGTGAGCGTCGGGGTGCGTGACAGCAGGACCGCCGCCTCTGTCTGCCAGCAGCGGAAGTGCTTTCCCCCCGTCTCCACCGGCGCGGTGAGGGTCACTTCCTGCTCATCATCGCACGACGCCGTATAGTTCGTGCTGCCCGGCTTGTCGCCCGTGATCGCCACGCCGGTGATCGGCGTGGACTGCACGGTCAGCGTCCAGGTATCTATGGCGTACTCCGCCGTCACGGTGATGTCTTCCTGGATGGAGAACGTGAGGGTGCGGCCCCCGTCTGAAACGACTGTCCCGGCCGGGGCCCCTGTCCACTGGAGGAAGTGATAGTCCGTTGCGCCCACGCTCTTGGTCGCGGGCGCGGTCAGCGATACGGATGCGCCGCGGTTAACCGTCTTCTGGTAATTCGTCGATCCGTTGTGGTTCGTGGAGGAAGCAATCGCCACGC
The DNA here is from genome assembly GCA_903901045.1 of uncultured Planctomycetota bacterium. Classification (GTDB taxonomy): domain Bacteria; phylum Planctomycetota; class Brocadiia; order CAIUPP01; family CAIUPP01; genus CAIUPP01. The sequence goes on from CAIUPP010000095.1 coordinate 21,814, forward strand.
CGGTGATTGGCGTGGAGTGGACGGACAATGGGCAAGTGTCGGTGACGCCCTGGAACTCATAGGCGCCCACGTCCGCCCAGGGCGGGCCGCCGCCGACGTTCGGCATGCCGGGGTCGTCGTGGCGCAAGTTGTCTTCAATGTCCGTTGCCGGGGCCGCCTTGCCGTCCGCCGAGTCAATGCACGGCGAGCCGGCCGTAAGGTGATAGTCGCCCGCCGTGGTCGGCGCGGAGGAGGCGGAGACGGGCGACACGAACTTCGGGTCCGCGTCGATGTTCCCGCCGTCGTCAGTGCCGATGGCGTAGTTCCATCCTGTCCCGCTGCCGCCGCAACCGGCGATGTCGCTGCGGCTGAACGTGGGGGCGCAGGTATAGTCCCAGTTGCAGACATCCGCATCCGCCAGCGCGCCGTTGCCCCAAAGGAGGCAGTTCGTGAAAGTGGGGGAGGAGTGCCAGTAGTTGAGCACCCCGCCGCCGTGGTAGGGGGCCGCATTGCCGCTGAACGTGCAATTCATGAAGGAGGGGGAGGAAAGATTGTTGTAAATCGCGCCGGAGTCGCCGGAGGAGGAGTTGCCGTTGAACGTGCAGTTGGTGAGGGTGGGGGAACAGTACAAGTTGGTCATGGCGCCGCCGGCGCTTCCTGCCGAGTTGCCACTGAACGTGCAGTTCGTGACGGTCGGGGAGGAGTAATCGTTATAGATCCCGCCGCCCACATAGCCTGCCGAGTTGCCGCTGAACGTGCAGTGGGTGAGGACCGGGGAGGCGTACTCGTTGGCTATGCCGCCGCCAACGTACTCTCCTGCCGCGTTGCCGGTGAACACGCAGTCCGTGACGGTCGGGGAGGAGTGGTCGTTGTGCATCCCGCCGCCGGCGTTATGAGGCCAATCGCCGGCGCCGGTTGCATTTCCGGCTGTGATGGTAAAACCGTCCAGGACGGCGGTCGCGTCGAGGTCCAGACCGCTGTGATAGAAAACGTGGCAGCAATTGTCTTTGCTGTCGCCCGATTCGCCGATATCGCCACTGAGGATCGTTACGTTCGTCGTCCAGTCGCGCTGGCCGCGGAACGTCTCCGTGCCGGCGAATCCGCCGTAAATGCCGACGCCGTTGATCATCTCGAAATGCATGCCGCGGTCGCCGATGCCGAGCCCGTAGTCGCTTGTCGGTTTGTATGTGCCTGCCGCCACCCATATCTCGTCACCGGGGCCTCTTTTGTTGAGCGCCGACTGGAGGAGAGTGAACGCATCGGTCCACGAAGTTCCATCGTTCTCGCCGGTCGCATCGACCTTCACGTAGGTCGCCTTGACGACGGCCTCGAACTCGAGCACTCCGATATCCGCCCAGGGGGGTCCGATGCCGAGGTTCGGCATGCCGGGATCATCCCGCCGGGCCTTGCCTTCCTGGTCCCTGGCCGGGGCCGCCGTGCCGTTCGCCGCGTCGATGCATGGCGAGTCCTCCAAAAGATGATAATCGCCCGAGGCGGCATTCACAAACAGCGGATCGACGGCGGTGTTCCCGCCGCCGTCCAGGCCTATGGACGCGTTCCATCCGGCCCCGCTGCCGCCGCAGCCGGCGATGTCGCAATAGCCAAACGTCGGGGCGGAGGTACTGTTGAAGACTTCAGCGCTTGCCGGCGCGCTGTCGCCCCACAGGATGCAGTTCGTGACGGCCGGGGAGGAAGCATTGGAGTTGTACATCCCGCCGCCGTGAGACTCTGCCGAGTTCCCCCGGAACGTGCAGTTGGTGATGGCCGGTGAGGAGTGATCGGAGTTATTCATCCCGCCGCCGTTTTGCGCCGGGTTTCCACTGAACGTGCAGTTCGTAATGGAGGGCGAGGCGTAATAGTCGTTGACCATCCCGCCGCCGAAAGACTCTGCCGAGTTCCCGCTGAAGGTGCAGTTCAAGATGACGGGGGAGGAATGGTTCTCGTTGTACATTCCGCCGCCGTGCGACCCCGCCGAGTTGCCGCTGAACGTGCAGTTCGTGACGGCCGGGGAGGAGGAGGCGTTGAGCATCCCGCCGCCGATGTTGCTTGCCGAGTTGCCGCTGAACGCGCAGTTCGTGAGCGTCGGAGAGGAAGAAATGTTGTACATCCCGCCGCCGTCTACTGCGGCGTTGTTGCTGAACAGGCAGTTCCTGATGGCCGGAGAGCAGGACACGTTATACATCCCGGCGCCGCCGTTGTTCAAGCCGGAGTTGGCATTGGCGGCCGTGATGGTGAAGCCGTCCAGAACAGCGCTCGCGCCGAGGGTCAGGCCGACGTGATAGAAGACGCGGTAACAGTTGTCGCCGTTATCGCCCGAGTCGCCGATGTTGCCGCTGAGGACCGTCACATGGGTCGTCCAGTTGCGCTGGCTTCGCAGCGTCTCCGATCCGGCGAACCCGCCGTAGATTGCGACGCCGTCCTTCATCTCGAAATGCCTGAGACGCGCCTGGACCTCCCCGCCCCCGGCGACAAGCCCATGGTCGTTTGTCGGCATGTACGTCCCCGCCGCCACCCAGATTTCGCTGCCGGATGAGGCCGCAGCAAGGGCCGATTCCAGCAGGGTGAAGGCATTGTCCCACGAATCACCCGTGTTGGTCCCCGGGGCGCCGGCCTTGACGTAGATGGGGATGGTTGTCGCCGAGAGGGGAGACGCAGCAAGTGCGAGCGCCAATAGAGCGACCAGAACAGTGAGTGTCTTACGCACCGCGATACCCTTTCCTCATGGCCCCTTACCTCGCCAGCCGTCCGTACGCACGTTCGGGATAGTACCATTGGCCTTTGACAAAAGCCACGATATTTCTTGAGGGCAGGGCTATTCCTGGCGGGCGCCAGAGTGCGAGCGAGGCTGTGGATTGTGTGCGCGGCCTGGAAATGTGCGGAATTCTTCTCGCAGCGGTACCCCTCAGCGAAGGGCATTGTCGCCGTGTTGCTTCCTGATGGCGAGTATCTCTTCCTGAATGGCGAAGAATGCGTCCACCACGTCGGGGTCAAAGTGGCTTCCCCTTCCCTCCCGGATGATGCCCAGGGACTTCTCCACAGGCAACGGCTCCTTATAGGGTCGTCTTGAGACCAGGGCGTCGAATACGTCCGCGATGGCGGTGATGCGCCCGGCGATGGGTATCTCCAGGCCCTTCAGTCCGTTTGGATAGCCGCTTCCATCCCATTTCTCGTGATGGCACTGGGCGATGGTCTCTCCCAGCTTGATGAATTCGGCGTCGGAGCCCGTAAGTATCTTGGCACCGATGACCGTATGCTGCTTCATCGTGACCCACTCCGCCGGGTCCAACTTGCCCGGCTTCAACAGGATCAGGTCCGGTATGCCTATCTTGCCCAGATCGTGCATCGGCGCGGCGTACAGAATGGTTTCAATGGCGCTTTCGTCCAGTCCCATGCGGCGGGCAACGGCGGCGGAATAGCGGCTCATGCGCTTGACGTGCCTGCCCGTGTCCTCGTCCTTGTACTCGCAGGCCATGGAGAGCCGGTAGATCGTGTCCAGCGAAGCGGCCTTTATTCGTTCAAAGGCGTGCTTCAATTCCCTGGTCCTGCCGGCCACCTCGGCTTCCAGTTCCTTCCGGTAATTGCTCATCAGGTTGTTGTAGGCCTTGACCTTCAGCAGGGAACGGACCCGGGCCAGGATCTCCATCTTATCGAGCGGCTTTGAAATGAAGTCGTCGCAGCCGGCTTCAATTCCCTTGACCCGGTCCTCGGTTTCCCGCAACGCGGTCACCAGGACAATCGGCAACTGCCGATGTTTCTCATCCTGCCTGACCCTGCGCGTCACTTCAAAACCGTCCATGCCGGGCATCATCACGTCCAGCAGAATCAGGTCGACTGGATTGCCGGAAAGCTTCGCCAGCGCTTCTTCTCCGCTGGCCGCTGTAACGATGTCGTAACCCTGTGGAACAAGATAGGCTTCGAGAAGCTCGATGTTCTTGGGCTGGTCGTCGACAATTAGGATTACCGCTTTGGCGTTCATTCTCCATCTCGTTTGCATTTGAGAGTTCAACGCACCGGAAAAGTCACTTAATGAATTGGCTGATTTCGCCGGCGAAGGTGCGCGTGTTGATCGGCTTGCCGATAAATCCGGTGTTCGTGATGCCTTCCAGTTCCTCTCTGCCTTCCGCCATGACGGAAGCCGTCACAAAGACAATGGGAATATCGCGCGTCTCCTCCTCCTTGCGCAATATTCTGGCGGCTTCGGAGCCGCGCATATCGGGCAGCCGCACATCCATGATGATAATGTCCGGTTTCTCTCTTCGGGCAATGGCAATTCCGGTGGCGCCGTTCTCGGCTTCAAACACATCGAAGCCTGCGACCTCCAGAAGGTCCTTTTCCAGCATCAGGTTCTTTCCATTGTCATCGACCACAAGCGCCCTCTTCTTCATCTCACACCACCTTCCCGCATACAATGGGCAGAGTGAACCGCACGGAGGTGCCTCTGTTCAAACCCTGCGATTCTACAGAGAATTTCCCGCCGTGCAGCTCGACCAGTTTCCTGGAGAGCGGCAAACCCAGTCCCGTGCCCTCCGTGACCCGGGAATAGGGCGTATCGACGCGGAAGAAGCCCTCAAATATCTTCTCCATGTTCTCGGGGGCGATGCCGATTCCCGTATCCCAGACCACCACTTCTATCCCGGAATGGTTCCTCTTCGCCCGCATGCCAATGCTTCCCCCCTCGGGGGTGAACTTGACTGCATTGGAAAGCAGGTTGTACATGATCTCTTTCACCTTGAGTTCATCCGCTTCGATACTCGGCAGATCGTCGGCTATCTCAACCAGCATGTGAAGCTTCTTCTTGCTGACCATGTCCGCGACCAGCAGCGAAATCTCGTTCAGCAGGCTCTTCATCGGCAGACTGGACAACGAGGGCTTCATCTTGCCGGCTTCCACTTTTGCCATGTCAAGTATCTGATTGATCAGCAGGAGAAGATGCTTTCCGCTGGTCAACACGTTGTTGACGTATTTCTTCTGCTTCTCATTGAGCGGCCCGAACGTCTCGTCGTACAACACCTCGGAGAAACCGTTAATGGAGTTGAGCGGGGTCCTGAGCTCGTGCGACATGTTGGCCAGGAACTCAGACTTCACGCGGGCGGCGCGCTTCAGCTCGGCAGCCAACTCCGTCAGCTCTTCATGCGCCTTCTCCAGCCCATTTTCAATCTCCCGGCGCTCGGTGATGTCCTCGATGGCCAGGAGGATCACCCGCTCCTTGCCCAACACTCTTTGAATCTGCCGGGCGTTCAGAAGCATGACGCGCCGGCCAATGCCGGCGAAATTATGTTCCACCTCATAGTTGTCGAAGGTGGCCTGTTGGGGAAGGATGGTTTCGAGCAGTTCGCGCAGTTTGGGGATATCCCACTGCTTATTGCCCAGGTCATAGATGAGCTGCCCCACCGTCTCCTCAGGTTTCACCTTGAAGAATTCATAGAAGGAACGGCTGACCGAGACCACCCTCAGATCCTGATCCAGAGCGATGAGAGGTTCGCGCACCGTGTTGATGACGCTCTCGGCGTACTCACTGGCTTCATCGGCGGACTTCTTGATGACCTCCAGTTCCTTTCGCGTCTTTTCCAGGCCGTTCTCGATCTCCCGGCGTTCGGTGATGTCCTCGATAGCCAGAAGGATGATCCGCTCTTTGCCCAACACCCTTTGAATCTGCCGGGCATTCAGAAGCATGATCCGCCGACCGATGCCCGCAAAATTGTGTTCCACCTCATAGTTGTCAAAGGTGGCTTGCTGGGGAAGAATGGTTTCCAGCAGTTCCCGCAGCTTGGGGATATCCCACTGCTTGTTGCCGAGGTCATAGATGAGCTGCCCCACCGTCTCTTCAGGTCGCACCTTGAAGACTTCATAGAAGGAACGGCTGGCGGTGACGACCCTCAAATCCTGGTCCAGCACGATGAGGGGCTCACGCACGGTATTGATAATGCTCTCGGCGTATTCGCGCGCCTTTTCAAGCCCCTTTTCCACCTCCATTCGCTCGGTGACGTCGCGGAACACCAGTACGGCGCCGACCACCTGACCGTCGCGGCCGCGAATCGGCGCGCAACTGTCCGCAATGGAGTGCTCGCTGCCATCGCGTGCAATCAGTACGGTGTGGTTGGCCAGCCCCTGAATCGTGCCCTGCGCCAACGTTTTCTTCACGGGGATAGTGGCGGGCTGACGGGTTTCGTGGTTGATGATGTGGAAGATATCGTCCACCGGGCGACCGCGGGCTTCCGCCTGCGTCCATCCGGTGAGTTCTTCGGCAAGGGGGTTCAGGAATGCCACGCGCCCTTCGGCGTCGGTGGATATCACGGCATCGCCGATGGAACTCAGCGTCACGGCGAGCTTTTCCTCGCTGGCCTGCAAGGTGACATTCACCTGCTGCAGTTGCTGATTCGTCTCCTCCTGGACCCCCAGCAGGTGCACTGTTTCGAGATGAACCAGGTTCTTGAGCCGCTGCTGTGTTTCCCGGTAGAGGAACCAGGCGAACGCAAGCGCAAGCACCAGTGCAAACAGGCTGGCAGTAACGAGGATGGCAAGCAATCGGCGCATGTTCGATTGGAATTCTGCATCATGCTGTGCCAGCGCGCCTTGCTCTATCTCGGTGAAACCGCTCATCTCGACGCGAATGGAATCCATCAACCGCCTTCCCTGCCCGCCGCTCACAACCTTCAGTACGGCGGCCGTCTCCTTATTACGACGCAATTCGATGACGTGCGCCATTTCCGCCAACTTGGCGTCCACCAATGGGGTCAGCGCGTCCAGATGCTTGCGCGCGGCGGGAATCTGGGTGAGTTGACGCAACTCTTTCAACCGCCCACTAATGCCATCGTGCACCGCCGCATACGGTTCCAGAAAGGACTCCTCACCTGTCAGCAGGAAGCCGCGCTGACCGGTCTCGGCGTCTCTCAGCGCAGAAAGCAAATCATCGGCGCGGCTGAGCACAACAAAAGTGTGCTTTCGCGCTGCGGCGGTCGCCTCAATCTGTTTGAAAGCGGAGAACGATATCACCGCTCCCAACGCAACCAGCAGGGCCGCTCCGGCAAACAAGACAACAGCCTTATGGGTAGTCTTCAAGGAATATCAACCATCCTCTCAAAGCAACCTTCCCTGGCATGAGGCAAGGAAAGCACTCCTCAAGCCAACAGCTTATCTCCGCTCGTACACGTTCAACTCGGCCACGCGGCGGAAGTGGTGGCCGCAGATCATCAAGGTGACAGCCTGGGGCAGCAGACGCGGCCGGAAGAGGACCGTCCAGGTCAGCAGCTTCCAGTACTGCCAGCGCTCCTTGCCGATGACCCCCAGCCGCACCATGGAGTACCCGAACGCCGCCAGCCGGCGCGTGCTCACGGGGGTTTTGACCGTCGGCGCGCGGTATTCGCGCAAGAAAGTCTTCACCCGCTGGCAATAGTTCTTCGGGGAGTAGATATGCTTCAGTATCCGTTGATACCCTTCCTGCAGCGTCTTGTGCGGCATCCGCGGGACGATGTTCGTCGAGCCGTCCACGTTATCGCCGGAGGTGAATCCGACGAGGCGGTCTTCCCGTTGCATGCGGTCGAAAAGGCGCGTGCCCGGCATGGCCTGCAACAGCCCGACCATGGCCGTCGCAATGCCGCTCTTCTGGATGAACTCGATCTGCCGCTGGAAGATGGTGGGGGTGTCGCTGTCGAAGCCCACGATGAAGCCTCCCTGCACCTGCAATCCCGCGCGCTGAATCTTCTTGACGTCCGCCACCAGGTCACGCCCGGTATTCTGCTTCTTGCTGCATTCGCGAAGGCAATTCTCGTCCGGGGTTTCGATTCCCACGAACACCATGTCGAAGCCCGCCTTCGTCATCATCTGCATGAGTTCCGGATCGTCGGCCAAATTCACGGAGGCCTGGGTGTTGAACGTGACGCCGCGCCCTTTACCCTGCCATTCGATCAGCGCGGGCAGCAACTCGCGCTTGAGCCGCTCCTTGTTGCCGATGAAGTTGTCATCCACAAAGAAGATGTTGCCGCGCCACCCCAGCGCGTGCAGGGCATTCAGTTCCGCGAGCACCTGCGGCGCATTCTTCGCGCGCGTCCGGTGCCCCAGCAGCGCCGTGACGTTGCAGAACTCACAGTTGAAGGGGCATCCGCGCGAGTATTGGATGCTCATGTCGGAGTAGTGTTTGATATCGAGCAACTCCCAGAGCGGCACGGGGGTCTGCGCGACGTCCGCGAACTCCGCCGTGGCATACACGCGCTGGGCGCGCCCCGCCTCCAGGTCCCGCAGGAACGGCGGCAACGTCAACTCCGCCTCGTTCAGGACGAAGTGGTCCACCTCGGGAAAGTCCGGGTGTTCGATGACGAAGAGCGGGCCGCCTGCCACCACGGGAAGTCCGGCCGCGTGGCATCGCTGCGCTACGGCATGCGCTGAGGAGCGCTGCACGACCATGGCGCTGAGAAAGACGATGTCGGCCCAGGCCAGGTCCTTTTCCTTCAGCTGCGGCGTTACGTTGAGGTCCACCAGCCGCTTGTTCCAACTCTTCGGTAGGAGCGCCGCCACCGTGATCAACCCCAGCGGCGGGGACAATGCGCGCTTCCGGAGGAACTTCAGCGCATGCTTGAAGCTCCAGAATGTGTCCGGGAACTCCGGGTAGATCATCAGTACGTTCATGGTTCGCCCTCACAAAAAAATCTTCATCACCTTGCCTGAGCGATGCAAAACAGCTTGAGCCGGTTTCGCAACTTGACATGTAGCGCGGACTATCAAGTCCGCGTCAATGAATTCGCGGGTGTGATAACCCGCGCTACATTTGTGAAACCGGTTTGCTCTGATGAAACCATCGTGACGGCGTGTCGCTCTTCGTGTGGTCGAGGTGGGGACACAAAACTTTCCTTTGGAAAGTATTGTGTCCCCACCGGCCCGGCCCGCCAACCGGGATGATTTCAACAGA
>CAIUPP010000096.1 GCA_903901045.1 uncultured Planctomycetota bacterium
AAACTCTGGGGCTGTTCGCCCCAAACTTGAGGGACTTTCACCCTCGGAGCAGCCAGACTTCACCTTGGCGCTCAGGAAATTGGTTTTTGGGCGCCCGCAGGTACTGGGCGCTGCGCGGGTGAGCATTCCGCCTTCAGCCAGACCGGTGGCTCAAACCGCGCCGGACGCGACGCGATTTCGCGCAAGGGGGCAGCCGCGACGGGTTGGCCGCAAACGCTCTCCTCGGGACGAGCGCCGTTCTGGCCACCTGCTGTTCTTTGTTTCCTCATAACAGTGTCAATAGTGAGGACTGCCCCTGCTCTTATTTTCACTGCATCTTGGCCCCTTCAATAATTAGTTGAAATAAGCGGTTCTGCCCCCTCTACAGTGTTTCATGAGCCACTGTGGTTCACGCGGCGTGTAATGTGGCAAAAAACACTACACGGGGGGGCAGAAAGCGGAAAACAGAAAGCGGAACAGTTGGAACCACGGATTTCACGGATGCCACGGATAATGAAGCTGAGGGAACCCCAAGCGGACTTAGCTGGCAGGTGAACTGCGGAACGGCGTGCGGGCCGCCAAAACTCCCTGCATCCGTGTAATCCGGGGTTGGCAGCGCGCGGCAGATGTGGCAAGCTTGCGGTATGAGTACGTTGACAGTTGAATTGCCCGACGGCATCGCCGCCCGGCTCGCCGCCGAGAGCGAGCAGCGGCACGTCCCGCCCGCGCAATTCGTGCGGGAGGCGCTGGAGAAGACGCTGTCGGAATTGGAGGCGAAACGACGCTTCGCCCAAATGGCGGCGGAAGCGGAAGTGGACCGGCTCGCCGGAAAGCACGACCCTGCGCGGGTCCAAGCCGCCACCCGCGAACACCGCGCGCGCCAGCCGTACCGATGACGGTTGTGCTCGACACCAACGTCGTCCTGCAAGCCCGCGCGGCGGGCCACCCCTACCACGTCATTCTCGAAGCGTGGCTCGCGGGCCGCTACGCGCTCGCGGTCAGCACGGCGATGCTCCTCGAATACGAGGAGGTTCTCACCGCCCGCGTTGGCGGGGCGCGCTGGCGGCAGTTCGCGGCGACACTTGAGGCCGTCGCCGGTTGGCAGGACAACGTCCGCCGAGTCGAGACGACGTTCCGTTTTCACCTCATCGCCGCCGATCCGGACGATGACAAGTTCGCCGACTGCGCCGTCGCGGCGGAGGCGGAGTGGATCGTCACGGAAGACGCGCATTTCGAGGTGTTGCAGCACTCCGGACACAAGCCGCAGCCGATCACGCCGGAGGCTTTCATCCGGGACGTGCTGGGAAAAGGGTGAAGCGACGGACACCCCCTGGCGGAGCCGCTGGTCTCACTGCCGGGACCGCGGCATGGTCCCTTCACAAAGCACCGGGCCGGGAGCTGCCTCCCGGCCCGGGTTTGAGTTCCGTGTCTTTCGCTTCGCGCCTTTGCGTCTTTGCGGCTCTGCGTTAAATGCCGTTTCCAGCTCAGGCATGGGGTCGGCGTCCAGGCAGGGCTCGTAGGTGTAGGGACCGCGCACTCCCTGTGGAGGCGGTCTGGCCGACGGGTCGGGCCAAGCGCCGAGGTGGCGAAGGATCTTCTCGGTCACGCGCGGGTCGTCAATGACGGAGCAAGAGCAAGTGTCCTCACTATTGACACTTCCGGAGCGTGCTTATAAGGATTCCCCATGATGGGCAGCGCAGGGGGTCAACATGCCAAACGCGGAGGATCAGGTCGCGCCATTTCTTGGACGGGAGCTTGAGCGGGGGTGGTGGCGAAACGCCCGGACGGTGCGGAACCAGCTCCGACGGCAGGCCCCGGTGGCGGACGCCGCGCATCTTGTTGCTGTACCAGCCGTAGTAGCGGACCCTCTGCGCACACCCCCGCCATAATGCTCATGTTGAGACGATAGAAGTCACCTACCCCTATCACCCCCAATGCGGCAGCCGGGTGGTGGTGCGCCGGCAATGGAAGCGGC
>CAIUPP010000097.1 GCA_903901045.1 uncultured Planctomycetota bacterium
AACATATCTGCATGAAAATTAAAAGCTTACATCTAACAAGGTTGTGAAACCGGTTCTAGTGATCCTGCGCAGTATTCCTGGCACTGGCGGCCAGAGTGATATCGCGGGCTGAAGCCCGCGCTACACGGGATGCGCGAGGGGCCGCGGGCTGAAGCCCGCGCTACACCGGGACCGACCTGTCCATCGGTTGGGCCGGATGCCTCTTTCTGCTATACTATGTCCCCAATGACTAATCCAAATCTCCCACAATCCGGCGCACCGGCGCGTCGCACCCTCATCGCGCCTTCTGTGCTTGCGTGCGACCTGACGCGCCTCGGGGACGAGGTCTGCGCGGTGGATGCCGCGGGGGTGGATTGGCATCATGTGGACATCATGGATGGCCATTTCGTCCCGAATCTCACCTTCGGGCCGGACATCGTGATGGCGATCCGCCGCGCCAGCGAGAAGCCGCTGGATGTGCATCTGATGATCGAGGAGCCGGGGCGCTACGCGGAGGAGTTCATCCGAGCGGGGGCGAGCCTGCTCACGTTCCACATCGAGGCGCTGCCGGAGCCGAGGCCGCTGATCGACAAGATCCGCAAGCTGGGGGCGCGCCCGGGGCTGGTGATCAAACCGCGCACGCCGGCGGAGAGCGTCTTCCCCTTCCTCAAGGAAGTGGATATGGTGCTGGTGATGACGGTCGAGCCGGGGTTCACCGGGCAGAAGTTCATGCCGGAGTGCGTCGTCAAGGCGGCGCAGATTCGCCGCGAGGCGGGGCCGCAGTTCGACGTCGAGGTGGATGGCGGGATCAATGAGAAGACGGTCCGGCAGGTCGCGCTGGCCGGGGCGAACGTGATCGTGGCCGGCGCGGCGATTTACCGCGCCGATGACCCGCGCGCCGCCGTGCAGCGCATTCGCGATTCGCTGGATCAGAATATCCGCTGGCGCGATCCGGTCGGCGGGTAAGCGCAGGCGCCGGACGCGGACTTGCGAGTCCGCGCACCACGTGGCGGACTTCGTCGTCCGCCCTACACACGACGCAAGGAGCAGCTATGGCAACTGGGATTGCGAAGAAGAAAGATATCCCCGAGCAGGTGTGGATGAAGTGCCCGGGATGCCGGGAGACGGTCTTCCGCAAGCTGGTGGAAGAGCGCCTGATGATCTGCCCGGAGTGCGGCTACCACCACACCCTCACGGCGCGCAAGCGCATCGAGCAACTGACCGACCCGGACAGTTTCCATGAGCGCCATGCCGACCTCGCCCCCACCGACCCGCTGCATTTCAAGGACCTTCAGAGCTACACGGACCGCTTGAAGAAATACCAGCACGCGACCGGCTTGAAGGACGCGGCGCTCTGCGGGACGGCGCGCATCGAGGGGAACGAAGTGGTGCTGTGCGTGATGGACAGCGGCTTCCTCATGGCGAGCATGGGCTCGGTGGTGGGGGAGAAGGTGACGCGCTCCATCGAGGACGCCATCGAACTGCGGCTTCCGCTGGTCATCGTTTGCGCCAGCGGCGGCGCGCGCATGATGGAAGGGGTGATCAGCCTGATGCAAATGGCCCGCACCAGCGCGGCGCTGGCCAAGCTGGACAGCGCCGGCGGCCTGTACATCGCCGTGCTGACGAACCCCACCACCGCCGGGGTGATGGCCTCCTTTGCCTCGCTGGGGGACGTCATCATCGCCGAGCCGAAGGCGCTGATCGGGTTCACCGGCCCGCGCGTCATCAAAGAGACGATCCGCGCGGAATTGCCGGCGGGCTTCCAGACCTCGGAGTTCCTGCTGGATCACGGGTTCCTCGACCGCGTCGTGGCGCGCGGGGACCTGCGCAAGGAACTGGCGCAGATTCTCTCCTTCTGCGCCCCCTCGGCCAAGCCCAAGCCGGCACCGGCGGCAAAGACCGCCCCCGCTGAAACGAAAGAACCCGCGAAATGACCCCTCGCCCCGCGGCCGCCGAAGCGTACCTGGCGGTCAAGGTGCAGCCGGGGGCCTCGCGCGAACGGGTCGTCGGGCGCCTGGGGGATGCCGTCAAGATCGCCGTTACCGCACCCCCGGAAAAAGGCAAGGCGAACCAGGCGGTGGAAAAACTTCTGGCCCGGCAGTTCGGCATCCCCGCCGGCGCGGTGGAAGTGGTCCTGGGCGGCGCGTCTCCGCGAAAACGCGTGCGCTTGATCGGCGTCACCCCCGCGCAGGCGGCGCAGTGGTTCGAGCGGTTGACGTAGTCGAAACGTGTGTAGCGCGGGCTTTAGCCCGCGAGCCGCACGTAGCGCGACTATCGTTTGGAAATCGGAGCGAGCCGCACGATATCGCGGGCTGAAGCCCGCGCTACACTGGCTTCGCATTCGTCGACGTTGCAGGGGCGCAGCATGCTGCGCCCTGCGTCCTTAACGAAAGGATCTTGGGATGGAAAACGAACACTCCGCGCATACCGAGTTGCACCAGACGCTCCAGGCGGCGGCGAATATCGTGCGCAGCTACTCGCGGCGCAAACCGGTCGTCGGCATCATCCTGGGCACCGGCCTGGGCGGGCTGGCGAAGGAGATTCGCCACAGCGTCACCATCCCCTACAGCGCCATCCCGCGCTTCCCGCAGACCACCGTGCCGACCCATGCCGGCGAGCTGGTCATCGGCGAACTCGGCGGCAAGGTGGTGGCCACGCTCAGCGGACGCTTCCACTACTACGAGGGGTACTCCATGCAGGAGATCACCCTGCCGGTGCGCCTGCTGTGCGCCATCGGCGCGCGGACGCTCATCGTCTCCGGCGCCAGCGGCGGCATGAACCCCCAGTACAGGCAGGGCGACCTGGTGGTCATCGAGGACCACATCAACCTGATGGGGGACAACCCGCTGATCGGTCCGAATGACGACGCGATGGGCCCGCGCTACCCCGATATGTCCGCGCCGTACGACCGCAAGTTGATCGACCTGGCGATGTCCACCGGGCTGGCGCAAGGGGTGCGCTGCCACAGCGGCGTCTATGTCGCCGTCGCCGGCCCGTGCCTGGAGACGCGCGCGGAGTATCGCTTCCTGCGCGGGATCGGCGCGGACGTGGTGGGGATGTCCGTGGTGCCCGAGGTGATCGCCGCCGTCCACTGCGGCATGCGCGTGATGGGAATGGCGATCGTCACCGACCTGTGCCTGCCCGACTGCCTGAAGCCGGCGAACATCGACGACATCATCCGCACGGCCAATGAGGCGGAGAAGAAAATGACCGGCATCGTCAAGAAGGTCATCGCGGCGACTTAGACGGCGGGTCTTCACCGCGGAGAACGGCGTTACAGATCAACGGCGGCAGAACGGCAACGTCGGCAACCGCCGATGGACGCCGATAGACGCGGATACGGAAGAAAGAAATTAAAGCTGTTTTGCTCTGCTGAAATCCTCCTGCGAACCCCCGCAGGGGGTGATGGATGGTAGCCCACGGCGAGCGAAGCGAGTCGTGGGGAACCCTTTTCGGGCGTTAAGAGCCCCCGCAGGGGGCGACGGAACCTTGGCGGGCGTCTCCGTCGCCCCCTG
>CAIUPP010000098.1 GCA_903901045.1 uncultured Planctomycetota bacterium
AGGAATATGCGACCAGCCGATCGGCACGGCCGCTCCGCCACGGATCGCCACGGCGACTCCAGGGAGCGGGTAAGCTGCGGCGGCCCGGAACCATCGCCGCGCAGAGCGCTTTACAGCTTGGCCAACTGCTCGCGCAGGAAGGTTGCGGCGGTGGCGATGTCGGCGGCGGGGTCCTGGCCGACCTCGCGCTCGATGGTCAGATAGCCGTTGTAGCCGATGTCCTGGAGTGCTTTGAGGTAGCGCGGCCAGTGGACCTGTCCCTGGCCCAGCGGTACCTCAGCGCGGCGGGCGCCATCGCGCCGGCCGTCCTTGGCGTGGGTGTGGACGATCAGTTCACGCAGGGCGTGGACGCCCTCCACGGCGTCGAAGCCGTTCATGGTGAGGTTGGCCGGATCGTAATTGGCACGGATCGAGCTGGTCTTGAGGCTGCGCAGGAACCTGGCCAGGTCAGCGCCGGACTCGGGGCCGGTCTCGCTGGCGAAGAATACGCCGACCTTGTCACCGTGTGCGCCGATCTCCTCCAGCGCTGCGGCGGCGGTCTTCCAGGCGGGGTCGTTCGCGTCGGAGGGAATGCGGCCGATGTGGGAGGTGAGCACCTTCACCCCCAGCGCTGCGCACAGGTCCATCATCCGCTTGGTCTTGGCGACATCCTCCTTGAGATGGTCGGGCCGGGTGAAGCCGCGACCGAGGTCGCCGCACAGGGCGCTGATCTGCAGGTTCAGGCGCTTGAGCGTGGCAAGCAGTTCCTGTTGGGCGGCGGGGTTCGTCTTGTCCGGGTCGAGTTCCCCGATCGGATGGCTCGGGTCGTAATAGGTGATGTCTGTTGCCCAGATCTGCACCGCGTCGACCTTCAGTGCCGCGGCGGCCGCCAGGCTGTCCATAAAGGGCTTGCGAAAGGATGTGGTCATCGCGCCGATCTTCATAGCTGCTCCTCCAAGTGGCCCAAGGCGGGATACCGTTGCGTTGGGCGACATAGGGATAACTCCTGCTTGCCGCGAAATCAAACGTATCAGACGGGAATGGCCAGAGGAGAGGTAAGGGATAGCGGTGGCGGCGCGCGGGGCGAAATGTGGGGCGTCATTTTCTCCTCTCCTGCTGCACGCGGGGAATGGATGACTGGCGGAGTCGGAGTGAAAGGTATAATTCGCAGGAACATGAAGGCAAGCAATGAAGAGTTAACCTGCCGCGCACTGCGGCCGATCCTGGCACAGTCAGTGGACGGCGGGGACATCCCCGAATCCGAGGCATGCCTTGAGATGCTGACCGCGCTGGAGTTCTTTATTCCCGAGGTGCTGGCGGAGTTGTACCCCGAGTGGAAAGACGAGAGTCTGGATGGGTTCTACCCGCTGGTCATTAGGAAAACTGGCAGAAATGGCATGGAGATGTTCGGGCTGTGCATTCTGATCTCGGACCAAACTGTAACGCCGATTGATCTGAAGCTCCGTATAGATTCGGACCGTGATGAAGTGGCATGGCTTGAGTGTCGGCTTGGGGAAGCGGCCGAGCATGGGATAGGGCGGTGGCCGCTCAAAAGTAAGACGAAGCGGCTCTTTGCCTTGGAGGGGCGGAAGGACCAGATCCAGTGGGTGTATCGGGTTACATATGGAGAGAAACGGTAACGCTTCAGATGCACAAATACGGCGCGGAGGCGTCCGAGAGGTCTCGCGGCAAGGATGGAGACAGCCTGAAGGCGGAGCCACGGACGGCGTTCTCTGCTGTCTCTACTTGCTCGTTGTTCAAAGGTTTTCTTGGCACCTGTGGCCGGGGGCCGCGCTCCATTGAAGAGATGAATGAAGGCGGAAGGATGAGGGGTACTGTTGGCAGCGCGTGGGGCAAAATGTGGGGGTTGCCTCTTCCTCTCCAGAGAATCATGCCACTGAATAGGCTGCAGTGTCCCGGCTCTGTCTCGACCCTCTGCCGACTGCCGTATTGCTTGCTCCCTGCTGATCATCAATCGGGTACGGGTGGGGGAGAACGAGCGTACCTGCAGATTTTGCGTGCCAGAACCCCAATCTTCGTGTACTGTAGGCACATAGATCACTATGACGCAGCTTGAGCCATTCTCGAACGCACCGATCAGCGAGGCGGTGCTGGACATTCGCCTTCACGCGGATGGTGCCCCAACTTTCGCGGACCTTGACCGCTATGTTCAGGCGGTCAAAACAGAGTATCCGCAATCGAAGAAGCTGGGCGAAATTCGAGCTGAACTCCGTGCGGACCTCGGCGCCGGAGAAACGCCGCAATTTACCCAGACGGCTTCGTCCGAGCCGGTTGGATATCAATGCATCTCGGAAGATTGCAGGCAGATCGTGCAGCCCCGAGTCAACGGGTTCGTCTTCTCGCGACTGCGGCCGTATGACCGCTGGGCGACGTTCAAAGGAGAAGCCCGAAGGCTGTTTGAACTCTATACGACACAGTTCGGCGCGAGGGCTGTTCAGCGCTTGGCTATTCGCACGATCAACCGCCTGGATATACCGGCGCGGCGGGTCGATTTTAAGGAGTGGATTCGAACTGGTCCTGAGATTTCCCCGGCGTTGCCGCAGGGCCTGGCAGGTTTCTTCATGCAACTGCAGCAGCCCTATGATGATGTCAAGGCACAGTGCATCATCAATGAAACACTGGCGCCTCCGGAGATGCCCAATACAGTCGCTGTCATTCTTGACATCGACCTAGTCCGTGTGGAGGAGATTCCGCAGGATCCGGAGAAGTTGTGGGCTCTTCTGGATCAACTGCGTGATAAGAAGGATGAGATATTTCTCGGCTGTATCACCCAGAAGATGATGGAGACATTCAAGTAATGGCAGCCCTGGTCGAACAACTTCCGCCTCGCGTACATTTCACGGCCACCGCACTTGCTGGATCGCTCGGCGCAAACGCATGGAGTGCCGATCGAGTCTACGCCCTGGGGCAGGAAGTCGTGGCGAAGCTTCACTATGAGTCTCGCCTCTCTGTGCACGTGGGTGATGAGGCGAGCAACGAACAAGAATTGGAAGTTATGCCGTTGCTTCCGGTACGGACGGTTCGGGTGAAGTACCGCAACATCGGTCAACTGCCGCCAATGAACCTGGAAGACGAAATCGGCAACTTCATTGATGACTAAATGAGTGCATGGGAGACCATTTCGGGCCACGATCTGCGGCAAGGGGACGTGTTGCAGCGATGCCTTGTACCTCTTCCTGGTCCCAAATACGGAACATCAAAAGAGGCGGAAGATCTCCTTATTGCGGAGGTGCGGCTGCTGATCCTGACGCAGAGCTGCGACCTGCTTATCCAGCCTGGGTGCAGGACCGCCAGAGCACAATCGGTTGCGCTGTGCCGAGCTTATACGCTCGATGAGTTTGCAGGAGCGCGATCAGACTTCGCCAAGCCGGACACGCGCGAGAAGGCAAGACAGGGGCGGATCGAAGGCGTGCACCTGCTTCCATCACCTATTGACCCTCGCGACAACCAAACCGTTCTGGTGGCGCACTTCCGGGAGGTATTCAGTCTTCCCTTCAGCTACCTGCAGGCCCATGCAGCGTCGATGCCAGGTCGGCCGAGGCTGATGAGCCCCTATCTTGAGCACTTTGCACAGGGGTTCGCCCGGTTTTTCATGCGTGTCGGTCTTCCACTGGATATTCCACCCTACAGGTGAGGCGGGTATGGCCGACGCCGACGCTCAATTAGGACAGGGCAGAGCAAACGACGGTCCGCGAGTTTCTTCGGCGTTGGCGCTGAGGTCAACTGGCGCACAGCTTTGCCGCACTATTTCGCCTCTGCGCTTGAGGCTGGCGTGTCCAACGAGGAACGAAGAAAACTTCTAGCGATGCTTGCTCTGTCGAGTTCGTTGGCTGGAGGAACCACAAGCGCGGTTGAGAGACTCCTTCATGGGCCGGCGCGGAGCGACTTCGCCATGATGTCAGTCCCGTTCTCGAGCACTTGGAGATGGTACCATGGAGCACGCCTTGGGCAGCGACGAAGTTTCGTAGAATAATAGCCGTTGCGAAGCAGGTATATGGCGCGAGACTGAGTCCGAGTCGGCCGAGGTCGATACGACCACGTAACACGTAAGAGGCTAGACAGGCGCGTGTGCCATTCGGCCTCGGCGCGCCGGGATTTGCGCTCCGGGACCGTGGATTCTGGACCAAGAGCGAAAAGCGAAAGCCGCATTCACTGCGAGAGGCCCATTTCGCGATTGTCAGTCGGTGGTGTGCGGGCGGGATCGAGTGGTTGGCGGGGTGTGATGCGCGATGGTCGCGGGCCGGGTGGCCGCGCTCCACTGAAGAATAGGATGAAGGTGGAAACGGATTTGAGATCTGAGATTTCAGGATTTGATGAAGGGGAAGAGCGTTACGTCGTACGTTGTGACGTGATACGTAGCAGGATGCATTACGGAAACGAAGAGAACCATGCATTCGGGATTCGGGATGAAAGGGGCGGCGAGGGCCTAGCCCGGATATTTCATAGGGGTGCGCAGGCTGGGCGAGTGGGCGGGGCGGAAGCGGGAATTGAGCAAAGACCGGCTGATTGACATAGTCGGGATAAAGTTCCCCCTTACCCCCACGGCTGCCGTGGGCGCTGATGAGCCA
>CAIUPP010000099.1 GCA_903901045.1 uncultured Planctomycetota bacterium
GACTTGGGAGTGAAGAGAGCCCCCGAAGGGGGCGACGGAACCTTGGCGGGAGGCTCCGTCGCCCCCTTCGGGGGCTCAGGCATTAGCCACGACCTCCCCCACGACTCGCTTCGCTCGCCGTGGGCTAAGGTCCGACGGCCGCTTCGCGGCCTGACGAACGGAACAGGATGATTTCAACAGAGCAAGGCAGCTTCTGACGTCTCACCGCGAAACGCGCCGGGGAACGATCTGACGCCGTCTGTTTCACAATGTGCCGGCCGTAATCCTGCCCGCGCCACCCCGTCCACGCATCATGTTGTTGCGTATTCTGCATTCTTCATTCTGCACTCTGCACTCTGCATTCATACAGCCGCTGGTTCGCCTCGACCATGGCGCAGAGCGAGTAGTGGAGATCCACGCGTTCGAGCCCCGCGTCTCCCATCCGCTTCCGCAGCGCGGGGTCTCCCAGCAATTGCAGGATGCGGTCGGCCATCGCCTCCGGATCATCGCAGGGGACGAGGAAGCCGGTCTCGCCGTCGAGCACCAGTTCCGCGCTCCCCCCCGCCTGCGTCGCAACGACCGGTTTGCGCGATGCCATCGCTTCGAGCACGGCATTGGGCATCCCCTCCCACCGGCTTGAGAGCGCCAGAAGGTCCATGCGCCCCAGCAGCGGGCGCACCTGCGGCGCCCAACCGAGCCAGCGGCAATTGCGCGCCACGCCCAACTCTTCCGCCTCCACCTGGCAATGGCCCGCCAGCGGCCCTTTGCCGGCGAAGACAAAAAGCGCCTCCGGCTTCTCGCGCGCCACAATCGCCGCGGCGCGCAGCATGAGCACGGGGTCCTTCTGACGGTCGAGCCGGCCGATGATCCCGATGATCGGAACGCCGTCGGGCAGGTTCCACTCCGGAGGAGGCGGGTCCGCCGGGAGGCGGTAATCGTCGAGCGTTACTCCGTTCGGAACGGCCACCAGCTTATCGAGCGGCACGCGCGTGGTGCGATGGACGTACTCGCGCGTGGATTCGCTGACGCAGGTGACGATATCCACCCGGCCGCGCGTGAGCCGCTCTCCCCAGAGGTGCCAGCGGCGCGGCTCCTCCACGCGCACCGAGCTGATCACGCGCCCCGCGCGCCCGCGCCCGACGAGGCGTCCGGCGATGTTGGCATGGAACAGGAAGGTGTGCAGCACGTCCGGCTTGCGGCGCTCCAACTCCTTGCGCAGGCGAAGCCAGGCGGGCAGGTCCCAGAAGGAGCGCATGTCGAAGTACACCACCTCGATCCCGTTCTGGGTGAACCACTCCCCCATCGGACCGCGCCCGGTGAGGCAACCCACGGTCGGCTCGAAGCGCGTGCGGTCCAGGTTGGTGACGAGCCGGTGCAGCGCCTTCTCCGCGCCGCCGATGTCCAGCTCCGTGATGAGGTAGAATATCTTTCGCATGGTTAGCTCCGGTCTCTTGGAGCAATTGTAACAGCGGAGGTTCACCGCAACAACCGCGGGATGAGCAACGACAACGCGCCCGGCTTTCTCTATAATGTGACGCATGAGCACAGTCGCGGAAGAACTACTGGACAAGGTGCGCCGCACCGTCCGGCGGCACGCCATGCTGCCGGAGCGCGGCAGCCTGCTGCTGGCGGTCTCCGGCGGACCGGACTCCCTCGCATTGCTGCATCTGATGAAGCGGCTGCGGGATGCCGACTATCACGCCCTGTCGCTGCACGCGGCTCATCTGCACCACGGCATGCGCGGCGAGGAGGCGGAGGAGGACTGCCGTTTCGTCGCGAGCGAGGCGGCGCGGCTGGGGGTGGGATTTCTGACGCGCCGGACCGACGTCCCCGAGCTGGCGCGCCTGCGAGGCATCGGCGTCGAGCAGGCGGGGCGCGATGCGCGCTACGAGTTCCTTCTGGAGAGCGCGCGGAGGCTGGGAGCGGAGCGCGTGGCGCTCGGCCACCAGGCGGACGACCAAGCTGAAACCGTCCTGATGCGCGCGCGGCGAGGGACGGGACCGCGCGGAGCCGTCGGCATTCCCTGCGTGAGGCGCGCCGGAGAATTGTTCATCGTCCGGCCGCTTCTGGACTGCACGCGAGCCGAAATCGAGGCGTTCCTCGCGGATTCGGGGCTGCGCGGCCGGCTGGACGCAACGAACCTTTCCGCCGATTACCTGCGCAACCGGATGCGAAGTCGGATTCTCCCGGCGCTGAAACGCGAATGGGGGGAATCGCTCCAGCCGCAGCTTTGCGCGCTGGCGGACGCGGCGCAGCGGCTGCGCGCGCAGGCGGAGCGCCTCTGCGCCCCCTGCCGGTCGATTGGGCGCCTGTCGGAAGCCGGGGTTGAGGCGGACGTGCGCGCATTGCTCCCCCTGCGTGACTCGCTCCTCCCTGACCTGATGCGCGCGTGGCTGGAGGAGGCGGGAATCTGGAGCAAGACGCTCACTCGGAAGGACTACGCCCGCCTGGCGCAGTTGCTTGCGCCGGGGCTATCCGAAGGGGCCGTCGATTTACCGGGCGGTCTGACGGCGCGACGTTGCCGCGATACGCTCACGATTCAGCGCGCGAAGAAAGAGTCCATTGGCGGAGCGCGCTCTCCCCACCGCGCCCAGGAGGAATTCCCCGCAACGGCGCTCGCCGAGTCCGGGCCGACGGACCTTGGATGCCGGGGACGGATGGAGGCCGAACGGATCGCCGGGGGGCTGGAATTGCTCGCGCGGCGCGCGTCCCCGCTCGAGGAGTACGTGGACTTCGACCGGCTCACGGGGAAGTTGGAGGTGCGCGCGCCTCGTCCGGGTGACCGGATGCGCCCACTGGGCGCGCCGGGAAGGCGGAAGCTTCAGGACATCCTGACCGACCTGCACATCCCCCCGTGGCGGCGGAAGCGGCTGCCGGTGCTGACGGCGAACGGGGAGCCGGTCTGGATCGTCGGGGTGCGCATCGCGGAGGAGGTCCGGCTGACGCAGCGCACAACGCGCGCGCTGCACATCAGGTTCATTCCCCCGGAGCCGGCGCGGTAGCCGGCGCTTTCTCCTCCGCGGGAGCCGGAGCGTTCGCCGCCGCATTCGCGGCGCGAAGAATCTCTTCCTCATCCCACAGCGGGATCCCGGGGTAACCGCCCGCGCAGGCGATCCAGTACATCCCGCGCGTCAACAGCGGCTTGCCTTCCTGCGTCTGCGCCTTGAGGACCATCGTCTCCTTGTCGAACTGCAGCGTCACCTTCTCGCCGCCGAGGGTGTCCTCGAGCGTCCCGGCGGCCGCCTTCTGCGCCAGGAGTTGCGCGACATACGCCTTGACGCTCTTGCCGTCCGAACCGGTCACGACAAAGACGTACGCCTTCGGGAAAATCCGGTTCTTCTCCACGTCGAACCCGTACACCGGGAAAGCAATGGAGTTGTTGCCGAAATAGTCCTGCGGGACGGCGGGGTTGAGCTCGTAGTTGAGCGGCAGCACCGGATCGGTCCCGGTCAGCACGAGGGTTTGCGGGGCGAGTTGCTTCCACGCCTTCCAACTGGTCACGGTCGCCGGCACCGGCTTCAGCGGCGCGTCGCCGGCGTGCGGCCCGGCCAGCGCCTGCCCGCGGGCGCTCCACCAGAGGGAGTTGGTGTCCTTGTCATACAGGACGATGCTGGACTGGTACATGAGCCCCGCCGAGCCGAAGGCGGCGACGCTCCGGTCGGGCAGCGTGCGCTCCCACACCGCCGCACACTGCGCCAGCGCGCTCCAGGTCACGACAATGGGCACGCCCCCCACGGTGTCGTTGATCACTTCATGGTAGTTCATCATCTTGATCGGATAGGCGCGCGTCTCATCCCCGATGACGACGCCGATGACGCGCTGCTGGTCGGAGAGGACGTTGATCGTCGCGTCGGCGGCCGGCTTGAAGACCATCTTCGGATCGGGATCGAGCCCGAGGGGCGGAAAGAAGTCCATGAAGACGGGGCGGTTGCCCGCGAACAGCGTGCGGCGGAAGAGCATCTCCGGGCGCACCCCTTCCGCGCGCCGGGTCACATCGAACAGGCGGCCCGGCTGTATCTCAACGATCTTGCGCGGGTCCTTTTCGTCAACGATCGACCTCGGCGGCTGGGCAAACGCCAGGGTGCGGTCGTCCACATGGTATAGGCAATCCTTCGCTTCCATCTCCCGGTTGCGGATCATCGCAGCGTACTGTTCGCCCAGGGAGAGCGGCGGCGTGGCGGGCTCGGCCTGAGACTGCTGGCTGCCCGGCTGGGTCGTCGGAGGGGTCGCAACGGCTTTCTTGCTGTAGAACTTCTTGTTGATAAAGACCGCGGCGAGAAAGATCACCGCCACCGCGACGATGGCGATCAGGCGCCAGTCGATGGGGGCCGGCTTGGGACCGGACGGCACCAACTCGGGGAATTGCTCGGGCGCTTGATCGGGGGGCGGCGTCTCCGACTGATCGGTCATGTGCGGTTCCTTTTCGCTATTCAATGTTGGCATGCCGGCGCGCCAGGGCGCGCGGCGTGATGTGCATGCGTTCCATCAGCACCAGCACCATGGCGTCCATCAGCAGCAGCGCGGCCTGCTCGAAGAGTGAGCCGGGCGGCTGGCGCGACGCGCGGTGCGGGCGCGCCTCCCCCTTGGTGGGGGCCGAGACGGTCACAACGATATTCGCCATCTGGCCGATGCGCGCCTCCGGGTGCGCCGTGATCGTCGCCACTTTCGCGCCCGCCTCTTTGGCGACGGAGGCGACGTGATAGACGAAGCGCGTGGTGCCCGTGCCGGAGTTCACCAGGCAGAGGTCGCGCCGGCTGATGCGCGGGGTGGTGGTGTCGCCGACGAAGTGGACGTTCATCCCCAGGTGCATCAGGCGCGCGGCGAAGGCGCGGCTCATCTGGCCCGTGCGCCCCTGGCCGTAAATAAACACCTTCTCGGCGCGTTGGAGCGCCGTGATCAGGCGGTCCACTTCCTTCGGGTCCACGCGTTCGAGAATATCATGGAGTTCGTCGAGGATTGCGTGAAGCCGGTTGCGAAAAATGCGGGTCACGGGGCCTCCGGGATTATGGAACGTGGTCTACGGGCGGTCATCGTAACACGGCAGCATGGAAAGCTCAAGGGATTGCGGCGGCGGAACGAAGGGAACCACGGATGGGCACCGATGCACACGGATACGGAAGGAGGAGAACAACGGCCTTAACCGCGGACAGAGGCGCGGACGTGTGAAGACGGCAGGGAGTGTGCGTTGTAATCGCTATCTTGCTTCGTATCCGTCGTGTACATCCGTGGTTTCCCCGCCGTTAATTCCTCTTCCTCCTCCACTCCTCCACCCCCAGCCCACCGCATACAAGCAGCGCGATGAGGCTCAGCGCCAGGCCGATCCGGAAGGAGGTGGGCTGGTAGGCGAGCTCGACAACATGGTTGCCCGCCGGAACTCGCACCGCGCGGAAGCTGAAGTTGGCGATCTCGATGGGGCTCTCCGCCCCATCCACCCTGGCAACCCAGCCGGGGAAATAGTTGTCCCGCAGCACCAGCCACCCCTCGCGCTCCGCGTCGCATTGGATGACGACGTGGTCGCAGTCGGCGGAGGTGATGGGGCAAGACTTGCCGGGGAGGCTCGACTCCATCGGCGCGAGCGCCGGGTTCTCGATTATTGCCACATTCGCCGGATCGGTGGCGGGCAGGAGCGAGAGCGACTCCGCAGCGTTTGCGGTGCTCATGGATTGGAAAAGAAGCATAGCGCGAGTGGAGCGCGGGGGTCGGGTGATGCCGGGGGGATTCACCGAGTTGGCACAATTCATCAGGAGCCATTCAGGCGCTTGCTCGACAGTGTACACGCTCGGGGCAATGTCCAGAGGAAGTCCCAGGGCCGTACGGACCAGAATGTGGTACCGCACCGGCGGGTTCGGCTCAATCCCCCCTACAAAGGGCACCCGATAGACCATGCCCCCATTCTCCAACTTCTCCTTGTACATATCGGGGCAGGAAATCCTAGTTGCAGCCTGCGCGCCGTTGGTCGTACAAGCGTTCACGCCGGGCCGCTCGGCGAAGAAAGTCGCCCAATCTCCGGCGAACTGCTGAGTGAAGATGAACAAGTCAAGCGCCACAAGACCCAGGATGGCCGCCTGTCGGCCCGTGGAGCGCGCCTTGAACGCGGCCAGCGAGAGTAAGAGGAGGACTGTCAACATGAGCATAACGAAGGATTGATGCATTGTGCCCCAGAACAATTCAGCCATAGAAACAGTCGTGTGCGGTTGATTTGACGGGAGAATCTCGCCGCTGGAACCGACTGAGAGAATGAGCCCGTCAGGATGGTTCAGGAGGTTCAGCAATGAAGCCGCTAATGCAACATAGACGACGAGCGGGAGAAGCAATATCTTCCGCGGCCGGAGTTCCGCCTCTAGCACCGCCCGCGCGCCGAGTCCCGCCAATAGCGCCAGCATGAGCGAGAAGGGCATGAGGAACTTGGAGGCCCCCCGGAACATCTCGCTGAACGGCAGCAGCGCGCCGACCAGCCCCATCAGCGGAGTATGTTTGCCCATCGCAAGCAGCAGAAGGATCAGCGCGGGGATGCCGAAAACCATCGTCCTGCGCCGTGGCTTGATGAGGCAAAATGCGGCCACAACCAGCGCGAGCGCCACAACGCCGATATAGGCGTTCATTTCCCAGAAGTAGAAGCGTCCCCAGTACGGACTCCCCCCCGTTCCGCCGAAGAGGCCGGGGACGAGCATCGTCAGGAGGTTCTCCGGGGCGAGGGAGAAGAGTTCGGTCCATTCCTTGCGCATCGCCAGGCTGCGCGCACCGTAGCTCCCCGCCTCGAGGCCGGGGATCAGTTGCACCGCCGAGAGCGCCGCGCCGAGCAGATACATCGCGACGAACCCGGCCCATTCGACCCACGGCAGACTTCTTAGCAAAGAGGACACAGAGAAGGTCCGAATTCTGATTTCTGATTTCTGATTTCTGCTTCGCGATTCAACGACAACAACGCCAAGCGCGCTGGGACAGCGCGCTCCACCATTCTGCATTCTGCACTCTGCATTCTGCACTCTGCATTCTATGACGCCCCGCACGAGCGCATACAGTCCCGCCGCGATGGCGCTGATGAAGACATATTGCGGAACCCCCGCGAGCACCTGCATTCCCACCGCGAGCCCGCCGACGATCACCGGCCAGCGCCCCGGACGCTGGAATTGCCATTCGACGCAGAAGAGAATCAGCGGCAGCCAGGGGATCGCCGTCGAGACCCCCCAATGCCCCGCCGGTATCCGCAGCCATTGCGCTGCGCAGAAGGTGAACGTCATCGCCGCCACCGCCGACCCCACGCGCCCGCAGCGCAGCAGCCGCGCCAGCAGGTACGTGAACAGCAGCGAGAGCCAGAGGTGCAGCAGCAGGCTGTCGCGCGCCGCCCGCGCCACATCCGGCATGAGGAAGAGCAGGTTGGGCGGATAGAGCATCGCCGACTGGAAGTTGCCGAGGAAGGGCGTCCCGCAGAGGATGTACGGATTCCAGAGCGGCAGATGCCCCGCGCGGATCTGGTCGAACGCGAAGGCGCGCCAGGGATACCACTGCGTCTCGGCATCGTGGCCGGGTATGCCGGGGGCTGCCTCCGGCGGCGCAAAGAGCCATGGGCCGAATGCGAGGGTGGCCAGCAGGAACAGGGCAGCTATCAGAGCGGCGTCACGCCGGTCCAGTCCGAGGAGCTTTGGCGGTTGATTCGTCATTCGGGTTTCGTCATTCGTCATTGTGCCCCGCGCGCCCCCCTTCTGCGCCAAAGCCCGAATCCTGTCAATGCAAGGCAGAGGATCAGCCCGATGCCGCTGGCGATCAGTCCGTTCCTGAAACTGGCCGGACGGTAGCGGAACTCCACTTCATGCTCCCCAGCGGGGAGCGCGATGGCGCGCATGGCGTAGTTGGCGCGGAGAATCTCGACGGGCCGTCCGTCCACCGTCGCCTCCCAACCGGGGAAATGCAACTCGCTCAGCAGGAGGATCGCGTCGCTCCCGGCGCGCACCTTCAGCGCCAGCCGGTCCGCCTCATACGCGGTGAACTCGGGCGCAGGTTCGCGCACAGGCGGCTGGGAAAGCGCGAGATGAGGATCGCTCTCAAACAGCGCCTGGCGAGCATAGCTGAAGCTGAGCATGCGCTTCAGCACTTCGTCCGGGTCCGGCACCACCGCGTACGAATGCACCAGCCACGCCCGCGGGAACCAGACCGGCAGTTCGTCGATGCGAATGCGCTCGTCCTGGTAAACGCCAACCTTCAGCCCCTCTATTTGTCGCGTGACCGGGTTGTTCTTGTACTGGACAAAGTAGCGCACGTTGAGCATCAGCAGCGGGGGCACAACCGTTCGCACCGCGTACGCGGTGTTCTGCCGTCCCTTCTCCATCTCCTGAATGGTCCAGAACAGGTCGCGGAAGCGCGCGGGGACGTTCGGCTGCACCCCTTCGAGGCACCACAAATCATGGTCCATCCCCTCGCACGGCGGGAAGTCGTAGCAGCCGGCGCGGATGAAACGGAACGGCGCGCCGGGCTTCTCGCTCAAGTACTGGACGGCGCCGGGGGTCAAGCCATCGGCGGACGGGTCGAAGGAGACCATGTAGCGGTGGCCGAAGCTCCAGGCGTCCGCCGCCACGAGCAGCAGCGTCCCGAGGAGGAACCATTGGAGCCGTCTGTAGCGCAGAAGCCAGAGCACGATGGCGAAGCCGCCGAGCAGCAACCCCGTGCGCACAAGGTCCAGCCCGGCGAAAAGGCGCGCGCGTTCGACGAAGCCGGCGTTGACGATCCCGTGCGGCAGATACAGCCGCTGCCCCGGCCCGATGTTCAGCATCCAGCGCATGAAGGAGAACCAAGTCTCTTTCACCGACTCCATCGGCGCGGCGAGCAACGCGCCGATCAGAACAAGCGCCACCGCGCCGAGGCCGATCACCCACGCGCAGGGACGCCACGCGGGTTTGGGCTTTTCCTCGCGCGCTTCGCGCATCAGCGCGTCCATTCCCATCCCGGCCAGCAGCGCCATGAAGAGGCTGAACGGATAGAGATACCGCCCCGGACTGCGGAACAGGTCGAACCCCGGCAGCGTTTCGTAGAAGATCCGCAGCAGCGGCGTCGCCTTGCCCAGCGCCATCAGCAGGAAGAAGAGCGCGATCAGCCCCGCCAGAATCCCAAGCTTCCTGCGCCCCCGCCAGAGGCCGATGAACGCCAGCGCGAAGACGATGACGCCGATGTACGCCGAGCTCTCCCACAGGTTCCAGCGCCCCCAGTAGCGCATGGGGATGTCGCCGCCGAAGAAGTCGGGGGAGAGCAGCGTCACGAGGTTCTCCGGCGGGATGGGGTACTGGGAAATCCAGTCGTAGGTGAGTTGCCCCTTGCGCGAGGAAAGCCCCAGCATCTCCACGGCGGGCAGGACTTGCGCTCCGGCCAGCAGCGTGCCCAGCAGATAGATCGCGCCGAATTCGACGAGGACCCGGTAGGCGAAGGTGCTGCCGCGCGCGCGTTCCATGACCAGCCGGCCGATGACGTACAGGAACGCCGCGATGCCGCCGTAGAAGAGGTACTGCGGGTTTCCCCCGAACCACTGCATGGCGACGGCCAGCGCGCCGCCGGCCACCGCCAGAGGACGCCAACCGCCGCGCAGCGCTTCCTCGATGCAGAGCAGAATCGCCGGGGTCCAGGCCATGGGGGCGAGGAAACTCCAATGCCCCTCGAACACTCGCAACACCTGCTGCGCGCAGAAGGCGTAGCCGACCATCGCGACGGCGGCCCCCTGCCAGCGCAGCCCCAGACGCCGGCACCAGAGGTACGTGAACGCGCCGGAGCAGAAGAGATTCAGCAGGATGCCCAGGTTGATCCCCCGCCCCATGGGCATGACGGCGCAGAGCCAATGGAAGGGATAGAACATGGCGGACTGGAGCGAGGCGACGAAGGGCATGCCGAGGAATTCGTACGGGTTCCAGAGCGGGAAGTGCCCCTGGCGCACCTGGTCGAAGCCGAAAACGCGCCATCCGTAGAACTGGCTGCGCGCGTCGCCGGCGGCGCGGCCAAGGACGCTTCCGCCGGGCTGCAGCAGGGCATGCGCAAAGAAGAGAAGCAGGAAGAGCAGGAACGCGCCGAGGACCATCAAGTCCCGGCGGTCGAGCGCGTCGTCAGATTGTTTGAGCAGCGGTTCTTCCACAGGTAGACCGCGTAATGTATGAACGGATTCAACGTTCAACATCCAACGTTCAACGTCCGACGTTCAAGTTACGGCGAACGACGATACCCCCGTAAAGCTTTCTGCGCTGCGAACAAAGTCGACCGCGCAGCTTTCGAATTTGCCGTTTCGGTCATTCCTTCGTCATTCGGGCTTCGTCATTCGTCATTCCAGCCACGTCCCGCGTTCGCCTGCCCGCGTGCGAACAAGAAGGCATACCCGCATGGAACACGACGCTACCTGTCCTTCCGCGCCCAATCGTACGGCACTTCCGGCGCGTGGGCATCGAGCCGGTATTCGTCCGGCTTGGAGCGGTTGTACGGTTCCGTGGGGCAGTTGATCACGAGGGTCTCCTCGGCCCCGATCCCCTTGAAGCCGTGATAGACCATCGGGGGCACCTGCACAAGGAGGGGATTGTGCTCGCCGATGAAGAACTCCTGCACCTGGCCGCAACTGGCGGAGCCGGGGCGGGCATCGTACAGGACCAGTTTGAGCATTCCCTTGACGATGGCGAGGTTGTCGTATTGGAGCTTATGGTAATGCCACGCCTTGACCGCGCCGGGGTAAATGCTCGTCATGTAAATCTGCCCGAACTGGCGGAACAGCGGATCGTCGGCGCGGAGGATCTCCATCAGGCGGCCACGCTCGTCGGGAATCACGCGGAGCGGCTTGGTCTGAACGCCGTCGATTGCCATAGCGCAAGGTCTCCTGAATGCCTGAATGGGAACACGGAACTCTTGCCCGAGCAAGAGGCGTCGCCAAACCTGTTCTCCCCCCCGGACGAAAGTATTGTGTCCCCACTTCTCCTTAGTTTACGCCGCCGTAAAGCTTCTGCGTCGTCGGAGGCCAGACGATGTCCGGCGAGTCCCGCGGGCCGATCTCCTCGGCGGTCACGCGGACGCGCGCGATCATCAATCCGTTGTTGTACGTCCAGATCGCCCAGTGGCCGCCGGGGAGCATATTCGCGTCGGTGGCCGTGAGCACCAGCTTGTCATCGATGCGCATTTCAAACTGATTTCCCTTGCGGGCGATGGCCACATGATACCATTTCCGGTGGAGATTGCGGCGGTCGATCACGATTTCGTGGCCCGCCGCCGGGAGAGCCCAGCGCTCCGCCTGCCGGTAGACCCCCGTGACGGTGTTGCCGAATCCGCCGAAGAGGAAGCTGTAGCCGCTGGTGAGATCCTTCCCGTCGGCGCAGACGCTGATGTCCATGTCCTGCGAGTACTCATAGCTGTTGCCCCGGTCGCGGTCCATTTTGTTGCCGACGAAGAACTCGATGGTGAAATCGCCGCGCAGCGGACGCTTGTTCCACAGGACCGCCAGGTCGGCGCTGCGCCCGCTGAAGAAGGACCAGCGCGGGTCGCACTGCCACTTGTTCGTGACTTCCCAGATGCCTCCGCCGGTCCGCCAGTCGGTGGGCGCGGTATTGAAACCGTAGTCCATCAGCTTGTCGCTGTAGATGTCGATGTCATTCAGTTCGATCGCCGCGACGCGGCTGTACCAGCCGACGCGCCGGCCAGCCGGTGCGACCCCCTCCAAACAGGACAAGAGCGGCTTGCCGCCCGCAGCCACGATGATCGTCGCGCCGGTCCGCATCAGGCTCAGGGACATGGGGCCCTCTTTCCAGTCCAGGTCGGCCTGGCCCAGAAGAACCCCGCCGTTGAGCAGTTCGACGCTGCAGGGTTTGTCCGCTGCCGGACGCGAGAGGCGGGCCAGGTAACCTTCAGCCGGCCGGCTCTCGATCACCTCGCCGGCGGCGGGCTGCGCAGCCCCCTTGGACGATGCCACACCGGGCGCCATCTCGCCGGGCAACAGTTCGCCATTGCCATTGAGCACGAGGCCAACCTCCGCCTTGACCGGCGGCAACTCCGTCATGCGGGCATCCACGCGCACATCCCCTTCAAACGGGGTGCGCCGCCACCAGAAATCGGTTTCTTTCTTGCCCGTCTCCTTGAGAGGCTTCTTCTCCCAGTCGCTCAGCGCGTCGGACCAGATGGACATGCTCGTCTCGGCGGCGAACGCTTCGTGGGTATTCACGACCGGCGTGCGACCGGGGAGGAAGTCGTACATCACTTCGGAGAAAGCGCCCAGCCCAACCCCCTCCGCAAAGAGTCCCATGCGGCCGCGCGGGAAGTCGTAATCGGCCGTCGTAAGCACCGGGATGCGATCCACCGAGACCGTGATGTCCCACCCATCGGTGCCGACGGCGAACCGGCGCTGTCCCTCTCCCGCCGGGGCGGGCGTTTCGGCCAGGAGCGTCTCCTTGCCATCCTCGCGACGCCAGATCTGGATGAGTTCCTTCTCCGCCTTCACCCATCGGGCGGTGCAGTAGTTCAATTCATCCTGGTAGCGCAAGACCAGCCCCATCGTCCCATTCTCCCAGGGGCCCAATTGGGCCTGCAACTGGTAATTGCGCCAGTCCGGCTCGCCCCACATCAGGCGGGATTGGGCCGGGGACTCGACCACAACGCCGCCCGGCCACGCTTCGGGGTCCCACGTTGCGCGAGCCAGCGGCATCCATTCCCCCCCGGAGGAGAGGCAGCGCCGGAGGTAGCTTTCGCTGAAATCGAGCATATCCGCGCGGCGGCTCTCCACCAGCACGTCGTCGAATGCGGCCTCGGCAGGCCCCTCGACATGCAGTCCCACCTGGCCGTACGTCAGACCGGAATCGCGCAGAGTGAAGACCGGCGTATCATCCAGGGAGAACTGCGCCCAGCCGCAGCCGGTCAGGGCGCTCAGGCTGACCCACTGGTCGGGCGTGTAGCCTCCGGGGGCTTCCGCCAGCACGCTTTCCTTTCCGGCGATCCGGCGAATCACCTGTTTGACCGGCTTCGGCGAGTCCGCGCTCGTCCAGCGGAAGAGGTAGTAATCCTCCGGCCCGCGATAGCACAGGTAGAACCCGGCGGCCCCGGCAGCGGCGGGCCTGCAAGCGACGCTGAAACGAAGGTCGCTCCAGAACCAGTCCCCCACCAAGGCAGCGCCAACCGCAGGCGAGGCGGGCTGCACTGCGGCGGTCGGCGCAACCGGCTTCGCGGGCGGCGGCACAGCAGCCGGAGCAGCAGGCGGCGCACCGGCATCCGCCTTCGGCGCTGCGGGCTTCGTGGCGGTGGCTTTGTAGAAGAAGGCGTTAGCCGAGAGGAGCGGGTCGCGCATAACGCTCACCTGCCAGCTCCCGCTCAACTCCGTCCAATTGGTGGGATCATCCGGCGTGCGCATGAAGGTATCAGTGAAGTAGATATCCGGCGCCGGCTGATAGCGCAGGTCGGAGACCTTGAGCGCCTCGCCGCGCGCGCCGAAAGCGACTTTATCCACCTGCCCCGAGAGATCGCCGCCCGCGAGGAGTTGCCCATCCGCGATCAGGCTCCATCGGTTCGGCCGCTTCTCGAGCACCAGGGTCTTCCCGCTCAGCGCGGCGGCAGGGATCGCTTTCAACATCTGGCTTGCGGATTCGATGCCCGCGCGAATGCGGCCGGAACTGATTCCCTGGCGGCCCGCCTCGACGAAGAAGGCCTCCTTCGCGTCCTGCCCCAGCAGAAGCCGCATGGCCGGGGCGGCGCTTCCATCGAAGACGACCTTGAATCGCAAATCGAAGGAGGGTTGGAGCGCGTCGGGGAGGAATTCATACTGCCAGGCGGCCGGCGCGGGCGGCTGGGCCGCCGACCCACCCTGCGCATGGAGGAAACGGGTTGTGAAGGCGGTGCAAAGCAGTGCGACGAACATCAGGCAGGCGATTCGGGTGGAACGGCACATCAGCGTTTTCTCCACAGCCAGAGGCAGCGTCAACAGAATCCCCTTCCCCCCATTATAGCCCCGCGACAGGTTGCGTCAAGCAACGGCCTGCGGGGGCGAATGTTTCGATGCCCCCGTTGCGGCGGCGGCGGACCGCCGGTAGAATGCACGAGGACCGGCGCGCATGGACTGGTGAGCGAACGAGTGGCTTGACTGCGGGGTAACCGCCAATGACCAATGCCAGGATTGACGCGCAATCGGCGGACGACGATGTCTTCGACAGCGGAGTGCGGGATCCCAATGCCGCGCGACACGTCCTGGCGCGGCTGCTGCAAATGTCGCTGACGGGCGATTCTCTCGAAGACACCCTGGAGCGCGTCCTGGAGCAGGTTTTCTCCGTATCCTGGCTGGCGCTTCAGTCCAAAGGGGCCATCTTTCTGGTGGAAGAAACCCCCGAGGTGCTGGTGATGAAGGCGCAGCGCGGAATGCCCGCGGCCCTGCAGAAGGCCTGTGCGCGCGTGCCGTTTGGCCGCTGCATATGCGGCCGGGCGGCGGCGGCGCGCAGCCCGGCGCACACCGAGCACCTTGACGACCGGCACGACATAACATTCCCCGGAATGCTCCCGCACGGCCACTACTGCGTGCCGATCCTTATGGGCGGCACCACGCTGGGAGTCATCAACCTCTACCTCGAAGACGGACACGCCCTCAAGGAAAAGGATGTCGAGTTCCTCCAGGCCGTGGCCGCGGTGCTCGCAGGCATCATTCAGCACCGGCGCGTCGAAGAGCAGTTGAAGCACGCGCTCGGAAAGCTGGAGAAGGTGCTGGGAGGAACCATCGAGGTCGTGGCCTCCATCGTGGAACGCCGCGATCCCTACACCGCCGGCCACCAGCGGCGTGTGGCGAACATGGCGCATTTGATGGCCGCCGAGATGAACCTTGCGCAAGAGCGGACGGAAGCGGTGCGCCTGGCGGGACTGGTGCACGACGTCGGCAAAATCTCGGTGCCGTCGGAGATCCTGAGCAACCCCGGCAGACTGAGCGAGATGGAAATGGGGATTATCAAGCAGCACTCCGAAGTCGGCTACGATATTCTGAAAGGGATTGAATTCCCCTGGCCCATCGCGCAGATCGTGCGCCAGCACCATGAGCGCATGAACGGCACCGGCTACCCGCAGGGGCTCTCGGGGGGGCAGATCCTGGTGGAAGCGCGAATCATCGCCGTCGCCGATGTGGTCGAGGCCATGGCTTCGCACCGCCCCTATCGCGCCGCCCTGGGCATGGACAAGGCCATGGAGGAGGTGACGCGCAACCGTGGCACGCAGTTCGACCCGGCCTCAGTGGATAGCGCCCTGGCGATCTACCGGCGAGGTGGATTCACGCTGGACTGAGACCTGATAAATAGGGGCAGTCACACGACCTATATGATGGACCATCGGGAAACAGGTGACTGTCCCTATTTATCTATTTATCTGGAGACAGCCTGTGCCCCACACTGATCCGCCCGTCAGGAAGACCGGCATTCCGATTCAGTACGTGATCGCGGTCATATCCATCGGAGCAGCGCTTGGGATGGCCATCAGCGCCGGCAAGCAGGCAGGGGCGCTGGGGGTGGGTGTCGGGTTGGGCGTAGGAGGAATCCTTGGAGTCGGCAATGCGTGGGGTGTCTTGTCGGCTTTCGCCGCATTCCAAGTCTGGTACCTGCGATGTGAAGAACAGAAGCGCTCCATGTCATGGCCCAACCGCCTCGGCGTCACCCTTGTTTTAGCCGCAATGATATGGGTGCTTCTCTCCTCTGTTCTGGCGACATTTCTCACGACATGGATTGTCGGGGAATTGATCGTATGAGACATAAGGAATCGGGGTCATAGGATAAATGGAATAAATGGGGACAGTCACCTATTTATCCGTAGTTCGTTGTGTTCTTCTTGTCGTTCATTGGACGTTGAAAGTTGAACGTCGAATCAGGTGCGCACCGCGTTGAACGTTGAATCCGTACGCTGATTCCGGCGGCCCCCCTCTACTTGCCTCCCATGCTGCTTTTTCGGTACATCCACTCTCCCAGCGGTATGAGCGCCGCTGCCGTCAGCACCCCTCCAAACACGTCCACCAGGTAGTGATAGCGGCAATAGACCGTTGCGGCGCTGAGCAGGACCACCAGTACCAGGTGGAACCAGCGCACCTTCGGAATGAACCGCCAGGAGAAGTAAAGCGTGCACAAGGCAATCGCCACGTGGCTGCTGGGGAACGCGGCGCCGGGCGTTTCCATATGCGCGTAGATGAACTTCATGACGTTGAAGAACGGCCCGGCGTCCAGCCCTGCCGGGTAGGCCAGCGGAAAGGCCGGGAACTGCTGACGATCGAAGCCCGGCACCTCGACGCAGAATACGCGCGCTCCGACCACCGGCAGGATGATGTAGATGAGGTAGCAGATGTAAAACACGAAGGAGATGATCGATACGTAGCGCCAGAATAACAGCCTGTCCCGAAGGTAGAGAATCAGCCCCACCCCCACGATCATGGCGTAATAGGAGAAATAGCACATGTAGAATAGTTCGCTGACAGGGAGATAAGGGAGCTTCTGCATGAAGCAGATGCTGGGCTGGCAGCCGAACAGGCTCTGGTCGAGCCGCATGAAGAAGCCGTCCAGGTACCCCGTGACGAACATCTGATTGATCTCCCCCACCTCCCGATAGAAGAAGGAATAGAGGAGGATGGGGTAGAAGTGGCGGAGGAAGTCCAGCGCGCGGTTGCCGGGATGCCGCGCATGCGCCCGGATGAGCCACTGGACCAAGAGGATGCAGGCGCCGTGGGAGGCCAGGAAGAGCGCTTTTCGGGCCGGGTCGCCGTGGTAGAGGAACAGCACCATCAACCCCACGAGCAGCACATACCCCTGCGTCGCGTAGTCCACGAACGTGTAACCGTCGAGGCGGCAGAAACCGGGCCGCGCGTCGGGCTCATTGGCCGCTTGGTTCGTCATTCGGGCTTCGTCATTCGTCATTCACCCCGGTTCATATCCACCCGTTTTGCTCATACCAGTCCACCGTTCGCGCGATCCCTTCCTGCAAGGGGGCGGCGGCGGCGAAGTGGAGATCGCGGCGAATCGCTTCCACGGAACAGACCCAGCCGCCTGCCTTCAATTCGACGAGTTTCTGGCGGGTGAGGATGCCCGGCTTGCCGGTGACGCGCGCCAGCAGTTCCTGGGCAAGGCACAGCGGGTAAAGCGCCGCCGCCGGCACCGGGATCGGCAGGGTGCGGACATTCATGGCGGCGGCCGCTTCGCGCATGAACTCGCGCGCGTTGCTCGGCTCGGGGGAGGCAAGATGGTACGTCTTTCCATACGCCACGGGGTTCTCGATGCAGGCGACGACCGCCTCGGCGACGTCTCCTGCGTAGATGAGGCTGAACGGCATGCGCCCCCCGCCGATGAGCGGCGCCACGTGCCAGCGCACGGACTGGAAGACGCTCAGAAAATCGGTGTCGCGCGGTCCGTACACCGCCGCAGGACGCAGGATGGTGAATGGCGCGCGGCAGGATTCGCGCACCGCCTCCTCCGCCCGCAGCTTGCTCTTGCCGTACTCGGAGACGGGCTGCGGCGTGTCGCTCTCCAGCGCGGGGGATGCGGGCCCGGCCGGGTGGTTCGCGGCAAGGCTGGAGATGTGGATGAAGTGCTTGACGCCCCCCTGGACCTTGCTGACGGCGCGCACGAGGTTGCGCGTCCCCGCCTCGTTCACCTCATAGTACTCGGGAGTATGAACGACCTTCGTCTTCCCGGCGCAGTGGATCACGCAGTCCACCCCCTGCAAGGCGCGCTCCAGCGAATCCGGGTCGCTCAGCGATCCCTGGCGGACCTCGACGTGCGGCAGGTGCTCGGCGATGAAGTTCGTCCGGCTCGTTCCCCGGAGCAGCGCGCTGACGGCGCACCCCCCCGCGCAGAGCCGGTCCAGAATGTGGCTGCCCACAAACCCGTTGGCGCCGGTCAATAGAACTCTCATAGTGGCTTCTCGAAAATGCGGTAACTCTTATACGGTTTCGCCCCGACGCGCTCGAACATCCGGCGCGCCATGTGGTTATCCTCCAGCACCCAGGACATCTCGCAACTGTCGTACCCTTTCGGCAGGCCGTTCTTGAAGGTGTGGTAGATCAGCAGCGTCTCCACGCCGGAGTGGCGGAACTCCTCGATCACGCCGAGGGTAATGATGCGCACGCGGCGGATGGAGCGCCGGCCCAGCAGGAAGCGCAGCAGGCCGAAGGGAAAGAGCCGGCCGTTCATCTTCTTGAAGATCGGGTTGAAGTCCGGCAGTCCCAGCGAAAAGCCGACGGCGCGCCCCTCCTTCTCCGCAACGACCGCAAGGTCCGGGTCGATGATCTGCCGCAGCCCCTTGGCGGTGAAGCGGAACTCCTCGGCGGTCATCGGGATGAATCCCCAGTTCTTCTCCCAGGCGTGGTTGTAGACATCGAAGATGCGCTCCACCTCCTCGTTGAAGCGGCGCATGTCCAGCGGCCGCACCGTCACCTGCGTCTTCTCCCGCGCGCGGTCCGCGAACCGGACCAGGTAGTCGGGGATGCGGCCGATGGAGGCGTAGTTGTATGCCAGAAGATCCTTGGCGCGGTGATAGCCAAGGGATTCCATGAAGTCGAGGTAGTAACGCGGGGTGTAGGGCATCATCAGCGCGGGCAGACTGTCGAACCCTTCCGCCAGGAAACCGCATTCCTCGTTGGTGGAGAAGTTGAAGGGCCCGCGGATGACCGACATGTGGCGCTCGCGGAGCCACACTTCGGCGGCGCTCATCAGCGCGGCGGCGACGGCGGGGTCCTCGACGCACTCGAAGAAGCCGAAGAACCCGGCGCGCTCCCCCGCAAAGTCGTTATGGCGGCGGTTGATGTGCGCCGTCACGCGCCCCACGGTCCGCCCTTGCTCCCCTTTGGCGAGAAAATAGGCGACCTCGGTGAACGTGAAGAGCGGGTTCTTCGGGCCGAAGAATTCTTTGCGCTCCACCAGGAGCGGCGGGACGAAGAAGGGGTCGTTGCGATAGAGGCGCATCGGCCACTTGATGAATTCATCCATCTCGCGGCGCGACGCCACCGACTGAACGTGAATCTGCATGTCGCCCATTCCTGTCGGAGTAACGCCTCAGTTACGGTCAGGAGGGCCGGGGTCTGGCTGCTTTTCGCCGTTGCGAAAAGATGCCTGACCCCTTCATCCGGAAAAGGGTCAGGCACATTTTTTGCTCCGCAAAAATGAGCCAGACCCTGTCGCGTATCCCCGACCGCAACTGAGGCATTACCTATCGAAAGCCCCCCGCCTCAGATGATGCCGAGTTCCTTCCCGACCTTCTGCAGCTTCTCCAGCGCAAAGGATATCTGCGCTTCCGTGTGGCTGGCCATCAGGCTGACGCGGGTCAGCGCGCCGTTGGGGGGGACCGCCGGCGGGACGACCGGGTTGACGAACAGTCCCTCCTCCTGGAGGCGCATGGCCATTTTGAGAGTTCGCAGCGCGTCCCCGGTGTGGATGGGGATGATCGGGGTTTCCGACACGCCGGTGTCGAAGCCGAGCCCCTTCAGCCCATCCCGCATCATGCGGGTGTTGCGCCAGAGCGCCTCGCGCCGTTCCGGCTCGCGCGCCATGATCTTCAGCGCGGCCAGGACGGCGGCGGCGTTGCCGGGGGTCATGCTGGCGCTGAAGATCAGCGCCCGCGAGTTGTGCCGGAGGAACTCGATGGTGTCGGCATCGGAGGCGATGAAGCCGCCCAGGGAGGCGAGCGATTTGCTGAAGGTCCCCATGATCAGGTGCACCCGGTCGGTCATTCCGAAATGGCTGACCGTGCCGGTCCCATTCTCCCCCAGGACGCCCAGCCCATGCGCGTCATCCACCATGACCACGGCGCGATACTTCTCGGCGATCTCGACGATCTTCGGCAATGGAGCGATGTCCCCCCCCATGCTGAAGACACCATCCACAACGATCAGCTTCCCGATCGCCGGGTCCAGCGGCTCGATCCTCTTCTCCAGGCCGGCCATATCGTTGTGGGGGAAACGCAGGAATTCGCCGCCGGAGAGCATACAGCCATCCACGATGCTGGCATGGTCATCCTTGTCGGCAATGACGTATTCCTTGCGCCCCACCAGCGCGCTGATCACGCCCAGGTTGGTCTGAAAGCCGGTGGAGTAGAGCAGCACCGCCGGCTTGCGGGTCAGCTTCGCCAGCTCCTCCTCCAACTGGATGTGAATGTCCAGGGTGCCGTTGAGGAACCGGGAGCCCGCGCAGCCGGAGCCGTACTTGTCAACCGCTTTCTTGACGGCGGTTTTGATCTCCGGGTGGTTGGTCAGGCCCAGGTAGCTGTTCGACCCGAGCATGAGGACCTTCTTCCCGTTGACGATGACCTCAGTGTCCTGTGCCGAGGAAATAGGCCGGAAATAGGGATAAAGGCCCAGGGCGCGAACCCGCTTGCTGTCCTGGTAATTGCGCACCTTGGACAACAGCGGCAGACCCTCGTCTTGTGCGGCGGGCATAGGCAGCTCCTCCGGATAGGCCGATAGCCGATTCTTTCGCAAAGACTCTCGCAGCCGTCCAGGCTTGGAGTCGCGCAGCGATGGGATTGTACCGGGCAGGCAGCGGTCATGCAAATCAGGTTCTTGCCAATCTTAGGCGGGCAGCGCCTTCTCCCCCGCCGCGCCTGCCGCGACAAGTCAGCCGGCGATGGCGCGCAAAGCCTCCCCGGTGGCTCTTGGGAGGGCATGGGCGAGGATTCCCGGCTTCGGAAACCCGCGGAGGATGGCAGGAATGAAACGGGCGGCCTCGCGATGAGGCCGCCCGTTCCGCTATTCCAGCGCGTGAGTCATTCTGCCGATTACAACGCCCCGAATGGGCACTTGCCGCACTTCGGGCACTTGACCGTCTTTTCCCATTTCGCCCGGGCGCCCGGATCAGCGCCCTTCTCAAGATCGGCCGGCGGCATCGGGCTCGGGATCTTCGCCTTGCACGCGGCGCACGTCATGGGGCTGACCATGGTGTAGTCGCCCGAGGTGGGGCTCTTGTACGCGCCATCCTTCTGCCCCAGCTTCTCCCACTCCTGCAACTGCTTGGTGATGACCTCGCCGCTCTTCATGTCGATTCGCTCGACCGGCTGCTCGAGCACCCACTTCGGGGGCGTCGGCCCGCCGGTGGACAACCCTGCGCGCTTCGCCATGAAGATGATCGCGATCACGATCACAACGATCAGAACGGCCACCGCCGCAATCTTCTTAGCGCCCATCCCATACCTCCCGAAAAACCTGTAGATAGATGCCCGCTGACTTATATACTATAAGCACCTCGCCCCCCCACTTGCAAGAGCCCGCCCGCCCGGATGGCTTGACAAGAATGTGGGCCGCAGGACAGACTAGAACCTGTTTTGCTCTGTTGAAACCATGCCGGTTGGCAGGCCGAGCCGGTGGGGACACAAAACTTTCCTTTGGAAAGTTATTGTGTCCCCACCTCGACCCGACAGGAACCGAGCGAACACGGGATGATTTTCGCATTCGCTGAACCACAGCGTTTTTTGCAGGTAAGCACCGAAAGGATTCACATGGACCACCCGCTTGCGGACCTCTTCGTTCAGCCCGACTACGACCGTTCCCGCGCCATCGTCAGCTTCACCGCCCCGGACGGATGCGAAGGGGTTGAATGGGAGGTTCTCGATGGGCGGAAGCGGGTGGATTCCGGGAGCGCAAAGACCGCCTCGAACAAGCCGGCGCGTTTCGAGGCCGCGCTGCCGGACTTCAAACCCTGGAACGTCAACACGCCGCACCTCTACAAGCTGAGCCTGACCCTGAAGGTCAAGGGAAAGCGGGTGAAGGTGGCGCAGCCGTTCGGCATGCGCAGGATTCAAGCGACGCCGGAGGGGCTCTTCGTCAACAACGAGCGCTTCCTGGTCCGCGGCTTCATCCGCGGGCGCGAGGCGCACGACCACCCCAACCTGGAGAAGCTGCCGCTCAAGGAGTACTACGTCAAGAACATCCGCGCGGCCAAGGCGCACGGCTTCAATTTCATCCGCTTCCACTCCGTCATCCCGCCGACGGAATGCTTTGAGGCGGCGGACGAGCTGGGCATCTTCATCCACATCGAGATGCGCAAGTACTATGGCAAGTATCAGAAAGAGCGCAAGACGATGATGTTCGAGGGGGACTTGCTCAACGAGGCGGAATGGAGCGACATGGTGCGCCAACTGCGCAACCATCCGTCGCTGATGGTCTACTGCATGGGGAACGAGATCGACCACCCCGGCCGCAACCCGCGCTGCGCACAAATCTACGAACTGACCAGGCAACTGGATCCCACGCGCCTGTTCATCGACACCTGCTCGCGCGGGGAATTCGACCGCAAGGCGGTGGATTTCGACGTGCAGTTCATGAGCTACTTCTTCCCCTTCGGCAAAGATTACGGGATGTTCGAGAACACCCAGAACTGGCTGATCTACGGTTCCTGCACGGAGCTGCCGCTGATCGACCAGGACCGCGAGGACAATCCCACCTACCGCCTCACGCGCGTGATCCCCACGCCCCGTCCGGTGGTGGCGCACGAGATCTGCCATTACATCGCGCTGCGCGACTTGGACGCGCTCGAAACGAAGTTCGCCAAGTTCAAGGCGGAGAAACCGTGGTGGATCGCGGAGTTGCGCAAATTGGTCGCGCTCAAGGGGTTGGAGAAAGACTACCCCCTGATGTTCGAAGCGAGCCGGCGGTTCCAACTCATCGGCTGGAAGCTGGGGATCGAGGGGGCGCGGCGCAGCCGGCTCTTGAGCGGTTTCCACTTCTTGCAGTTCTCCGATACGGACCGCTACGAGAATTCCAACGGCGTCGTAGACTGCTTCGACGACCCGCAGGGAATCGACCGAGAGAAATTCCTGCAGTTCAACGGCGACACCGTTCTGCTGGCCGACCTGCCGCGTCGCACCTTCTTCGAGGGGGAGAAGTTGGTGATCCCCGTGCTCCTGTCGCACTTCTCGGCGGAGATCAAGGGAGAGGCGCAATTCCAGTTCAGCCTGAAGAGCAAGAGCGGGCCAGCGGTGGACATCACCGGCAAGCTCGGGCGCATGGACTTGAACGAGCGCGGCCGGCGAGAACTCTGCCGCATCACGATCAACCTGCCCCGGATCGAGCGCCCCGAGGCGCTGGAACTGACCTGCCGGCTGGAAGGAATGGCCGGCGCGGAGCGCATCGAGAACTGCTACGACCTCTGGCTCTACCCGGACCGGCCCGAATCGCTGCCGGCGATGAAAGCGACCGTGGCGCTGGACGAGGTGAACCTCCGTTCGCGCTACCCGCAGATCGAATCGCGCGGGAGCCTGGAGAAGCCGGAGCAGTTGCTCATCGCCAACCGCTTCAACGCGCAGGTGATCCGCCACCTCGCGGACGGAGGGGACGTGCTGATGCTCTACCGCGTGCCGGAGACGCGCGACCGGCGGGACCGCAACGCCCCCCGCGAGGAGTATTACCTCCCCGCCACGTGGGACCGGTTCAAGACGGTGATCTGGGATCGCGGCCACAACTGCGGGGCGTTCCTGCGCAAGAGCAAGGCGCTGGAGGGCTTCCCGCACGACGGCTTCATGGACCTGCAGTTCCAGGGGCTCGTGAACGATTGCGACAAGGTCTCTCTGGATGATTTCCCCATCGCGCTGGAGCCGATCATGCAGGGCGTGGACAAGCCGACGCGCGACCGGTTCGACGTTTACTCCTATGGTCTCCGGGAGTTGATGCCGGCGTACACGCTGCGTAAGTTCGCATATCTATGCGAGTTGCGCGTCGGCAAGGGGCGGCTGCTGGTCAGCGGCTTGAACTTCACCGGCGTGAGCAGCCGCCTCCCCGAAGCGTGCGCCCTCTTCGAATCGCTGCTTCGCTACGTCACCTCAGGCGACTTCAAACCGAAGACGAAGATATCCCCCGAAGCGCTGGAGAAGTACCTGCGGGAAAAGGGGAAAGCGCCGCGCATCCGGGAGCGCCGCATGACTCAGTACTGGCAGCTTGACGAGGAGCCGCTGGAGTCCAAGAAGTACTGGAAGGAGTCGCTCGAATACATCGGCGAGAAGGTCGTCATGGAAGACCAGGTCTGGCAGCACAGAGTCTCAACAAGCAAGACCGGCGGGAAGGAGAAGTCCGGCTGACGGAATCGCCCGACCGATTCCGTCAGTGTGGAGCGCCCGTCGCTGCGTCCTCTCTTTTCGCCGCGCCGGCCATCTCCATGATCTCGACGTAATTCTCCAAGTACAGGCGCTTCATCAGCGCGTCGTACCGCTCGGAGCGCTTCTGCGCCAGCAGCATCTTCTCGATGAGCGGCTGCACCTCCTCGTACGGACGCAGCCGCCCCGGCTTGCGCTCCTCCACCTTGAGGAGAGTGAACCCCTTGTCGGACTCGATCGGATCACTCACTTTGCCCAGCTCCAGCGAGAAGAGCGCCTTGTCAATCGCCTCGGGACGCGCGCCCTGCTTCTGGAAATCCCACAGCCCCCCCTCCGCCTCGTGGCCGTCATTCGAATACTTCCTCGCCAACTCGGCGAAATCGTAATTTTTCGCCAGCTTGTCGACAATCTCCGCCACCTGCTTTGCCGCCTTGTCGTGGTCGCCGCCGAAGTTGGAGAAGGGGACGAAGATCTGCCGGTACTTTGCCTGCGCCGCTTCCCGGCAAGGCTCCGGGTTGGCGTGGTAGTATTCCAGAAGCTCCGCCGGGCCGGCGGTCAGATCGCGCATGACGAACTGGATCAACACCTGCCGGCGCAGGAGGTCTTCGCGGATTTTCTCGGCGTAGCCGACGCCGGTCTGCCCCATCGACTTGAGCTTGTCCTGGAACGCCAACTCCCCCCCGGCTTCGCGGCGGTCATCCTCAACGCGCTTCTCGACCTCCTTGTCGATGTACTTGTTGACCGCCGGGAACGCGTCCGTCAGCCGGCGGGCCTCGGCCAGCAACAGGCGCTCCTCGACAAGCTCGCGCACGCTGTCGCGGATGATGTTGCGGCGCACCTCATCGCGCTGCGCGGCGGGGATGGTGGCGCCGGATTCCTTCATCATCGCATCGGCGCGGTCGAGCACCTGCTTGCTGGTGATCACATCCTTGTTCACGATGGCCACGATGGCGCTGCCGACGTCATCCTGCGCGCGCGCGGCGCGGGGGATCAATGCCAGTGCGGACAAGAGGGCCACAACGATGAGTTTCTTCATTTGGGCGCGTCTACCTCCATGCCGCGGGCGGCCAGATTGGCCAACGCCCGCTCGATTGCCTGCACCAGGAAGGATAGCAGGTTCTCACCCGCTTTTCGAGTCCGGGGGAGGCGGACGTTGATGGTCGTGTCGTCAATCAACCGGCAGATCATTCCGGTGGCCGAAAGCACCTTCATCGCGCGCGGCGCGTCGGAGGCCTTGGCCACCAGCAGGTTCTCCTGCAGGTGCAGGCCCTCAACTCCCGCCTTCTGCGCGAGTTGGCGCAAGCGGACCTCGGTCAACAGGTGCGTCACCGGCTCGGGCCAGGGACCGTAGCGGTCGCGCAGGTCGCGCCGAAGCGCCTCGATATCGTTCGGGTCCTGCGCGC
Source organism: uncultured Planctomycetota bacterium (assembly GCA_903901045.1). Taxonomy (GTDB): domain Bacteria; phylum Planctomycetota; class Brocadiia; order CAIUPP01; family CAIUPP01; genus CAIUPP01. The sequence goes on from CAIUPP010000099.1 coordinate 25,401, forward strand.
GGTAGAGCTTGCGATACATGTCGATCCGCTGTGCGGGGTCGGGCAGGTACTCCTCCGGAAGACGCGCCTCGACCCCGAGGGAGAGCGACACGTCGCGCCGCTCCTCGATCGGCTCGTTCTTCATCCGGCGGACCGTGCTCTCCAGAATGCGGCAGTACATGTCATACCCCACGGCGGCGATGTGCCCGCTCTGTTCCGGCCCGAGGATATTCCCCGCGCCGCGAATCTCCAGGTCGCGCATGGCGATGCGGAACCCGGCTCCCAGTTCCGAGAACTCCTCGATGGCCTTCAACCGCTTCTCCCCCACCGGGGTCAGCGGCCGGTCCGCCGGGAGCAGCATGTACGCGTAAGCGCGGTGCTTGTAGCGGCCCACGCGCCCGCGCAACTGGTGCAACTCCGCCAGGCCGAACATGTCCGCCTGGTCGATCAGAATGGTGTTGGCATTCGGGATGTCCAGCCCCGATTCGATGATCGTCGTGCAGACCAGCACGTCCGCCTTGTGGTCCACGAAATCGCGCATCACGTCGGCCAGTTCATGTTCCTTCATCTGGCCGTGCCCCATCAGGAAGCGCGCCTCCGGGAGAAGCTCCTTGAGCTGCTGCGTCCGGTGATCAATCGTCTCGACGCGGTTATGCACGAAGAAGGTCTGCCCGTCGCGCGCGAGTTCGTGGAGGATCGCCTGGCGGATTTTCTGCGGGTCGGCGCGCATCAGGCGGGTGTGGATCGCCAACCGGTCGCGCGGCGGGGTATCCAGCGAACTGATATCGCGCAGCCCCAGGATGGACATGTGCAGCGTGCGCGGGATGGGGGTGGCTGTCAGCGTCAGGACATCCACCGTCGCGCGCAATTGCTTGAGGCGCTCCTTGTGCTCCACGCCGAAACGCTGCTCTTCGTCAATGATCACCAGCCCGAGGTTCTTGAACTTCACATCGGGCTGGACAAGCCGGTGCGTGCCGATGACGATGTCCACCTCGCCGTCGGCCAGCGCGGCCAGAACTTCTTCCTGCTCGCCGTGGGTCAGGAAGCGGCTGAGCATCTCCACGCGGATCGGGTAGTCCGCCATCCGCTCCTTGAACGTCCGGAGGTGCTGCGCGGCCAGGACGGTCGTGGGCACCAGCACCGCCGCCTGCGCCCCGCCGAACACGACCTTCACCGCGGCCCGCATGGCGATTTCGGTCTTGCCGTATCCCACGTCGCCGCAGATCAGGCGGTCCATCGGGCGGGAGCGCTCCAGATCGCGCTTCACCTCGTCGGCCACGCGCAACTGGTCCTCCGTCTCCTCGTACGGGAAGGCATCCTCGAACTCGCGCTGCCATTCCGTATCCGGCGAATGTTGCAGCCCCTGCGTCGCCGCGCGGATCGCCTGAATGCGCAGCAACTCCGCCGCCATGTCGTGCGCCGCCGCCTCCGCCCGCTCCTTGCGCAACTGCCAGCTCTGCGTCCCCAGCTTGTTCACAGGAGGGCGATGTTCGGCGGGCCCCACGTACTTCTGCACCAACTCGATGTGCGTCGCCGGAACGTAAAGGAATGCCTTGTCCGCATACTCGATCTTCAGGCACTCCTCGCGCACGCCGCCTCGCTCGATCAACTCCATGCCGTGAAACATGCCGATCCCATGCGCGACGTGCACCACATAGTCGCCGGGCTGGAGGTCGTAGAAACTGTCGATGGCGCGCGTGTGCCGGTAGCGCGCCGGAGCGCGCCGCTCGGTGTACCGATGGAATATCTCATGATGCGTCAGCAGCGTCAGCGACAGATCCGTCCAGTCGAAGCCGGCATTCAAATGTCCGATGCGTATCTCGAAGCTCTTCGCATCGAGCAGCTTGGAATCGGCGAGCAGCTCCGTCAGCCGCTCCTTCTCCCCCGAATTGCCGCACAGCACAATCGTCCGTTCGCGCTCGGAGGCCGACAACTCCAGCTCGCGCACCGTCGTCTCTAAATCGCGTCCGAAACGCTCCACCGAATGCACGTGGAACGTCTCCGGCCGCCCGCTGAAGACGCCCGGCAGCGCCGCCATGTGAAGCCTCGGAAAACGCGCCTGGTGCGTGCCGAACAGCACCAGCCCGTCCGGCAGAAGCCCCCCCGGCGACTCTTGGGCGAACCCCTTCCCGCGCTCCATGATCTCCGCCGGCTCCCTCAGCGCGATCCAGGAGTCCTTCGGCAAATGGTCCAGCAGCGAGGACCATCGCTCCGGCGAATCCCGCTGCGCCTCAGCCTGGCGAGGCACCGCCGTCACCGTCACCTGCGGCAACTCGCTCACCGAAGACTGCGTCCCCGGATCGAAAGAGCGGATCGACTCCACCTCATCGCCGAACAATTCGATGCGCACCGGCGCGCCGCCCGCGTAGGGGTAGAGATCGAGAATTCCGCCGCGGCGGCTGAACTCCCCCGGCGCCTCCACCATGCGGACCGATCTGAACCCGCGCTCCAGCAGCCACTCGAACACCTGCTCCAGCGGCATCGACGTGCCTTGCCGCAGCGTCAGCGTATTGCGCTCCATCAACGCCGTCGAGGGGACCCGCTGAAGCAGCGCCTGAATCGGGGCAACGATCAACTTCCCGCCCGGCGCCGCGCCCGTCTCATCGCGGCGCGCCGCCAGGAACTTCAGCACCGCCAGGCGCTGGCCCAGCACCTCCGCCTCGGGCACATCCTCCTCCGCCAGCGTCTCCCAGGCGGGGAAGAGCATCGGCAGATTCGGGGAGAAGAGCGCCACATCCTCGGCGAACGCCTCCGCCTGCTCGATCTGCGGCAGCACACACAGCGCCACGCGCCCCAGACGCTCGGCCATCGTCGCCGTCAGCAACGCCGCCGAAGAGCCCCACAACCCCTCGACATACGCCCCGCCGCCCCCCTCCAACTGTTCCTGGAGACCGGCGGTGCGAGGCGAAGATTGGAGTATGGAAAGAAGATCCTGCATCCCCGGGATGTCTCAATCAACCAACGCGGGTTCGAACAAACGTTCAAGTTGCCATTATCCTAGAACCTGCTGCGCACCACAAGGGATTGATGAAGGGATTGGCGGAGAGGCGAGGCGAAAGGGGTGAAGCGTCGGCAGAGGCGATTGCTTGACAACTCCATCTTAGCGTGGTACAAAGGTTTCTGTAAAACATGACGCGGGGTGGAGCAGCCTGGTAGCTCGTTGGGCTCATAACCCAAAGGTCGCAGGTTCAAATCCTGCCCCCGCTACCAATCGAACTCACGTAGGGACAAGCACTTAGGCTTGTCCCTCTGAGTTTAAGCCCGAAGCACTGTAGTAAAAATGTAGTAATTTTCGGGCTGAACACGAGGGCAAGCCGTGGGAACCGCCGGTATGACCGGCAAGGAGATGTCCCATGGCGAGCATGTACAAACGGGGCGACGTGTGGTGGATCCAGTACCGCATCGGGGGCAAGAACGTCCAGCGATCCCTCGACACCGAGAGCGAACAACTCGCAAAGCTGAAGATCAAACAAATGGAAGGGCTTCACGCCTCCGGACAACTCGGACTGCCGAGTCGCACGCCGATCGTGCCCTTCCTGGAAGTCTTCTGCCAACATCTTCAGCAACGACGTAGCAAGACCTCCTACCGCGCGGACATCTCGTACCTGCGGACGTTCTTCGGCCCGCTCTGCGATGCGCTGAAGACGAAGGCCGAACGAGAAGCGGAAAAGGAGAATGCCTCGGGCGCGAACGGAGACCTGTCTATTCCTGCATCCAGTGTTCCCGTGCGCTACCTCGAAGACGTGACGCCGGGCCTCGTTAACCACTTCATCTCCGGGCGGATCGAGACGGATGGCATTTCCCCAAAGACCGCCAATCGTACGCGAGAGATACTTCACGTCGTGTTCAACTACGCGATCAAGCACCACGGCTTCGTGTCGCCCATTCGCGGCACCCGCAACCCGATCGAGAATGTGGAGAGGCTTTCCGAGCCAGCGCCGAATATCCGCTACCTGGAACTTGACGACATCGGTAAGCAACTCGAGGTGCTCGCCACGCGCCCGGTATTGCGGACGGCGGCGGCCATCTTGATCTATGCTGGACTGCGGCGTGAGGAATCTCTGTGGCTGACGAAGGAGGATGTTGACCTCAGCCAGCGCATTATCCGTGTCCGGGCGAAGACGGAGGGCGGGGAGACCTGGCAACCGAAAACCAAGAGAAACCGAGCAGTACCGATCTCGAACGCGTTGATGGCCATCCTCAAGGAACACCAAATGGAGAAGGACTGCACTTGGTTCCTGCCTTCTCCGGAGGGTAAGCGTTGGCATCCCGATAACTTCTCGCACGCCCTTGCAGACGTCAACTCTAAGGCGGGTCTGCTCTGGGGTTGCCTCGACTTTCGTCACACCTTCGGCAGCCAACTGGCCATGAAGGGCGAGTCGCTGTACAAGATCAGCGAACTCATGGGGAACAGCCCGGAGATTTGCCGCCGGCATTATGCCGCGCTGATCCCGGAGAAGATGCGTGATACAGTTGAATTCGATGTCCCTGCCGAAGTGAAAGCCGGTAAACTTCCTGCCAGCCGCGTCCGAGGTCGGAGAGGTCGCGAAGGCCAGAGTCGTCATGCTTTCGCTATAGTCCGGGTTGGATGAGATACAGGTAAAAATGGAAGGCCTGTCGCGCTGTCAAGTTGCGGCGCTCGGGGTGGAGCAGCAACTCACGCAGGGGCAGGCCTTCCCAATTCTCAACTGACTAAGGCGCTCGACGTCGCGCCATATATGTTTCGACTTCATCCAGGCGGTATCGCTTCATGCCGTTCTTTCCGGACCCCAGGAAGTACGGACGAATACCGGCTTTCTTGAGAAGCCGGGAGACGGTGGACGGGTAGCACTGCCATCTCTCGGCCAGTTCATGAGCGCTGGCCAACTTCGCCTCCGCGTGTAGATAGTTCTTCATGCTAGTGCTACTTCTTTTCAAGGCCTGCATCACACAGCAAACCACTTCTAAGACTGTCCGATTAACCCCACGTCGCACACGGGACAGTACCAGGTCACAAAGCTCTTCCTGGCACAGTCGTGGTGCACAAACTGTTGACAACTCGGACACAAGCTGGAGTCGCGTGCGGTAGCTCCCTGGCCACATCCTGGGCAGGTAAAACGGTTCGCAGGAACAGCTCCTGACCGCTCCTCTGGATGGGAGACGCACTTTCCTTCCGAGAAAGTGAACCCTTCGTTATCGCGAGCCCAGTTCTCCGAGCCTCGCGTGACGACATATCCCTTTTTGACCTGCGCGTTGCACCACAAATCACTGCAAGTGGGGCTGCAAAAGTGATGCTTGTAGCCGGTAGCACCGTCCACCAGCACATAGGCGGTCTTTCTGAACGACATGAAACCGATCCGACAATTGCAGTTCTCGCATTTTACACTCGCCATTTTCATCCATCTCCTTTCAAGGGGCGGCCATGTGGTCAGCCTCACCTCTTCTCCCGGCGAACAAGTGGGATATTGTCAAGTCAGTTCAACTTTTGGATATGCGGTCTTCTCCCACACAGCCACGACCAAAAGGGCATGCGATGAGTTTCACCGTCGGCCTTTGCCGTTCCAGAATCATGGTTCGACACCTGGGCGACCTCCATGTCTGTGACCTTGCCACCGTCCCCCCCTTCTGGACATTCGGTTGGGCCAACCTCCATCAACTCCGTTGAGCCCGATCCGGGGTTCTCCTCAATAGGGTCTCCAGCTCCGAGAATTCCGCCGGGACCGCACGCAGGACACTCCGGGTTCGGCTTGCAGGCCACGGCCATGATGGAATCGCGGTTGCGGCTGTAGTACAAGTGCTCGTGGCCGGAGAAATCCTCTCCCTGGATAAGCTTTGCCATGTGCGATAGAGCCAGGCCGGTGAGAATCGCGTTAAGATGAATGACTGCCGGCGTCGGCGTGATCTGAGTATTACGAACATACCCTGCCCGTTCTCGCTGAAGGCGCCATCGGCGAGGCATCCGCTCCGCTGCGACCTCCTGTGTATCAATACCACCACAACAAAAAAGGCACCCGGTCTTGCCGGGGAGGACCACACGGACTTGACCGACGGAGTCATACTTGCCGCCACCCACTGGAACGATCTCTGTGGCGACGTCCAAGTAAGGAATCAAGTAGCGTAGGGAGAGTTCCATCAAAGCGCTACGAGCCGCTTCGGAGTCCACACAACCGACGAGCAGGTGCGCCGTCTTGAGTGCCTCCCGAGCCCAGAACGACTGCACCCCCAAACAGTAGGGACGGACTCGGACGCGCCGGTCACGCCGGTAATGAAAGAGCTTTGCGATGCGGACTTTGAAATGGCTAGCGTCCTTGGGGCCAGCATAAGGCAATCTCGGCAGGTTGGACTTTTCCACGCGATCGGGGTCGCAAATGATGATACCGGCCTGCCTTCCCACGCCCATGCCCACGAGTCCCTGCAACATGAGGGCACCCGTTCCGCCGCAACCTGCAAGGCCGACACGGACGGCGGCCAGGCGGGACTGGTTCCACCCGGAAATCAGGCTGTGTCGGGCGAAAAGCTCCTGATCGGAAGCGGTCAACTCATCGGGCGCCGGCATACAGGAGATTGGCGACCCGAGGAGTTCGACTCGGTGGAGAATGTCGAAGCGCCTCGCCTCTGGATCGTATATTCTTCCTTCGAAGGCCGTGGCCTCCTGATTGAGAACTACCATTCCCATCCGGCACTTTGACGGGAAGTGTTCAGTGACATAGGCGGCGTTCATCTGGCCGTGGTGGTCATCAATAGAACTGAAATGCGGCTGCCCGGCATGCGTATGCGTATGAAGATCAATGATGGACAAGTCCTCGTCGTGTGCCAACTGATAGGCCAGCCCTTGGAGTTTGCGGCCGGGTCGCGCATACCCGGCCGACTGTATTTCCATATCCTTTCTTTCCGCGAAGATCATCTTTTGGCCCAGGAAAATCTCTTCTCCCAATTGTGAAACCGCTCGGCGGGCTAACAAGAAACCGAACTGTTCCACCTGGGGGGTGTTCCTGATGAAGTCGTGTATTTGCGCCCATTGGTTCTGGGTCAGGCGCAGGACAGTTGTTTTCATAATCGTCTCCTTCAAAGCCGCGGATTCGTCAGGTCAGCGCGAACCCGCTCAAGCAGAGAGATAAGGTTGTCTCGGTTAGGCACCCAATCAATGCTCTCGTAACAGAGCCACGCCCACTCCTTTCCCCCGACAGTGTGATCCTCGTGATAATCTCTGGGCACATGCCCGTGATACCGCAAGCCCGGCTCAAGAAAGATTGGGCTGGCGGGCGCCCCCGGAGGACTCAGTGGATAGTCCTCCGGGATTTGGATGCGCATCCGCGTGTGTGTGCGATTCCAGCCTGGAGGCAACCGTACATCTTGGACAATGACGGTGCCCAAGTCACGCGAGGCCAGCACCTTGCACACAATCGAGAGCGCCTTGAGATGACGCAGCAAGACGGTGACATTACGCAGGCCCATGGCTATTCCCCTCGTTCGGCGCGTGGCGCGTCAACGAAGACGTCGCCTGGCCTAACCAAACTCTTTCCAGCTGGCGGAAGAATCTCATTACTGCCGTCAGCGTGTTGTACGATCAGCGCACGTCCGGCCGATCCACTGTTACTGCGCATTTGACTGATATCCACGTATCCGTCAGCGTCTTCTTCCACTTCGTGTACCTGGCCATTAGCACTAATGAGTCGCATAGCTTTCACTCCTTACCAGAAAAGCGTTTTCCAGATGATTCGCCGGAGGCGCGCTGGCGCCCTCGCGTAAAGGACCAGTACATCTCCTCCTGACCGTTCGCAGTTCTCGGACTTCGACCGGCAGTACGCGTCCGAGACTCGGGCCCTGAACGCGGCCCTAACAACCCATGGCGCCGCAAAATCCTCGGAGTCCAGACGAGGACTGTGACGAGGCCAACGAGTTCAAGTAACCCCATACCCACCTCCTTTCATTTCAAACAGGGCCTTTGAGCCGTTCGAGTATGTTGAGAAACCCGTTCACTTAGCATGCACGGCCCGCATGCTCCATTTCGCAAAGTTCTCTTCGGCCACTTTCTGGCGGGCGCTCTTGACGACGGGCGTCTTTCTAGGGGGCGGCGCACACGCGAGTGGCGGAGACCATCGGGCGATGAGCCTATTCCCCACGGATCATTGATGTACGTTTTCTGGCGATTCATCGCCGCCTCCGGTTCAAGACGAGGAAGTAGGCCGTAACGTAGAGCAGCGCCAAGACCATCACGACCAAGGTGAAGCGGCCAAACGACGGCATGGCCCAGATGGTGTCGCAGAACTCCCGCCACATCTCCGCCAATTTGAGTGCTGCCAAGGCGCCGGCGATTGCGCGATGGTAGGCGAGAAGGATGATGATTCCCACCACGACCAAGATTGCGCGCCAATTGATGCGGGCCATGGCTCTCTCCTATTGCTCCCGGTTCTTCTTAGTAAGAGTGCTGAACAAAACCAAACGCACGCGGTGCCTCAAATCCGGAGGAAGACCCGACCGATTGAGGCGTTTCATAACGGCTTGTCGAACGGCATGGTCGCGGCACAGGAAGACAATTCTCCGAAATCCCTCGCCACCACATTTGACGGCATTGCCAACGATGTTGGTAATATTGCTCGTAATTTCCCAGGCCTCAATGCTTCCGTCTTTCCGATGGACGCACATGTCAACGGCAGATCCCTTAGTGTCCACCGGCACGTCCACCTCAATCCGGTCCACCGATGGTTCTTTCGCGATGAAATGTCTGGCCATCGCCTGCAGGAAGGCGTGTTCCAGCGACGGACCGAAGAGCCAGGTCGGCGGTTCCTGGTCAAGGATTCCGTATCCCTTCTTAGTTGCGATGAGATAGACCGCTTGGCCTACCAGGACGGAGGGAGCGTAATCGGATTGTTCCAACACGCGGCGATCCGCTAGGCCGGCGCGCGCTGAGGACCCAAGCCGGATCAGCCGGTCGCTGTACATGCTGAATGGATAGGAAATGAGGTCCCAAAGGAGGCGTGCTGCACCCGGCGGAAGATCCAATGGCGCCTCCGGCTTTCTGCCGAGTTCTCCGGCGGGCGGAGCCGGCGGCACGTCAGGCACCGAGACGGGCGGCCGGACCACCACCACTTCCCGGAAGTCCCACAAGGGTTTCCATGGGATGATATCGAGACCCTCCACGAACGCCTTCCCTTCCTCTTCGGCCCGGCGGATATCCCCAGTCGGGGCGGCCACGTCGGGGGTCCATCCATGAATCGGGTAGCGCCACTGACCGCTTGTGTACTGCCCCACCACTTCGCGCGCGACCATGCGGCCCAGTTGCTGCTGTTGCTCGCTGTTCAAGCCCATCAACTTGGCCACGACCTCTCGGTCATCGCCGGCATGAACTCCGCCGACCACCAGGCGCAAATTACACAAAGCGAGAATACCCTGATCCATCTCCGATGGCCGGTGTGTCACGTAGAGTACCCCGCATCCGCTACTCCGAAGGACAGCGTGGAGATGTGTCAGGGGCGAGGTCAGGACGGCGCCGAGTTCGCGGGAGACAAACCGCGTGGCATCATCAATGATGAGCAGAAGTTCCAGTTTGTCGGTCGCTGGACGGCGCTGGGCTTCCTTATAGAGGTAGTACAGGAGCGTAAGGATGAACAGCCGACAGACCCATGCATCGGTGATGTGCCGGAAACGCAGGATCACGTTACGCTCCCCCACGAGGCGCCGGATAGAGGCGCCCTTCCGGCAGACGAAGAGGTTTCCGCTACCCAATTCGATCCGCTGAAATGCCGTATCGGCGGCCTGAAGGTAACCGGCACGCCTGTACTCCTGCGCTCCCTCAACCATTGGCAGCGTCAAGCGATGGTCACGCAGGCTGAGCTCAAAGGGTTGGCCCGACACCCTGCGCGCCACTTCCAGTTGCGGGAGCAGAATTTCGCCGGTTTCCTGGATCGGGCCGATGCTCTGGATCAGGTTCGGGATGCCCCCCACTTGGGGCAAGAGTTCGTGGAGATAGCTCCGGCGATCCTCCCCCTCGGGCGGGCCGAAGTCGTGGGAAATATCCGTCTCATCTATGACTGCCGCATCCAATTCCTGTGCATACTCGGCCAATTCCCCTTTGGGGTCCACGATGAAAAAGCGCCGTCTCGTCTGACGGAGCTGTTTACCCAGATGCACAACCAACCGCGTCTTTCCAGACATTTGCGGCCCAATCAGGACGCCGCCTCGCAGGAGGATATCGGGTTGAAGGTACCACTCGACGTTGTCCACCTGGTTAATAATGTGCAGTTCGCCTTCATTGAGCATCTCTGCCGTGGCGTACGGCCGGTATGCGTCGGGATTGCGGATGGCGTCCTTCCCGCACGCGTCAATTGCCGCGAGAAGGCGCTCGCGCGCTTGCGCTCTCGTCCCTGGCCACCCAAGCGATGCGACGCGTAGCAATTCCTGAATCTCAGGCCGGTAGATCAGCCCCGTTTCGCGCAGGTCCTTCTCTATTTGATCAAGCTCAGGGTCGGCGTCCAGCCTCCTGAACCCGTCATCGCCAAGAAAGCCCGTGTTCAGTTTTCGGTCCAGCGGTTTCATTGCAGCCGATCCTCCGGTGGCTTCACGAACGGGAAGGTGAGCGCGCGGACGATCTTGCCGAAGAATTGGGCGCGCTTGGATTCTTCAAGACATGCGGGGCAGAGATAGACGGCAGGAGAGGTATCGTCTGGCTGGAAGGCAAGTGCATGTCGGTGACAGGTGGCACGGCGACAGGCGGCGCACTCCGTTCTGCACGCGGTGCAGAACAGGCTGTGCTGCTCAGCCGCGACGGGGTCCATGACACCGGCGACCACCATCTCTTGGGCTTCGAGCATACAGAACGCGCAACGCCCGCCAAGTTGCTCGTAGCTTTCGATCAGGTGGCCGTCCCCACCGACCACGCCGCGCACGTCGCGGACTCTGTCCAGGGAACCATCGGGCCCGGCAGAGACAGCTTGTATCACAGAAAAAGAGACTCGCGTTCCGGGGATCGTCTGACGTTCAACAGTGCGCTCAATGGGCCGGCCGGGCGGGATCGGCAGTTCGTCGCTGGTCAAAGGTTGATTCGGCGCCGACGCCGGCGGGCGAGCCGCACCTTGCGACGAGCGGCCGAAAAGGTACCGGAGCCAGGTTCGTGGCGTTTCAAACATACGTTTCCTTTACCAGCTATGGCCGAAGACGAGACGATGGAGAAGCTGGCCGACCCGAGCGCATGTGGCCACTGCTATGTAGGCTCCCAACGTGGCGAGAGCTGTTCCGGCAATCAGGACACAAAGTACGATCGTTCCACGCATTCCTACTTCCAGTTTCTCGCCGAGTTCCTTCAACATGGCTAATCCGCCAACCAACTTTGTGGGGTACTTTCTAGCTGAAGGCTATTACGCGAAAAGCCACATGTCAAGTCCTATCATGCTGTCGAATAATGAGATACAGCGCTTACGATTTGCGGAAATACTGGCGGATATGTGTACCCACAGTAGTGCTTGGAACCATGCTTGTTGATATGAGGTCCGCGTGATATGCTTCCACTTGCGGAACCGCTTGCGGAACTGCAATTGTTGACACAAGTTTTTTCTCGCCAGGCGGGGAGAAATGCGTAAGCCAAGGCATGAAGGATCACCGTTGGCCGGCCTTGCCTTTCTGATAGAGTCAACGGCGCCGGCTGGCCGCATGATCCGTGAAGTATTCTTTCGAGTACGTCAGCGGGGCGCAAAGTGGCAACGCGCAGGTGTAGACCCGTCAAAGCATAAGAGCTATTGGTTCTACGCCGCTCTCTTCTCCTTCGCAGTCCGAACGCTAGATCGTCTGAAGAGGTTACCGTCTGCCAACGTCATGGCCGGACAGGGTGACTCACAAATCATCCTCACTATCCACGCCAGCGACCCTGTTTGCGGTGACTTGGTACAACATTTCTACCGTGTTCGGCATAGCAAGAGACACTCTCGACACCCCGCTCACACAGCTATCTCGCCGGACTTGGCCGCAGGCGCTCAGGTCGTCTTCAAGGCACGTTCAGGAACTGGCAAAGCGGAGTGTGCACGTGTTGAGGTCCAATCGTCAGCGGGCAACATTGAAATCTACTTCTGGAAACCAGAGCGACTCCCTGAGTCTGCTGTCAATGCCGCAGGGGAGCTAGGATTCCCGTTCTTAAGAGGTGAGATGCCACCGGATGACTTCGCGCTGGAAGAATTGCTGACAATAGCCAGACGGGAGCGGCCACCATTCCGCAGCCGAGACTGGATCGAACTGTATCGTAGAGCCGCTCTGTTTGAACCCTCGATGTTCGCTCTAATCCCGATGAAGGGGGATCACGTTGAAGAGCGGAGTCTAGGGCATGCATTATCTTCCCCAAACGCGTCAGGAAGCACCACGGCCATTCCCTTTCATCCAGAGACGTTCTCGCTGGACGAAATGGTTCAACGTCACGGGCGCGTGGTACTCACAGCGCCAGCTGGGGGGGGCAAGACGACGCTTCTGAATTCGCTGCTGCGCAAACACCTGAGCCGGATGAACGATGGTCGTGGTGACGGACATATCGTTTTTGCGATAAGATTAGGAAACGTTGGGCGCGTAAAGGCCGGGGCAAACGTCGCAAAATGGATAGCGGGGTCGGTTCGAGACTGCATCAGTCGCTTGGATATCCGCGACCTTGAGCAGGTTCAACTTCCGGCTGGGCGACGGGCGAGAAGACTCAACGTGCAAACACTGACAAAGGAAGAGGTCCTTGCCGAAATAGGAAAGCAGGTTGAAGTGTGGTTTGAGTCAGGGCAGTTACCACAAGACAAGATGCTACTTCTCCTCGATGGCTATAACGAGGCACCGTTGGACTCTCGTGCATCAATAGACCGCGGGATCGAGGTGCTGACTGCGAAGGGGTTCCACTTCATTCTTGCATCTCGTGTCGCTGAACTCCCGTCGCTATCGGCCGCGGTTCAGGAGTTCAGGTTGCAGACATTGTCTGACCGGCAAATTGTCTACTACCTTAGACAGTGGTTTCCTGGAAAAGGAAGGGATCTATTTGATAGTTGCATCGCTTCTGACAGTGGCATTCTAGCCATGGCGCAAAATCCGTTCTTCTTGAACCTTATCGCCAATTGGATTCACATGAATCCGACACGGCCCATCCCCGACACTCATGGCCATCTCATCAGGTGGTTCGTACGGGAATGTGCTTATCGTAAGCGAAGGACTGACGAGGTGGGCATCCCGGATATTCCAGATCGTGTGAAGGACCGGGTTCTAGGGGAGATCGGTTACGTGATGTTGCGGAACGTAACTTTGGAGCCACACGAAGAGCCCATTCGGTATCCGATGAAGTCGAGCGACCAGTCTCTGGAAGGATGGCCACTTCATGAAGTCCTGGACGTTGCAGAAGCTGAGGGGCTGCTGCGAGTAACAGAGACTAACGTCATTCATGGTGGCAGAGATTACGAGTTTGGACACGACTATTTCCGGGACTACTTTGCTTCCTTGTACCTGCATGGCCTCAGGAGAGAAGTACTTGTGCGAGAGATGCGTGAGCTAAGCGAGTTCTTTGCGTGGGACAATAGCATTATAATGTTCTTCGAGCACGCAACCCAGAAGGAACAGGAGAATGTGGCTGCTGCTTTTGATTGCATTAGCAGACTTGCTCCCATCCTTGCCAGCCGATGCGCATATGCCTGGCGCTATGTGGACAGACAGAGGGTGGTAGCACTTCTTGGAGTTACCTGCAGCGACTACGCAACGGCGTTGCATCGCTGGTATTTCACCAAAGAGTCCGCTAGTGATGTCTCATTGCCCGCTCACTTCCCTGATAAATTGGTTGGTGCCGCAGCATATGTTCTCGGAAGACTCCCCAAAATGGAAGTCGCTAGGCTGGCGCGGTCCCAACCTGTGTCAAGCCTTCGTGAACAAGCTGCTATACTGGTGTCGCTATCCTGGAAAGAGGAGGAAAGACTGCCGCTGTTGTTGGATCTTGTTCGACGCCCTTTCCCGAATTGCACATTGGCAATATGGGGCCTTTCTCTTTGTCAATCACCCAAGGCGTGGCAGGCCATGGTGGACCGTTTGTCGATTGAATCGAGTGCGCCCTCCAATGATGCTGAATGGGATATCTTCCACATCCTTTCCGCTTCGAATGCTGTCGTCCCAGTAGACCAGGCACTTCAGGCATATGAACGCGCCCCCTCGTGGTTTCCGCCTCGGTGCAAAGGGGCTCTTCTTAAGGCCCTTGCCAATGCGCCGCAGGAGCAGGTTGGGCTGGTACTTAAGCTCTTAGACGATCCCCGGGAACTGGTGCGAATATACGCTTGCGCGGCAGTTCGCGACGCAAAATGGAGGCCGCCCGACGAAGCTATTACTTCGCGGCTACGCGATGCGTCCGTCGATTTGTTGTGTTCAAGTTTCTATCATATCATGCTCCAGGTCGTGGTAAAATGCGTTACACCAACTTACGAACCGGTATTGCTTGCGCTGCTTGAGCGGATTGTTGCTCAGGATTCTGACGCTGCGATGGGGGAGTATTCTTTAAACAAAGTTACGGCCTTGCGGGAGACTGTGGGACGCATTTGCAGTGCTTTGTCGAGAATACCGGGGCAGAGGTCATTTGATCTACGGCTCAAAGTGGCATCTAACCCCTACAGTTGGTTCAGGAGGGAGGTAACATCTGGTCTCATCGAGCATGATAGTACAGTCATGAATGCACTTACGTGCAATCCCGGCAAAGGTCAAGGACCGGTTGAAGAGGCCGCAGTCCTACTGCTGGCCTGGCGATATAGTGCCGCTAGCTCGAAGGGCACCTACTCAGACGAAGGGATGAAGGTCATGGTTTTGGCCCTGCGGGAGCTTTGTCAGTCGAGCGTCTGGACTAAACCTGCGCACCCGCCCCCCCTCGATGCTAAGGGCGACATTTCTATACTCGATAGCCATGGCCCAGTCGGAACGATGGTTGCAGACATATATCATTGGTTCTACTTCTCCAAACGCGCTCACGAGTGCCGCGAGTTGATAGACTTGATGCACAGCAGGTCGGTTCCGCTGGTAATCCGTCGGGCATTCAAGCAGGTACTTCGCAGAAACCAGGATGAACCATTGCCGCCGATGCCGGAGCTTTCCGTCGCCGCTACGGAAGAGAGTATTGGCCGTTGGCGCCTTTGTGTGGACCACAGCGTCAAGGAACGCAGAATTAAGGAAGCCATAGAGGACTTTGATATAATTAATGAATTATGTGCCTATGGGGGCCGGCGATATCTGCGAGCACTGAAAGGGTTTCCGTGTTCCCCCAGCAGACGAGAAGCAAAGGGGGCTGAACTCGGGAGAAGATCCGCTGGACCTCCAGCGGTCTCGTAAGATGCAACGGGTCATACTAATGGTGTCAGCTTTCGTAAAGAAAGCGCTCGCCTGTGCTTGTGAGTTTGATCTTTCTGATTCTGCCTGTCTGTGTGAATTCTGCATGGTCTTCAATCATCCCTGCCTCCAGAAGTCTGAGCTTCAACTTCTGCCCTTGCCTGACGCTGATCTTGAGCCGCTTGTACCTTTCTGCGATGCCGCATTCGGGATGAGCGACCACGTCATTGAGAAACGCCGCCACGAAATCGTCCGTCTCTGGCTTGGCCAGTGCAATTGATGGCAGAGAAGGCACTGGCGGCGCCGGCAGCTTGTGCTCCTGGTTTGAGATTCCTTGCAGTTCGTGCTCCCCTTCCATTCCCATTCGCGCTCGTACCATCTCATCCGTGACTGCGCCCTTAACGATCTGGAACTGGGGAATACGAATCAGGAACGGGGCTTGGACTCTTCCCTGCAACTTGACTACGGCCTGACCGACTTCCAGGCTGCCGAGAATATCTTTTTCCTCATTTTCAAGAAGCATGCACTGGGCCATGGCGCTCACGTCTTTTGACGTTTTGAGATTAAGCGATATAGTCGCGAATGTGTTACCAAGAGCCGACAGGGAGATTTGACTCGGGTGTTGATCGAGAATTACGACCGACTCCCCAAACTCTCTGATCTCCCTAAATGTGATGTCCATAACACTTTGCCCACCCACCAGGCTCTTTCGTTCGTCGGCTAGGAGATGATGCGCCTCCTCGATTACGATAGCGTGCTTGAACTGCTCCCGTGTCGGTTCGATCATCCTGCGATGATGAATCCACAACAAGAGCGCCGAGGCTACGAACACCTTGTCAGATTGCGAGAGGGCGTCCAATTCGAGAATGACGGTCTGATCGAGAAGTCCTTCGGGGCTGCCGGCTGAGGGATGATTCACCAGGTCGCCCATGTCGCCGAAGCAGATGCTAGCCAGAGCCCTCAGGGTCGAAGACAGCCACCCGGCTTCTCTTCCTCGTACATCGAGCTTTCTTGCCTTGTCCAGGACATCCTGAAAGGTCGGCCACCGCTGCACGGTGCCATCGTAGACACCAAATTCGTGGTATTATGTTGAGGCAGAAGTTATGTGGAGTGGAGCCTGATTTCGTCCGTATTCCTACCGGTCAAGCCCTTTCCGCTCCACATAACGCGGCATAATGTGCTCATGCGCGGCCATGGTGGTCGTGGGAATGCATGGAAGGAGCA
>CAIUPP010000100.1 GCA_903901045.1 uncultured Planctomycetota bacterium
CCCCACGACTCGCTTCGCTCGCCGTGGGCTACTGTCCATCACCCCCTGCGGGGGTTCGCGGGATGGTTTCAACAAAGGAAAGAAGAGTCATTGACGTCATGTGGAGCGAATCGAATGCGCCCAGAATGACTTCTTCAACGGGCCGTCAGGCGGGGCGGTTCTTGCCGAGGGCGTAGTGGATCAGTTCGGCCATGGAGTGGAGCTCGAGCTTTCTCATGATATTGGCTCGATGCCGCTCCACGGTGTGCACGCTGATGGAGAGCAGGGCGGCGACTTGCTTGTTCGCCTTCCCCTCCGCGATCAGATTCAGAATCTCCCGCTCGCGCTCGGTCAGCAGGGGGCGTTGCGCGCCGGCGCGCACCTGGCGCCAGTCGCGGACGGACTGCGCGGGAAGTTCGGCGGAAACGTGCATCTGTCCCTGCCGCACCTTCTCGATGGCGGCGAAGAACTGCGTGTCCGCCTCCTTCTTGAGGCAGTATCCGTCGGCGCCCGCCGCCAGCGCGCGGTAGAGAAACTCCCGGTCGTTGTGCATCGTCAATATCATCACCTTGACGTCGGGATGAATCGCTTTGATCTTGGGGAGCACCTCCAGCCCGCCCAGGTCCGGCATCCCGATATCCAGAAGAATGAGGTCCGGCGTCAGCTTCTCCAGCAGTTCGAGCAACTGCAATCCGCTGGCCGCTTCGCCGATCACCTGAAGATCCGGCACCCCCGCGATCAGCATCTTGAGCCCCTGGCGGAACAGGGCATGATCATCCGCCACGATGATGTTGCAGACGGCCATTTATGAACTCTCCTCTGGCACTGGAATCGTGAAAGTCAGGCGCGTGCCCCTTTCCGGCTGGCTCCACACTTCGAGCCGGCCGCCCAGCATGCGCGCGCGCTCATCCATCGTCCTCATCCCCATCCCGCGCTCGCCGGGGTTCTCCTCCAGCAGCTTCCGTATGTCGAACCCCCGACCGTTGTCCTCCACGACCAGCATGACGGAATTCTCTTCCCTGCGGATCGTCATGGACACGCTGCGCGCATCGGAGTGCTTGGCGATGTTCGTCAGCGCCTCCTGCACAATGCGGTAGAAGACGACCTGCGTGTCGTGCGCAAAGAGGTCGTCGATGTCAGCATCCTCCAGCGTGGCCTCCACTCCGGGCAACTGCCGCGTGAAGGCATCCAACAGCCAGCGCAGAGCGCCGGAGAGTCCCAGGTCCTCCAGGACGTACGGGCTCAGGTTGCGCGACAGGCGATACACGCCGTCGATCGCCCGGTCCAGCGCCTCCCGGGCGCACTCGCATCCGGCCCGCGCCGCCTCCTGCTCCGGAGTCAACCCCTTCAGCGCCTGGCTCACCCCGATCTTCGCGGCGGCGAGCGTCCCTCCCATCTCGTCGTGAATCTCTTTGGAGATTCTTCGGCGCTCCTCCTCCTGGGCGGTCAACAGCCGGGTGGACAATTGCATCAGCCGCTGCTGCGCGCCCGACAATGCGGCCGTCCGTTCCTCCACTAGGTCCTTGAGATGCGCGCGGTGCTTCTCCAACTCCGCCGCCTGAGTCTGCAGCCGCTCGTGCGCCTCCTGCAACGCCACCTCCGCCTTGCGGCGGCGGCGTTCCCGCACGAAGATCCCGCCCACCGAGGCCAGGACGAGCGCCGCCCAGGCCGTCATGATGGCCCAGAAAAGCCGCCTCGACCGGTCGAGGTTCGCTAGTTGCCGCCGTTCAAGAGACTCTTCCACCGCGGTTGCCGCGCGCTCGAACTGACTCAGACGCGTGTGAAACTCCTGCGACGCACTCTCCTCGTCGGAGGGCTGTTCGAGCCGGTAGCGCGCGCTATCCGTGTACAGGGCCAGCTTGGCCTTGAGGTCCTCGACATCGTTGCGCAGCGCTCCGGTTCCCAGCGGCTCAAAAGATTCCCCATGGGTCGTCACGCCACCCGTCAGCGTGCTGTCCAGCAGCGACATCGCCCGATCCAACTCCTGCCAGAGAGGATCCAGATCGGTCTTGCCGTTGCCGGCAATCGCCTCCTCCAGACCGGAATGGGTCTTCACCACAATCAACTCCGCGTCCGCCACGGCCTCCCCCAGGGCGATGCTGCGCTGGTGGCTGGCGTTCATGCCCCGAATCCCCAGCACCAGCGCCGCGCAGGAGAGCGCCAGGAGCAGCACCACCGCCGGAAGCGTATAGGATTTCAACAACGCGCGGATGCCGTACATTCCCACCCTTCCCAACCTATATGTGGCCTGGGCTGCGCGGCGCGCCGCCTTCACTGATTCTCGCCCGATTGGCGCGTGGAGTCAATATACTGGTTGCGCCGACGACGCCACTCCGCGCGGCATTCTCGTTGACACGGACAACCTCACGCAGTCTAATGGCTAATAGAACCTGTTGGATGGATGCGGAATATGCGCTTGGCAGAGCATTCAACTCCTGTGACAAAGTTTGCAGCCTTCTCGGCCCGGGGCAGGGAACGGATAGGTGCGGCTGTTCCGGGACCGGTTCGGCTGCGAGGGGATGACGCGTGAACAGCGGGAAGCCCCCTTTAACTAGGGGAAGACCCCTACGTCCGAATAGGGGAATCTTCGTAGACGTATATCTTCCCAATCCGATATACTAAGAGTTACTAAATCCAATCCAAGTGACACGCCTGCGTGCGTGGATTGAAATAACGGGTCTAAAGGCGATTTGCACTGTTGGGTCGAGGTGGGGACACAAAACTTTCCTTTGGAAAGTATTGTGTCCCCACCGGCCCGACCTGCCGACCGGGATGGTTTCAACAGAGCGAGAGTGATCCAGTTGTCTCTTCCAATTTGGAGGCGGACCATGCAGCGGCAAAGGTTATCAGTTGTTGTAGCTGTCACGGCAGCTTTGACCCTGGGAGCGATTCAGTTCCCCCTTCAAGCCCAGCAGGGTGTGCCGACGATGCGAGGCGATGCCGCAGCCGCCATCGCGGCCAGACAGCAGAGGCGCATCACTCCGGCCGATCGCGCCGCCGCTGCGCGCAAGCTCCTTCCGGGCATGTACGCGGGGCAGGCTGCGCCGGGACCCGGAGGCACGCCGAACTTCTTCGGTCCCATCGGCAACTGGGCCTTCACCCCCAGCCCCACGCTCGACCCGGTGACGGGCGTCATCTCCGGCGGTCTGCACAAGTTCGTTGACCAACTGCCCGGGCTCGGCTCCGCCAATGCGAACCTCCGCGGACAGTACATTCCCGTCGCCATCCCCGACCAGTCCACGTTCCAGAACTGCGATTACTACGAAATCGCCGTTAAGGATTACTCCGAGAAGCTGCATGCGGACCTGCCCGCCACGATGCTCCGGGGGTACTACCAGAAGAACACCAGCGACCTCACCGTGAAGACCAGCCAGTACCTCGGCCCCCTCATCGTCGCCCACAAGAACCGCCCGGTGCGAATCAAGTTCGTCAACGAACTGGGAGTGGGGGACCTGGGCAACCTGCTCATTCCGGTGGACACCAGCGTCATGGGCGCGGGCATGGGGCCCGACGGCATGAACCTCTTCACCCAGAACCGCGCGAACATCCATCTGCACGGCGGCAACACCCCGTGGATCAGCGACGGCACCCCGCAGCAGTGGATCACCCCCGCGAATGAGAACACCACTATCTATACCAAGGGGGTCGGCTTCCAGAACGTTCCCGACATGGTCGGCCTCGGCAAGCTCATCCCGAATCCCACTCCCACCGACGGGGTGGGGACGTACTACTTTCCGAACCAGCAGAGCAGCCGCCTGTTGTTCTATCACGACCACTGCTATGGCACGACGCGCCTGAACGTCTACTCCGGCGAGGCCGCGGGCTACCTCGTCACCGACCAGGTCGAGGAAGACCTGATCTCCGGCACCAACGTCTCGCTCGTCAATCCGAATCTGCGCAAGGTCATTCCCGGCACACCGTTGCCGGACGTCTATCACTGGGGCATCCCGCTCATCATTCAGGATAAGACGTTCGTGGACGCCTCCCGCATCGCCTCCCAGGACCCCACTTGGAACTGGGGCACGACCCCTCCGACCCCCAACAGCGGCGACCTCTGGTTCCCGCACGTCTACATGCCGAACCAGAACCCGAACGATATCAGCGGCGCGAACTCCGTGGGGCGCTGGGACTATGGCCCCTGGTTCTGGCCTCCGCTGACCCCCGCCGCGGGGCTCATCCATGGCGAGAAGCTGCTGCCCGACGGGACCCGCACCCCCGGCACGCCCAACCCGTCGCTCGTCCCCGAAGCGTTCATGGACACTCCGCTGGTGAACGGCTGCGCCTACCCGGTGCTGCCCGTCGCGCGCACGGCCTACCGCTTCCGCATTCTCAACGCCTGCAACGACCGCTTCCTTAATCTGCAACTCTACTATGCTGACACCGGCGGCGGCGGGTCCGGCGCGACCGGCGTCGCGACGATTACCGGCGTCGTCAACAGCCTCACGGTGCTGACCGGCGGCGCAGGCTACACCTCCGCCCCGACGGTCACTTTCACAGGCGGCAATCCAACCACGCCCGCCACCGCCTCGGCCATCGTTGCCGGCGGCGTTGTGACCGGCATCACCCTGACCAGCGGCGGAGCCGGATACACCTCCGCCCCGACGATCGGCTTCAACGGCGGCGGCGCGACGACCGCCGCCACGGCTGGCGCGACCATCACGAACGTCGTGAGCGCCGTCAATATCAGCGCGGGCGGCGCCAACTACCTCTCCGCGCCCAACGTCTACTTCATCGGCGGAGGCGGTTCGGGCGCGATGGCTTCAACGACCGTCGCCGGCGGCGTTGTCACCGGCGTCACGGTGGCGTACGGCGGCAGCGGCTACGTCGCGGCCCCCAAGGTGCTGATCGGCAGTTCGCTGGAAGTGAAGATGGTCCCCGCCGTTCCCACGCCCACCTGGCCGGCGACCTGGCCGACCGACGGCAGGGTCGGCGGCGTTCCGGACCCGGCCACTTCAGGCCCCGATATGATCCAGATCGGCACCGAGGGAGGATTCCTGCCGTTGCCGGCGATCATCCCCGCAACCCCGGTCGGGTACGAGTACAACCGCAGGAACATCGTCGTCCTGAACGTCAGCACGCACGCCCTCTTCCTCGGCCCGGCGGAGCGCGCTGACATCATCGTGGACTTCTCCCAAGTCCCAGCCTCGGCGGATGTGACCAACATCATCCTCTACAATGACGCCCCCGCGCCGGTCCCGGCGTTCGATGGGCGCAACGACTACTACACCGGGGATCCGGACCAATCCGTTACGGGCGATCCGGCCACGGGGGGCGGGACGGGCGGCGCGCCCTCGACGCTCCCGGGTTATGGCCCGAACACCCGCACCATTATGGAGTTCCGGGTGGTTGCCGGCGTCCCGGCCGCGACCGCATTCGACCTCCCCAGCTTGCAGACCATTCTGCCGGCTGCGTTTGCCGCATCCCAGGATGCGCCGATCATTCCGCAGACGACGTACCCCGCTCCCTACACGGCCGCAACGGACACCTACTCGCGGATTGAAGACACCTCCCTCTCCTTCACCGCGCCCGGGCCGCAGCCGGTCCGGAGCATTACGTTGAAGTCCGGCGGCGCAGGATATTCCTCCGCGCCGACGGTCGGCTTCACTGCCGCCGGCGGCTCCGGCGCTGCGGCGACCGCCACGATCACCGCGGTCGTCAACGCCATCCAGGTCACCAATCCCGGCTCGGGTTACATTACCACGCCGCTGGTCAGCATCGCCGGTGGCGGAGGCACGGGCGCCACGGCCACGGCGGTGATCTCCGGCGTGGTCAACGGCGTCACGATCAACAGCGGCGGAACCAACTACACCTCCGCTCCCGCGGTCGCTTTCGTGGGCGGTGGGGCGGCGACGGCGGCCACGGGCGTTGCCTCGCTCATAGGCCCGGTCGGCTCCATCGCCGTCAACTCGCCCGGCAGCGGCTACACCAGCGCGCCCACCGTCCGCTTCACCGGGGGCGGGGGAACCGGAGCCACGGCCACAGCCGTCATCTCCGGATCGGTCGCTTCCGTCAACGTGACGGGGGCGGGCCGCAACTACACCGGCGCCCCCACCGTCGGCTTCACAGGCGGCGGCGGATCGGGCGCGGCGGCCACGGCCGTCATCTCCGGCGGCAGGGTGACCGCTATTAATGTGACGGCTGGCGGGACGGGTTACACCTCCTCTCCGCAGGTCAGCTTGACCGGCGGGGGCGGGTCAGGCGCGTCCGGCTCGGCGGCGATCAACCGCGGGGTGACCTCAATCACCGTCGCGCGCGGCGGCAGCGGCTACACTTCCGCGCCTGCCATCAGCTTTACGGGAGGCAACGGCTCCGGCGCGGCGGCGACGGCGGTCATCGTCGGCTCCGTCAATGCCGTCCAAGTCACCAGCGGCGGGGCCGGTTACAGTTCCGCCCCCTCCGTTCAGTTCACCGGCGGCAACGGAAGCGGCGCAGCGGCGACGGCCGCCATTTCCCCCTCCGGCGTTTCCTCCATCGCGATCACGAACCCCGGCAGCGGCTTCACTTCGGCCCCGCTGGTGGCGATCAGCGGCGGCGGCGGGACCGGCGCGACGGCGTCGGCGACGATTCTGGGCATTGTGAAGAGCCTCACGCTGACTGCCGGCGGCTCGGGCTACACGGCCAACCCGGCCGTCACCTTCACCGGCGGCGGCGCGACCACTCCGGCGACGGCCACCGCAACCGTTTCGCAAGTGATGGAAATGCAACCCAAGACGATCCAGGAGTTGTTCGAGTTGAATTACGGCCGAATGAACGCCACCCTCGGCGTGGAGCTTCCCTTCACGAACTTCAACACGCAGACTACCATCCCGCTGGGTTATCGCGACCCCACGACGGAGCTCCTCAAGGATGGGGAGACGCAGATATGGAAGATCACTCACAACGGGGTGGATACGCACGCGATTCACTTCCACCTGTTCAACGTGCAATTGATCAACCGCGTCGGCTGGGACGGGATGATCACCCCGCCCGAGCCGAATGAACTGGGCTGGAAGGAAACCGTCCGGATGAACCCGCTGCAGGATGCCATTGTGGCCATGCGGGCCAATAAGCCGGATCTCCCCTGGCAGATTCCGGACAGTTGGCGCTCCCCGGACACGACGATGCCGGCCGGGGCGACCATTTCCGTGACGGACCCGGTCACCGGCAACGCCATGGACATCTCCAATGCGCCGGTTAGTTTCGGGTGGGAGTACGTCTGGCACTGCCACCTGCTGGGCCATGAAGAGAACGACATGATGCGCGCCATGAGCCTTCAGGTCAATCCTACCCCGCCGGTCTTGCTCGGGGCCCTGGGCGCGCCCGCACAGGTGGACCTGAGTTGGACGGGGACCGGAAGCAACGTGACCAGCTTCCAGGTTCGCCGCGCCCCGGTGGTGAATGGCACGGTCGGCACGTATTCCACCATCTCGTCGCCGGGCGCCGGCGTGACCAGCTATGCCGACAACAGTGTGACCCTCGGCAACATTTACAGCTACGAGGTAATCGCGGTGAACGGCCTGCCCACCTCGCACGGCTGGTACCAGTCGGCTCCCTCGAACGCCGTGCGCCTCCTCGTGGCGGTGCCCGCCGCGCCTACGAACCTGGCCGCCGTCGCGTCGGCCCTGAGCACGAACCTGCCGACGGTGACGCTCACCTGGATTGACAACTCCGTCAACCTGACCGGTTTCACGATTCAGCGATCCACGAACGCCAACTTCACGGCGAACCTGGCGACGTTCGCGGTCGCCGCGAATATCACGACGTTCCTCGATAACACGATTGCCGTCACGCCGACAAAATATTTCTACCGGGTATGCGCTTTCAATGTGCTGGGCAACTCGGGCTGGGCCACGACGAACGTCACAACCTCCGGCCAGCTTCCGGCCGCGCCCACGAACCTGACGGTGAACCCGGCAAGCGTCACCCGGACTTCCGTCACGCTCAACTGGGTGTTCAGCGCCGTCGGCGGCGCAGCGCCCACCGGCTTCGTCATCCAGCGCGCGACGGATGCCGCCTTCACCACCGGCCTTGTGACCGCCACGGTCAACACCCCGACGCTGACCTCCTACGTGCGCAGCGGGCTGTCGCGCAGGACGACCTATTACTTCCGTGTTGCCGCGACGAACGCCTCCGGCAACAGCGCACTCAGCAATGTCGTCACGGCGACGACGCTGCCGTAACGTGCGACGTTAGGACAGGACGTGCCGGTTCGGGGAGGGAGCGATCCCTCCCCGAACTGTTTAAAGACGGTTGTCAGCGCGGGGGAATCACCGCGGAGAAACACAGAGGAGGGCGGAGAAAGCGGACGGAATGGGCGGGACGGACGCAAAATAAGAAAAGGGGCATTCGGGGCAGGCAGGGCGCATCGGCTCGCGAGGGCAAGGCATGCCTTGCCCCTACAGTCGGCGGCGAGGCAGAGGGAGTCTACACGGCATCCATCTGGGTGACGCGCAGCACCTCGGCGGCGGTGGTGAGGCCGGCGATGGCTTTCTGCGCCCCGTCCATGCGCAGCGTCTTCAGCCCGCGCTCGATCGCGCTGCGCTTGATCTCCGTCGCGTTGCGCCGCTCCATGATCTGGACGCGCGTCTCCTCGTCGATGGCGAACAACTCGTAGATGCCCGTCCGCCCGAAGTAGCCGGTCTGGAAGCACTCCTTGCATCCGCGCCCGCGATAGAGTACTCCATTGATCAGCTCTTCGCGCGCCACCCCCAGTTCGCGCAGCGGCTCCGCCTCCGGGATGAGCGATTCCTTGCAGTGCGGGCAGATCACGCGCACGAGGCGCTGCGCGATCACCGCGATCATCGCCGAGGCGACCAGGTACGGCTCGATCCCCAGGTCCAGCAAGCGCGTCAGCGATCCCGCCGAGTCGTTCGTGTGCAGGGTGCTGAACACCAGGTGCCCCGTGAGGGCGGCCTGGATGGCGATGCGCGCCGTCTCCAGGTCGCGCACTTCGCCCACCATGATGACGTCCGGGTCCTGCCGCAGCACCGAGCGCAGTCCGCTGGCGAAGGTCATTCCCTTCTGGTCCGTCACCTGGATCTGGCTGATGCCATGCAGGCGGTATTCGATCGGGTCCTCGATGGTGATGCAGTTGGTCTGCGAGGAGTTGATCTTGTTGAGCATCCCGTAGAGCGTCGTCGTCTTGCCCGAGCCGGTCGGGCCGGTGACGAAGATCACCCCGTGCGTGAACTGGATCACGCGCAGCAGCTTGGCCATGTCGTCGGGCAGCAGCCCTACGTCCTCCAGGCCGAACAGCCGCGTCCCCTTGTCCAGCAGCCGCAGCACGGCGCGCTCGCCGAAGCAGGCAGGGACGACCGACATGCGCAGGTCGATCTCGCGGTCGCGCAGCGTCATCGTCGCGCGACCGTCCTGGGGGGTGCGCTTCTCGGCGATGTCCATGTTCCCCATCACCTTGATGCGCGAGATCATGGAATCCTGCAGCGCCTTCGGGAAGGTCAGCCGGTCGTAAAGGATGCCATCGATGCGGAAGCGCACCAGCACATCCTCCTCGCGCGGCTGAATGTGCACGTCGCTGGCGCGCACCTGGAACGCTTCGTACAGGATCTGCCGGACCAGTTGGATCACGGGGGCCTTGTCGCCGATGTCCAGCAGGTCCTCCGAGCCTATCGGCTGCACGGAGTTGATCTGCGGCCCCTCGTCGCTGAGTTGCTCCATCACGTTGTCGAGGATGCCCCCCAGGCGCGACTTGTTCTCATACGCGCGGTCGATCAGCGAGACGATCTGGATGGTGGGGGCCAGCACGGGCTCCACCTCGACCCCCAGCAGCATCGCGAGGTCGTCCAGGGGGTTGGTTTCGAGCGCCGCGGCGGTGGCCACCTCCAGCCGCCCGTCGCGCCGGCCGACCGCCACGACATTGTGCCGGCGGACGAAGTGAAGCGGGACGCGCTCCAGGAATTCCTGCGGCACCTCGACCCCCGCGAGGCTGTCGCGATAAGGGAGGCCCAGCGCCTGGCCCATCGCGCGCAGCAACTGCGGCTCGGTCGCCAGTTCCCGCTCCAGCAGCTCCTTCTCCAGCGGGCGCTGCGCCTCGCGCGCGGCGTGGAGCGCCGTCTCGAACTGCGCATCGCTGAGCAGCGCTTCGCCGATCAGTATCTGTTTCAGGCTCGATTCAAGGCTCATGGATTCCCGCTCCGGAGGCGGCCGGGCTTTCGAACAAGTCCTGCTTCACCGGCAACTGCTTGTACTCCGGCCGCGTCAGGTTCTCTTCGGTGATCACCTGGCGGGAGGCGGCGCTGCTGAGACCTTTCAGGTCCGAGAAATCCTCCGCGCGAGCGATGCGCGTCTTGATGAAGACATACAGCGTCGCCTGGCTGGCGTCGCTGGTGTCGCGGCGGAAGAGCTGGCCCAGCAGCGGGATGCTCCCCAGGATCGGCACCTGCGAGCGGCTGTTGCTGTTGTCCGCCCGGTTCAGGCCGCCGATCAGCACGGTGGAGTTGTCCGGGATCGTCACCTTGGAGGTGACTTCGTCGGTGTGGCGCGCCGGCGGGGCGCTGTCGGAGGCGGCGGTCCCCGTGAAGGCCGAGAGCTTCACGTGAATATCCAGTTGCAGGTAATCCGCCTCGCTGATGTGCGGCGTGACATCCAGATAGGTGCCCGCCGTTTCATACCCGCCGAAGGAACTCGTGGTGGTGTTCGAGCCGACCGCGTTGATCTGCGTGTAAGGCTCCTCCGCCTCGCTCACGAAACTGGCCGCTTCATTGTCGTTGACCAGCGCGCGCGGGCGCGAGACGATCCGGCCGTTCCCCTTCTGCTCCATGAGCTTCACGATGGCCTGAATGTCGCCTCCCTTGATCACGAAGCCGGTCAGACCGCTGGATGCCGATACGGCCGCCGTCTTGGCCGCGAAGTCGATCTTGCTCAGGCCGAAGTTCGTCCCCCCGCGCACCGCGCCGCGCTGGAGGTTCAGCAACTCCACCCCGATGTCCAAGGCCTGCGAGCGGCTCACCTCGACCACCAGCGCCTCGATCATCACCTGCGGGCGGCGCATGTCGAGCTGTTCGATAATCGCCGCCAGCAACGCCTGCTCGCGCGGCGGACCCACCAGGATCAGCGAGTTGGTATGCTTATTCGCGATGGCCTGCACCTGGCTGCCCACCAGGCCGGTCATCGTCCCGCCGCCGGCGGCCGCGATTGCGGCGGACGAATCCGTCGCCGCAGCGGCGGTTGCAGGCGCTGCCGCGGCATAGGCGGGCGTCCCCGTGGTCGCGCGCGGTGTCGTTCCGCTCGGGGCGGGGGTGGAGGTGCTGGGGTGGCCGGAAGCCGTCGTCGTCTCCATCCCGCCGCCCATGATCTGCTGGACCGTCGCCAGCATGTCCTCGGCCTTGGTGTTCTTCAGCCGGATGATGCGGTAGGGGCGCTCCGCCTCCGGCACCGGCACGTCCAACTGCTCCGCCAGCGAAGCGATAGCCTCCATGTCGGCAGGCAGCGCCACCACCACCAGCGCGTTCAGCCGCGCGTCGCTATCGATGGCAAACCCCGCGCGCCCCTGCGCCGACGAGTCCATGCCGCTGCGCGCCCGCAGATAAGCGGTGATCTTCGGCGCATACTCATCGGCGCGGATGTACTTGAGCGGGATGAGCTTCAGCGGCGGCTGATCCGCCGTCACGTCCAGCACCTCGATCATCTTCAGCATGCGCGCGACGTTCGGCGCGTAATCGGTCAGCACCAGCATCCGCTGCCCGGGCACGGCGAAGATTCTTGACCCGGCCGCCAGTCCGGCCCCGCCCGCGGCGGGACGTCCCGGTTGCGCCGCGCGCGGCGCCGCCACGCCGGACATGATTCCCTGAAGCGAGTTCATCACCGTCGCGGCGTCCGTGTTCTTCAGCGCCACCACCTGCGTGACGATCACATCGCGGTCCGGCAGCTTGGCCGTCTCGTTCGGACCGTAGAACGGCGTGGGCTTCGTTCCCGCGACGCTGGCCGACACCACCTTGACGAACCCCTCCGGCGAGGGGGAGAGCGCCCACCCCTTGAATTCCAGGATGGACTCCAGAATGCTCTGGAGCGCCGTCACTGAAACTTCCTTCGGCGCGCGCAGGCTCACTGTCCCGGTGAGCGTTTCGTCGTAAATGTAATTCGTCTTCGTCCGAGCCGCCACATAGTCCACGATCAGCTTGATATCCACCTGATCGCCGAAATTCAAAATAACTTTCTGGTCACCCGACGCGGCCGGAACGACGGGTGCGGCGGGGGGCTTCATATCCTTTTGGAGCGGTGGGGCCGCTGCGGGCGGCTCCTGCGCCGGTGCCGCGCCCGCGAACAGTCCGAAGATCAATATTGTGTAGAGGATATGAACCAACGCGCTGCTGAAGCGATTCCCAAGGATCATCATTCCACTCCCACGGTTCGCCAGGTGCCCAGTTTTCACCTATTCGAATATAGGCTGGAATGCGGATGGTGTCAACCACTTATATCGACTGGAAATACGGAAGGGGGACTTGATTGCCGAGGCGGCAGGTTGTCTAATAGGTGAAGAGGAATTGCCTCAGGAGTCACGGATGAGAATTGAGTCACTTCGACGCCCGCTGTGGGTTGCCGGCGCGCTGACGTTTGCCGCGGTGGCGCTGCTGCCGACGCTCTACCTTGTCGAAGGGTGGCGGCACGTGGAAACGCCCGCAGTGCTCGGGGACGACCTGAGCCGCTTGCAGAGGGCGCAGGCCGTTGCGCTTTTGCGCCCCTCCGACGACGCCGTGATCTGGCGGCGTCTGGGCGGGCGGATCACCGTCGCCGCCGTCAAGACCCTTGCCGTCGGCGGCAACGCGGGACTGGAGACGCTGGCCACTTTCTACGAGGAGGACCAGCAGTTCTGCGGCGCGATCCTGCGCGACCGCGCTCGCCGGCAGTATCTCGTGAAGGTGGGTGAGACGATCCAGGGATGGCGGGTGGCGCGCATCACCACGGAAGGGGTCGCGATCAGCCAGGGCGGCGCTGAATTCTTCATCAAACTGCCCAGCGCCGCGGTGATGGCCGTGGCCGCGGTGTTGGCGGAGAACCCCGTGGCCGCCGCTCCCGCGCCGCAGGCCCGCGCTGACGCCGATACTTCTGCGCGCATTCCCGCTGCCGCTCCGCTGGTCGCTTCGCAGAGCGCCGCGCCCGAGGCTCCCCAGGCCGCCGACCCGAATGTCGTCAGCCGCGTGCAACTGCAACTCTACGTGAGGCGTCTCGGCAGCATCCTGGCGCAGGGGCAACTCGCGCCGGAACACAACGCGGCGGGAGAAGTGGTGGGGCTGCGCGTCGCCAAGCTGGATGACAACGCCGTGGCGGCCGCGCGCGGGTTCAAGCAGGGAGACCTCATCCGCGAGGTCTATTCCACCAAGCTGACCGACGTTTCCCAGCTACCCATTCTGGCCCGCCAGATATGGGCGGAGAATCCCCCCACGATAACCGTTCTCGTGAACCGCGACGGACAGGATCAGCAGGTCGTCTACCGGCTTCAATAAGGCCCCGCAGCGCGGCTTCTCAGATCAGGGATATTCGGCCTACTGACCCGAAGCGCGCCGCACCGACAGCATCACCCTCGCCGACCACCCCTTTCCCTCCCCCAGGGGGGACATCACGATCTCCCGTACCTTCAAGCCGGGGAACTCCCGCTCCGCTGAGGAAAGCATCTCCGTCAACCCCTGCGAAGAGACCTCCTTCAGGGTGAGCCGCGTTTCCTGCTCGATCAGGTCGGGCCGGTCGGCGGCCGGGTGCGGGTTGTCCATATTGATGCTCAGCGTCTCTTTGGACATCCCCGCCTTCGAGGCGGCCGCCTCCAGGAACGTGATCAAGTCCTGCGGCGGCTGACTCGTTCCGCGCCCGATCCCCAGGCTGGCGCGCAGCGTCAGCACGCTCTCCGCGGCGGCGATCTCGCGCGACACCGCATCCGCGTGGCGCGAGAGCGCCAGCTCGGCGCGTTGCAGGCGGCTCCACGCCGCCCACGTCCAGACCGTCGCCACGAGCGCGGCGGCTCCCAGCAGCAGGGGCCACTTGGCGCTCGGGTCTATCTTCAGCGGCTCACCGGCCATAGGGGGCATCCTTTTTCGGGGTCGCTTCCAGTTCAAAGACCGACTGTCCCCCCTCGTAGCGCAGGTTCCGGGGCGAAACGTTCAGCCCTGTCTGTGCCGCGACGGCGCGGACGATCGTCGACGCATCGGAGTGCGACTTCGCGGCCATCTCGATCCGCGCCTGGTCCGGGAGGATTGTCACGGAGCGAATCGTCACCTCGATGGTCGGCGGAATCGCCCCGAGGATGGTGCGCAGCGTCACCAGCGCCGAGGCGTTCTGCCCCGTCGTCGCCGCGCCGCTGCGCAGGCGGTTCGTCTCCCCGGCCAGCCAGGATTCCATCTCCGAAGGCATGGACTTCCCAGGCTCGACCTTCTGCCAGACCGATTGCTCCTTGCCGAACAGCGCGTCATCCTGCTGGCGCTCATCCGCGGCGCGCCACATCATCCCCGTCGTGCCGAGCGCCATCAGGAGCGTCCAGCCCGCCAGGCAGAAGATCAGCGGCGCGCGGATGTGCTCGATCTTCGGGCGGTAACGGTACTCACCCGAGCGCATGTTCACCGGGAACTGCGCCGATTGAAGGAGCGGCAGCGCCAGCCCCAGCGCCGTCATCCCGTCGCGCAGGAACTCCGGCGTCAGGTCGCCTTTCAGCTTGTTTCCCTCGCCGGGCGCGAAGGGGGCCGCCGGAATCTCCAGCGCCTTGCCGATCTCTCCGGCCAATTCCGGGCGCGCGTTTCCGCCGAACAACAACGCGCGTGTGCCCGCGGACGCGTGGGGCGCTGCCGCCAGGAAAAGCCGCAACTCGCGCGCCAGCTTCTCGCTGTAGCGAGCGCGCTGCTCCGGGGTTGCCTCCGGCAAGTCCGCACCGAACCGCAGAATGCGCGCCGTCACCGGACGCGCGTACTCCACCCAGAGCGCCTTGGCCGAACCGCCTCCCAGGTCCAGCAGCAGCGTGGGCGTTTCGGGGAGGTTCCCCGTCGCGCTCAGCCCCTCCAGCAGCGCCATGGGTTCCACGCCGAGGCGGTGCGGGGCCACCCCGGCCTCCTCCAACTGCCGGAGCCATTCCTCCAGCGACGCCTTGCGCGACGCGAACGCCATCACGGTCGTCCCCTCCGTGCTGCTGCGCAAGGGGAAATATTCCAGCGCCGCCTCCTCGATGGGGAAGGGGAGGAAGTTCTCCGCCTCGAAGCGCACCACCTTGGCGAGTTGCTCCGGGTTGGTGAACGGCACGGTGATCTCCCGAACCGCCGTCTCCTGCGCCGGGAGAGCCGCCGCGATCGGCTCCGAGCGCCACCCCGCCCGCGCTAGCAGCCCCGGCAGGAAGCTGAACTGCGCGGCCCCCTCCGCGTCGCGCGGGATCGCCTCAACGGCGAAGCCCGCCAGCGCGAGGCCGCGCGACGTGCGCTCGACCACCACCGCCTTGGCGAATTTCGTCCCGATGTCCAGTCCCGCTGCTCGGCTCACGCTCGGCTTCTCCTATGGCGACCGCCTGCAGAGGCGGATAATCCCTTTCCCGTCGCTTCCCGGGTCCACGACCGCGTGCGTCACCAGCCGCGATGGCCCGCTGCGCGTCGTCACCGTCACCTGGACGATGCCTCCCGTGAAGGTGAGGCGGCCCGCCAGCGGCTCCGCCGCGGGCCCGTCCAGGCCGAGCACCTGCACCACCTCGGCGATCGATTCGAACTCCTTCGCCGTCCGGTACTTGATCAGCACGTCCGCTTTGCCCGGCGCCACGTCCGCCAGCACCGCATCGAGCACCTCGACCGGCGCTGTGTTCACGTTGACGCCGCCGCTCCCCCAGCAGGTAACGTACCCGGAAAGCCCCTGCGATTCCACTCCTGCCGCGCCCGCGCCGCCGTAAAGCAGCGCATCCGTCACCCCCTCCACCTCGCGCAACTCCTCCAGCAGCGTGATCGCCTGCGGAACATCTCCAGCGCCTCCCGTCCCGGAGCGCGTCGCGATGAAGTCCGCTATCGACGTCGCGAGGGCCTCATCGACCTTCAGCGCCGACGCCAGGGCAGTCCAAGCCTGGCGCGTCCAGTCCTGGGTCGCCGCGTTGGGCGACGCCAATCCGTTAAGGTTCAGCTTGCCGCTCTCATCCTCGAACAACGCATCCGTCAGCCCATCCCCCAGCGCCAGACCGCGCACCCCCTCGGCCAGCAACTGCTTGCGCTCCGTCTCGGTGAACTCCTTCGACGAAAGCCGCGCGCAGACCACCCGCAGAATTCCATCGGTCGCCGCCACATGCTGCGCGTCGCCGCTGAAGTTCAGCGAAGCGCGCTGCGCGTACCAGGAGTACATCGCCAGGTCTCCCACCACCAGCCCCAGCAGCGCCACCACCAGCAGCACGATGATCAGCGCGAACCCGCGCCTTGCCGCCCTGTGCCTGAATCCATGGAGAAAGCGCTTCATTGGCCCCCTCCGGTTCCCTGGTTCATGGAGGCGGGAATCCAGACCGTCGCCTGCACCGGTTCGGATGCGGCCCCTTCCACCGGGGCCAGTTCCAGCGTGAAGCGCACCCCCTGGGCGACCTGCCCCTGCGACTCCGGCCACTCCGTCGCCCAGACGGCGCCGTTGAAGAACGCCACCCGGCAGGAGCGCAGCCGCCGAAAGACCGGCTCAAAGACAGGCTCTTCCTGCGTTCCGTTGGACCAGGGCGTCTGCGAGCGCATCAAATCCACCAGGTCGCGCTCCTCCGCGTTCGGGTCCAGCCGATAGCTGACCTGGAAAATGCCTCCTCCCTCGCTGCGCGCGAGCGGATTCGATACGGTGACGAAGGTGAGCAACGCGCCCTCCGGCGGCGGGAGGGCTGTGCCGGTGAAGACGCCCGCCGCTTCGCCCGTCACCAGCGTTCCGCGCAGTTCCTCCCGCAGCAGCCAGGCGAGCGATTGAGCCGAGGCGGTCGCATCGCTCACGGCCTCGACGTGCTCTCGCGCGGAGATCGTGGAGAAGAGCATTGCATACGCCGCCGTGAACAGCGCCGAGAGAATCGCCAGCGCCAGCAGCACCTCCAGCAGCGTGAATCCCGCGCGGCGCTCTCTCATGGCCTGCCCCCCGGCGCGAGGAGCGTCTCCACGGCCAGCGTCTCATCTCCGGTGGAAGCCGACGCCCCGGCGGGAAAGCGCATTTCAACGCGGACGCGGCGCGCCAGTCCCAGCGGCCCCAGCGGGGTCTGCGTCAGGACGTAGCGGCATGTGAAACCGGGATAGGCATCATAGTGGCGCTGTATCGGCAGGGAGACGTCGGGGTTCAGCGCCAACTCCGCCAGCGCCTCGGAGGCGAGCATCGTGGCGATTTGCCGGTTGCGCGCGGTCGTGGCGTTGCGCACCGCGTTGGAGCGGATCGCCAGCAGCGTCGCCGCCGCGCCGGCCAGGATAGCCAGCGCCAGCAGCGTCTCGATCAGCGTGAAGCCGTCACGGCGTCGCCGCATGGGGCGGCTCCTTCCGCGAATCGTACAGGTTCACCTGCGCGCCCAGCGGCATCACCTCCACCGTCATCTCCGCTCCATCGGCGTCGCTCAGGTGGATCCAGTGTCCTTCGCACGCCCCCAGGTACGTGAAGGGGATCGTCGCCGTCGGCGCGCCGGCGCTCTGGCCGTTCAGGAACGACACATCCTGAAAACGCACCCCGTCCGGCAGCGACTGCATTCGGAAGCGCTCCGCGGGGGGCTCCAGGCGCGCCGGGATCGCCCCGGCGCCGTTCGCCGTCACCACCCAGTATTGCCCCTGATCCACATCGTAGCGGATCGCCATCGGCCGGCCCGCGCCGACGCTCTCGCTGCGCACCCAGGCGACGGTGGAGGCCAGTTCGCGCGCCGCCGCCTTGATGCGGAAGGAGGGGAGCATCGTGTCCAGCCTCGCCGAGACCAGCGCCGCCATCAGCCCCAGGATGCCCAGCACCAGCAGCACCTCCAGCAGCGTGAAGCCGGCCGGCTCAGGGCGCGCTCGTGCGGTAATTCGTGATGTCGGCATTCTCATCCTCGCCGCCCGGGCGGCCATCCGCGCCGAATGACCGGAGTTCGTACGACTGCCGCGCGCCGGGCATGACGTACTCGAAATCATTCCCCCAGCCATCCTTCGGCACGTCCTTCAGGTAGCCGTCCCGGGGCCACTTCTTGATGTTTGCCGGCTGGGTCACCAGGTCTTCCATGCGCGCCGGGTAGAAGCCGTTGTCCATCTTGAACATGTCCACCGCGTTCTCGAGTTCGCGCATCTGCATCTTGGTGGTCTTGATGCGCGCCTCATCCATGCGGTTCATGATCTGAGGCACCACCAGCGCCGCGATCAACCCGATGATGGCGATCACCACCAGCATTTCGACGAGCGTAAAAGCCCTGCGATGTCTGTTCATGCGTTCATCCTTAAAACGTTATCTGGCTCAGTGCGAGGATCGGCAGCAGGATGGCCGCTACGATGAAGGCCACCACTCCCGCCATGCATACCACAATGGCCGGCTCCAGCACCGCCACCAGCTTCTGCAGCGAGATGCCGATTTCGCGCTCGTACGAATCGGCGATCATTCGGAGCATCTCCTCCAGCCGTCCGCTCTTCTCTCCCACGGCGATCATGTAGCTCACCAGGGGCGGGAAGACCTGCCCCTTCTGCAGCGTCGAGGCGATGTCGCGCCCGGCGCGGATTTCCGAATGGAGCGACTCCACCGAGGCGGTCAGCACGCGGTTGCGCATCACGCCCTTGGCGATCAGCAGCGCCTCGGAGACGCGGATGCCGCTGCCCAGCAGCGTCGCCAGCGTCGTGCAGAACTGTGCGATGAACTGCTTGCGCATCAACTCGCCCATCAGCGGCAACCGCAGCACCAGCCGGTCCATCCGCCAGCGGAAACTCTCCCGGCGCATCAGGAGGCGGAACAGCGCCACCGCGCCCGCAATCGCCAGCAGCAGCACCCACCACTCCGAGCGCAGAAAATGGCTGACCCCCATCAGCAGCGCCGTCGGCAGCGGCAGTCCGCGGTGCGACTTCTCCAGCAGCCCCGCGAACTTGGGGACCACGAAAGTCACCAGGAACGTGACCACCAGCACGCCGGCTGCGGCCAGGATCGCCGGGTAGATCAGCGCGGCGACCACTTTCCCCTTGAGCGCCGCGCGCCGCTCGCTGTGCGCCGCCAGCGAATCGAAAATCGTCCCCAGCTTGCCGCTCGCCTCGCCGGCGCGGACCATGCAGATGTACGTGTCGTTGAAGCAATCCGAGTGCAGCGCCAGCGCGTCGGCCAGCGAACTGCCGCGCGTCACGCGCTCGCGCACGTCCATCAGCATCACCTGCAGCGCGCGGTCGCCCACCTGCTGGATCATCACCGAGAGCGCTTCCACCAGCGGCACCCCGGCGCCCACCAGCGTCGCGAACTGCCGCGTCACCAGCGCCACCTTCTCCGCGCGCCCGCGCCCCAGCCGCACCCGCGGCAGCGACATCATCTTGGCCGGTTCCTCGGCCGTCGCGGTCTCCGTCACCTCCGTGACGAACACCCCCGCCGCGCGCAGCTTCTGGCGAGCGTCGCGTCCGGTGTCCGCGTCGATCAGACCGCGGACCTCCTCCCCCGTCTTGGCAATCGCCTGGTAGCTGAATACTGGCACGCAGTCCCTCCCAAGGCTCACATGGTCGCCTACCCCTATGGTAGCATGGGAGTTGTGCCGCCTCAAGCGGGGAGGAAGGCGGAATGAAGATGGCGGAACGCGGGGTGCAATGCGCGGCAGCTCAGCAGCCGCGACCTCCTGTTTTTTCCCGCGTGACAATCTCTCTCCGGATTGATACAATGCCGCCGAAAATGGGAGGGGGCCTGTTGGGTTGGCCCGAAGTGGCAAAGGGGAGGGCGACGTCTGAGGAAATCAATCCCTGCGATCGTTTCAGCCGGCAGGAATTCATACTGCGCGATGAACTGGCGATCGACCGGACCATCCTGCCGATATTCGGGATAGGGCGCGCCGTGGTAATTCAACGCCGCATTCGCGGCTGCAAGGCGCATGGTTGAAGAGGTGGCAAAGCGTTCATCGTAGGGGCCGAACCGCATAACATTGTGCGCGACGGGGCAAAGGAAGAACCATTGGAGGGAAATGGCATGTACGCAAGGGGACACGTCATCGCAGCGTTGTTCGTGCTGTTCGTCGTTGCCGCTGGCCCGCTTTTCGCGGCGCCGTTCGACCGTCAGATCTCCTTCCGGCAGCCGGGGGGAACCACTGTGCAACTCCACGGCTGGGGGGATGAGTTCTACGCCTTCTTCGAGAGCCTCGACGGCTACACGGTGGTCTTCGACCCTGCCGCCAAGGCGTATTATTACGCGTCGCTCTCTCCGGATCAGCAGCGGCTGCTTCCCACCAAGCTCCAGGTCGGCAAGGGCAATCCCGCCAAACTGGGGATCGCGAAGCACCTGCGCATCAGCGCCGAAGCCCGAAAGGCGCAGGCGGAGGAGCGCCGTCTCCGTTGGGAGGAGGGGACGCACAACGCCGAGCGCTGGGCGCAGCAGAAGGCGCTCCGCCGCGCCCCGGCCCCGCCGCCGGGCGGTCCCGCCGCTGCACCGCCGGCCGACCCCACCACCGGAACCAAGGTCGGCCTCTGCATTCTCATCGATTTCAGCGACGCCGTCGCCACGATCCCGAAGGGGAACATCGATTCCTTCTGCAACGGCGACACCTACACCGGCTACGGCAACAACGGCTCGGTGAAGCAGTACTATCACGATGTCTCGAACGGTCTGCTGACCTACACGAACGTCGTCACCGCCTACGTGCGCGTTCCGAACCCGAAGAGTTACTACAACGACACCACCAAGGATTGCGGCATACAGGGCAATCTGCTGATCAAGGACGCCATCGCCGCCATGCGGGCGCTGCCGAATTACGAGGCCGAAATACTCCCCACCTTCGCCGATCTGACCGTGGACGCCAGCAGCGACGTGGTCGCCTGCAACGTCTTCTATGCGGGGGATGACGGCGGCGTTTGGGGAGGCGGACTCTGGCCGCACTCCTGGTCGCTCTGGAGCGTCGGCGCCCAGGAACTCTCCTCCGGTGGCGCCAAAGTGTGGGACTACGAGATCAGCAACATCGGCTCCTCGCTGGCATTGGGCACTTTCTGCCACGAGAACGGCCATATGCTCTGCAACTTCCCCGACCTCTACGACTACGATTATGATTCGGTAGGGGGGGCGGGGGACTTCTGCCTGATGTCCTACGGCTCCTCCGGGACGAACCCGGCGCAGGTGTGCGCGTATCTGAAGTACGCCGCCGGCTGGACCACCATCACCGAGCTGACCAGCGCCTCCGAATCGACACTCCACATCGCCTCCTCCGGGACGGACTTCAACCATTTCTACCGTTACGCCAAACCCGGCGTCCCCACGGAGTACTACCTCCTGGAGAATCGCCAGAAGTCAGGGCGCGACGCCGGTCTGCCCGCGGCCGGCATCGCCGTCTGGCACGTGGACGAACAGGGGAACAGGGACAACCAGAGCCTCGTGTACAACAGCTCTCACGCGAACTACGAACTGACCCTCGTCCAGGCGGACAACCTCTGGCACTTCGAGAATAACTTGCCCTATACGCAGTACTGCGGCGATGCGAATGACCTCTATTACTCCGGAAACACCGCCGCCGCTTATCTCAACCTGCTCACCGACTACTCCATGCCCAAGGGACGCTGGTGGGACGGCACGAACTCCGGCCTCGTGCTTCAGCACTTCAGCGCCAATGCCGTCACAATGACCGTTGACCTCGGCGGCGAGCCCCCGCTTCCCCTGACCATCACCACCGCCAGCCTCCCCAGCGGCAACACCAACGAGGCCTACTCCGCGACGCTCGCAGCTACGGGCGGCACGCCTCCGTATTCCTGGTGGATGGCTCCCGAGGAATCCCTCTCCTCCCATATCTCTCCATCCGGCGGCACGGCCCAGGGCTGGCACGGCGACGAGACCTCCTGGACCTACACCCTTCCCTTCGCTTTCCCTTACATGGGAAAGAGCTACACCTCCGTTTATGTCTGCGCCAACGGCTGCCTCGATTTCGCCAATTCGACCGCCGACTATGTGAACAGCGACGCCAAGCTTCGCTCCAACGTCCGAATCGCCCCCTTCTGGTACGACCTGATCACCAACGGCTATAACCAGACGGGGGAGGATATCTACATCCGCCGGCCCGACGCCGATACCGTGGTGTTCCGATGGGTGGCGGAAGTATGGAACGACGGCGACCCCGTGAACTTCGACGTGCTCCTGCGCAGGAACGGCGGCATTGAATTCCATTACGGCAGCGGCAATACCGGGCTGTCTCCCACCATCGGCCTCGGCAGCGGCGATCCTTCCGGCATCTATCGCCTCTCCACGCTCGACGGCTCCGGCTCACTCGCCAACGCGCAGACCGTCGTCTACCAGGTCCCGATCGAGAGTGGGCTATCCCTCGACGCCGCGACCGGCCAGATCAGCGGAACCCCCACGGCCGGCGGCTCGCCGACCATCACCTTTGTCTGCCGCAGCAGCATCGGCGAGCAGGCCACGAAGGACCTGACGCTGCAGATTCTGACGCCCCCGCGGTCGCTCGACGTCGCTTCCACTCCGTTCGACGGCGTTGTCATCTCTTCGACCACCGGCCACAATGGGACGACCGGTTATCACCTCGACGTGAACGACTCCACCACCGTCACGCTCACGGCGCCCTC
This sequence comes from uncultured Planctomycetota bacterium, assembly GCA_903901045.1. Classification (GTDB taxonomy): domain Bacteria; phylum Planctomycetota; class Brocadiia; order CAIUPP01; family CAIUPP01; genus CAIUPP01. Next base: position 22,617 of record CAIUPP010000100.1, read on the forward strand.
CTTCAAGAGCGTCGAGTCCGTGAATTACCACTTCGTGAATTGGACCGGCGCGCCGCAGGGCGCCTCCTTCTCCAACGGCGGACGGACGATCAGCTTCGCCATCAGGGGCGGTACGAGCCTCACGGCCAATTACGCCATCAATTCCTGGACGCTGAGCGTCAACTCGACGCCGATCAGCGGTGTCGTCATCTCCTCGACCACCGGCCACAATGGAACCACCCATTATGAGAAGACCGTCGCCGACTACGCGGCGGTCGAACTCATGGCCCCGCTCTCCGCGGGGGGGCAGTACTTCGTATGCTGGCAGAACAACCAGGGAACGGTGCTTTCGTACGGCCCTGAATGGAGCGGCATCGTCACGGCCAATGTCACCCTGGTGGCGGTCTACGGCTCCCTGCGACTGATCATTCCCTCCGACGACGGACTCGCGCTCCGATGGGGGCAGCCGGTCAACATCCAGTGGGCCTCCTCGCTCTCCAGCAAGACCCTGGTGAAACTCACGCTCTGGGACTCCGGCGGCTCTCACTGGGACCTGGTCCCCTCGACGGCGAACAAGGGGGTTTATACCTGGACGGTCGGGAGTTGGAAATCGAAGACACAAACCTGCTATCCGCAGGGGACGGGCTACCGCCTTTGCGTCAGCACCGTCCTGGATGGCACGGTCCAGGATACCAGCGATTATCCCTTCTCGATCGGCAGCGTCACCGCCCTCGCTGTCACGGGGGCGAATGTCGCCACCCCCGCGCCGGCGACGGTCTCCCAGAACAGCTCCACGCAGTTCACCTGCAAAGGGACCATGAACTACGGCGCGCCGGTGGATGTGACGGGGCAGACGGTCTGGAAGATCACCGACCCGGCCGGCAAGTCCCTCAAGTGCGCCAAGATGGGCAAGACGGGGCTGCTGACCACCCTGGCCGTCACGGGGAACACTCCCTGCCTCATCACGGCAACCAGCGGGAAGGGGACCGGGGCTCTCACGGCCACCACGACGATTACGATAACGAAACCGTAAGAAGTCCGGCGGAGGCGGGCCATGTTACGCCGACGGGGGCAGTCCTCTCGCCGCTACACCGCTTGTTTCTCGCGGATGGCGGCGATGAGGCTGTCGGAGGGGCCTCCCTTGGTCAGGTAGGCGATGGCTCCGGCCTCGCGCATGGCCGCGGCCATGTCCCCTTCGGCGTGCATGGAAAGCGCAATGACCTTCGTATCCGGAAGCTCCGCGAGGATCGTGCGCGTCGCCTCCAGCCCGTTTATGCGCGGCATGCTCACGTCCATAATCACCACGTCCGGGCGGAGCCGGCGCGCCAGTTCCACCGCCTCCTGGCCGTCGGCCGCTTCGCCGACAACCTCGATATCCTCCTCCATCTGCAGCAGCGCGGCCAATCCCTGGCGAAGGATCTTGTGATCGTCGGCCAGGAGAAGGCGAATGCGGGTCGTCTGCGCGGAAGGGCGCGCCCTGGGACTGCGCGGCTCCGGAGACACCTTCCTTGCGGCAGGGAGGGGCGTATCCGCTTCGGCCAGCGGAACCGGCGAGGGGGGCGGCATCAGGATAGCAATCCGCGTCCCGCGCCCCGCCGCCGTATCGACGTCCACCCGCCCCCCCATGTGCCTCAGCCGCTGCTGGATGCTGAACAGCCCGAAGCCCCCGTGCTCGGCGCTGGCGCTGACCATCCCCGGGTCGAAACCGCTCCCCTCATCCTCCACCACCAACTGCGTCCATCCCCCGGCGGCGCGCGTCAGCAGCACCTTGGCGCGCCGCACGCCGGAATGTTTCAGAACGTTGAGCAGCAATTCGCGCGCGCAATCGAACAGGTGCAGCGCCACAATCTCGTTCTGCGGCTCCGCCTCAGGGTCGGCCTCGACTTGCACTTCGAGCTGGCTCTGACGCCCCATGCGGGTGGCCAGCCATGCCAGCCCCGCCCCGAGTCCGGCTTGCTGCAGCACCGGCGGGCTCAGTTCCACCGTCAGAGAGCGGCACGCCTCGATGGACTCCTGCACGAGCGCGCTGACCCGCTCAATCGACTGGTCCCGGGTGGCCTCGTCCCGCAGCTTGGCGGTGATCCCCAACTGGATCTTGCTGGCGACGAGCAACTGCTGAATGTGGTCGTGAAGCACCTGCGCCAGGCGCTGGCGTTCGATCTGCTCCGCCTGGGTCAAGTCCACCGCCAGCGCGCGCAGTTGTGCGGCCTGGCGATGAATCTCGCTGGTGCGTTCGGCGACGCGCTGCTCCAGCGTTTCGTTCAATTCGCGCAGCGCCCGTTCGCCGCGCTTGCGCTCGATGGAATAACGGATGGCCCGCGTGACGGTCCGGCTGTCCGCCTTCCCTTTGACCAGGTAATCCTGCACGCCCAGGCGGATCGCCTCGACCCCGTCGGCGTCGTCGTCCGCGCCGGTCATGACGACGATGGGCAGTTGCGGGAATTCCATCTGGACGCGCGTGAAGGTCTCAATCCCCGTCGTGTCGGGCAACCCCAGGTCCAGAAGGACCACGTCGAACCGTTCCAGCCGGAGTTTTGCCAGCGCCACATCCAGCCGCTCGGCCACGACCAGTTCAAAGGCGACCCCCTGGGCATGGCTCAAGCCATGCCGGATGAGCCGCGCATCGGAGGGACTGTCTTCGACCAGCAGCACCCGCGTCGCATCGTTGTTCTGACCGTTTGTCGTCATGAGTTTGCCCGTTCCCTCACGTCTTTCCCGGCAGTTCTACCACGGTAAGCCAGAAGTTCTCGATGGACTGGACGATTTCCAGGAAACGCTCGAAATTGACCGGCTTGGTGACGTAGCAATTGGCGTGAAGCTGGTAAGAGCGGATGATGTCCTGCTCCGCCTGGGAGGTCGTCAGCACCACCACGGGGATCAGCGCGAGGTCCGGGTCTCCCTTCATCTCCTGGAGCACTTCGCGCCCATCCTTGCGCGGGAGGTTCAGGTCCAGAAGCACCAGGTCCGGACGCGGCGCCATCGCGTACTCCCCCTTGCGCCGGAGGAAATCCATCGCCTGCACTCCATCCTCCACGTGGCTGACCTTGTTGGCCACCTTGGCGCGCTTCAGGGCGGTCATGGTCAGCTTCACATCGCTGGGGCTGTCCTCAACCAGGAGGATCTGAATAGGTCGGACGTTCGTCGGCGTCATGCGTCCTCTCCTTTCTCGGGGAGCGTGAAGTGAAAAGTCGTCCCTTTGCCGGGGGTGGACTCGACGGAGATTGTACCAGAGTGCCGCTCCGTAATCCTCTTGCAAACCGCCAGTCCGATGCCGGTTCCCGGATACTGCGCGCGCGAGTGGAGCCGCTGGAAGATCAGGAAAATCCGCTCGTAGTACTGCGGCTCGATGCCGATGCCGTTGTCTTGGACGCTGAACAGCCAGCGCCCCTCCTCCTGGCGCGCCGCGACATGGATCTCCGGTCGGCGCGGACCGTGGAATTTGATCGCGTTGCCGATGAGGTTCTGGAAAAGCTGGACCATCTGCGACGCATCGGCGGTGATGGCCGGCAACGGGCCATGGGTGACCTTGGCGCCGCTTTCCGCGATGGCCGTCCGCAAGTTCGTCAGGGCGTCCTCCAGCGCGGTCTTCATCTCCACGCGCCGCATCACGCCCCCCCGGCTGCCCACGCGGGAATACGTCAGCAGATCGTTGATCAGCGCCTGCATCCGCTCCGCCCCCTCGACCGCCTGCTCGATGTACTCATGGGCCTCGGCGTCCAGCTTCCCGCTGTACTCCTTGCGGAGCATGGACATGAAGCCACCCACCGCCCGCAGAGGCTCCTGCAGGTCGTGCGAGGCCACGTAGGCGAACTGCTCCAGGTCTTTGTTGGAGCGCGCCAGGTCGGCCGCCGCGCGTTCCGCCGCCTCCTTCGCGTCGCGAAGCTGCTCCTGCGCGTGGACGCGCTCGGTCACATCCTCCGTCACCACCACCACGCCGGTGAGCCGGCCGTCGTCGCCAAGAATCGGCAGCGAGAAGTTGTGAATCAGCCTCGGCTCGCTGCCGCTGCCGGGAATCTCAGCCAGCTCGTTGATGAAAGGCTTCCCGCTCTCCAGGGTGCGCGCCAGCGCCCACTGGTCCGGCTCGACCGGCTTGCCGGTGCCGCGCCACTGCCCTCCGTATGCGCCGTACTGGTCCCGGCCGACGTGCGCGCTGATCCCCCAGATTCGATCCACCGCGGAGTTGGTGAAGATGATGTTCCCCTTCGCATCGCTGAGGAACACCGCGACCGGCAGCGCGTCCAGAATCTGCCGCAGCCGCCGTTCGCTCTGCTGCAGGGCCGCCTCGACCTCCTTGCGTTTCGTGATATCTTCCACCACGGAGATCCACCATTCGACCGGGCCGCTTCCGGAGGGAAGCGAACTGGTGACGCGCACCCAGATCATGCCGCCATCCTTGCGAAGGCAGCGCTTTTCCATGCTGTAGCTGGAGACTTCCCGGGCGAGCAGGCGCGCCAACTCGGCGCGCTCGGCCGCCCTGTCGTCCGGATGCGTGATTTCCGACAGCGAAAGGCGTAGCATCTCCCCGCGCGAATAGCCCAGGATCTCGCAGAGCGTGTCGTTGACCTCCAGCAGCCGTCCCGCGGGATCCATCCGCTTGATCCCCACCGCCGCCTGCTGGAAGAGCAGCCGGAAGCGCTCCTCGCTCACGCGTAGCGTCTCCTCCGCCCGGCGCTGAAGCCGGTTGGCGGCTTTCGAACTCCACCAGACCAGGAACAGGAAGCAGGCGGCATAGGTGGCCGCCACCAGCGCCACGCCGACTTCCGATTCGAACACCCCTTTGCGCTCGCCATATACGCGCAGCCAGCCGACCAGCAGCGGGAGGGTCAGCAGGGGGGGGAGCAGCCGCCGCGCCATCATGGAGCCAGCCTCCGGGCCGGTCAGCACCCGCATCAGCCAGGTGTCCGGCCGGGCCCAGAAGAGCCCGAGGCAGAGCAGGGAAAGCGCAATTCCCGTATGCAGCGCCACCGGCACCCCCAGCCACTCATGCAGCGCCGGGACGTTGAAGATGTAGCCCACCATCACCAGGTAGCTTATCATCGCCACCGGCAGGAGGAGGCCGTGGCCGATCCCGCGCAGCCATGGACGGCCCGTTCGCAGCAGCAGCAGCGCGCCCCCCAGCCCGAGGAACACCAGCGCGGTGGGGAGGGCCATACGGTCGGTCGGACCCAGGAAAAGCTCGGCGATTGGCGCGGCGCCCCAGAAGGGTTCATGGTCGGTAAAGAAGACTGCGGCATACGTGCCGATGCTCGCCGCCGCGACCGCGCATAACGCCACGCCGAACAGCGCGCACAGCCCTCGTATCCACGGCTCTTCACGATGCATCCAGAGCAGGGCGGCCGCCGCCAGAAGCAGGCAGAATGCCGTGATCACCTTCATCGAGTTCCACTCGGGCCGGATGCTCTTGAGCAGTGTGATATCGAACATCCACCCCACTAGCGCCAGGCCGGCGATGGCGAAGACCGCGTACGCCGCCAGCCGGCTCGCGGTGCGAGCGGAGGGGCGGGTGTACGATGATGGGCGCTTCTGCGTCACGGCGCGTTCCTCGTCTTGACCCTGTGCGGCCGCAGTTCACGGAGTACGTCGGCTTGGCTGGAAATGCGTTCGGCTATCATATCACCCCCGGGGAGCCTAATCATCCCAATTAATGGTCATTGCGAGGAGTCCCGCCGGGGCGGGACGACGCGGCAATCTTCCTTATTTCCGTGGGCTGTTCCCTTGCCGCAACGGACGGCAACGGAAAACTTGAAGATTGCCACGGCCATCCCCTTCGACTTCGCTCAGGGTCGGCCTCGCAATGACGAATAATTCACACCTCGCGCAGGACTTTGTTGATCCCCGCGGCAATCCCCCTGCAATCGGCCGCCGAGTAGGACCATTTCACGTCGACCAGAATCGCGCGCGACAGGTAATCCAGCGTCCTCGGGCACATCTCCGGCCTGTACCGGGGCAACTCGCTCTTCGGCACGCCGCTCCATGGCAGGCCGTCGGGCGCGACGGCCTTGCGCTCCATCACATGCTCCCAGTATCGGTAGATGTGCCAGTCCTTCACCTCGGAATCGTACACGCCCCCCGCGGGCACCCCCTCGGCCTTCAGCGCTTTCAGCGCCCATTGCGTCCGCTCGACGTCGGGGAGGAAGAGCACGATGCAAACCCCCGTATCTCCCGCCGGATCGGCCAGCCGCCGCAGCGCGACCCCTTCGGGCAACCGCAGCGCGGTCAGAATGCGGTCGCGGTTGGCGCGGTACCCTTTCAGGAACTTTCCCGCCTTGCGTATCTGCGCCAGCGCCACGGCCCCCTGCAACTCGCTCATCCGGTAGTTCTCGCCGCAGAACAGCTCCCCCTCGCGGCGTTCGGAGGCGTAGCGGTTGGGGCGCCAGCAGGCGGCGGTGTCGTGCCAGCTCTGCGCGCGCGTGTAGAGCCACTCCCGGTTCGTCGTCACGAAACCGCCTTCGCCGCAGTTGAGTATCTTGTAGAAATCGAAGCTGAAGCAGCCCGTCGATCCGATGGCGCCGAGCATCCGCCCCTTGTAGGAGCCGCCGCACGCCTGCGCCACATCCTCCACCACCGCCAGTTTATGGCGGCGCGCGAGCTTCATGATTTCATCCATCTGCGCCGGCGCGCCGCGCATGTGCACCACCGCAATCGCTTTGGTGCGCTTCGTGATCTTCCGCTCGACGTCCTTCGGGTCGAGCGTCAGCGTGTCATCCACGTCGGCGATGACGGGGATGGCGTTGCAGGCGCAGACGGTGGCGGCGGTGGCGAAGAAGGTGTACCCCGGCACGATCACCTCGTCCCCCATGCCGATCCCCAGCGCGCGGAAACTGGCGATGAGCGCGGAGGTGCAGGAGTTCACCGCCAGCGTGTGCTCAACGCCGATGAACTTTGCGAACAACCGCTCCGCCGCAAGCACCTTGCTCGGTCTCGGATTGTAGTAGCGGAAGAGGTGCGGGCCGTGCAGGTTCTTCTCGCTCCAGAGAATCGCCAGGAGCTTTCGGCGATTTGCCGGGCTGAACGCCCACAAGTCGATCAGTTCCGCCAACTCCTCGCGCCCGAGCTTGGTGGGGCCCGGCTTCAGCGCGCGCACAGCCCTTGGCCCGCCATTCATCGCCAGCGATGCATTCTTCAAATTCATTCCTCCCGGCGTATGTTGTAGTCAAAATGTGACCCATTGGCAAGGGGGTTGACCCGCTCACGGGCCGCCAGTAGCATCAAGATAGCAGTAGTTATTCATCTCGGACGACGGGCGGCTATGAGATTCCGCGCGCTGCGGCGAAGGAATGTGATGAACGCTCTGGTCGTTTGCGCCAATCGGTACCGCAACCCATTGCCGGTGATGCCGCTTGGCGCATGCCTGGCGGCGGAGGCGGCGGAGCGCGCGGGGCACCGCGTCTCGCTGCTCGACCTCATGTTCGTTCCGCGCCCGGCGGAGGCGCTGAAGTCGGCGTTGGAGGCGGCGCGCCCGGATTTGGTAGGCTTCTCCGTGCGCAACATCGACAATCAGGACAGCCAGTCGCCGCAATCCTTCTACCCCGACTTGCAGTCCCTCATCGGCGTCGTGCGGCGTCATACGCGCGCGCCGGTTCTTCTGGGCGGCGCGGCGATGGGGGTGATGCCCGAGCAGTTGCTCCGCTGCACCGGCGCGGACTGGGCCGCCCTGGGCGATGGCGAGTCGGTCTTTCCCGGGGTGCTGAACGCGCTGGCCGATGGAAGCGGCGCGCGCGCCGTACCCGGGGTCGGCTGGCTGGAAGGGAAGAAATTCCTGCGCGCGGAACCCTGCTGCCAGAGGCCGCTGAGCGCCTGCCCCGCGCCCGACTTCCCCCGCTGGCTGGACGTGCGCGCCTATCGCTCGCAACTCACCCCCGTTCCCGTGCAGACCAAGCGCGGCTGCCCTTTTCGCTGCGTCTATTGCACCTATTCCGGGCTGGGAGGAAGCTCGTACCGGCTTGCGCCCCCCGGGAGTGTGGCGGAGGCGGTGACGCGGTACGCCGCCGCCGGTATGCCGCACATTGAGTTCGTGGACAGCGTCTTCAATGCCCCATATGACCACGCGATGGCCATCTGCGAATGTCTCGCGAGAGTCCAACATGGCGCGCTGCTGCAAAGCCTCGAACTCTCCCCGGCCACGGTGGATGATTCTCTGCTGGACGCCATGGAGCGCGCCGGCTTCAACGCCATCGGCATCACCGCCGAGAGCGCTGCGGAGCCGGTGTTGCGGGGAATGCGCAAGGGGTTCTCCGCGCAGGAGGTTCATCGCGCGGCGGATGCCGTGCGCCGCCGCCGGCTGCCCTGCCTCTGGATCTTCCTCTTCGGCGGGCCGGGCGAGACTCCCGACACCGTGCGCGAAACGCTGCGCTTCGCGAGCGAAGAGGTGCGCCCCGGGGATGTCCTCTTCTATAATGTGGGGGTGCGGATCTACCCCGGGACGGAGTTGGAGCGCATGGCGCGCGCCGAAGGGCGGCTGAGCCTGCCGGCCGACGATATGCTCGCGCCGGTCACGTACCTCTCGCCTGCCCTGGACGCGCAGTGGCTCGCCGCCACGCTGCGCGAGTTCGGGAGCCGGCATTTGAACTGCATCAACGTGGACTCGCTGGCGCTCAGCTTCGTCCCGGCGCTGCACCGCCTGGCCGCGCGCGTGGGAGTCCGCCCGCCGCTCTGGCGTCACACGCGATTGCTGCGAAGCGTCTTGAGAATCTTCAACCGGCGTTATTGACACGCCCAGGGGGCACCGCTTGTCCGCATTGGATTCAACCGTCCGCATCGCCGCGATAGGTCTGGCCACGCCCCCGGGGCCGGTGGAGCAGAGCGAAGCGCTCCGCCTCCTCGAAGCCCGGTACGGTCCCGAACTGACCCCCTCCAGCCGCTCGGCGATGCGCAAAATCTTCGCCCACCCCAGCGTCCAGCGCCGGCGGTTCGCGATTGAACAGCCCCGCGACCTCTTCGGGGAGAATCCGGACGCTCGCGTCGGGCGATACACCGCCTGGGCTGTCCGGCTGGCCGATGAGGCCGCGCGCGGGGCGATGCGCGAGGCGGGCGTGACGCCCGCCGAAGTCTCCGCCCTCGTCGTCAACACCTGCACGGGCTACATCTGCCCCGGTCTTTCGACATACCTGTTGGAGAGCCTGGGCTTGCCGCGGTCGGTCCGCGCCTACGACCTTGCGGGGGGCGGATGCGGCGGCGCGCTGGCGAACCTTCAGGCCGCCGAGGCGCTGCAGCGGAGCGCGCCCGAGGGGGTCACCCTCAGCGTCGCCGTCGAAATCTGCAGCGCGACCTTCCAGATGGGAAACGACTTGAGCCTGATCCTCTCGAACGCGCTCTTCTCCGACGGCGCGTCCGCGGCCGTTCTGTGGAATCGGCCGCGCGGGTTGGAACTGACCGCCTCCGGCAGCCTCTTCGCGCCGGAGTACCGCGAACATATCCGCTACGTGCATCGCGAAGGGCAACTTCACAACCAACTCAGCCTGCAACTGCCCGGGATCGTCCGCAGCTCCGCGGCGAAGCTGACGGCAGACCTGCTTTCCCCGCGCGGCCTGACCGCGCGCGACGTGCCGCACTGGGCGCTCCATCCCGGCGGGGAAAAGATCCTCGCGGCGCTGGGGGAGGAACTGGGCCTCACAGCGGCGCAACTTGCCCCCGCGCGCGCCGTCCTGGCGGAGTACGGCAACATCTCCTCCCCCACGGTCTTGTTCGTGCTTCGGCGCATCATGGAGGAGTCGGCGTCACCGGGCGCATGGACCGTCCTGCTCGCCTTTGGCGCTGGATTCTCCGCGCACGCCTGGCTGGTGAAAATGGGTTAGCGCACAGGCCCCGCGCCTGATCGACTCCGTCGAAGCTCTCCCCAGCGTTGACCGGAATTCTTCAATACGGTACCCTACCCTCGCTTTTACTCCAAGGAGAAACCTTTGGCTGATGCGCCTGAGAGTGTCGAGGAGAAACGCGTTGCGGGCATGTATCGTCAGGACTGCGGAATCATCATCCTGTCGGTCGTCGTCGTGTGGTCCGCGCTGGCATGCGTCCTTCACGCCGCCGCGCCGTTGACCGACGACGCGCGCGTCAAGCTCATTCTCGTCGCTTCCGCCGTCGCGGTGGGGGTCTTTGCCACCGCCGCGCTGACCGCCGTCCTCGCGCACCTCAGGCGCAACCGCTCGGCGCTTTATCGCGAGGACCTGGCGCACCTGAAGGACCGCCATGAATAATGAGGAGGCTTCCTCTGTGACCCCCAAGCCGGACATCGCGCCGAAGAAGCGCGTTCACCCCGTCGTCCACTGGTTCGACGTTCTTTTCATCATGGCGCTCTGCTTCGTGACGCTCCTGGGCACCATGCTCCTGCGCGGCAAGGTGCTGGTCGGCGAGGGGGAGGCCTCCGGGCTGGACTACTCCGTTGGCCTGGGCTCCAGCATCCTCGTGGCGCTGGTGTTCGTTGCGTACTTCCGGTACATGCTGGTCCATTCGGAGCGCGAACTGAAGGATATGGTGAACCACGTCTACGGGGAGAAGCCGCAGGCGGAGCCCTCCGCGGAGCCGGCCAAGCCGGGGAAGGGGGGCGAATGAACTTCTGGACCGTCATGAACGGGGTGGCGTGGGCGCTCTCGGGCGGGCTGTTCCTCCTGATTCTGTGGGACTTTATCAAGGTCGAGCGGGCGCGCCGCGCGGAAAGCCGCGCCGTTGACGCCGCCGATTGCGCCGCCGCTCGCGAGGGCGCAGCATGCTGCGCCCCTACAACGGCCTCCGCTTTCCGCGATGGAACGGCTGAGCCTGCCGCCGGGGAGGAGGAGCGATGAGCCAGGAAGCAGCCTCCGCAGCCGCCCCCGAATCCAAACCGCACCTGATGAAGGTGCTCGGGCCGATGCACATCTGGGCGCTGGGCGTCGGCATCGTGCTGGTGGGCGAATTCATGGGGTGGAACTTCGCCGTCGCCAAGGGCGGGTCGCTCGGCGCGATCATCGCCTGCTGGGTCATCGGCCTTCTCTACACCGCGCTGGTCATGGTGAATACGGAGATCGGCTCGGTCATCCCCGAGGCGGGGGGGCAGTACGCGATGGCCAAGTACCTGCTCGGGCCGCTGGCGGCGTTCAACGTCGGCCTGATGCTGGTCTTCGAGTACGTCATGCTGGAGGCGGCCGACGCCCTTGTGATCGGCGAACTGCTCAAGACGCTGAACCCGGCCATCCGCAGCCTCCCGTACGTCATCCTCACGCTGATGTTCTTCACCTACTTGAATTACCGCGGCGTCTTTGCGACGCTCACCGTGAACTTCATCATCACCGCGCTGGCGTTCATCACGATCTTCATCCTGCTCTTCGCCACGAAGTTCTATCATCCCTCGCAGAGCCTGCTCCAGTTGAAGCAGATGACCAACGGCCTGCCGTACGGGCTGATCGGCATCATCGCCGCCTTCCAGTTCGGGGTCTGGTTCTTCCTGGGGATTGAGGGAACGGCGCTGGCGGCGGAGGAGTGCCGCTCCATCGGGCGCGCGCTGCCGGTGGGGGCGCTGGTGGGGATGGCCACGCTGCTGATCGGCGCGACGATCACCTGGTACGTCTGCTCCGGCCTGGTCCCCTCGGCCCATCTGGGCGAGTCAGTCTATCCGCTGTTCGATGCCGCGCTGGCGACCCACATGCCCTGGGTCGTCGCGGCGCTGTTCGCCGGCACGCTGCTTTCCTGCATGGCCAGCGCCAACGGCTGCATCACCGATTCCAGCCGCGCCTGGTTCTCCATGTCGCGTGATACGCTCATCCCCGGCGCTTTCGCCGCCGTGCATCCGCGCTACAAGACGCCGTACCGCGCCATCCTCTTCCTGCTCCCCATCGCCATGGTCTTCGGGTTCACCGGGCTGCTCGACCAGGTCATCACTTTTTCCATTTTCTCCGCGCTGCTGGTGTACCTGCTCTGCGGCTACATGATGTTCAAATTCCGCGCGATGTACCCGCTGGGCTCCATGAAGCGCGGCTACGTCGCCCCCTGGCATCCCTTCACCGCAATCCTGCTGATTACTCTGGCGCTGGCGACGCTGGCGGGGATGTACTTCGGCTACTGGATCAACCTGCTCGCCGGGTTCCTCTTCTACTTCATCGCCTCCTTCTGGTTCGCCTTCCACCGCTACAAGTACGTGGACTACAAGACGCTCATCAAGGCGGGGGCTGTCCACTGGCCGCGCCCGAAGGGATATTAGCCGTGAAGCCCTGGATGGCGATAGCGGCGGCGCTGGTGGTGCCCGGCTCAGGCCACGTTTTGCTGGGCCGCCCCATGCGCGGGCTGATGCTCTGCTTCTGGATGATCCTCTTCGCGGTGATCACCTGGCATCTCACCCCCGAGCATATCTCGCGCGTGGGGCGGCTCTCCGGGGGCATTGCGGTGTGGGTGATCTCCGTGGTGGAGGTGGCGCGGCTGGCGGCGCGGCGGCCGGCGAAGTGACGGGGTGCGCGTAGGCACGGGCTTCAGCTCGTGCACATGTGGCGGGCTAAAGCCCGCCCTACACGCGGCAATGGCTAACGGGCGAAAAGGGGTCAGGCTGCTTTTCGCCGTCGCGAAAAGATGCCTGACCCCTTTTCCCTCCCCAGCGCGCCTGCTTGCTTCCCCCTCACCCCCTGGGGAATTGGACCCACTTCGCCCCCAGCCGGGCGGAGCGCACGACGGCGTCGATGAACTGCATCCCCCGCACGCCATCCTCGACGGTCGGGAAATCGAGCGCCAGGGGATCAGGCTTCACCCCGGCGATGGAGGCGCGCATCGTTTCGGCGGCGTTGACGTAGATGTTGGCGAACGCCTCGATGAACCCCTCCGGGTGCCCGAAGGGGATGCGCGTGGCGCGCGCCGCAGCGGGGCTCTTCGCGCCGATGTACCCGTTCCCGCGACGCCAGATCTCCCGCGGGCCGTCCGGCTTCTTCACCAGCAGGTCGTTCGGGTTCTCCTGATGCCATTCCAGCGACGCCTTGTCGCCGTACACCCAGATCGCCAGGTCGTTCTCCTCGCCGATGGAGATCTGGCTGGCGAAAAGGAGTCCCTTCACCCCTTTCTCCCAGTGGACGAGGCAGTTGCCGTCGTCGTCGAGCTTCCGTCCCTTGACGAAGCTGCTCAGGTCGGCGCAGAGTTCCCTGATGCGCAGCCCGGTGACGTACTCCGCCAGGTTCTCGGCGTGGGTGCCGATGTCCCCCATGCAGCCCGCCGCGCCGGAGGTGCGCGGGTCGGTGCGCCAGACCGCCTGCTTCGCGCCGCTGCGCTCCAGCGCGTTGTGCAGCCAGCCCTGCGGATACTGAACCTTGATCTTGCGCAGGGCGCCCAGGTCGCCCGAGCGCACCATGTCGCGCGCCAGCTTCACCATCGGATAGCCGGTGTAGTTGTGGGTGAGGGCGAAGACCCGGCCGGACTGCTTCACTGTGCGGCGCAACGCCAGCGCCTCCTTCAGGTTCAGCGTCATCGGCTTGTCGCAGACAACGTGGAATCCCGCGCGGAGGAATGCCGTGGCGACCGGGAAGTGCACGTGGTTCGGGGTGACGATGGAGACGAAATCGATGCGTTCCCCCTCCGGCAGGCGCGCTTCCCCGGCGATCATCCGCTCCCAACTGCCGTAGACGCGCCCGGCGTCGAGGCACTGCTCGCGGCCGGTCTGGCGGGACTTCTCCGGATCGCTGCTGAACGCCCCGGCGACCAGTTCGATCTGCCCGTCCATCCGCGCCGCCTTCAAGTGCACCGGCCCGATGAACGATCCCGGCCCTCCCCCGACCATCCCCATCCTGAGCTTGCGACTGAATACCGGATGTTGACGCGCCATAGCCGCTCCCTTCGATGACAGAACCATCCCGATTCGCACCACCGGACGCCGGTTCGTATTCTATCATTCCTTTTTCTCGCGCGCCGCAAAAACGTCAATCAAAAAAGATGGTAGAATACCGCCGTCGCCTTCGTCGCCGCGCTCGTCCGCCCACGCGCTTGTCTGACATTGTTGAGAGGGACGGTCATGTCCAGGACAAGAAAGCCGAAAGCCGGGCCGGCCTTTAAACCGGTGAAGCGGGCGAAAGCGCCGGCCGTGCCGGAACGGCGCGCGGCCCCGCGCAGGAAGGAAGACCGGACGCTGCGCGAAGAGGAGGCCTTCTTCCGGGGCATCTTCGAGACGGCCGAGGACTGCATCTTCGTCAAGGACAAGGCGCTCCGGTACGTCAGCGTCAATCCCATGATGGAAGAGTTCTTGGGCATTCCCGCGGCCAGGCTGATCAACCGAACCGACGCCCAACTTTTCGGCAGGCCCTCCGCCAGGCAGGTCCGCGATCATGACCGGCGCGTTCTCCGGGGTGAAACGGTGAAGGCCGAGGAGACCGTGGCGGTGCCGGGGGGCGCTCCCAGAATCTTCCACGTCATCAAAATCCCGAAGCGCAACGATGCCGGAAAAATCATCGGCCTGTACGGCGTGGCGCGCGATATCACCGAGATCAAGCAAATCGAGGAGGCGCTGCGCGAAAGCGAGGAGCGCTACCGCGCTATCGTGGAAGGCCAGACGGAAGTCATCTGCCGGTTCAAGGCCAATGGGGCGTATACCTTCGCCAACAAGGTCTATTGCCGGTTCTTCGGAAAGACCAGCCGGGAGTTGATGGGGAAGAAATGGCAACCGCAGGTCGTGGCCGAAGACCTGCCGGTGGTCGAGAGGCGCCTGCGAATGCTCTCCCGCGCCAACCCGGTCGTGGTCATCGAGAACCGCGTCTATTCCGGCAGCGGGGAAGTGCGCTGGATGCAGTTTGTCAACCGCGCCTTCTTCAATGCCGCGGGCCGTTTGGTTGAGACACAAGCCGTCGGTCGCGATATTACCGAACGCAAGAAGCTGGAGAGCGGCCTGGCCCTCCGTGAGCAGCAACTGAACGCCTTCTTCAGCGGAGCCACCGTCGGGTTGGCGCTGCTGGACAGAGACATCCGCTACCTCCGGATCAACGACACTTTGGCCGAGATGAACGGCCTGCCCGTCATGGAGCACATTGGCAGGACCGTCCGCGAAGTGGTGCCCCAGTTGGCGCCCGCGATCGAGCCGATATTCCGGAAAGTCCTCCTCACCGGCGAGCCCGTCCTGCACATCGAAATGTCGGGGGAAACGCCGCGCGATCCGGGCGTCGTGCGGCATTGGGTGGAGTCCTTCTTTCCGGTGACCTCCGTGGCCGGGCGCGTGGAAAGCGCCGGCGCCGTCGTCGTGGAAATCACCGAACTCAAGCGGACGCAGGAGACGCTGCTGCGTTCGCGGGAGGATATGCGCCTGCTCGCCGCGCGCCTGGCGGAGATTGACGAGGCGGAGCGCAAGCGGCTCTCCCGCGAACTCCATGATCGCGTCGGTCAGACGCTCACGGCGCTGGGGATCAACCTGGCCCACGTGCTCGAAGAGGTGGCCCCGAGCCTTCGGCCCGGAGTGTTGAGCCGCCTGAAAGAGGCGTGTTCACAGGCCGAGGCGCTGGCGGACAACATCCGCGGCGTGATGGGGGAATTGCGCCCGGCCGTGCTGGACGATTACGGCCTCGTCGCGGCCCTGCGCGGGTACGGACAGCAGGTCGCGCGCCGGAGCGGGTTGGCGGTGACGGTCGAGGAGGAGGGGGACATCGGCCGGCTGTCGCCGGAAATCGAGACCGCCCTCTTCCGCATCGTCCAGGAGGCGGTCACCAACTCGCTGCGCCACGCGCATGCGACGGGCGTGTGCATTACGTGCGAGAAGAACGCGAATCAATGCCGGCTGGTCGTTGCGGACAACGGCATCGGATTTGACGCGGCCGCCGCGAACGCGCGCAAGACCAATTGGGGACTGGCCATCATGCGGGAACGCGCGCGCGCCGTCGGCGCTGAACTCTCGGTTCACTCGCGCGCGGGCCGCGGAACCACCCTCGTCGTGTATTTTCCCGCCCCAAACGCGGCGGCGCCGGACGCCTGCGCTATCTTCGGGAGGCCCTCATGACAATTAAAGTGTTCCTGGCCGACGACCACGCCCTGGTCTCCGAGGGCTTGCGACTCATTCTGGAAAAGCAGAAGGACATCGAGGTCGTCGGAGTCGCCGCGGACGGACGCGAAGCCGTGCGTCGCGTGCGCGAACTGCATCCCGACGTGGCCATCCTGGACATCGCCATGCCGGAGATGAACGGCGTGGAGGCCGCGCGGCACCTGGCGGAGCACTGCCCGCGCACGCGGACGCTCATTCTCTCCATGCACTCCACCTCCGAGCACATCTCGCGCGCCCTGTCCGCCGGCGCCTGCGGCTACGTGCTGAAGGAGTCCGCCGGCTCCGAAGTGGTCGCCGCCGTGCGCGCCGCCAGCGAAGGCAAGCGCTACCTCAGCGCCAAGGTGGCCGACACCGTCTTCCAGGACTACGCGCAGATGAAGCGCGACGGCGGCAAGAGCAGCCCGATCGAGAAGCTCAGCTTCCGCGAGCGCGAAGTGCTGCAACTGGTCGTCGAGGGGAAGTCCAGCAAGCAGATTGCCGAGGTCATCCATCTCTCCCCCAAGACCGTGGAGAGCTACCGCAGCCGCCTGATGGGCAAACTCGGGGTCAGGGATGTCGCCGGCCTGGTGAAATTCGCCATCGCCAACGGCATAACCACCGAAGCGTAACAGGCGGCTGCGATGGCCGGAAGCTGTCTTGCTCTGTTGAAACCATCGTGACAGCGTGTCGTTCTTCCCGTGGTCGAGGTGGGGACACAAAACTTTCCTTTGGAAAGTATTGTGTCCCCACTGGCTCCAGGTTGCATGGTTTCCCCACGCGAAGTCGCACACTCTCCCTGCATACTCCCGCCGCAGCACGGGCTACACTCTGTACGCAAGCCGAGTGCTTTCAGGAAGCGAGAAAGCCGTGGCGCGATCAATACGCAAGGGAAAAAGCGATCCATCGAAACCGTGTCGCCGTGCCATGCAGGCCGGAGGGGGCTCCGGGAAGTCCAAAGCGCGCCGGAAAATTCTCATCGTGGATGACAACCCGGAAGTCCGACAACCGCTGGCCGCCTGGCTGGTGGCAAAGTTTACGGAGCATTCCGTGATTGAAGCGGAAAACGGTGAGTCCTGTTTGAAGCTGGCTGCGCTTCATCATCCGCAAGTTGTGGTGATGGACGTGCGGCTTCCGGGCATGAGCGGCATTGAGGCGGCGCGGCGCATCTCGGCAACCATGCCCGACATCGGGATCATCATGCTCTCCGCACACGACGATCAAGCCTATCGCAGGGACGCGGAGTCCGCCGGAGCCAGGAAGTATGTGCTCAAGGGACGGGCTCACCGGGAACTGCTGCCGGCGATTCGGGACGCGCTGACCCCTTGAGTGGCTCCTCCGCCGGGGACAACGGAGGAGCCGCCACTATCTGCCGGCGCCGAAAGCGCTCTGCGCAAGAAGTGCAAAGCCGAATGAAGAGGCCGAAATAGCGAAATGCGCCGGTCAAGCCCCGTGCGCGTAAGTGATAGGATAGCTGTGTGGCAGGACGGGGCCTGCGGCGAAGGCTTTCGGTTGAAGCGGCTCGCATTCCATTCTTCATTCCGACAACGGGCGGTCGAATGGCCGGAACCATGCACATCCTGGCGTACCGCGTGGAAGACCGCTTCTGCGGCCTGCCCCTGTCTGAGGTGGAAAGAGTTGTTCCCGCGGTCGAGGTGATCCCGCTGATCGACGCGCCTCCGGCGGTCCTGGGGGTCATCAATGTCGCCGGGGGAGTCCTCCCCGTCGTGAGTGTGCGAAGAGTCCTTGGATTGCCCGAACGGCCGATGGAGTTAAGCGACCGCCTCATCATCGCCCGATGGTCCTCGCGCCGGGTGGCGTTGCTCGCGGACTCCGTGGAGGGCGTTCTGGAGAGGAGCGAAAGCGAGGTGGTTCGGGCCGACCGCATCGTCGACGGCCCATCGCACCTCGACGGCGTCCTCAAGCTCCGGGATGGACTGCTGCTCATTCACGATCTCGAGATGTTTCTCTCGCTGATCCCGACGGGGGAGTTGCATGAGCCAGCCGCTTGTCAGTGACCGTCCGCGCTCGGCCGAAGGGCAAACGGAAGCCCTTCTGCAGGAGTTGGGCGCTGCCGTGGAGGCGCGGACCGGGCTGCACTTCCCGCAGGAGCGGCGGGGCGATTTGGCGCGCGCCTTGCGCGAGGTCTCCCGGGAACTCGGCTTCGAAAGCGCTGAGCGGTGTGTTGCGCATCTGCTCAAATGCCGGACGGCGGACCGGGAATTTGAGGCGCTGCTGGGACATCTGACGAACGGCGAGACTTTCTTCTTCCGCCACATGGAAGCGTTCGACCTCCTGGAGCAGCGCCTCTTGCCGGAGTTGATTCACGCGCGACGCCACGGCGGCAAGCGCTTGCGGATTTGGTGCGCGGGCTGCTGCACCGGCGAGGAGCCCTACTCCGTCGCCATCCTGCTGGACCGCCTCATTCCCGACCGCCGGAATTGGGACATCTCCCTCCTGGCCACCGACGTCAATGCGCGCTTCCTGCAACGAGCGCGGGAAGGCGTCTATACGGAATGGTCCTTCCGCGGCGCGCCGCTCTGGGTGCAACGGCAGTGCTTCGACACTCTGGGACGCAACCGGTTCGCGATCCGGCCGTATCTGAAGGAGATGGTCACTTTCGCCCGGCACAACCTGGCCGAGGACACGCCTCCCACGTTCCCCGGCAGCGCCCAAGGGGTGGACCTGCTCTTCTGCCGGAATGTGCTCATTTACTTCGCCCGCGACCGCGCCCGGCAAGTGCTGGGGAACCTTCACAGCCTCCTTGCGGAGGACGGCCTGCTGGTGGTGGGGCCGAGCGATATGCTGCTCCTGCGCGAAACCTCCTTTACCTCGCTGGACAGCGGCGTCTCCGTTCTCTACCGGAAAACCCCGCTCGCTCCAGCGGACTGCCCTCTGTTCCCCGCCGGGGACGTGGCTGGCAGCGCCCCCAAGCTTTCCGGCTGTGCCGAAGCGCAGCACCTCCTCGGCGAAGCGGCGCGGAAGCCGGCGGCGCGCCGGGCTGAGGCTCCCGTCGCGCCGGACTCGCAGGAAATGCTCCTTCTGGCGCGCCGGTGCGCGAACGAGGGGGCGCATGACGAGGCGCTTGATCTGTGCCGCAAGGCCATTGCCGCCGACGCGACAAACCCGGTCGCCCATTATTTCCAGGGGACCATCCTCATGGAACGCGGCGAGCTCGCTGCCGCCGGCATCTGCTTGAGGCGGGCGCTCTTCCTGGAACAGGGGTTTGTGATGGCGCATTTCACGCTGGGCCATATCGCTCGCGCGCAAGGGAAGCCGAAGGCCGCCGGGAAACATTTCGTCAATGCGCTCGAATGGACCCTCCGCTATCGTCCGGACGATCCCCTGCCCGAGGCCGACGGCATGACGGCGGGCCGCCTTGCGGAAATTCTGGCCCCCCTGGCTGAAAGGGAGGAGGAACGATGAACCCGTCCGATTCATCCGCCAACCCCGGCCCTGACCAGCCGCTCGCGTATGCCCCGGCGGGTGCTGCGCGATGGGACGCAATTCGCGCGCGCATGGAGGCGGTTCGCCTGCGCGCCGAGCGCGGCTGGGACCCGAGCTCTTCCGAAGCGAAGGAGATGTTGCGAACCCGCGCGCGCCGGCTTGCCACGCCCCCCAAGCCGGATGAAGACCAGGCGCGGATTGGAGTCGTCCTGTTCCATCTGGCCGGCGAGACGTATGCCGTCGAGTCCCTCTACGTCCGGGGGGTGCACCCGCTCAAGACCCTCACGCCCCTTCCGGGCGCGCCGGCGTTCGTCCTGGGAATCACCAACCTGCGCGGGGAAATCCTCTCCGTCATAGACCTCAAGAAATTCTTCGGCCTGCCGGAGAAGGGGCTGACCGACCTGAGCACGGTGATCGTCCTCCAGTCCGATGTCATGCAGTTCGGCATTCTGGCCGATGAAGTGGTTGCAGCGCAGGTCATTCCGGTCAGCCGCATCCAGCCGGCGCTGCCCACCCTGACGGGCGTTCGCGAGAAGTATCTCAGGGGGGTCACCGAAGAGCGCGTGGTCATTCTGGACGCGTCCGCGCTGCTGGCGGATGACACTCTGATCGTCTGCGACGAGGTGGAGGGCCGGCCGGGATCCGGCGTGGCGCAAGCCTCCTCGCCTGGGCAGGATTAGCTCAAATCCGTATTCCACACGTTCAAAGGAGGAGACCATGCCGAACTTGTTTGCCAGAAGCCTGATGAACAAATTGGTGCTGGCGTTCGTGCTGGCCGCCCTAGTCCCGATGGCCGTCGTGGGGTACTGGAGCTACTCGAGCGGCAAGGCGACGCTGGGGGAGCACGCCCGGATCGAGATGGAAGCGATTGCCGACGCCCGCGAGGCCGCCATCATCGCGTATCTGAGCCGCGTCCGCGCGCGCGTCATGGACTTTTCCAGCGACAGCCGCCTGCGAGATGACCTTGAAAAGATGAGCGCGCGACCCGCCGAAGCCGCTCAAATCGGTCGCGAGTTGGGGGAGTACCTGAAGCTGGACAAAATGCCCCTCACTTCCAACGGCTACGAAATGCAGGTCCTGGATTTGACCGGCAAAGTGGTCGCCTCCACCAACGGCGCTTCGATCGGCAAGGACAAGTCCGAGGAGCCGTGCTTTGCGTCGACCGCGGCAAGGGGCGCGCACATCGAGGACCTGTTCATGTCGGAAGCCACCGGCAAGCCCACCCTGCTCACCGCCTCGCCGATACAGAGCTGGCCGGCCAAAAAAGAACTCGGCGTCCTGGTCTACCTGCTGGACACCGTCGCCTTGAATGCCGTCACCACCGATGATACCGGAATGGGCCAGACCGGGGAGGTTTATATCGTCAACCGCGATGGGCTCATGATCACGGACTCGCGGCACGTCAAGGAGGCTGCGTTCAAACAGAAAGTGAACACTCCGCCGGTCCGGCTGATGCTGGACGAGCAGAAGACGATGGTAGGCACCTACACGGGATACCGGGGAACTCGCGTGTTCGGGGCGTCGCGCGGCGACGGCATCGACAAGGCCTATGGCCTTCCCTGGGTGCTTATCGCCACCATCGAGGAAGGCGAGGCTGTTGCGCCATCGCGCGCCCTGGGGATGCAGGTCGTCTGGGCCGGGCTGGTCATGGCCATCCTCGCCGCGCTCTTCGCCCTGTTCATGGCGCGCGGCATCTCCCTGCCGATTCGCAACACCGCCGCGCAGACGGCGCGCATTGCGCAAGGGGACCTGACCGCGCCGATGAGCGGCGCCAAACGCGCCGATGAGATCGGCTTGCTGACGGACTCTTTCGGCCGGATGGTGTCGAGCCTTTCCCAGCAGACACGGGATATCACGCAAGCGGTCAACGTGCTGGCCACCTCGGCGACGGAGATTTCCGCGACCGTTTCGCAACTGGCGGCCGGCTCGGCGGAAACCGCCGCATCGGTGACTCAGACCACCGCGACCATCGAGGAACTGAAGCAGACGGCGGACCTTTCCGCGCAGAAGGCAAGGGAAGTCTCCGACAGCGCCCTGCGCACCGCCCAAGTCTCCCAGACCGGCGAGGCGGCGGTGGCCGCCGCCTCCGAAAGCATGCGCGGCATCCGCGACCAGATGGAAGCCGTCGCCGAAAGCGTCGTGAAGCTCAGCGAGCAAAGCCAGGCCATCGGGCAGATCGTGGCCACGGTGGACGATCTCGCCGAGCAATCGAACCTTCTCTCGGTCAACGCCGCCATCGAAGCGGCCAAGGCGGGGGAGCAGGGCAAGGGGTTCGGCGTCGTTGCGCAGGAGGTCAAGAACCTGGCGGAACAGTCCAAGCAGGCGACGGCCCAGATACGCGGAATCCTCAACGACATTCAGAAGGCCACCAGCGGCGCGGTGATGGCGACCGAACAGGCCGGCAAGGCGGTGGCGCTCGGGGAGGGGCAGTCGGTGAAGGCGGGGGAGGCGATTCAGACGCTGGCGCAGAGTATTCGGGAGGCCTCCCAGGCCGCGGCGCAGATCGCCGCCTCCAGCCGCCAGCAACTGACTGGCGTCGAGCAAGTGACCACGGCCATGGAGAGCATCAAGGAAGCCAGCAACCAGTACGTCACCGGCACCCAGCAACTGGAGTCGGCGGCCCGGAACATCGACGATCTGGGCAAGCGGCTGCAAGGATTGGTGGCGCACTACAAAGTGTAGAAGCTGTCCGGAACGGCGGAGCGCGTGATCCGACCCGCGCCACATTCCGGGTGCTGCAACAGCTTCCAGAAGGAAGAGCCGATGGCGAGGAAGGATGACTTCCTGGAGAAACTGCTTTCCACGTTCAGGGTGGAGGCGGCCGAGCACGTCAGCGCGCTTTCGTCGGGGCTGCTCGAACTGGAGCGCACGGCGGACGCGGCGGCGCGCGCCCCCGTCGTGGAGCGCATCTACCGGGAAGCGCACAGCCTGAAAGGGGCGGCCCGCGCCGTGGACCTGGGCGACGTGGAGGCGGTCTGCCAATCGCTCGAAAGCGTCTTTGCCCGCTGGAAGGCAGGCCGGCTCGCCCCGGACGCTCCCATGTTCGAATTGCTCCACCGGACGGTGGACCTCGCGGCGCGGCTCGTCGAATCCTCCGGCAAAGTGGGGACCGGTCAGGTCAGCGAACTCCTCGGTAAATTGGCCGAAGCAGTGCGCGATGCCCCCGCGGAAGGCAAATCAGCCGAGGGTTGCTCGCCCGTGGGGGCGCGGCAGCCTGCGTCCACGGCCGAGGAGAAGGCATGCCCCGCCCCTGCAGCGAATCCCGTCAGCCAGGCGGCGGAGACGCCGTCCGAGGCTGCGTCCCCCGAGCGCTCCACTGGCGCACCGCGGCGGACGGACTCGGCTGAAACGATCCGCGTCTCCGCAACGCGGCTGGACTCCCTTCTCTTTCAAACCGAGGAAATGCTCTCCGCGAAGCTCACCGTAGCTCAGCGCGCCTCGGAACTGGCTGAACTGCGCGCTGGTTTCGGGGAGTGGAAGAAGGAATGGGCCCGGCTTGCCCCCCATTTGCGGGAGGTCGCGGACCCCCGGGGGAAACGCAGTTCCGGGGGTGTGAAGGATTCGCTTCCCAAGGTCGTGGAGTTCCTTCAGTGGAACCGCGCGCACGTCGCGGGGCTGGAAACGAAGCTGGCCGCCCTGGCGACCGCTACGCGAAACGACGCCCGTTCGGTCGGCGCCATGGTGGACAACCTGCTCGGGGACATGAAGAAGGTGCTCATGCTTCCTTTCGCGCTCCTGCTGGAGCCTTTCCCCCGGATGGTTCGCGAGCTTTCCCGCGACCAGGGCAAGGAAGTGGAATTGGAGGCGCAGGGGGCCGGCGTGGAGGTGGACAAGCGCATTCTGGAGGAACTCAAGGACCCCCTCATGCACCTTGTGCGCAACAGCGTCGACCACGGGATCGAGCGGCCGGAGGAGCGGACTCGGCTTGGGAAGCCGGGCCGCGGCACGATCCGCATCGCCGTCGCGCAAGTTGAGACCAACCTGGTCGATATACTGATCTCCGACGATGGGGCGGGGATCGACCTGGAGAAGGTCAAGGAAAAAGCGGTTCAGATGGGCCTGCTCTCGGCGGCGGAAGCCGCCACGGCGGACGAGGCGTCGGCGTACTCGCTGATCTACCAGTCCGGCGTTTCCACCAGCCCCATCATCACGGACCTCTCCGGTCGGGGGCTGGGCCTCGCCATCGTGCGGGAGAAAGTGGACAAACTGGGCGGCCGCGTCTCCGTGCAGAGCGCGCCGGGCGCCGGGACCACCTTCCGGCTCCTCCTGCCGCTCACGCTGGCCACGTTCCGCGGCGCTTTCGTCGAAGCGGGGGGGCAGAGTTTCGTCATCCCCACCAGCCACGTGGAGCGCGTGGTCAGGGTGCGCGCGGAGGATATCGGGACGATGGAGAACCGCGAGGCGATCACCCTGAATGGGCGAGCCGTTTCACTGGTGCATCTGGGCGATGTATTGGGGCTGCGCCGCCCTCCCTCCAACGAGCCGCTCCACTTCCAGCAGGTTCTCGTGCTCTGGGCGGGGGAGAAGCGCATTGCGTTTGCCGTGGACCGCGTCCTGAACGAGCAGGAAGTCCTCGTCAAGGGGCTCGGCAGGCAGCTCAAGCGCGTGCGGAACATCGGCGGGGCGGCCCTCCTGGGATCGGGGCAGGTGGTTCCCATCCTCAACGTGCCCGATTTGCTGAAGTCCGCCGTCGGAGTCATGGGGGTTCCCGCGGCCTCGCTGGCTGAGCCGGCGCACCGGCCCAAAGCGAACGCCGCCATCCTGATCGCCGAAGATTCCATCACCTCCCGCATGCTGCTCAAGAACATTTTGGAGTCTTCCGGCTACCGCGTCAGGACCGCCATGGACGGCGCGGAGGCTTTCACGGCGCTCAAGACCGAGCCGTTCGACCTGGTCGTTTCGGATATCGACATGCCGAAGATGAGCGGATTCGAGCTGACCGAGAGAATCCGCGCCGACAAGCAGTTGACGGACCTCCCGGTCGTGCTGGTCACCGGCCTGGGTTCCAGGGAACATCGCGAGCGAGGCGTCGCGGCCGGCGCCAACGCCTATATCGTCAAGAGCAGTTTCGACCAGAGCAATCTGCTCGAAACGGTCCGAAGGCTTCTCTAACGCGGAAAGCGGCGCAGAATGGTGCGAGTCCTGATCGTGGACGACTCCCTCGTTGCGCGGACGCATTTGATGCAGTTGCTGCGCTCGGACGGTGCCATCGCCGTCGCGGGCGAGGCGGTCAATGGCGCAGAAGCCATCGAGTTCGTCCAGCGCGAGAAAGTGGACGTTGTCCTCATGGACATGTACATGCCCACGGTGGACGGATACGAAGCGACGCGCACCATCATGGAAAGAACGCCGCTCCCCATCATCATCCTGACGTCGAGTTGGGACCCTCAGGACGTGGACAACACCTTCCGCGCGCTGGAAGCGGGGGCCGTGGCCGTTCTGGCAAAGCCCAGAAGCCTGGCGCATCCCGATGGGAAGGACCAGGCGGCGAAGGTCATTGAGACCGTCAAACTGATGTCGGAGGTGCGCGTCATCAAGCGTTGGCCGAAACGACTCATACCCTCGGCCCCTCTCGGGAACTTTCAGGCAGGTCCGGCGTCGGGGCGCGCCGGGGTGGAGGTGGTCGCCGTTGGCGCTTCCACCGGGGGACCGCCCGCGCTTCGCGCGATTCTCTCGGGGCTTCCGGCGGACTGCCGCACTCCCGTACTGATCGTGCAGCACATCGCCAAGGGATTCCTCCCCGGGTTGGTGCGCTGGCTGGGCGGGGCGACGCCGCTGCCCGTCCGAATCCCCGGCGAGGGAGACCGCATGGAACTGGGGCATATCTACCTGGCGCCCGACGGCGTGCACATGGGAGTTACCCGCGCCGGCATCATCGTCCTGAGCGGCGCGCCGCCGGAGTACGGGTCGCGCCCCGCAGTCGCTCACCTCTTTCGCTCGGTGGCGCAGGAATTCGGCCGCAACTCCGCCGCGGTGCTCCTGACGGGAATGGGGCGCGACGGCGCCGCCGAACTCGCGGCGATCAAGCGCGCCGGCGGCGTGACTTTTGCGCAGGACAAGTTCAGTTCCGTTGTTCACGGCATGCCCGGGGAGGCGATCAGCCTCGGGGCGGTCGGCTACGTGCTCACGCCGCCGGAAATCGCCAAAGCATTGGCGTCGCTGGTTGCCACGGGAGGCGCGGCGTGAATCCCCAGGGAGATGGAGGGCTAACCATGTCACACGCCAAAGAGATCCTGATCGCCGAGGACAGCCCGACGCAGGCCGAGCGGCTCAAACACAGCCTGGAAACGCACGGCTGCGCCGTTTCGGTCGCCGTCAACGGAAAGAAAGCCCTTGAGGCGATGCGCCTGCGAAAACCGGCGCTGGTGATCAGCGACGTCATGATGCCGGAAATGGATGGCTACGAACTCTGCCGGCAGGTCAGAAAGGATGAGAACCTCGCGGACGTTCCCGTCATTCTGCTCACCTCCCTGGGGGACGTCAAGGATGTGCTCCAGAGCCTGGAATGCGGCGCGCACCATTTCATCACCAAGCCCTACGACGAGGCGGAGCTCTTCTCGCGCATCGAGTACGTCCTTTCGAATAAGCAGTTTCGCAGGAACAAGCGGGTGGACGTTGGCCTGGAGATATACTTCGGCGGGCAGAAGTATTTCATCAGCTCGGAACATATGCAGATACTCGACCTGCTCCTCTCGACCTACGAGGCGGCGGTGAAGAAGAACCAGGTCGCCACCAGGGCGACGGATGAACTTCGGTCGCTCAACGAGCAGTTGGAGGATAAAGTCAAAGCGCGCACAGCCGCCCTCACGATGGAAATCGCCGAGCGCGAGCATGCGGAGAAGGAACTGCAATTCAGGAACGTCATTCTGTCCACTCAGCAGGAAGCCTCGCTGGACGGGATTCTCGTGGTCGACGAGAACGCCCGGATCGTCTCCTACAACCGCCGGTTCATCGAAATGTGGGGCATTCCTTCCGAACTGGTCGAGAAGAAGGATGACGAACCCGTCCTGCGGTTGGTAGCCGACAAGGTGGCCGATGCCCGGTCATTCATTGAGCGCGTTCAGTACCTCTACGAGCACCGGCAGGAGTCCTGCGGGGACGAAGTCCGTCTGAAGAGCGGCAGCGTCTTCGACCGCTACTCCGCCCCGATGCTTGGAACGAACGGTCAGTATTTCGGACGCGTCTGGTATTTCCGTGACATCACCGAGCGCAAGCAAGCGGAGTTGGCGCTGCGGAGGGTCAACCGCGCCCTGAAAGTCACCAGCGACTGCAACCAGGTGCTTATTCGCGCCACCGAAGAGACGGCGCTGCTCAATGACGTCTGCCGGGTCCTCGTGTCCGTGGGGGGGTACGACTTTGCGTGGGTCGGCTACGTGGAGCAGAACCCTGATCGGCTGAGTTCCCCGGTGGCGTATGCGGGGCGGAGCAGGGAACTGGCCATGTTCGCTGCGGGCGCGATGGACGCGGAGGAAGCCAAGAGCCGCCCCGCGAATGTCGCCATCCGCACGCGCAAACCCTGCGTGATGCAGTGCGCGGATAACCGGCCTGACCTGAGTTCCTGGCAGCTTCAAATGCGCAAGGCCGGCTACGCCTCGGCGGCGGCTTTTCCCCTCTTCATTCAGGGGCGCGTACTGGGGGTGCTCAGCATGTATGCGGCAAACCCGGAGACCTTCGCCGGGGATGAAATGAGGCTCCTCTCCGAAATGGCCGACGACCTCGCTTTCGGCGTCCAGACCATCCGCCAGCGCGTCGAGCATGCCAAGGCCGCCGAGACGCTGCGGGAGAACGAGGAACGCTATCACCATCTCTTTGAGAGCCTCTACGACGCGGCCTTCCTGGCCGACGGGAAGACGGGGATCATCCTCGACGCGAATCGCCAGGCGGAGGTTCTCCTGGGGAAGAGCCGCGTCGAAATCGTCGGCGCGCACCAGTCCGAACTTCACCCGCCGCAGCAGGAGGCAGAGATACGGGAGGGGTTCCGCGCGGCCGCTGCGCACAACAGCACCATCCACGAACGCGAGGTAATCCGAAAGGATGGAACGGTCGTCCCGGTGAGCATCAGCGCTTCACGGCTGACGATCGGCGGGAACAGCCTCGTCCTCGGGTTGTTCCGGGACATCACGGGAGTCCGGCGGGCGGAGATGAACCTGAAGGACAGCGCCGCGAAGTTGCAGCAGATGATGGAGGGAAGCATCAAGGCGATGGGCTCGGCGCTGGAGGCCCGCGACCCCTACACCGCCGGCCACGAGCGCCGCGTGTCGCAACTTGCCTTCGCCATCGCCGGCCGGATGGGGCTGGACGAGGGAACGCGCGAGGGCATCCGCATCACCGGTTATGTCCACGACATCGGCAAGATCGCCGTCCCCGCGGAGATTCTCTCCAAGCCGGGCAAAATCAGCGATTTCGAGTTCGGCATCATCCGCACCCATCCCCAGTCCGGCTACGATATTCTCAAAGAGATTGACTTCCTCTGGCCCGTCGCCGCCGCCACGCTGCAACACCACGAGCGGCTCGACGGTTCCGGCTATCCGCAGGGGCTCCGGGGGGATCAGATCATCATCGAGGCCAGAATCCTGGCGGTGGCCGACGTCGTGGAAGCCATGTCCTCGCACCGTCCCTACCGCGCCGCCCTCGGCATCGCCAAGGCGTTGGAT
This sequence comes from uncultured Planctomycetota bacterium, assembly GCA_903901045.1. Lineage (GTDB taxonomy): Bacteria > Planctomycetota > Brocadiia > CAIUPP01 > CAIUPP01 > CAIUPP01. Next base: position 50,634 of record CAIUPP010000100.1, read on the forward strand.
GAAATTACGCAGAAGAAAGGAACGCTTTACGACTCGTCGGCCGTGGACGCCTGCGTGAAGCTGTTCCAAGAGGAGGGATTCAAGTTCGGCTGATCCGCGCGGCTACGCCTTCGGCAGGTCGTAGAACCCGTGGCCGATGTAGCGCAGCTTCCCCTGGCGCACCAGTTCCTGCCAGACCGGCTCCGGCCACTCGCGCGGCGGCACAATCCCCGCGATGTTCGACTTGGCCCCCTTGGTCATGGGGTTGCGTCCCAGCTTCGATTCCTCATCCAATACGGTGAGTTCCAGACGCTTGCGGAACGCCAGCAGCGCCTTGGCGCAGACCTCGCCGCTCGGGGCGTCGGGGAGCGGAGCGGCCACGGTGGGGTTCTTGAGTTCATCGAGCAGGCTCGCCAGCCCTTCCACGTCGCGCATCCCCACCACGTTGGCCACGAGGTCGGCGGAAAGCGATCTCTTCTGAAGCAGCCGGAACGCCTGCTGCCATTCCTCCCTCGCCCGGCGCGGGTCGGCGGAGGCGCGCAGGGTCGCCAGGAGTTTATCGAGCGCTGCCAGGGCCGCCGGGTCGGTGGGCATGAGGAGATTCCCATTCTGTTATAGAAGCGATGAAACATACCGCGCTGTGAATGTCATGGATCGTCCGCCGGCGCGCTTTACGGCGTCCCGGCCATGAAAGCTTCCACGTCGTCATGCAGCTTCTTTCGCGAAGCGGAGTCCGTGTAGAGCTGATGCCCGGAGGGGTACGTCTGGAAAGTCAGATTCTTTCGGCGGCTCGGGTCGAGCCCCATATGCTCCAGGACGTACTTCTGGCCTAGGTACGGCGTGGTCAGGTCATATTGCCCCGCGGCGGAGAAGACGCGGAAATGTTCGTCGCGCGCCATCGCCTGCGCCAGGTCCCTGGCCGTGTAGACATAGCCCTGCCCGTGCTGCGGCGTCCACTCCCACGCGCGTCCCACCTCCGACGAGAGGAATTCATACGGCAGGTTCGTCTCAAAACCCAGATCACGCCGCAGGTAATCGTTCAAGGTGGCCACGAAGGGGCCGGTCGCGACGAAAAGCCCGGGGTCGTACCGCGTCTCTTCGCCCCAGGGAACCTCATCCACGCTCGCGACCCGTCCGTCCATCAGGCCGGTAATGCGCCCCTCCGCGCTGAGCAGCTCCTTGATGAACTGCGTGGGGCTCACGCGCAGCCGCCGCCGCTCGAGGTACCCCGCCGGCAGGCCGGTGTATTCCGACAGTTTCTTCGCGACGCGTCCGCGCTCCTCCGGCGAGAGCGCATCCCCTTTGGCCAGCGCGGAGACGTAATCCCCCAGCGCCCACTGCTCGACCTGGGCGAGGTCGGAGGATGCCTTCTTGTGATACGCCGCCGTCGCCGCGAAAGTGGGGATGGCCAGGACGTAAGCGATATCGTTGTCCGAGGCGCATGAGAACGCCTGGAAGCTCAGGGCGGAGGAGATCAGAACCACCCCGTTGATGTTCATGCCCGCCGCCTCCTGAAGGTACCCTGCCAGCCCGGCGGCGCGGGTCGTGCCGTAACTCTCCCCGGCCACGTATTTCGGCGACAGCCAGCGTCCCGAGCGCGTCACATAAAGTCGGATGAACTGCGCGGCGGTTTCGATATCCTTCTCCGTGGAGTAGAAGCGCTTCGCCTCCACTCCCTCCGCCGCTCGGCTGTAGCCGGTGCCGACCGGGTCCACGAAAACCAGGTCGGTGAAGCTCAACCAGGTATCGCCGTTGTCCACCAGGCGGAACGTCTGCGGCAACTCGGTCCCATCCCCTGCGAGCACCGACCGCCTCGGGCCGAGCGCGCCCATGTGCAGCCAGATGGAGGAGGAGCCGGGCCCGCCGTTGAAAGCGAAGGTGATGGGCCGGCTGGAGAGTTGCGTTTCTCCCGCCAGCGAGTAGGCCACGAAGAAGATATTGGCCTGAAGATGCCCCGCCTCGTCCTTCAGCGGAAGATAGCCGGCGGTGGCCGTATAGCTGAGCGTGCGCCCGCCCATGGAGATCGAGTGGCGCGTCGTAACGGGCGACTCCTCGGCCGCCGCTTCCTTCGCCGGGGGCGGCGCAACCGCCGGCGGCGGTTCGGCGGCCAGGCAGGCCAGCGCCGTCAACATCGCCCCGCACAGTGCGCCGATCATCGGTCGAATTCTCATAGTGTCCCCTCCACGCAATGGCATCTCCGTATTGGCCCTGCAAGGTTCCCCGAATTGCCCGGCGATGAACCGTTGCGCCTTCGTTTCTTCAAGCCGGCCAGTCCAATGTTAGGGCGGCGGCCCGCCCAAGTCAAGGAACGCGAGGCGCTTCGGACCTGGCGGCGCGCGAGGGGGACAGCCTCCCCCGGCCCCGCAGATGTTCCCTGGCCAAACATCGGCCAAAGCGGTAAACTATTCTTCGCTGCCCGCGCCATCGAATGAACGGCAGTCGGGCAAAGGAGATACATTTTCAATACCGGCGAGATGAACCCGCGCGACGTCCCGGTTGAAAACATGCATGCCATGATCCGCGGCGGCCGGCGGTGGGCCGCCTGCCCGGGACGCCGGCACGGGCGCTGCAACCGTGCTCGGCCCATTGAAGGCTTGAAGGGCCAACGCCGTTATGGTACTATTCGAAGCTCAATGAGTTACCGAAGGGAGAATGCGTCATGAAAGTCCGTATCCGCAAGAGCAATATCAAGAAGATCCGCAAGAGCGGCTTCCGCGCCCGCATGGCCACCAAGGGTGGACGCAAGGTGCTGAGCCGCCGCCGTTTTCAGGGCAAGAAGCGCTTGACGAACATCTGACCGTCTCGGGCGATGTTCCCCTGACGAATGACGAAGCCCGAATGACCGAGGGATACCCAATTCCGGACTTGATGCGTTGGGCATCCCCTGGTCATTCGGGCTTCGTTATTCCACGCCTAAATTATCTCCGCTCCCAGCCCCGGAATCTTGGCCGACAGTTTCTGCGAAAGGTATGCGGCCAGCCGGCGGGACATCTCCGGTTCCAGTTGCATGAAACGCACCGAGGTCAGCGGCACGCTGGGGGTTTCGTGCGGCGGGTGGCTGTCCACCACGATGGCCGAGGCATGCCAGGGCTTCTCGCCGTGATCGTCCAGGTGGATGCGCAGGGAGATCTCCGTGGAGACCTCCAGCCGCTGATCGGTGTGGACGGCCGCGCCGCCCATGGAAACGTCGCGCGTATGCGCCCCTCGCCAGCGCGCTAGCAACTTGTGCGACGGGCGATATTCCACCAGCAACTCCCGCGACAAGCGGACGTGCTTGCGCCGTTCCAGCCCGTCGCCGTGCCCCAGCAGCGCCAGCACGTTGCGCCGCTGCTCCTGATCGAGCCCCACGAAGCAGATGCCGCATTCGTGGTGCCCTGATCCCGGGTTGAACTCCGTCCACGCCACCCGCCCGTGCAGCCGGAACTCCACTCCTTCGCTCAGGCAGGTGCGCATGTCCAGCAGCGCGCCGAGGGCCAGCGCCTTGCGCGTGGCCAGCAGCAGGCCGCCGGTGCCGAGATTCCGGATGGGAATCTGGTGGTCCTGCTCCGGCATGGCCAGAACGCGGCAGGAGAGCTTCACTTCGTGGCGGATCCGGACGAACTGCCGGCGTTCCTCCAGAGGAAACTTCGAGTTGTTCTCGCTTTCCGCCTCCATAGGCTTCTCCCCAATGTGGGCCGCGCTCAACGTCGTTCGCGATACCATGCCGCCGTCTTCGCCATCCCCTCTTCGAAACTCACCATCGGCTTCCAGCCCAATTCGCGGCGCAGGCGGGAGGCGTCCAGCGCGATGTGACGCACCTCCCCCTTGCGGAAATCGGTGTGGACCGCTTCAGCCTTCGCCGCGAGCGCGTCGCGGATGGTTCGGTACACCTCGTCGTCGGTCACCTGCCGGCCCGTCCCCACATTATAAATCCGGCCGTCCCCGCCGGCCAGCGCCAGGGCGTTGGCTTCCACAATGTCCTGGACGAAGACGTAATCGCGCGTCTTACTGCCGTCGCCGAAAATCTGGGGACTGCGCCCGGCCAGCAGCAACTGGCTGAACACGGCCACGACGCCGGCCTCGCCGTGCGGATCCTGGCGCGGGCCGTAGACGTTCGCATAGCGCAGGATGGTCGTTCGCATGCCATAGAGGCTGCCGAACAGTTCGAGATATTTTTCGGCGGCGTACTTGGATGCGCCGTAGGGGCAGAGGGGGCGCACCGGGGTCTCTTCGTTGGCGGGGATGCGCTCAGGGTCGCCGTAGCATGCGCCGCCGCTGGAGATGTAGATCAGCTTGCCGCAGTGCGCCTTCGCGGCGGCCTGGAACAGGCGGATGGATCCCAGCACGTTCATCTCGGCGTCGAAGACGGGGTCCTCAACCGACCGGCGCACGTTCACCTGCGCGGCGTGGTGGGAGATGACTTCCGGCGCGAATTGGAGCACCGTCTCCTCCAGGCGCGGGTCCATCAGGCTCATTTCGTAGAACCGGCATTTCGGGTTCAGGTTGGCCCGCTGTCCGGTGGAGAGATTGTCCAGCACCGCCACCTCGTGGCCGAGCGCCACGTAACGGTCCGCGACATGACTTCCGATAAATCCTGCGCCGCCTGTGACGAGTATCCTCACGCTATGCGCTCCCAAACAATTCTGCCGCGCTGGAGGGCGGCGCCCGCTGGTATGATTGACCGTGAGAAGTATATCACGATGCCCACCGGACGCCAATCCCTGGCGGGGCGACTGTGCCGCATGCGGCGTCTATCGTTGCCCTGGAAATACGGAAGGCAGGAGGGGGGCCTCCTGCCTTCTGAACGCTCGGTGCGAATGAAACGCTACTTGGCCTTGGGCTTCGCCTTCGGAGCGGTCGTTGTGGTAGCCGGCTGCGCGGGAGCGGGGTTCACCGTCAGGGCGTGGGTGAACTTGCCCGCCTTGATCTCGCCGGTCGCCTGGGGCGAAGTGAGCGTCAGCTTGATCAGGAGTCCGTCGGTCGCGCCGACGACTCCCGCCTTCCAGGCCACGGTGGAGGGGTCGCCGCTGGAGATGAGTTCATCCTGGCCGGAACCTGCCCCCGGGCCGCTGCTCTTCTTTGCGGTGGCGGCTTTGCCGGCGGTCTTTCCCCCCTCGGGGACGTTCAGCTTGTGCGAGGTGCCGTCGTCGAACGCGAACTTCCTCACCACTTCCGCCGTGCCGCCGGTCACCTTCACGTAGCCATCCCAGTTGGAGTACTTATCCTTGCCGCCCTTCTGTATCAAATTGTTCAAATCGCCCCAGTCCAGGAAGACGTAGGCGACGTACTTGTCGCCGGCCGGCTTGGAGGAGGTCGTGAAACCCTTCACCATGTCCTGGTCGCTGTTCTTGAACTCGAAGGTGTCGGCTTGCGTAGCCTTCAACTGCTTCATCAACTTCGCTCTTCCCTCGGTTGCCGACAACTTGCTGGTTGCGGCCTGCGCCGTCGCGAAGGAGGCGGCCATCAGAATTCCGGCGACTGCGATTCCCTTGAGCGCTCCCGTCACGAATCTTGAACCTGTCATCGTTTTCTCCATTCTCTTTTCCTTCGTACTCGTCGCGGGACGCCCCGCACACGGCTCAACCTGCTAGTGCTTGCGTGTCATGAAAAGGTTACATGGCTGACGCGATACCTGCGTCCGATTCTAATCCTGCGCCGCATCAGGGGTGGTTGGGGCGGGACGTTCGCGCTCGCGTTCACGGCGCGGCGGCCTTGCCTGATCCGGTTCCTGAGCGCCGGCAGGGGCCCAGCGTCGCCGCAAGTCCGACGCCGTCTCGTGCCACTTCTTCTGCTGCTTCGGGGTCAGCACCGCCGAAATATCCTTCTCCGTCTGGTCGAACTGAGCTTGAGCCTCCGGCAATATTTCCTGCCGCAGGCGGGCCATGGCGTGCGCCTGATCCTGCAGAATCCGGTGCACTTTGCTCTTCTGATCGGCCGTCAGGTCCAGGCGGCGGGACAGCCAGCGCGTTCCCTGCTCGGCGCGCAATTCCGGACTGCGCACGGCGGCCTGCGTCTGGCGCAGCACGTGCGACAGCATCAGCCCCGCGCCGCAGACGACGCCGCTCAGGAACACCACGACAAGGAGCGCCCACATCAGCCAGCGCCGGCGTTTGGGCGCGGGGGCCAGGTGCGTCGCTTCCTGCGTTGTGACGGGCTCGCTCATAGGACCCCCCATCCCGAAAGCTCATGCAGCCATCCCTGCCATGGCTCGGCCAGTTCTATCCAGGCGACATACCCCACCCATGCGCAGATCAGCGCCGCGGCGGCCGTGGCGGCGGCGAATCCGACAAACCACCCGTTCGCCGGCGCCGGAGCCTGCTGCGCCCCCTGGAGCCGGCGCAGGACGCACGCGGAGACATCAGGCGTCGGCGCCGCTTCCCAGCGCGCTCTCTCGGCCCATCGGTCGAATTGTCTCATCATATCCATCTTATTCCGCGCCTCGACTTCCGAATTCCGCGATCTGTTCCAGCGCCTTCTTCAGGCGCGCTCGCGCCCGCCAGGCCTGGACTTTCACCATCGTCGCGCTCCATCCCGTGCTGCCGGCGACCTCCGCCACGCTCTGGCCCTCCAGGTGCATTAGCGTCAGCACCAGCCGGTCGCGGGGGGCCAGCGTTGCCAGCGCCCGGTGCACCAACTCGCCCGCCTCCCCCGCGCTGTAGCCGGTCGGCTCCTCCGCCATGCGCGCGGCGAAGCTCTCATCCAGCGGCTTGATTTCCTGCCGTTTGCGGCCGGCGCGCCAGAAGGCCAGCCCGGTGCGCATGGCGATCTTTCGCAGCCAGTGCTCGAACGGACCCGTCCCGCGGTAGCCGCGCAGGCTCAGATACGAGGCGACGAAAACCTCCTCCACCAGTTCCGCATGCGCCGAGGCGTCGCGCGTGAAGCGCCACATCTGCCGGGCGACGGCCCCCTGGTGCCGGTGCACCAGCCGGGCGTAGGCGACGCCGTCCCCGTCCTGCGCGAGGCGCACGTCCTGCCGGTCTTCCACGGCCGGAGAAGTTTCTTGAGTTGCGTGGTTCATGGCCCCACAGTATAGACGCGCCGCCCCGCTGATGAAAGGCGTCACCAGCGGGGCAGGGGCGTCACAACTCAAGAATGCCGAGATCACTTGCCGCCCATCTCACCCACGGCTTCGTCCTTGTTCTGCTGCATCGCGTCGAGCGCTTCGTCGATCTGCGTGCGCTGCTCGGGGGTCAGGATCGCCATCACTTCCTGGCGGACCTTGGCGCGCAGCACGGAGGCGTTGCCGATGGCGGTGCCCATCGCGGCGGAGGCTGTCTTGATCGCCGTCTCATCCACCTTGTCGGCGCGCACGGCGGCCAACAGCGCCTTGTGCGTGTCGTTGAGGCTCGTCAGCGCGGACGCGATCTCATCCTTGTGCGTCTGAAGCACCGCGTGAATCTTCTGCGTCTGGTCATCGGTCAGCTTGAGCTTTTCCTTCAACTGGCGGCGGATCGCTAGGTTGTCGAAGAAACAGTGGAACAGCGGGCCTTCCCCCGCAGCCAGCTTCTGGCCGACCTTGGGCGTCGCGGCATCGGCCTTGGCCGGCTTATTCGCCTTCTGCGCGAACGCCTCGCCGGCCAGGAGTACGCCGCCGACCAGAACGGCCGTCATTGCCAAACCTGCGATAAACCTTGACTTGCTCATTGCTCTCTCCAAATATGGTCCCTTCATACGACTTCTCAGCGCGGGACACCCCGCGGACTGTTCAAAATGGTAGTGCGCGGCGGGGAGGGGCAGGTTACAGGGGGATAATTGATAATTGAGGATCGATGAGTGATGGTTGATGATTGAGGCGTCGGGACCGCGCCTCCCTCAGCGCGCGTCCATTTCCTTCAGGAACCGGTTGATCTCGAATTCCAGCCAGTCTTTCTCGGCCTGATCCAGCTCCGTACCGAAGCTCACCTTGGTTCCCATGAAGGAGAGCTTGTACACCGGGCTTTCGTTCTGCTTGTACGAGACGACCTGCGTCACGAATTGCCCCGCCGTGCGGTCGGCGGAGGCGTCCTTGTTGCGGTTCATGAAGGTGGTGCGCAGCACCACGCGGTCGCGCTCAATGGAGAGGTACTTCTTCGAGCGCGCTCCCCTGAGGGCGAAATAGAACATCACCACGCCGATGCCGACGAACAGGATGCCCATGGGGATCACCGGCCAAGCACCCCGGTCAAGGGAACCTTTGCGGATCATCTGGAACGCGAAGATACCGAAGACGGTGAAGCTGATCGCCGACCAGAGGAGGCTGAAGAAGAGCATGGCGCCCGGCGTGCCCTTGAATCCATGAGGGGGGCAGAAGACCGCCATGAGCTCCGGGTGAGGACGCTCGATGACAATCCGGGTCTTCTCCGGAGGCGGCACCACGCGCGTCGCCTCCGCTTCGGCCGCCTCCAGTTCCGGCGGAACGACTTCCTGCGCGCGCTCGAAGAGCAGCGGGGCGCTCTTGCCGCAGCGCGGGCAGTCCAGGCGCATCTCGCGAGTGGAGATCGCCGCGGGCCCCAGATCCGCCGTGCAGAAGGGGCACGCCGCCCGGCGCGGCACTTCGCGGCGCGGGATGATCAGCGCACCGGGCTGATTGTTCGACCGGTCCAGGAAGTCGTTGATGACGCCGGCCACCGTGCTTCGCCGCTCCGGCGCGACCATCGCTCCAAATCCCAGCGAGCCGCCGTTGCGCGAGCGCAGTTCCATCGGCGGACGGAGCGCCGGCTTCTGCCCCATGCGGGCGTTGCTCGCGTTGGTGATGACCGGGAACTCATGCCAATGGCAGATCGTTGTTTCATCCAGCATGGCCCCGCGGGTGTACCCGAACGGCCCGACCGACCAGCGCCGCTCCGCCTTCGCCGGCTCGATGATCACCTTGACGCGCCCGAACAGGATGAACAGCGCGAGCGATAGTTCCAATATCCCCACGACCCAGAAGGGGAGGCTGAACAGCAGACTGAAGAGCCGGAAGAAGCCGTGTTCTCCGCTTCTGCCGAAATCGAAGTAGATCAGGAAGCCCCACCAGACGGCGGCAAAGATGAGCAGAAAGATGCCGATAGGGGCGGTCTGCTTCGAGCGAACCGAGTACTTCAGCGTCAGGCGGCTTTCCTCCACGCTCAGCGAATAGCCTTGGGGCGGGGAATCGGAGGGCAACTGGGGGCCGGCGGCGCGTTCAGGCGCGGGCAAGCAGCGCCAGAGCGTTCCGCAACTCTGGCAGCAGGCCACGCCGGAGTCGGGGTTGATCCGCTCCTCGGAGATCGGATTGTCGCAGGCGCGGCAGGTGAGTGGCATTAGTCGGCCAATGTCTTCTGAATTCCCGCGCTATGTCAACGTGGGCGCGGGCTTTGGCCCATGCTGGGGGAGGTGGAGTGAAGTGGGGACACAAAACTTTCCTTCGGAAAGTATTGTGTCCCCACTTTCCTGTGTCCCCACTTTCCTACGCTGCGCTTTCGCCGGCGCGCGGCTTGCGCACTTTGTTGCGCAGCGGGAGGAAGTTCGTGAGCAGGTCCTTCTCGCCGCGGACGACTTCGGGGGTGACCACGAACTTCCCGGTCTTGCTCAGCGAGGGCAACTGGAACATGGATTCCAGCATCAGTGATTCGAAGATGGCGCGCAGGGCGCGCGCGCCGGTGTCCCGCTTCAACGCTTTCTCGGCGATCAGCGTCAGCGCCTCGGGGGTGAACTCCAGTTCGCAATCCTCCAGCCGGAAGTACTCCTGGTACTGCTGGATCAGGGCGTTGCGCGGCTCGGTGATAATGCGCACCAGGTCGCTGGCCGTCAGCGGCATGAGCGGGGCGATGATCGGCAGGCGCCCGACGAACTCCGGGATCATCCCGAACTCGATCAGGTCATCCTCGCTCACCTGAGCCAGGAGGTCGGCGAGTTGCTGCTGGTCATCCTTGCCGATGGCGTGCGGGTCGAAGCCCACGGCTTTGCGCCCGGTGCGATTGGCGACGATCTGATCGATGCCCGTGAAGGTCCCGCCGCAGATGAAGAGGATGTGCGTGGTGTTCACCTGGATGTAGGACTGCTCGGGGTGCTTGCGTCCGCCCTTGGGAGGGACATTCGCGACGGTTCCCTCCAGCATCTTCAGCAGCGCCTGTTGCACGCCCTCGCCGGAGACGTCGCGCGTGATCGAGACGTTCATCATCGTCTTGCCGATCTTGTCGATCTCGTCAATGTAGATGATCCCCTGCTCGGCGCGCGGGACGCTCATGTCGGCGTTCTGCAGGAGCTTGAGGATCACATTCTCCACATCCTCGCCCACGTAGCCGGCCTCGGTGAGGGTGGTGGCGTCGGCGATGGCGAAGGGGACGTGCAGCACTTTGGCCAGGATGCGCGCCAGGAGCGTCTTGCCGCAGCCGGTGGGGCCCATCAGGAGGATGTTGGACTTCTCCAACTCCACCCCGCCCTTTTCGATGTCGCGCTGGATGCGCTTGTAGTGGTTGTGGACCGCGACGGCCAGGACGCGCTTGGCTTTTTCCTGCCCGATGACGTACTCGTCAAGCTGGCGCTTGATCTCGACCGGCGGGGGAACTTCGCGCACGATGGGCGCGCCATCCGTGCGGCGGCGCGACTCGGCGGTGAGCACTTCCTGGCAGCGGTCGACGCAGTCGTTGCAGATGAACAGCCCGTCCGGTCCGCGGACGAGCCCCATCACCATGGCCGGTCCGCGGCCGCAGAAGGAACAGACGTCCGTGCCGGACTTGCGGCTCTTACCTTTGTCGGTCATTGTTTGTTTCACCACAAAGTCGAGGAACAGCCGGGAGAAACCGTCGCTTCAGAAGGTAAGGGCCGCGCCGCGTCCCGACTTACGGCAACTGGCGCACCTTCAGGGAGGTCAGCACTTCGTCCACGAGTCCGTACTGGCGCGCTTCTTCGGCTCCCATGAAGAAGTCCCGGTCGCTGTCCGCCTCGACGCGCTCGATGGGCTGCCCGGTATGCTTGGCAAGCACCTCGTTGAGCTCGTGCTTCAGGCGAACAATCTCTTCGGCCTGGATGCTGATGTCGGCGGCGGTGCCGCGGGTGCCGCCTGAGGGCTGGTGCAGGAGCACGCGGCAGTGGGGGAGGGCGTAGCGCTTCCCCTTGGTCCCGGCGGCCAGCAGAATCGCCGCCATGCTGGCGGCCTGCCCGATGGCGTAGGTGGCCACGTCGCACTGGACGAACTGCATCGTGTCATAGATGGCCAGACCGGCGGTCACCGAGCCGCCGCCGCTGTTGAGGTAGAAGCTGATCTCGGCGTTCTTGTTCTCGTTCTGAAGGAACAGCATCTGGGCGATGATCAGGTTCGCGTCGATATCGTCGATCACCGACCCGATGAAGATAATGCGGTCCTTCAGCAGCCGGCTGAAAATGTCGTACATGCGCTCGCCGCGTCCGGTGCGCTCCACCACGGTCGGCACCAGGCCGCCCAGGGCGGTCTCGCGCTCGGCGCGTTCGTTGAGGATCCGTTCGATGTTCATTACTTCTCCTGCTTCACATTCACATTTTTCAGAAGGAACTCGGTGACCTTGTCCTCGCGCATCCCGGCGCGCAACTCGGAAAGCGAATTCTCTTCTTCCATCTGTGCGCGCATCTTCTCCACGCTGACGCGGTGCTGCGCGGCCAGGGCCGCGATGCGGGCGTCCACCTCGGTCTCGGTCACGAAGATCTTCTCCTTCTCCCCGATCTTCTTGAGGATGAAGTAGGTCTTCAGGTTCCGGCCGGCCGCCTCTTCCGAGGCGTTGCGAAGCTCTTCGAGGTGCTTCTCGATCTCTTCCTCGGGGATGCCGCGCTGGCGCAGCCGGTACTGCTGGCGCATCATGATGTTGCGCGCCTGGGCCTTCAGCACTCCCTGCGGCAGTTCGAAGGGCATCAACTCCACCAGCTTGTCGAACAACTGCTGCTCGACTTCCAGCTGCACCTCGCGCTCCTTGTTGGCCGCCATGCTCTGTTCGACCGCCTTGTTCAGCGCCTCGACCGAGTCGAAGTCCAGCGACTTGGCGAACTCCTCGTTCACCGCGGGCGGGACGGGGCGGCGGATCTCCTTGACCTTGACCGTCACGGTCGCATCCTTGCCGCGCCACTTCTCGATGGGGTAGTTATCCAGCACCTTCCCCTTGAGCTCGCGCGCGTCGCCGAATTTGGCGCCCTTGAGCGCCTCGGCGAGGTCCTGCTCGAACTCGAGGCCGCCGGAGCGCTTGCCGAACACGAACAACTCCGCGTCCTTCTGATCGGCCACGGTCTCGCTCTCGGCTTTCACTTCCCAATCGCAAACGATCAGGTCGCCCGCGTCGATGGCGGTCTTTTGGTCCATCAACTCCAGCTTCGCGCGCTGGCGGGAAAGATTCTCAAGCCCCTTGGCCAGCTCGTCGGCGGTCACGGCGGCGGATTTCTTCGTCAGCGAGATTCCCTTGGTGTCGACCAGATCGAACTCCGGCTCGACCTCCAGGGTCACCTCGAATTCGCAGTCCTTGTTCTCTTCGAACGCGACATTGTCGAAGGAGGGCTCCCCGATCGGCTTGAGCCCCTTCTCCTCGATCGCCTTCTCGGAGGCGTCGGCCAGAAGATTCTGCTTCACCTCTTCGAGGACTTCCTCGCCGAAGCGGCGCACCAGGAGCTTGCGCGGAACGTGCCCCTTGCGGAAGCCGGAGATGACGGCGGAAGCGCCGAGCTTGGCGTACCCTTCCTCCACCTTGGCCTGCACGTCCGCCTGCGGGATGATGATCTTAAGGTGTTTCTTGCACGGTCCCACATCTTCAACGGTGACGTTGACCAACTGAACTCTCCTTCGGGAAAATCACGCGGGTTTTGGAGAAAAAATGGAGCGGGCGATGGGACTCGAACCCACGGCAGCCACGTTGGCAACGTGACGCTCTACCACTGAGCTACGCCCGCTCGTTGCGCCAGTTCCATATTATGGCGGCGCAGGGCGATTTAAGCAAGTCACCTTCCAGTCCGCCAGCCCGGCCGCCGACGAAAAGGGCCGGCCTGACGGTCCGTTGTGAAGGAAGATGGAAAATAATCGGAACGGAGGAAAAAGTCAAGGAGAGCGCTGGGCGCTCGAATCAGGAAGAATTCGTTCCAGCAGTTTGATCAATGGGGGAAGGTCAAGCGAGATGGTTTTCCAGACCACATCAAGGTTGACATCGAAATAGCCATGAATAAGGCGGTCGCGCATGGCGGACATCTCCCGCCAGGGAATCTGAGGATGCTGCCGCGAAACTCCGGCGAAATGCCCCGGGCGGCCTCCCCAATGATCTCCAGCAGGCGAGTGAGACCGAGGACGAGCAAGCGGTCCTTATCCAAATCGGCGCGTGGTCGGCTTCGCGTGAGCGCAACCGCTTCGCGGGCCGCGTCCGGGATGTGGCTTGCTCGCACTTGGTCAGCCAGAGGCATACTGCACCTCTGCGCTGGCGACCACCTCATCGCGGAAATAGCGGCTGAGGTCTTGTGGTGTGCGCAGGTCTACCTTGCGGCCCCCCAGGAGCGCGGACAATTCCTGTTCCATGTCGTAGAGCGCGAAGAAGCCGGGGGTGTCCTCCGGGGGGAATTCGACCAGGACGTCCACGTCGCTATCGGGCCGGAAATCGTTGCGCAAGACCGACCCAAACAACGCCAGCCTACGGATATGGTGACGCCGACAGAAATCGGCGAGGTCGGGGCGGCTGAATGAAATCTGCGTTACCATTTTCGCTGCCTTTCTGATGGATTACGCTTACGGCACTATACCCCTTCGACCGCTGTAAGGCAATCAGTTGTCGGGCTAAGACGGTCGCTCAATTCGCCGCAGACAGTTGCAGCCCGGACGATTCCCGACTCCGGTCTCACAATTTCGCTTGGCGGCCCTGACCCGATAATATGCTTATCGCGTTCGAGCAGTGCGGCGACAAGGCCCGTGAGGGGCATGGGTGACGGATTCATCGGCCAAGTATCATGGGAGAGGGCCTATGAGGATGGCAAGAGCCGTTGCGGGCGCGGTGTTCCTGACCGTGGCTGTGCTGGCGGCGTTCCCCTCCTCGCTCACAGCACGGACTGAGTTGACATCCATGCGCAACTCGCCGACAATGTTAGTGGGCTGTTAGCCTGTGTGGGACGGAGCATGGAGAACGTTCGAGACATATTCCACGTGGATGTGGACGCCTTCTTCGCGTCGGTGGAGCAGGTGCTTCATCCGGAGTTGCGCGGGAAGCCGGTGATTGTAGGGGGGAACCCGGAGGACCGCAGCGTCGTCGCCGCCGCCAGTTACGAGGCGCGCCGCTACGGCGTCCACAGCGCCATGCCGATCACGCAGGCCCGGCGGCTCTGCCCACAGGCTGTCTTCGTCCGCGGCCACTTCGCCGATTACATCGAGTACTCGCGGCGCATCGAGGAGATTCTGAACCGATACGCGCCGCGCGTCGAGGCGACTTCGCTCGACGATTTCTACATGGACCTGACCGGCTGCCGCCCGCTCCATGGCGCGCCGATCGAGGCGGCGGAGAAACTCAAGCGCGAGGTCAAGGAGCGGACCGGACTCAACGTCACCGTCGGCATCGCGGGCAACTCCACCGTCGCCAAGATCGCCTCGGAACTGGGGAAGCCGAACGGCATCCTGGAGGTCTGGCGCGGAAGCGAGGAGGCGTTCCTGCGCAACCTGCCGGTCGAGCGCCTGCCCGGCGTCGGCCCCAGCACCGCCGAGACGCTGCACAAGTACAACATTCAGACCATCGGCGATATCGCCCGCCTGACCCCCGAGATGCTGCGCCAGCAGTTCGGCGTCTGGGGGACCTCCCTCTCGGAGCATGCCCGCGGGCGTGACGATTCCGAAGTTTCCATCGAGCGCGCCGCGCCCAAGTCCATCGGACGGGAGACCACTTTCCGCGCCGACACGGCGGACCGCGCCGAGTTGCGCGCCACGCTCTATGACCTCACGGAGCACGTCGCGCGGTCGCTGCGCGAGGAGCGCCTGGCGGCGCGCCGCGTCACCGTCAAGGTGCGTTACGCCGACTTCAGCACCGTGACCTCGGCGCGGACGCTCGCCGAGCCGACCGACCGGGATGACGATTTCTTCGAGGCCGCCGCCGGGAAGCTGGAGGAACTTCTTCAGAAACGCCGGATGCAAGTGCGGCTGATCGGTGTTACACTATCGGCATTGGGTCCCGCCGGCGAACGGCAGGGAAAACTGTTCGACGAGGGGAAGCCCCAGCGCCGCCGCAGGTTCTACGAGGGGCTCGACAAGCTGCGCGAGAAGTTCGGACATGACATCGCGCGCGTCGGGCCGTCGCTGCGCCTGCCGCGCGAAGATCAGGCAGAGGAACCGAAGAAGAAGGAGAAGAAAGATGTGCGCGAAGGAATTCGGTAATCGTTTCCCGCTGAGCAAACTCAACCGCAAGGAAGACTTCAAACGCAATTTCCCGCAGGGGAAGGATATGGCGCAGCAACGCACCGGGCGCAATAATCTCGGCGTCACCCGGCGAGGGCAAGGGAAGTAGTTTTCACCACGGAGACAGAGTACGAACGATTTGCGATTACTGAATACTGATTTGCGATTTGAACAGCACCGTGCGAAGGGGGCTTGAACGTCGCGGCAGCGTGATTTGGAAATCAGTAATCAGTAATCAGTATTCAGTAATCAGTAATCGTCCGTGGCTCGTTCATCCGCCGCGCCTTCCAGCCGCAGCATCTCCTCGCGCAGTTTCTCGCCCAGCGCGGCCATCGCCGCTTCGTCTGCATCCGGCGGAACATGAATCGGTTCGCCCGCCATGAACACCGCGCGCGAGAAAGGTTTCGGGATGCGGAACCGGTCCCAACTGGGCAGTTCCCAGAAGCGGGACAAGCCGAAGGCGAAGGGGGTCACGGGGCGCCCCGTTGCGCGTGCCATCGCCAGGACGCCGGGGCCGATCGAGTAGCGCGGCCCGCGCGGACCGTCCGGGGTGATCCCTCCCTCGCCGCCGGATTCGACGAACCGGATCAATTCCATCAGCGCCGTCGCCCCGCCCCGGCTGGAGGAGCCGCGGATCGGGAGGAACCCCAGCGACTGCGCCACTCGCGCGATGTACTCTCCATCCCGCGACGCGCTGATGATAATCCCCGACCCCCGCCGCCGCAGGTGCCAGACCGCCGTGAGTTGGTGGCTGTGCCAGAAGGGGTAAATCCCCGGCGTCGGGACGTTGGTTATGAATTGGCTCGCGGAGGCATCGTTGCGGACGCGGATGGTCAGGTAATAGAGGCCGATCAGCAGCCCGCCGATCGCGCCGGTCAGCCAAAAGAGCAGCCGCTGCCATATGGAATGTCGTGCCACGCGGTTCATTCCTGAAAAACGAAGCAATAGCGAATTGAGAATAGCGAATGGCCAATGGCCAATGAAACGGCAAGCGGCGCGAAGGGGTTTCTCGCACAGCGGTCGTCGCCGTCACTTCGCAAATCGCGAATCGCTATTCGGCAATCGCAAATCATCCGTTACATCCTTCCACCGCCGCCAGGAACCCGCACTGGTCGCACGTCCCTTGTCCGCTTTCGCAATAATCATGGAAGAGTTGCAGCAACCCCTGCTGGCGGCGCATGGAGTTGACCACGCAGTCGGCGGACTCGGGGCTTTCGAAAATACGCGACTTCATGTACTCCGTCAGCGAGTTCTCCGGCAGCGGACGCAGGGCGCAATAGAGGTGATGCAACTTCATTTCGATCCGCTCCTGGTCTCCCCGCCGCGCGAGCGCCAGGAGCAGCGGGACCGCGACGTTCACGATGATCTCCGTCGTCCGCGCCGCGCCGATCAACGCCGTGGGGCGCGGCAAACGGGCCGGGCCGAAGCCGGTCCGGCGCGCCCAGAAGGGCTGAGGCTCCGCTTCGATCAACTGGCGGAATTTCTCCAGCGCCTCGCGTCGCGCGCGGGGGGAGCCGCCGACGGGCATCCCTTCCGCAGCCATCATCATAGCGCGGCAGAGCCCCTCATGCATGTGCGCGGCGAGGAAAGCGCTGATGCCCGCAATGCGCCGAAGCGGGTGGTTGGTCGGGCGCGTGCGCCCGAGGTTCCAGACAATCGGTTCGCGCGGGGCGAGGCCGCGGTCCCCTTGCGCCACCCGCCAGCGCCTGTTCAGTTCCGCGTGATACGCCGCGCTCGCGGCGTCTCCGGCCGGCTTGGCGGCATCCAGGAATCCGCCCGCCCCCAGCAGTATGCCCTGCGTCCAGAGCAGCTTCTCCTCCGTCGCTGCATCCAGCGGAACGCATCGGCGCAGCGCCTCCAGCCCCGCGGCGTCGGCAAGCTGGCGAAAGCCGCGGCGGTTGGCGCTGTACCCCATCGCGTCCAGCAGCGACTCATACATGGCGTCATCCGGCGTTCCGGAGTTCAGGCGCGTTGCGAAGTGCTCCGCCTTGCGCAGCATCCGCTCGTCGCCGGCGATATCCAGGAAGCGCCCGAGCCATGCCGCGTCGCGCCCCGCCGCGCGGATCGAGCGCGCGCAGTTCCCCTCGCGCCCGCAGCCGATGCGCGGGTAGCCGTCCGGGTCCAGGCCCGAGAGAATTTCGTCGAGGTCGGCGCTCAGCCGCCCCTCCAGCGCCAACTGCGGCACCTCGCGCCCGCGCTGGAGGATCGTCGGCCCGCCGCTGTCGTTATGGAGCACGACGTGCAGCAGCACCTTGTCGTACGCGGCATCCTCCGCGTGGCCGTGCGCGCGCCACTCGGAGGCGTTCACGTGCACCTCCACGTCCCCGCGCCGGCGCGGCCCGCCGTCGACGGCAAACTCCGCGTTGCGGAAATCCGGCCCCGCCCCCTCGCTCCAATAGCCGGGGGAGAAGACGGAGAGTTTTCGCCCATCCTCAAGCTCCAGCAGGCCGGGGTCGAGGAACTGGTCGAACCAGAGGCAGCGGACGATCTTTTCACGCAGCACGCGCTGATGGGTGGTCGTCTCGGCGATGGCGCACGGCGCGCCGGTCAGTTGGGGATAGAGGCGCGAAAAACTTCCTGCCGGGGACTCGGGCAGTTCCGGGACGGCGCGCGGTTCCATGGATGAGCGCTCCCCTTTCAGCAGGTTCCTCAGTGAACAACGACGATAGTGTGCGGAAATGGGGGGGATTTTGCAAGGGGGGCGACTGCCGCGACAGGGCAAACGCATCTCAAAAGCGCCGCAGAATGTGGAGTGCGCCGCCGCCGGCGGCGCTTTGGCTATGACGGAGCGTACGACTCA
>CAIUPP010000101.1 GCA_903901045.1 uncultured Planctomycetota bacterium
ATCCTCAAACGCCTGTGCGCTCGAACGCATGACGCGCTTTTGACAGCCATCGCCTCAGCGCTCGACGCCGTTACGCCGCAGGACAGCCAGGGCTTTTTTCGTCACTGCAACGTAGGTGTAAAATGTTAATATGCTCTAAAGTCCGACGGCCGCTTCGGGGCCTGACGAACGAAACGGGATGATTTCAACAGGGCGGACCGACGGCGGCGCGATCGGGACACAATAGTTTGTTTCGGAAAGTTTTATGTCCCAACCCTGTCTCATAGGCAGCGCCGGCGGGATGGGTTCAACAGGGCAAAACAGCTTCCGGTCAGTTGGGAATTTGTGATAACCGCGATTTGGCGGCCGTCCTACTTCCTGCCGGCGATGAACTTCTCCACGGAGCGGTCATAGGTGCGTTCGGCTTCGGGGGTGAAGAAGCAGGCGGGGAGGCCGCCTTTGCGGCGGTGGTAGTGGAGGCACTCGCAGCAGCGCGCGTGCTTCTCGCAGCCGGAGTAGGTGCAGGTGCAGAGCTTGGCGTTTTCCTTCAGGCGGGGGCAGTCGGCGGGCATGTCACTCCTCCTTCGCGGGGGCTGACGCTTCCTCGCCATCCATCTTGCTCAACTCCCCCTGGATGGTCCGGTTGACGCGGCCCATCATTTCGAGATAGTCCGCCTGGGCGCGGAGGAGCTCCTGGAGCTTGGGGTGGGAATGGACGGCGTCGGCCAGGTCGCGGATGCGGTGCTTGTCCTCGACTTCAACCGGCTTCCCGGAGGACTCCAACTCGTCGACGCGCAGGCGCTGCGCCTGGAAATCGTTGAGCAGCTTGCGAGCGGCCTCGTCGGCCTGGATGGCCGATTCGCTGCGGCGAAGCCGCGCAAATACGTCGGAGGCGGCGATCCTTCGGCCCAGTTCCGCGGCGCCGGCGAGAATCTCTTCCATCATCGGCTCCTTCCGTTGGCACTCTGCAGGGACGGGAGGACCAGCGGCATTTTCTTTTCGGGGGCCGGGGGCTGTGACGGGGGCAACGCGAGGCGCGGGGGCTCGTAAAGCGACGGGGCGACGGCGAGCGGGGCGCGCTGCCCGGCGGTGACGCCGGGGCGCTGGCCGCGCGTGGCCGCGTTGCGCGCTTCGCGCTCGGGTTGGCCGGGCGCGGCGGGCTGCATCAGCGGGCGCGGCGCGCCGGCGTAGGCGGGAGCCGCGCTGCGCTGCGACGGAACCTGCGAGAGGTCCATGGGGGCGGCCGGCCGGCGGGCGCCGGAGCCCTGAACGCATGCGGGAAGGGAGAGCAGGGCGGCGACAACGAGGGCAACGGCCGGGGCATAACGCTTCATCTTGACACCGATTGAACAAGGATTGGGGGTGGGATGTGCAAACGCTTCACTCACTCCGCTTCATCCGGCTCCAGTCGATAGGGGGGCTTGGCCGGACGTTCGGGCGCGGCGCGGCCTGCATCGTCGTCCGTGTGCGCGGGGATCGACTCGTCGCTCGATTCGCCCGGCACGGTGCTGGTATCCGCCAACAGCTTGTAGACGCTTCCCTCGCCATCCAGGATGCGGTCCTGCGCGAAGCTCTTGCTGTCCACAAAGGCCTGAATGTCCTCGATGCGCTCGATCCCGCGCAGCAACTCCGACTTCATTTCCTCCAGGATCGAACTGACGGTCTTGTCGAAGGAGTCGAAGACCGACTTGAGCTCGACTTCGAAGAATTCCTTGAGGTAGGACTCGAGCTTGACGAGGCGCTCGCGGGTGCTGTTGGCGACTTTCTCGAAGTGCTCAACGCGGTCGCGCGTGGAGTTCTCGAACCGCTCGAAGCGCTCCGCCAGGCGCTGGCGCTCGACCTCTTCGCGCGAGGAGAAGCGGTCCCAGTCCTCCTGGATGTGCGACGCCACTTCGTAGCTCTTCTGGCTCTCTTTGCGGATGCGATTCAGGAGCATGAAGACGTGCAAGACGGTGTAAAGCGACACCATCAGCGTGGCGAGGACCGCGAAGATCAGAAAATAATCCATCGGGCAGGAGTCCCTCCCGTGAACGGATGCATAATCCACGACGTTCAAGGCAGTATAGTCGTTGCGCGCAATAGTGTCAATGGACGGAAGAGCGAATGACCTGGGCCGAACGGCCGGGAAACCCCGCCAAATCGAGGCCGGGCGATTGCATGCTTGACAGGAAATTTTCCGGATGGCACATTGGTTGGTATTGACTCACGTTGGGTCGGAACCCTGTTCATGGACGAAGGAGAAGAGCGATGAGAGCGAGTTGGATTCTTGCGGGCGCGGTGGTTGTGCTGTTGCTGGGCTGGTCGATGAGCGCGCAGGCGGCTCCGGCGGGACTGACGACGCTGGCGACCGGCGCGGTCGGAGCGGCCGCCACCGATGCGCCAACCCCACAGGCCCCGGCGAATAAGGCCCCGACGAGCAAGGCCACGGACACCAAGGCTACGGACACCAAGAATACGAAGTACGGCATGCCGCGTCCGCCGCAGAGCAACGATCCGATGCCCGACCGGCTGAGCCAGGCCGTGATGACCGCCAGCCTCGAGGCGTGGGCCTCCAAGGATGAGGAAGTGCAGAAGCTGCTGGACAAGGTGCTGGCCGACCGCAAGGCGTCGATCCAGCTCGAACTGGACCGCGTGGCGGCGCTCGATGGCCTGACTCAGGCTGCTCGCGGCGGCGACGAGGCGGCTATCAAGGCGGCGATGCAGAATGTGAAGACGGCGTCAGACAAGGTTCGCCAGGATGGCGAAGCCGCGAACAAGAATTTCAAGGCGCTGACCGACCGCCTCCGGTCGCTCAGGCCGGCTCCGACGCCTCCTGCGGCTGGCGAGACGAAGGGCGCTCCGACGACGCCGCCGGTGCAGAAGTAGGGAGGCTGGTGCGGGCCTGAGCCCGTGCAGGATATGCCCGCTTCGACGGGCTGAAGCCCGTCGCTACACGGGGCAGCAAGAGTTCGCGTGATGCAGGAAGACATTCAGGCCGCCGGAGGAACCCCTTCGGCGGCCTGTTGTTTTGCGTGGGGGCTGAAGCGCGCCGGGACAGCGCGCTCCACCAATGCCGGACCGGCTGGTCGAGGTGGGGACACAAAACTTTCCTTTGGAAAGTATTGTGTCCCCACCGGCCCGAACAGCCTTAGTGCGAACCCCTCAGGTAATTCTTCCAGCCATCCCCCTCGGCGGTGGAGATGTAAATCTCTCCGCTCTCGCACGCCAGGTTGATGGCGATTTCCTTGTTCAGGAGGTGGCCGGGGCGCGCATGCCAGAAGCAACGGACGATGGGGACGCCCGTTCCATAGGCCATCTTGGCGTCGGAGGCGATCTTCTTGGCCGTGTTGTCCCAGTAAAGTCCCTTGATATCCGTCTGCTTCGCCTCAGCCCAGGAGACTGTGCCGTCACGGTCGAAATCGGCCCACTTGTGGCCGGGCGTGTCCTCGGTGAGTTGGTAATAGGGGGGATCGTTGGACTTCCACCAGGAGCACCAGACTCCGGAGAACTCGTACATGTACGAGCAATTGGTGACGGTCTTGTTGCGCATGTTGCGCACCTTCACGGCGTTGTCGAGGTCCACCTGTGCGGGGATGGGGGAGGCGGCGGCCTGGGCGGCCGCTGCGGTGTCGCCGTCGGCGGTGTCATCGGTTTCGACGAACTGGGAGGTTCCCGCGGTGGAGGCGAAGTCGGCGGGGATGCCCCCCTGCGCGCCGCGCGAGGTGTCGCTGGGGCAGATCAGCACTTCCGGGGTGCCGATGCCATAGATCGGGACCATGGTGCTGAGCCAGGGCGGGGTGAAGTCGTCGGAGGCCTGCTTGTACATTTCGATGCCGAGCATGAAGGTGTGCAGGTTGTTCTTGCACTTGGCCTGTCGGCTGCGTTCGCGCGCGGCGGACAGGGCCGGCATCAGCAGGGCGGCCAGGATGGCGATGATGGCGATCACTACGAGCATTTCGATCAGCGTGAACGCGCCCCAGCGGTTTCTAGACACGGCAGTTCTCCTTTACAAACGACACGGCCGACGGCGCACCTCGGGCAGGCCCATGGAGACCGGCTCTGCTCTTCGACCGATTGTACCAGATGACGAAGGCGATGATAAGAAGCGCCAGAAGGATGAGCGCCACGATGATGGCTGTGCGGTATTTGCCTGCGGCCGGGGCCGCCGGCGCTGCCGCAGGGGCCGCCGCGGCGGGCGTTTCCGCGGGATGCGCCCGGTCGCGGCCGCGCCCGCGCTCCCGCCTCATCCGGCGCGGATGCCGGGAACGGTCCTCGTCGAAGTCGACCTCCTCGGTCGGGCCGGCAGGTATCGTGGCGAAGCCGTCCTCGCTCTCCTCCGGGCCTTCCGGGACTTCCGCAATCTCGAATTGCTGCTCTTCGAAGAGAAATATCTTGTCCGGTGAGACGGGCTCTTCAGCCGAGCCCTGGCCGAGACCCTCCTCTTCCATGGGGACGGTCGGCGGCTCATCCTCCACCTGGGGGGGCGGCTCCGGCGGGGGATTCCCTGCGGGTGGCGATGCGATTTCCGCCTGGGGCTCGGGGGGGGCGACCGGGCCGGTCACCGGCTCAGGTCCGAGCGAGGGGGGCACGGCAACGGCTTCCGTGGCCGGCTCCGGCGTCGGGGAGACCGGTGGGACGGGCTGCGTGGGCGGCTCGTGACCGGGGACGGCGGGCGTTTCGGGGGAGGTTTCCTGCGCGCGCTCCCGGGGAGCGGCATCTTTCTCGTCGTTCATTTATCAATCTTTGTGCAAGAGAAGAAAGGGGCCGACGCACCGCCGCAAGGACGGCAAGGAGCAAAGGAGCTACCAGGACAATATTCTACACTCCTGCGCCGGTTGCGCAAGCGGAGGGGGGGGATTTGGGGCTGCGGAGCGCGAAATAAGCTCTGTAGAAAAGAGGAGAAGGCTCTTTTGCCGCCGACATGGCAGAAGCGCGGCATTTACACAGCAGTCATCGCGAGAGAGCGCCGAGAAGGAACATATTGGCGCGCGGGAGGGCATCGGCGCGAACGTGGCGATCTTCCTTTCTATCAACCCGTGCGAAGGCTGGGTTGTCCATCCGCGCCGGGGGGGGCACGAAGAACGGAAGATTGCCGCAGTCGGCGCGACTGCTGGAATGAACGCTCGACCCCCTGTGGCGCGCCTCCTTCGCAATGACCGTTCATTGGTCGCTGCCGCATGATTTCCAGCGCCGAGTATGATTTCTACAGGACGTGCCGGGCGCTGAGTGCGCTGTGCAGAAACCATCCCGACGGCCGCTTTGCGGTCTAATGAGCGACGCACAATCGGCTTGACGTGCGGGAAGGGGCAAGGCATGCCTTGCCCCTACTAACCCTGGCCCTATTGCTCGCAAGCGGAAGATCGAACGTCAAGCTGATTATATGGCGAGCCATAGTGAGTTGTCATTGCGAACCGTTCGACGTAGCTCACGGCCCTGAGCTTGCCGAAGGGGGAGGCGCGCCAACAGGGGGGGCGCGCTCTGTCCGGCTATCGCGCCGACTGTGGCAATCTTCCGGCTTTCAAAACCCCTCGGTGCGGACAGACAACCCTTCCTGCGCACGGGTTGATCATCAGGAAGATCGCCACGTTCGCGCCGATGACCAGGCGCGCGCCAACAGGTTCCTTCGCGGCGCTCTCTCGCGATGACAACAGATTCAATGCCGGGCCTGCGCCATGCGGGGGTGTCTCAGGCGCGGCGGGCGAGGCCGGCGAGGAAGGCTTCAAGGCGATGGTTCATGCCGGGTTCGCCGTCGTAGAAGAGGCTGACCATGGGGACGCGCGTCTCGGACTGCAACTGGCGGCAGAGCGCGGAGGTGATGGTGCCGGGCATGCAGCCGAAGGGGGCGACGTTGACCACCAGCGAGGCGCCGCGCTGCGCGAAGAGGCGCGCGCGCCCCAGGGTGATGATGGACTCGCCGCCGAAGTTGATCGGCAGGTACCGCGCTCCCTCGTCGATCACCTCCTGGATGGGCGGCTCGCGCCGGTCCTCCAGCAGGGGGGAGGCGAGCGACTGGAATTCGTGCTCCATGTCGGTGAGGAATTTGTTGCGCAGGAACGCGCCGATGGTTTCGTGCAGGCGCATGGGCTCGCGCAGGGTGCGCCATTGCTGGAAGGCGGCGGAGTAGAGGACCCACTCCCCCATCGGGGCGAGCCACGCTTCGCCGCCGTAGCGTTCGATGGCGCGGAGCACCTCGTCGTTGGAGAAGAGGTTGCAGCGGACGTAGATCTCCCCGACCACGCCGACGAGCGGCTTTGAGCCGATGCGCTCGGCGGGGACTTCGCCGATGCGACGGATGGCGGCGCGGAAGGCGGAGCGCACGTCGCGCTTCTGCTCCAGCAGGGCGGCGATCGCCGCGACTTCGCGCTGGACGGCGCGGTCGGTCGCGCCCGGAACGGTTTCGTACGGGCGGATGCGGCAGCCGGCTTTCCAGAGCATGTCGGCGCAGAGCATGGCGCGCCAGAGGGCGATGCGCGTCTGCTGCGGCAGGCCGAGGTAGGAGTTGCCCGCGCAGGGGGAGAGGATTTGCACCTGCCCCCAGCCCATGCGGTTGAGCGTGACGCGCTGCAGGAGCGCGTACTGGCCGAACCGGCAGGGGCCGTCGCTGGTGGGCATGAAGAGCGCCTGGCCGGCGGCGTCGAGGTTCTTTTTGCGCATCACGTCGGCGAAGGCGCCGGTGGTGCAGGCGGTGGGCATGCACTCGCTGCCGCGCGTCAGGGAGCGGCCCAGGTCGAAGGATTCGCGCGTCTCCACCGGGAGCGATTCCGCGTCGAAGCCGGCGGCGCGCAGCGAGGAGGCGAACAACGGCCCCCCCAGCGGGTGCATGTTGGGGAGCCAGAGCTTGCGGCGGCGGACTTCCTTGAGTTCGATGCGCATGTTCGGCACGTGGAAGGCGCCCTGCGCGGCGGGAGGGGCGGCGCGCACGACGTCCATGAACGCCTGGATGCGCGTGAGGTAGCCGGCGTCCCCGCCATGCTCGTCCAGCTCCAGCGTCAGGAAGGGTTTCTCCCCCATGATCTCTTCGACGAAGCTGAGCAGGAAGCTGTCCGGGCCGCAGGAGAAGTTGGTGAAGTAGACCCCCACGAGGTTCCTGTGCCTGCGGATGTACTCGGCGGCGCAGAGGACCTCCTGCCCGTACGCCCAGTACATATTGCGGAAAGCGGGGTTGATGCGCGCGGTGTCGGTGGGGAGCATGTCCATGGGGATGACGGTGAGGCCGAGGTCGGCGATCTTCTGCGGGAGAGAGAGGTTCGCGCCGGAGTCCAGCGTGCTGTAGGGTCGGCCCATGATGACGACGGCGGTGGTGCCGGCGCGTTCGAGGCGCTGGAGGAGGCGATCCCCTTCCGTTTTGCGCGCGTGGTCGAAGTGCGCCTGCGCCTCCTTCGCTTTGCGCCAGGCGGCGCGCACGGCGGAGGGGGAGACTTCGAGGCGCTCGGCCAAAGTTTCGACCAGTTCCCCGGACTGCTGCGTGGCGCGCAGCGCGAAATCGACCACCGGGCTGAGCAAGCGCGAGGCGTCCACGCCGTGCACCGTGAGTGCGGAGCGCACGACGCTGGGGAAGGCCTGCACGTAGGGGCAGTAATGGCTGTTGGTGGTGGCGGGGTTGGAGGAGGCGCAGATCATCTGCGGCAGGAAGATGAAATCGACCGCCGGGTCGGCGGCCAGCGTGGCGGCGTGGCCGTGGGCGACTTTGATGGGGAAGCAGAAATCGGCGGCGGTCACTTCGCCGCCGCGCCGGACGACCTCCTCGCTGGTGCGCTGGGAAAGCGCCAGTTTGAACCCCAACTCGCGGAAGAAGGTGCGCCAGAGCGGATAGTGGCTGAAGGCGGTCAGGGCGCGCGGCATGCCGATGGTGCGCGCGGCGGTGCGGCCTGGCGCAGGGGCAGGTGAGCCTTCGCCCGGCGCCGCCGTCTCCTCCTTGAGCAGCAGGCTCATGCGCTTGCGGAAGGGCTGGAATTCCTCGCGCACGCGCACGCTCTTCTCGTCGGGGTCGCGCCCGCACATGTAGCCCCAGCTTGGCCGTTCGGTCTCCCCTTCGATCTCTGCGACGCTGATGTTGCAGCGGTTCTGGCAGAGTTCGCAGCGTTCGTTGGAGAGGGTCACTTTGCGCCGCGAGAGGTCCAGCCCTTTGAAGCGCGTGACGCCGCCGCGGGCCGTCAGGGCGCGCCGGGTGAGCAGCGCCGCGCCGTAGGAGCCCATGACGTGGCAGAAGGGGCTGACGACCATCTCGACTCCCAGCAGGTTCTCGAACGCCGCCACGAGGCCGGGGTTGCGGGCGGTGGCCCCTTGGAAGAAGATCTTCGTGTCGCTCACGCGGCGGCGGCCGACGACCTTGTTCAGGTAGTTCTTCACCACGCTGCAAAGGACGGCGGCCATGCATTCCTCGCGCGTGTAGCCCTGGCGCAGCAGGCGCTCGACGTCCTGCTCCATGAAGACCGTGCAGCGGTCCGAGGTGACCGGCGGGGCGATGCCCATCACCACGCGCCCGATCTCCTCCAGGCCGAGGCCGAGTTTCCGGGCCTGCTCTTCGACGAAGGAGCCGGTGCCGGCGGCGCAGACGTAGTTCATGTTGCTATCGGAGATGCGGCCGTTGCGCGCGCGGATGTATTTCGAGTCCTGCCCGCCGATTTCGAAAATGGTGTCCACGCTGGGATCGACGTGCATCGCGCCGGTCAGGTGGGCGGTGATTTCGTTGGTCACCTCGTCCGCGCCGATCACCTGCCCGACCAGTTTGCGGCCGGAGCCGGTGGCGCCCACGCCGAGCACCTGGACGGGGGAGCGCTTGCGCTCGGCCAGTTCCAGGATGGCGCTGAAGAGGTGCTTGGTCGCCTGGATCGGGTCGCCGGAGGTGCGCCGGTAGATGTCCGCCAGCACGCGCTCGTGGGCATCCATCAGCACCGCCTTGGTGCTGGTGGAGCCGACGTCGATCCCGAGGTACACGGCAACGGGCGCGCCCTCGGGCCAGGCGGTGATGCGCACCTCGTTCCCCTGCGCGTCGGTATACGCTTCGGCCACGGCGAAGGAGGGGTAACGCGTTTTGTGGAACTCCAGTTTCGCGCGGCGCGGGGCCTCGGCGGCGCGCTGCCCCTTGTCATGGAGCGAGCCGACGGTGGCGGCGAGTCCGGCGGCGTGGCCGTCGGCGTTGCCGTCGGCGTGGCCGTTGGTCATGTGGGCCGCGCCGATGGCGCAGGAGTAGGCGGCGTCGTCGAACGTCTGCACCATTTCGCCGTAGCGCGCGGTGAGCCAGCGCACCACTTCGCGGTTCTGCGAGACCCCGCCGGTGAGCACGGTCAGCCCTTTCAGCGGGCGGCCGCGCAGCAGGGTATTCAGGAAGGTGCCGGTCATGCTCTTGCACAGCCCGGACCAGAGGGCGGCCTTGTCGTACCCCTCCTGCTGGCGGTGGATCAGGTCGGTCTTGGCGAAGACGGAGCAGCGCGTGGCGATGGGGGGCGGGGCGTCGTGGTGCGGGAAGGCGGCCATGTCCTCATAGCGGAGGCCGAGGCGCTCCGCCTGCTGGTCGAGGAAAGAGCCGGTGCCGGCGGCGCAGAGGGAGTTGGTGCTGTAGTCCAGGAAGCGGCCGGACGGGTCGAGCTGGATGAGCGTGACGGAGCTGCCGCCGACGTTGATGATGTTGCGCGCTTTGGGGAAGAGGCGGCGGACGGTTTCGATTTCGGCGCTGACGACGTCCACGGGAACGAGGTTCAGCCCGCCGGCGATGAGGCCGCCATAGGAGCCGGTGATGCCCACGGCGACGGTGCCGGGGATGTCCAACTCGCGCAGCGTCTCGGCGGCGACGGCGACGGGGTTGCCATGATGGCGACGCGCAACCCGCCGGACCACGCGGTCCTCCGAGTCGAGCGCGACCACCTTGACCGATACACCCCCCGCGTCCAAACCGACGCGGTACGCCGATGAAGCCATGAGAAAACGCCTTTCATGTTGGTGCGACGCCGCGCGCCGGCAACCCGAGCCGCTCTTTTAGATTCGTGCAACGGCGGCGCCGTCCGCGAAGACCGTACCTGGCAGGATAGCCAGCCTGCAATTCTACCGAAGGCTCGGAAGAACAGTCAAGGAACGGGTGAATGCAGAAGGCAGAATGCAGAGTGCAGAGTGCAGAACGAAGAGGGAGAGCGCTTCTGCCTGCGTTCTGCGCGGGCTAAAGCCCACGCTACACGGTTTTCTCCAGGCACGGGGGGCGTGTGTAGTTCTGCGCGGGCTAAAGCCCACGCTACACGGTTTTCTCAAGGCACGGGGGACGCGTGTAGCTCTGCGCGGGCTAAAGCCCGCGCTACACGGTTTTCTCCAGGCACGAGGGACGCGTGTAGCCTGGGCTTTAGCCCGGGCAGGTGTTCTAGCGTCCCTCTATTATTCCTCTTTGGCGTTGACGAGCGCTACGGGCGCGTCGGCATTGGCGGCGAGGAGCGCCGGGACCCACTTGGCGGAGGCGGCCATCACCCAATCCAGGTCCGCTTTCGATTTGTAGAAGGAGGTGACGTGGATGAAGATCACCCGCTCCCTGACTCGGACGAAGCTCATCGCCGTGACCAGGAAGGTGGGCTGCGCGGGGCCATTGGGGACGGGGCAGCAGAGGTAGATGGGAACGGTCAAATAGTCCGTTCCTTCAACCAATTGAGGGATGGCGCGCGAGTCCCCGGCTTTCATGCCGGCGGTGGGGTCGAGCTCCTTGGGGGGGACGGTGGCGTCGCCGGGGGCGGTCGGCAGCGACTTCAGCTCCGTCTGCTGCCGCTCCTTGGCCTTGTTCACCAACTCCTGGAATTTCTCCGAGGTCTGCGCCTCATTTTCGAGCCGCTTGGTGGCGAAGATGTAGACGTAGCGCGAGACGGGCGTCGCGGCGTCCTTCTTGAGGAGGTCGCAGATTTCATTCGGCGCGCAGAGCGTCACCTGGATGCTGTTGCGCGGCGAGACGCTCTTGAGGATGGCCGCGAGTTGCGGCACGTCGCCAAGTTTCTGGAAGCCGTCGCACTCCGGCGCGACGATTTTCACGGCGCCGACAACGACGCTGCTCGCGGGGGCCTGCGCCCACGCGATGGGGCCGGCGACGAAGAGAGCAATGACCAGGGCTGCCAACTTTCGCATGATGTTCCTCTCTTTGAAGCCGAAACTTCCATTATCGCGGACGCTCTGCGACTGATGCACACGTCCCTTCCACTATCCTATGTTCCCGGGGGCGAAGCAACTGGGAATCTTACAGACGCGGCGCGCGCGGCCGGAGGAAGGGCGCAGCATGCTGCGCCCCTACAGGCGGCCGCACCCACGCGCGGCGAGGGCGTTCGCTTCGGGCACATTCGCGGGACTTCGTCCCGCGACGCGGACTGGCCGCTCGACTCCACTCGCGGTCCCAAGCCTGCCGAGGGAATAGTCCGCGCCACCTCGGGGCTCCCCGCGCCGGCCAACCCTGCGAACGGCTGAAGGAGCTTTCGCAAGGTCCGCCCCGATTCGTTTCCATCCCTTGCGAACGCGTGGTATCATTCGGGCTTGTGACTTATTGCGAAGAGAAAGGAATGCGGACACTATGAAGCTTGCGCGATTCGAGACGGGCGGCCAGGCGAAGTTCGGGCGGATCGAAGGGGAAGAGCTGATCGAGTTGGATGGCTCCTATTTCGGCAGTGCGTCGCCCACGGGGCGCCGCTTTGCGCTGGGCGCTGTGCGGCTGCTCTGTCCCACGGTCCCGACCAAAGTGGTCTGCCTCGGGCTGAATTATCGCGACCACGCGAAGGAGATGGGCAAGCCGCTCCCGCAGGATCCCTGCCTGTTCATGAAGCCGGAGACGGCGGTGATCGGGCCGGAGGAGATGATCCGCTGTCCGGAGATGTCGCGCCAGGTGGATTATGAGGCGGAACTGGCCATCGTCATCGGCCGAACGCTGCGGCAGGCGTCGCCGGAGGATGCGATGAAGGCGGTGCTGGGATACACCTGCCTCAACGACGTGACCGCGCGCGACCTGCAGGCGAAGGACGGCCAGTGGACGCGCGCGAAGAGCTTCGACACGTTCTGCCCCATCGGGCCCTGGATCACCGACGAGGTGGAGCCGGACCATCTGGACATCGAGCTGCGCCTGAACGGCAAGGTGCGGCAGCACTCCAATACCACGCAGTTCGTCTTCCGCACGGCGGAGATGCTCAGTTTTATCAGCCGCGTGATGACGCTGCGGCCCGGCGACGTGGTCGCTACCGGCACTCCCTCCGGCATCGGGCCGATGCAGCCGGGGGATGTCGTCGAAGTGATGGTCCAGGGCATCGGCACTCTCAGAAACAAGGTGGCATGAGATGAATCCATTCCAAACGCTCCTGCGATGGACCCTTCGGGGGGCTTGCGCCCGGTCATGGAAGACACAGGCCGTTGCGGGGGCAAGGCATGCCTTGCCCCTACGGGGGAAGATGGGACACGCGGCCTGGGCGGCGTTGGCGATTCTGGTGACGGCGTGGACGGCCCTGGCGCAGGAAGCGCCAGTGGTGACCGTCCTGGACAACGGCGTGACCGTGGTGGTGATCGAGAACCACCAGTCCCCCGTGGTCGCGCTGCGCGCATACATCAAGGCGGGCAGCATGGATGAGGGGACGCAGGGGCGCGGGATGAGCCACCTG
The DNA here is from genome assembly GCA_903901045.1 of uncultured Planctomycetota bacterium. Taxonomy (GTDB): domain Bacteria; phylum Planctomycetota; class Brocadiia; order CAIUPP01; family CAIUPP01; genus CAIUPP01. The sequence goes on from CAIUPP010000101.1 coordinate 12,561, forward strand.
CTGGAACACCTCGTCGCCTCCGGCTCCACGGCCACGCGCACGGAGGCGCAGTCGCGCGAACTGCTGGACGCCATCGGCGCGGAGTGCAACGCGTACACTTCGACCGATCACATGTGCTACTACATGAGCACCTCGGCGCGCTTCTTCGAGACCGGCGTGGAGCTGCTCAGCGACTGGGTGATGAACTGCACGATCCCGCCCGAGGAGTTCCAGCGCGAGCTTGAGGTGGTCCAGCGCGAGATGGAGTCGCGCCGGTCCGACCCGGACGTCCTGCTGCACGAGACGATGAACATGCTGATGTTCCAGGTGCACCCGGTGCGCTGGCCGGTGCTGGGCTTCCGCGACTCCTTCCGGCACATCTCGCGCGAGGACCTGCTGGCGTACTACCACGCGACGTTCGTCCCGGACAACGTGCTGTTCGTCGCCGCGGGCGATTTGAACGCGAAGGAGGCGACGGAGAAGATTTGCAAGGCGTTCGCGCCGTTCGAGCGCCGCCCGGTGCCGATGCCGGTGTACCCGCAGGAGCCGCCGCAGGTCGCGCCGCGCGAGGAGCCTCGCGAGATGCCGGCCTCGCAGGCGCGCCTGATGATGGCGTGGCGCACGGTGCCGCTGACCGACCCGGCGCTGTACCCGCTGGACCTGCTGAGCGACATCCTGAGCAATGGCGACAGTTCGCGGCTGGTGCGCCTGCTGCGCGAGCAGCGCAGGCTGGTGACCTCCGTGACGAGCTGGTCCTTCACGCCCGGCTACGATGCCGGGCAGTTCGCCATTTACGCCACGCTCGACCCGGCGAACGTCCCCGCCGCGCGCGAGGCGGCGCTGGCGGAAATCCGCCGCGCGCAGACGGAGTTGGTGAGCGAGGAGGAGCTTGCGCGCGCCAAGCGGCAGAAGATCGCCGAGTACGAGTTTGGACGCCAGACCGCCGAGGCGCAGGCCGGCGCGGCAGCCAGCGACCTGCTGAGCGCGCACGACCCGACTTTCAGCAAGTCCTATTCCGAGCGGATTCAGAAGACCACGGCGGAGGAGATTCGCGCCGCCGCGCGGAAGTATTTCGATCCCGAGCATCTCTGCGTGGTCACCGTCACGCCTCCGGGCGCGGCGGCCCAGGAAGCGGCCCCCGCGGCGGCGACGGAGGCGGGCCGGATCATCCGCAGCGAGCTGCCCAACGGGATGAAGCTGCTCATTAAGCGCAACCCCGCGAACCCGACGGTGGCCGTGAACGCCTTCTTTCTGGGCGGGTTGCGCGCGGAGCCGGCCGGCAAGGGAGGGCTTTCGCTTTTCACCGCGCGCATGCTCACGCGCGGCACGCGCAGCCTGACCACGGAACAGATCGCCCGCAGGATGGAGGAGGTGGGAGGGGAGCTCGGCGTCTCCAGCGGCAATAATGCCCTCTACCTGAGCGCCGCCTGCCTCAAGGCGGACCTGGGGCGCACGCTGGAACTGGCCGCGGACGTGCTGCGCAATCCCACGTTCCCGCAGGAGGAGATCGCCCGCCTCCGGCCGATGCTCATGGCCGCCGCCGCGCGCCAGCGCGACGCATGGCAGACGGAACTGACGCTGGATTTCCGCGCGAAGTTCTTCGCCGGGACTCCGTACGCCGGCAGCACCCTCGGCACGCCGGAGTCGCTCAAGGGGATTACCCGCGACGACCTGGTCGCTCTCCATCGCGCCACCTGCATGCCGAACAACATGGTGCTGACGATTTTCGGCGACGTGGAGCCGGAGGCGGCCAGGGCCATGGCGCAGAAGCTCTTCGGCGACTGGCCGAAAGGGACGTTCCACGCGCCGAAGCCGCCGCTCGCGCCGCCGCTGAAGCAGGATGTCACGATCACCGAGCGCTCCGGCCACAACGCCATGGGCGGGGTGTTCATCGGCTTCCCCGGCATGACGCTGTTCGACCTGAAGGACCGCTACGCGATGGACGTGCTGGACGCCATGACCAGCGGCATCAGCCTGCCGCGCGGCTGGCTGCATGAGACGCTGCGCGGGCGCGGGCTGGTCTACGAGGTCCATGCCTACAACTGGCCGGGGATCGAGCCGGGGTTCTTCGGCATCTACGCCGGGACGGAGCCGCAGAAGGTGGAGGAGGTGAAGAAGCTGGTCCTCGATCAACTCGGCCGCCTGACCGGGGCGCCGATCCCGGAGAAGGAACTGGCCGCGGCGCGGCAGGTCTGCGTGACGGCGGACGTGCTGGAGGCGCAAACCAATTCCGAGCAGGCGATGCGCTCGGGACTCGACGAACTGTACGGCCTCGGCTACGACGCCTATGCCCGCTACGCCGACGGCGTGCTGGCCGTCACCGCGGAGGATGTGAAGCGCGTGGCGGAGAAGTACCTGACGCATTATCTGTGCGTGTTCATGCTGCCGGAAGAGAAGGGGAAGTGACGGCGAGAACTGAAGAGTGAAAACTGAGAACTGAGAATGCTCTAGAGAGACCGTCCTCTGAACTCCCGAAAGGGGTATTGGCAGGGGCTCGGCATTGAATCAATAGTCATCGCGAGAGAGCGTCGCGACAAACCGGGTTGGCTCCCAACGGGCCACCGGCGCGAGCGTGGCGATCTTCCTGTTGATCAGCCCGCGCAAAGGCCGGGTTGTCCCTCCGCGCCGAGGGATTCGGGAAGTTGAAATCATCCAGCGAACCCCCGCAGGGGGTGATGGATAGTAGCCCACGGCGAGCGAAGCG
>CAIUPP010000102.1 GCA_903901045.1 uncultured Planctomycetota bacterium
AGGTTCCGTCGCCCCCTTCGGGGGCTCTTAACGCCCGAAAGCATCTGGGTCCCCCACGACTCGCTTCGCTCGCCGTGGGCTACTATCCGTCACCCCCTGCGGGGGTTCGCAGAATGATTTCAACAGAGCAAAACGGCTTCTACGCGGGGCGGAAGTATTCCTTGTCCCCGCGCTTTTCGGCGATGATCTTTCCGGCGGCCAGGAGAGACTGGGTCTGCTTGAGGGCGTCGGCGAGGGGGAGCGCCATTCCGTCGGCGATGTCCTGCGCTGTCACGGGGCGGCGGCGGATCATGTCCAGAACGGCGTCACCGCCCGCGGCGGGGGCGGAGGAGGAGGCAGGGGCGCGGAAATCCGCAATCGCCTCCGCCTTCGGCCCGAAGAGCGCGCAGATGCTCGCCAGTTCGGCCTCGGTGAGCGCGCGCACCCCGGCGTCGGCGGTGGGGCGGACGGCGGTGTTGAGCTGGATGCGGTCCGGGTTGAAGCGCTCGATCTTTTCCCGGATGCGCCTGATCTGCTCCGGCGCGGTGTTCACTCCGGCGATGAGGAACACTTCCACCCAGATCTGCCCGCGGAACTCGCGGCGGAACAGCTCCAGCCCGCGCAGGGTCTCCTCCAGCGTTACGCCGGGGGCGGGGCGGTGGATCTTTTGAAACGTCTCCTCGTCGGGGGCGTCCAGCGTGGGGAGCACCACGTCCGCTTGCGCGCAGGCGGCGCGCACCTCGGGCAGACGCAGCATGGAGCCGTTGGTCAGGATCGCGATCGGGACGTCGGTCAGCTTTCGGACGCCTGTGATGATCTCGGCGAGGTCGGCGTTCAGCGTCGGCTCGCCGGAGCCGGAGAGGGTGATATGGTCGGGCCGCGGGCCTGCGCGCAGTTTTTCGGCGATCTCCGCGAGGATCGGCTGGACCGGCGCGAAATGCTCCAGCGCCGCGCTCAGGCGTGTGGTGCGCCCGACCTGGCAGTAGCAGCAGTCGAAGGAGCAGACCTTGCGCGGCGCGAGGTCCACCCCCAGGGAGCGCCCCAGCCGGCGCGAGGGGACCGGGCCGAAGACGTACTTGCACGGCGGGAGGCTCATGGGTGACTCCTGAAATCAGTTCGCGGTGCGATGCCTGCATCGTGCCATAGAGGCAAGTCAATGACTGATGTGATCGTCCAACGCAGGCAAAGTGGCGGGGTTATCTAACCCGCGACTGCGGTGCGTTCCTTCTGCTTCCATCTTTTCCGCGCCTTTGGCGCGGAACGCGGACTTGATAGTCCGCGCTACTTCCGGCGCTTGCGCCCCGCGCGTCTATTGCTGCGGCGCTTTGAACTGCGCAGCGGGGGAGCGGCCGCTGAGGGCGATGGCCAGGCGCATGGCCTCGCTCTCGGTCATATTGCCGAAGAGGAGCATTTTGCCGTCGGTGATCGGGCTGCGCACGTAGGGGGCCATGACGAGGCGGTTGTTGATGAACAGCGCCAGGCGCGAATAACCGTGCGCGGTGGTCAGCGTCTTGAGCTTCGAGCGCCCCTGGGAGGTCATCGTCACGGCCACCGCCGCCTCCTGGCGCGGCTTGCTCTTGGGGCCGGTCCAGATATGGGTCATGTCGGCGGTGTCCACATCCATCTCGTTGATCTCGACCTTCGGGTTGACCCAGATTTCCTCGGTCGCCTTCGGGTCCTCCAGCGGCAGGCGCGTTTTCTGGAAGCCGGGGGTTTCATAGTCCATCGCGGTGTGAATTGCGAAGGAGACCGACTTGGGCGCGCGGGAGGCCGGCGCGGTCGCGGCGCAGCCGGCGGCCGCCAGCGCGAGGAGAAAAGTCAGCAGAAGTGATGCGCGAAGCATGCTGGTTCCTTCGTTGATTAGAGCCGGTCAAGCTGAAGACGCCAACTAGCGCCGGTTTCACAACTGTAGCGCGGGTTATCAAACCCGCGAATTCATTGGCGCGGACTTGATAGTCCGCGCTACATGTCAAGTTGTGAAACCAGTTCCAGCAATCAGAAATTGCAGATCGTTCGTTTCCCCGCTACGGCACCGGCGCGGGCGCTTCGGAGCCAGGGTTGCGCCGTTCGTCGGCCTGCAGCCGGTTGCGCGACTCGGTGTATTCGTCGATGCGGTCCTGGATTTCCCTGGAGGGCCCCGCCATCCGCTGCGCCTGCTCCAGCAGGACCAGCGCTTCGTCATAGCCGGCGATGGAGTGCTTCTCCACCGCCACCCGTGCGGCGAGCTCCGCTTTGCTCAACCCGATGATGCGCACCGCCTGCGAGCGCAGTCCCAGAGAGGCCAGCATCTGCTTGCTCAGCGGTTCGAGCAGGTCGATGGCCTCCTGGTACTTTGCCTGCTGATACAGTTCATCGCCGTGTCTGAGTTCCAGCTTCATGAAGGAGTAGCGCACCGCCGCGGCGGCCACCAGCAGGAGCGCGACGACGATGAGGGCGCGCACCAGCAAAGCCACCCGCGCGCCCGTCCTCTGTTCCGCCATCGACCGCTCCTTCGTTGTGTGCGCTCCCGGGAATCATGCTACTGCAACCCGCGGCGGGGCGCAAGCGGGTGAAGGGCGGCGGGGGATTGCTGCACTCTTGCGGAGGGCCGAAGAAGTCTGCCCTATTTTCCGTTCAATAACCTTGCGAAGGTCAAACGAACCTTCGCAAGGTTTCCAATTTTCTGGCCATGAAAATAGGAACGCATTGTGTTGTGGGTGGGAGAGGGACGGGCCCAAGGGGTTGCGAAGATGGATGGAAAGAAGGGCGAGGACAGCAAGGACAACAAGGACAACAAGGACAACAGAGGCAGCAAGGGCAGCAACGACAAGCACAATATGGACGGGATGGACTAGATGGACGGAATGGACGAGAGGTGGACGGGTGGGGAAGGGGGCGGTTTGTCAGTGGGGTGGGATACTTATTTGGTTGCCGCCGCGTGGGGCAGGCGGCAGGGCATGCCCTCTGGTTCGGGGATGTCCGCCTTCCGGAGGCGGGCAGTCCTGTGGGCACACTAGAGCGCTTTTATTTTTTATAGCTACGATGTATAATGTTGGTCATGAGACCCACATCCATAGATCTTCGCAAGCGAATTGTGGCGGCGCGCCTGAAGGACCACCAATCCATGGGGCAAATCGCCGAGCGTTTCGGGATC
>CAIUPP010000103.1 GCA_903901045.1 uncultured Planctomycetota bacterium
CAAGTCGTGTCGTTCCCCACGACTCGCTTCGCTCGCCGTGGGCTACTGTCCATCACCCCCTGCGGGGGTTCGCTGGATGATTTCAACAGAGCAAAGCTGTTTCAAAACTGTGGCGTGGGTGACTTGCCCTGAGCGTGGTCGAGTGGGTCAAACCCACGATAAACATAGCGCGGACTTGCCGCTCAACTCCGCTCGCAGCCCCAGCGGACAAACACGCCAACTCCCCTTCCTCGTCCGGGATTATCGGCAGCGCCGCAGGCTGGTTTTCGGTTTCGTTCTCCGCGCTCTCGGTGTCTCCGCGGTGAACAAGGCGCCCGTCAGCCGTTACTCCTCGCACCGGACCTGCGCGTCGCGCACGTCGATTTGCTTGAAGCGCATGTAGCCCTGCTGTTTCTCACGCGCGAGGACGGCCAGGATCGAGTTCACTTTCGTCTGGGTGGGCACTTCGAAGTCGGAGACGCCGCAGTTGGGAGTGCGGCCCCATTGCACGAGCGGCCCCTTCGTGGCGTCCGGGCCCAGGCTGAGCCAGGCCATCGAAACGGCGGGCTTGGGAGGAACCGCTTTCTGCATCTCTATCGAAATCAGCGCGACGGGGAGTTTCGAGAGCACGCCGCGGCAGAGATGCAGCATTTCCAGCCCGCCGGCCACCGCCGGGTCATCCCACACCTTGCGCAGCGTGGGCAGTCTGGAGTCCGAGGGGATCTCGACCACCGGCAGGAGGCCGGCGGTCTGATCGGGGGTGAGCACGTAGACCTTCGGGTCGAGCACCGTTCCGTCGTCGCTGATGCAGGTGTAGACCGGCCCGCGTTTGATGACGGCGTACGGCGCGCGCAGGTCGAGGCTCACCTCCAGCCGGTTGGGGAACTCCTTGCGCACGCCCAGCACGTCGCGCACCCAGGGACTGGCCTTGTACGCCGCCGCCACGCGCTCGGCCAGGCGCGGCTCGAAGATGCTGACCGTGCCGCCGAGAATGGAGCGCCCGCTCCGGTCGCGGGAGGTCAGCACGAAGTCCTTCTTCATCTCCTCCACGCGCACCCAACTGGCGTCCAGCGCTACGCCGCCGGGCTGCACCTGGAACTCCGGGCGCGCAGCGATGCGCCGCCAGGCGACGCCGATGCCGAAGATGGCCCCGGCGGTCAGCGCCGCCGCGCAGATCACAATGATCCCCGTGATCGTCAGCGCGCGCTCCGAGGAATCTGATGCTTTTTTGGCGGCTTTTGCCATGCGGCGGCCTCGGCAAAACTAACGAAGGGACATAAAGGACTGCAACGACTGCAAGGACAACGACGGCAACAACAACGGCCCTCCTCTAACTACCGCTTACACCGGCAACTGGGCGGCGTTCAGATGCGCCGCCAGGCGACGAGGAATCTGATGCTCTTTTGGCGGCTTTCGCCATGCGGCGGCCTCGGCAAAACTGACGAAGGGACATGAAGGACTGCAACGACTGCAAGGACAACGACGGCAACAACAGCCCTCCTCTAACTACCGCTTACACCGGCAACTGGGCGGCGTTCACCGGAGCCAGCGCCAGTTCCATGATCCGTTCGCACAGGTCCGGGAACTCGATCCCCGCGCTGCGCGCGGCGAGCGGGAAGAGGCTGTGGTCGGTGAAACCCGGGATCGTGTTTACCTCCAGCACGTAGGGGCAGCCATCCGCTTCCAGCATGATGTCCACGCGGCTGAGGTGGCGGCAGCCCAGCGCGCGATGCGCCGCGACGGCCATCTCCTGCAGCTTCTCGTAGAGCTCGCGCGGCAGATCCGGCTGCACATCGCGCTTGGTCTCGTTATCCTGGTACTTCGCCTCGTAGTCGAAGAAGCCGTGCGAGTGCTTCAACTCGATCACCGGCAGCGCGCTGTTGTCCAGCACGCCCACGGTGAACTCGCGCCCGGGGATGTAGCGCTCCAGCAGCGCCTGGTGGCCGTACTTGAATGCCTTGGCCAGGCCGATGGCGACCTCTTCCTGGTCGCGCGCGATGGAGACGCCGATGCTCGAACCCTGGCGCAGCGGCTTGATGACCAGAGGGAGCCCCGCCTCGCGGATGGCCGCGTCGATCTGGTCCCAGCGCTGGGTCGTCGTCACCAGCCGGAACGGCGGGGTGGGGACGTCATGCGTGATGAAGAAGCACTTGGAGGCCATCTTGTCCATCCCCGCGCGGCTGGACTGGGCGTCGGAGCCGGTGAAGGGAATCTTCGCCTCCTCCAGCAGCGCCTGCGCGCCGCCGTCCTCGCCGAACCGCCCATGCAGGGCGATGAACGCCACGTCGGGGCGGACGGCGGCGACCGGGGCGATGCTCTCCTCGGTCAGCACCACCTCGTGCACGTCGTGCCCCTTCTGGCGAAGCCCTTCGGCGATCGCTCTTCCGGACTGAATCGAGACTTCCACTTCGGAGGAGACTCCCCCCATCAGTACCGCCACTTTTCTGCGCATGTCAGGTCCCTTCTAAAGAGAGGTTTGCGGCCAGCAATGGACTTCGCTTTCAAGGCCAATTCCGTAGAGGTCGCGCACGCGTTCGCGGACGGTCTGCGCGAGGCGCAGGACATCCGCCGCGCGGGCGCGACCGACATTCACGATGAAGTTCGCATGTTTGGCGGAGACGCAGGCGTCGCCCAGACGCCGCCCCTTGAGGCCCGCCATTTCGATGAGCCGCCCGGCCGATGCACCCTCCGGGTTCTTGAAGAAGCATCCGGCGCTGTGGCTGCGGATCGGCTGCGCGGCGCTCTTGGCCTGGAGGTATTCGCGGCGGCGGCGGCTGACCGCGTCGCCGGGCTCGCTGCGCAGTTGGAACTCGACCGCCAGCACGGGATCGCTGATGTCGCTGGAGCGGTAGGCCCAGGCCACGTCGGACGTCGCTTTCTCGCAAATTCGCCCGGAGCGGTCGGCGGACCAGAGTCGCGCGACGCGCTCGCCGATGCAGCCGTTGCGCCCGCCCGCATTCATCCGGATGGCGCCGCCGACGGTGCCGGGGATTCCCACCAACCCCTCCAGTCCGGCCAGTTCGTGCGTCGCGCTCCAGTTGACCACGGACGCCAGCGGCGTGCCGGCCAGGACGAAGAGGCGCTCGCCGTGCCGCTCGGGGCGGCGCGAGGCGAGATTGCGCGTGCAGAGAACGACGCCGTCCAGCCCCTCATCGCTGATGAGCAGGTTGCTCCCCCCGCCGAGGATGTAGACGGGACGCCCGGTGGCGACTGCCTCGGCGTAGGCCGCCGCAAAGTGGTCGCGCTCCGCCGGCTCGGCGAACAGCGCGGCGGGGCCGCCGATGCGGAACGTCGTCCGCATCGCCAGCGGCTCATCGCGCCGGAACGTTCCCTCAGGAGCGCAGCACGAAGTCATCGGATGCCTCTCTCTTCTTCAACTCGGTCAGCAGCCTCCGGGCCACGCGGTCCACCGGCCCGGCCCCCATCGTCATCACCAGGTCTCCCTGGCGCACTCCGGCCAGCAGGGTCTGGATCGTATCGCCGAACTCATGCCCGTACTCCGCCTGGACGCCGTTGCGGCAAAGGCGCTGCACCAGGTCGCGGCTGTGGACGCTGGCGCGGTCGGCGGCGGAATCGCGCGCGGCGTAGATGTCCGGGACGATTACGCGGTCGGCCGAGCCGAAGGACTCGGCGAAGTCGTCCATCAGCATGCGCGTGCGGCTGAACTGGTGCGGCTGGAAGACGCACCAGAGGCGGCGCGTGGGGTACTCCTGCTTGGCGGCGTCGAGGGTGACGCGCACTTCCGTCGGATGGTGGCCGTAGTCATCCAGCACCATCACCCCGGCGGCCTCGCCGACGCGGTCGAAGCGGCGGCGCGCCCCGCGGAACTGCGCCAGCGCCTCGCGCACCTCCTGCCGGTTGGCGGAGAAGTAGCTGCACGCGGCGACGCATGCCAGCGCGTTGCGCACGTTGTGCAGCCCCGGGACGATCAGCTCGAACGCCCCCTGGCTCTTCCCGTGGTGCTGCACGCGGAAACGCGTCTTCCCGTCCTGGCGCGCCCACTCCGCAATCCGCCAGTCGCACTGCGGCCCCTCGCCGAAGCTCTGCACCTCGGCGCGCGCTCCGGCGGCAGCTTTCATCGCGTTCGGGTCGTCGCCGTTCACCAGCACCAGCCCGCCGCGGGGGGCGAGTTGCGCGAACTGCCCGAACGCCTCCACCAGTTCCGGCAGCCCGCTGTAATAATCCAGGTGGTCGCGGTCGATGTTGTTGATGATGGCGACCATCGGGTTGAGGTTGAGGAAAGAGCGGTCGTACTCGCACGCCTCGACCACGAAGGGGCCGGTGCTGTCCACGCAGGAGTTCCCCCCTCCCATCTGCGGGACGAGCCCGCCGACGAGCATGGAGGGATGCTTGCCCGCGTAGCTGAGGGCGTAGGCGATCATGGAGGTGGTGGTGGTCTTGCCGTGGCTGCCGGAGACGGCGATCCCTTCGCGCCCCTTCATCAGCCAACCCAGCGCCTGCGCGTACTTGAGGACGATCAGGTCGCGGCGCCGCGCGTCGCGCAGTTCCGGGTTGGTCTCGCGGATGGCGGCGCTGATGATGACGATCTCCGCGCCGTCGTCGAGGTGCTCCGGGCTGTGGCCGATGGAAACGCGCATGCCGCGCTGCACCAGCGCCTCGGTGATTTCGCTGGCCGCCGAGTCGCAGCCGCTGACCACGCACCCCTGATGCTGAAGGTGCGCCGCGATGCCGCTCATGCCGATGCCGCCGACGCCGAGCAGGTGCACCTTGCACCCGGTGAGGTCCGGGGGAAGCTGGGGAGCGGGCGAACGCAGCGCCGCGCCGTTCCAGAGCCGCAACTGACGCTGACCGACGGGAATCACTCTTCGCGCCATGTCAGTTCCCTCCCTGCACGGCGGCGGCCGCGGTGGCCAGAGGCGCCGGCTGAGAAGGGAGCAGGCCGATCAGCCGCGCGACGACGTTCTCCGTCGCGTTCGGCCGGCCGACCAGGAGGCTGGCGGCGCGCATGCGCTGGAGCGTTTCTTCGTTGCCGAGCAGGTTGAGCAGCGCGGTCGCCAATTGCTCGCCCGAAAGGTCCGCCTGATCCAGCAGGAACGCCGCGCCCGCCCCGGCGATGTGCGACGCATTCTTGCGCTGATGATCGTTCGCCGCGGAGGGAAGCGGGACCACCACCGCGGCGACCCCCTGCACGGTCAGTTCCGCCAGCGTGGTTCCTCCCGCCCGGCAGAGCGCCAGGTCGCACAAGGCGTACGCCGCCGGCATCTCCTCGATGAAGGGGAGCACCGCGCTCTGAAGAGCGCATTGCGCGTAGGCCGCGCGCGTCTCCTCGTAGCTCACTTCGCCGGTGCTGTGCAGAACCTGAAGCCAGGACTTCTCCGCTTCCAGCCGCCTCAGCGCCGCAATGACGGCGCGATTGACCGCCTGCGCGCCCAGGCTGCCGCAGGCGATCAGCAGCGTCTTCTTGTGGGGATCGAGCCCGAACCGCGCGGCCAGCTCCGGACTGCGCGGACGCGGCAGGTCGCCCCGCACGGGGTTGCCCGTCACGATCACGCGGCTGGGATTGCGGAAATGCTCCTCCGTCCCGGGCCAGGGGGCGTACACTTCGCGCGCCCACATGGAGAGGATGCGGCTCACCTTGCCGGGCAGCGCGTTCTGCTCCATCACCGCCAGCGGAATTCCCGCCAGCACGCCCGCGAGCGACGGGGCCAGCGCCGCGTGCCCGCCGAGGCTGACGATCACCTGCGGCTCCAACTCCGCCACGAGCCGGCGCGCGGCCCAGAGGCCGCCGCTGGTGCGCGCCACCCAGCCGGGCATGCTGAGGAACGATCCGCTGAATTTCATGCAGGGCAGCGCGCGGAATTCGAAGCGTCGCCGCTCGACCATCCGCTTCTCCAGCGCGCTCGAGGCTCCCACGAAAACGAGCCGGCTCTGCGGGTAGCGCCGGCGCAGTTCCTCCGCGACGCTCAGGCCGGGCATCAGATGCCCTCCCGTGCCGCCGCCGGCAAAAAGTATGGTGAACGTCCCTTGTGCGTCCGCAGACATCCTGTCTATCCTCCGGGAGCGCCGGCCGTCTCTGTCGGCGCGGCACTCGACTCACATTGGTTGAAACTCGGCGCGTTCGCTTCCTCCCGCGCCTGCGAGGCGATGTTCACGAGTATCCCCACGGCCGCCAGACTGATGACCAGCGACGAGCCGCCCGAGGAGATGAACGGCAGCACAATCCCCTTGGTCGGCATGGAGGCCGTCACCACGGCGGTATGAATAAGCGCCTGGAGCGCAATCAGCAGCGTGATGCCGTACGCCAGCAGCGCGCCGAAGTCGTCGCGCGCGTGCGCCGCAATGCGCAATCCCTGCCGCAGCAGCAGCAGGAAAAGGAAAAGCACCGCGACCGTCCCCACCAGCCCCAGCTCCTCGCCGATGATCGCCAGAATGAAGTCGGTGGAGGCCTCCGGCAGGTTGAACAGCTTCTGATAGCTTCCCCCCAGCCCCCGGCCAAACAGTCCGCCGTTTCCCAGCGTGACCAGCGATTGCGCCAACTGGTACCCTGCGCCGTCGAGGTGCTGCCAGGGGTTCAGGAAGGCGAAAACGCGTTCCATGCGCGTGGGGGAGTGGAACACAAGCACGGCGAATCCGGCCGCCCCGGCCAGCGCCGCCCCGCCGATGGGCGCCAGCGGCGCGCCCGAGCTCATCACCACCAGCGTCCCCACCAGCCCCAGCAGCGCGGCGGTGCCGAAGTCCGGCTCGACCAGCACCAGCCCCGCCGCAATGCACACCACCGCCATCGCCGGCAGGAATCCGCCGACGAGTTCCTTCATCTTCTCCCGCCGGCTCGCCACCACTCCGGCCAGGACGACCAGCATGCCGATCTTCGCCAACTCCGATGGCTGGAACCCCAGCGGCCCCAGGTTGATCCAGCGACGCGCGCCATTCTTGGCGGTGCCGATGTGCGGCACGAGCACCGCCAGCAGCAGCGCGCCGGTGGCCAAGGCGATCCATTTCTGGTTCCGCTCGAACCAGTGATAGTCGAAGCGCCGCAGCGCCAGCAGCGCCACCACCCCCAGCGTGACGTAGACGAGGTGCTTGAGCAGGAGGAAGAACCCGCTGCCCATGCCGGTCAGCGGATGCGCCTCGCGCGCCTCCACGGCGGCGGGGACGTCGGCATCCTTCAGCGTCACGCCCTGCCGCGCGGTGGCGTTGGCCGTCGCCTGCGCGGAGAGGACGGAGAACACCATCACCGTCCCCAGCGCCAGCAGGGTCGCCACGACGCACAGGAGCACTCCGGTTGTCCTCTTCATTTTTGGCATACCAGCAACAGGATGATGGCCCCCCAGGCCGCCGCCGCGCCGGCCAGCCAGAAGCGGAAGACGATCTTTTCCTCCGGCCACCCCAGGTGAACCTGGAAATAGTGGTGGATCGGAGTGATCGGGAAGAGCCGTTTCTTCGTCAACTTGAAGCAGGCGATCTGAAGCGCCACGGTCAGTTCGTCAATGAAGAACACCGCCCCCGCCACGAAGAGCAGCAGGTCCATCTTCATCGCCAGCGCGACGTAGGCGAAGAAGCCGCCGAGCATGAGGGAGCCGGTGTCCCCCATGAAAATCTGCGCGGGGTGCGCGTTGTACCAAAGGAACCCCAGCACCGCCCCGACCCCGGAGAGGCAGAGCAGGACCATCTCCTCGTGGATGCCCGGACCGGGGAGGAAGTCCCGTATCGCGACGACGAACGGCAGCGCGAGGGCGACCAGCGCCAGCAGCGCGATGACGGTCAACCCCCCCGCCAGGCCGTCGAGGCCGTCGGTGAGGTTGACGGCGTTGGAGGCGGCGGCCATGACGAACGCCGCCCAGAGGATGTACCACCACCCCAGCGAGATCGGCGCGCCGCCCAGGAGGAAGAGGCCGGCCCCCAACTCCCGGTCGATCGCAAACGACATGAGCGCCAGCCCCACCAGCGCGCCCAGCGCGAATTGGACGATGAGCTTCGATTTCTTGCTCAGACCGCGCGAGGGCTTGTGGCGCAGCTTGATGTAATCGTCGATGAAGCCCAGCGCCCCCAGGACCACCGCCACGATCAGGCCGAGCTGGACGTAACGGTTGCTCAGGTCGCTCCAAAGCAGCGTCGAGCCCACGATCCCCGCAAGGATCATCAGCCCCCCCATGGTGGGGACGTTCTTCTTCTTCGACTGGATCGCATTCAGCCCGGCGTGGTCCGGCTGGGTGGTGTCCTCGATCACCTCGCCGCGGCGGAAAGAGTCGATGAGGATCCGCCCGGCAATCGCGCTGATGACGAACGCCGTCGGCAGCGCGAACAGGTACCGGCACAACGGGTTTGCGAAAAAGTCCTTCATGCAGCCATCCGTTCGATAAGCCTAAGCCGTCTGCGCGTTCGCGCGGAGCTTCTCCACGAGCCGCTCCAGGCGCATCCCGCGCGAACCTTTCACCAGCAGCGCGTCGCCGGGCTTGACGTACTCGCAAATGTCCTCGGCCACGGCGTCGTATTCTTCACTGTGGCGCACCACCCCCTTGAGGCCGGTGGAGGTCGCCGCGCGCGCCACGGCGTGGCCGTAGCGCCCGACAGCCCAGAGCGCGTCGACGCCGCTTTGCGCGATGCAATTGCCCAGTTCTTCGTGCAGCTTCTCGCTATGGACGCCCAGTTCCAGCATGTCCCCCACGACGGCCACCTTGCGGCCCGAGGCGGAGAGTTCGCGGAACGTCTCGAGCGCGGAGCGCATCGAGCCGGGGTTGGCGTTGTAGCAATCGAATGCAACGCACACCCCCTGGATGTGCTCGATCTGGAAGCGCATCTCCGGCAAGTGGAAATCCGCCAGGCGCTCGATCGCGCGCAGCGGGTCCATCCCGAATTGCCGCGCCACCGCCAGCGCCGCCAGCGAGTTCAGGACGTTGTGGCGGCCGGGAATGTGCAGCCGGACCGGGATGCCGCCCAGCAGGTAGGCGTAGCCGCGTTCGGTCGGCACGAGCCCGTCGGCGCGGAATTGCGCCTTGGAGCCGAGGCCGTAAGCCACCGTGCGCCCGCGATGCCTCGCGGCGAGGAAGTCGAACCAGTTGTCGTCGCCATTGATGAACGCCGTCTTCCCCGGGCCGAGCGCATCGAGCAGTTCCGCTTTGGCGTTGGCGACCCCCTCGACCGAGCCGAGCCCCTCCAGGTGCGTCTCGGCGATGCAGGTGATCACCCCCATGTCCGGCTCGGCGATGGCCGCCAGCGCGGCGATCTCGCCGGGGGCGTTGGTTCCCATCTCGACAATCAGCGCCTTGTCCTGCTCCTCGGCCTGGAACAGCGTCAGCGGGACGCCCACGTCGGTGTTGAAGCTCTTGGGGGAGCGTTTGCACGGCAGGTGCGCGCTGAGGATGTGGTAGACCATCTCGCGCGTCGTGGTCTTGCCGTTCGAGCCGGTGATGCCCACCACCTTCCCCCCCCACTTGCGCCGCCAGGCATTGGCGCTCTGCCCCAGGCAGCGCAGGGTGTCGGGAACGAGCACGACCCGGTCGGCATATTCCGAAGGGAGCGGCACTTCGCGGGAAACGACGGCGGCGGCTGCTCCGCGCTGGAGCGCCGCCAGGACGTAGTCATGTCCGTCCACACGCTCGCCGGGCAGGGCAAAGAACAACTCCCCTTCTCGGACGGCGCGACTATCGGTGGAGACGCCCGTAATGGACCAATCCCTCCTCCCCGAGCGTCTCCCGATAGCTCCCACGATCTCCACACCCACCAATCGCAAATTCATACTCCTTCATCCCCGTGTAAGCGCGGGCTTGTGCCCGCGCAACTTCCGGCGGGCTCGAGCCCGCCGCTGCGAACGACCTTCATCCCGCGCTCGCCAGCGCGCGCTGGACCGCCTCGCGGTCGTCGAACGGAATCACCATGTCCTTGAACCGCTGCGTCCGCTCATGCCCCTTGCCGGCGATGAGCACCAGGTCGCCCGGCTGCGCGGCGGCGATGGCCTCCTGAATGGCAGCCTGGCGGTCCGGCTGCACGTTCATCCGGCGGCGGTTCTTCACGCCGGAGAGAATCTCATTGATGATCTCCATCGGCTCCTCGCCGCGCGGGTTGTCGCTGGTGACCCAGGCCATGTCGGCCCCCTGCTCCACCACGCGCCCCATGCGCGGGCGC
Source organism: uncultured Planctomycetota bacterium (assembly GCA_903901045.1). GTDB lineage: Bacteria > Planctomycetota > Brocadiia > CAIUPP01 > CAIUPP01 > CAIUPP01. The sequence continues at coordinate 10,063 of CAIUPP010000103.1, forward strand.
TTGGTGCGGTCGCGGTCGCCCCCCGCGCCGAAAACCACCAGAATGCGCTTCGGGGTCAGCGGGCGCAGCGAACTCAGCACCGCCCGCAACGCCTGATCGGTATGGGCGAAGTCCACCAGCACCTTGCATCCCTTGTCGCACGGCACCGGCTCCAGACGGCCCGGGACCGCCGGGCAGTTGCGCAGCCCTTCGCCGATGGAGCCGAGGTCCTGCCCCAGGTACCGGGCCGCGGCGGCCGCGCCCAGCGCGTTGTAGACGTTGTGAACCCCGATGAGCGGCAGGTGCGTGGGCACCGCCTCCCCCTTGTGGCGCAGCGTCATCTCGATTCCATCCAGCGTGGATTTCTGGACGGTGGCCGTCATGTCGGCGCCGCTCTTCATGCCGTAAGTGACCTTCTGGGCGAAGGTCACCTTGGCGATCTCCGCGCTCTGCTCATCGTCGGCGTTCAGCACCGCCCAGGCCGTGGGGCCGAGGCTGTTGAACAGCTTCGCCTTCGCGTCGCGATAGGCGGTGAGGTTGCGGTGGTAGTCCATGTGCTCGGGGCTCAGGTTGGTGAAGATGCCGGCGGCGAAATGGACGAAGTCCACGCGGCGCATGCAGAGCGCATGGCTGGAGACTTCGATGGCGGCGTACTGAATCCCCTCGTCGACCATCTCGGCGAAGAACTCCTGGATGTCCACCGACTCCGGGGTGGTGATGGCAGCGGGGAGGCTGCGCCTGCCGGTGTCATAGCTGATCGTGCCGAGGACGCCGCAGCGCTGGCCGATCGCTTCGAGGATGGAGCGCAGCATCCAGGTGGTGGTGGTCTTGCCGTTCGTGCCGGTGACGCCGATGACCTTCAGGCGGCGCGAGGGACGCCCGTAGAACTGGCTGGCCAGCGCCGCGAGGGCGCGGCGCGCATCGGTGACGATGAAGAGCGGCACTTTGCGCGACAGCGGCGTGGCGCGCTCGGCCACGATGGCCGCCGCGCCGCGGGCCAGCGCGTCCTCCACGTACTGCACTCCGTCGCGCTCTTCCCCGGCGATGGCGAAGAACACCCAGCCGGGCTTGACGCGCCGAGAGTCGTGGGTGACGCCCACCACCTCGATCTCCGCGTGTTCAGCCGGAACGGCCGGGTGGACCCCCGGCAGCACCTTCGGCAACTTGGCCAGTTTCACTCCTGCGCCCTCCTAATGAACCGCCGTTCGCCGGGCAGTTCACATTCTTTCGCCGGCCGCACGGTCACCCGCACGGCTCCTGCGCAAACCATCTCATTCAGCCGCGCTTCCCGATTCATGGCCGTTCTGCTTGCCGGCCAGGATTACGCGCGGGAAATGGACCATGCTCAACGTGCGTTCGCAGATATTCGCCACATACGGGGCGGAGACGACGCCGCCGTAATAAGCGCCTCCCTTGGGCTTCCTCACGACCATGCCGACGACGTAGCGCGGCGCGTTGGCCGGAGCGATCCCCACGAAGACCGCCGTGTAAGCGCCCGGCTCGTACCCGCGCCCATCCTCGCGCGCGACCTGCGCGGTGCCGGTCTTGCCGGCCAGCGCATAGCCATCGATGGCCACGGCGCGCGCGGTGCCATGCTCCACCACGGCGCTGAGCAAATCCTTGCACATGAGGTCCGCCGTGCGCTGGCTCAGGACGCGCCGCGCGACGACCGGCGCGGCGCCTTCCAGCTTCCGGCGGCCCTCGGCATCCGCCACCCCGGCGATGATGCGCGGCTTGACGTGCCAGCCGCCGTTGGCGAAGACGCAGAAGCCGGTGACCAGTTGCAGCGGGCTGACGGACACCTCCTGCCCCATCGGCAGCGAGCTGATGCTCAGGGAGGTCCACATCCGCACCGGGTGCAGCAGGCCGGAGGATTCGCCGGGCAGTTCCACGCCGGTGACTTTGCCGAAGCCGAAGCCGCTGAGCGCCGCGTACATCGGATCGGCCCCCAGCAGCGCGCCAATCTGCGCCATGCCGATGTTGCTGCTGTAGGCGATGACGTCCCGCACGCTCAGGCGTCCATAGCCGTGGGCGTCGTGCAGCGTGCGCTTGCCGATCTGGTAGACCCCCATGTGGCAGTCGAAGATGGTGTCCGGGGTGACCACGCCCCGCTCGAGGGCGGCCGAGGCGACGAACGGCTTGAAGCTCGAGCCCGGCTCCACGCACTCCTCAACGCCAAAGTTGCGCCGCGCCTCGGCGGATACCTTGTTGAACTGCCCGGGGTCAAACGTCGGCCAGCAGGCCAGCGCGAGAATGTCGCCCGTCCAGGGGTCCATGACGATGGCGGTGGCGTGCTCGGGCTTGTTCTTTTCGCAGGCGGCGGCCAGTTCCTCCTCGGCGATGCGCTGGATGCGCGCGTCGATGGTGAGCATCAACGAACGCCCGCTCTGCGGCTGGACGCACTCCTCCTGCTCCTGGCAGAGCGGCCGCCCCCGGCCGTCGCGCCGGATGGTCTCGTAGCCGTCCTTGCCCGAAAGCAGCGAGTCGTACCGCGCCTCAAGCCCTCCCAACCCGTGGCCGTCCGCCCCCACCTCGCCGATGACGTGGCAGAGGAAGTCCCCGTTGGGGTAGCAGCGGATCGGTTCATCGCGGAACTCGATCCCCGGCAGTTTGGCATCCTTGACCGCCTTGGCCTCCGCCTCCGTCGCATGCCGCTTGACCCACTGGAAATATTTCGGCTTCGCGAGGCGGTCGGAAATCTCCTGCGTATCCAGCTTCAGCAGCCCCGCCAGCGTGCGCGCCACCTCGGCCCGCTTCGCCTCGGGCACCGCGCGCGGATTGACGGCGATGGAGGGAGTCAGCGTGGTGACCGCCAGGCGGAAGCCGTCGCGGTCGAGCAGTTGCCCGCGCTGCGCCTCCAGGTCGACGACGTCCACCTGCATCCGCTCGGCGTAGGAGGCGTACCACTCATGATTGAGGCACTGGATCACCGCCAGGCGCACGGCCAGCGCGAGGAACAGGAGGGCGCAACAGAGATGGACGATGCCGCGGCGCGTGCGGAACGTCCTCGCGAAACTCTCCATGGCTCCTCCAATGACGCCAACCCGGTCCAACGTCCCTCAGTGCGGCGCGCGCGTTGCGCGCCCGGACGCTCGCGCGTCGCTGGGGTGCGCCACAACGCCCGCGCCACTGCGCACACTCACGTGCGCCGCGCTGGGCGACTTCGACAGCTCGACCGGCTCCATCAACCCGATATTCATCCGCCCCACTTCATCCGCGATGCGCGCCGGATGGGACAGGGTGTAAATCTTGCAGAGGAGCCCGCGGTTCTCATCCGACATGTCCGTCCGCCGTTTCTCCAATTGCGCGACGCTGCCCTCCAGGTGGATCACGCGCGTGCTCTGCGCCACGCCGATCAGCGCGAAGAGGCTCGCCAGTCCCAGCAGGAGCAGGTAGCGGGAAGGTGTCATGCCAACTCCTCCTGCTCGGCGCGCATCACCCCGCGCAACTTTGCCGACCGGCTCCTCGGATTGGAGGCGACCTCCATGCTCGTCGGGCGAAGCGCCTTGCGCGTCAGCGCGCGGTACGTCCCCTCGCGCACTCCGTCGCGGAAGGAGTTCTTCACACGCCGGTCTTCGAGCGAGTGGTAGCTGATGACGACGCAGCGCCCTCCGTCGTTGAGCAGCCGGGGGAGGATCTTCAGGAAGCGCTCCAGATGGGCGAGTTCGTCGTTGAGGAAGATGCGGATCGCCTGGAAGCTGCGGCGCGCCGGGTGCAGGCGGCGCGAGCCGCCGGGGTAGGCGCGCAGGATGATTTCCGCGAGCTGGCCCGTGGTGCGGATCGGCGTGCGCTGCCGCGCCGCCACGATGGCGCGCGCGATGCGCCGGCTGAGGCGCTCCTCGCCAAAGTGGTAAAGGACGTCGGCAATTTCCTCATCGCCGGCGTGCGCGATCCACTCCGCGGCCGTGGGGCCCTCCGGCCCCATGCGCATATCCAGAGGGCCGTCCTCGCGATAGCTGAAGCCGCGCCCTCCCTCGTCAATCTGCGGGGAGGAGACGCCCAGGTCCAGAAGGATGGCGTCGGCTTTGCCGCCGGGAACTTCGGCCAGGACGACGTCGAGCTCGGAAAAGTTGGATTGGACGATCCGGATCAAAGCGCCCGGATCGGACTCCAGCCGCGCGCGGGCGCGCTCGGCCATCGCGGGGTCGCGGTCCACGCCCACCAGAAGGCCCTGTCCCTGAAGGGCGCGACGCAGCGCAACCGCATGCCCGCCGAGTCCCAGCGTCCCATCCACCACCGTCTCGCCGGGTTTCAGTTCCAGCAGGCGAAGGGTCTCCTCAAGCATCACCGGCACATGGCCGCCGGTCGGCAGAGGAGCCTGCTCGTTCATTGCATCTCCGCCCGGAGCAACCGCCTCCCCGTCGCGCGACGCGCAACAAGCGACGCCCACGGTAGCCGCGGTCCGCCGGAGCATGGCGCCGGCATCCGTGTCCACGGATGCCGCGCGACCTGTCCCACCTTGCATCGGTTCTATCCTGTCAGGAACGGCCGTCAGCTTTCCGACGGCCCCTTCCTGGAAGCATTCAAGTTATTCGGCAGGGCAAGCCCTGCGCGAGAGATGATGTCCATTTTCTCGCTCAAGTGAGCGATGTTTCTCTTCTGGTACAACGCCCAGTGCTCCTTGTCCCAGATTTCAGCGCGTCCGACCGCACCGACCCATACCACATCGCGCTTGAGTCCGGCGTGTTCGCGTAATTCGTCCTGCAAAACAATCCGCCCCTGCGCATCGCACTCGCGCAGGTCGGCATGCGCGGCAACGAGGCGCTGCACGCTGCGCAGCGTTTCATCCGCCAGCGCCTTGGTCGCGCCCATTTCCTCCATCAGGCGCTGCCAACCTTCGGGGGTGTACACAAAGATGCAGCCTTCCGCGCCGAGGGTCAGGTAGAAGGAAGACCATAGGGGCCCGCCTTCCCGTTGTGATTCCCGCAGTCTCTGCGGGACGATCACACGGTTTTTCGTGTCCAGGCGGACTTCATACTTGCCGACGAACATAACTGTTCCCCAACACCACCGGCCGATTCGGGAGGCCACTTCTGCCCCCACTTTGTGACACTTGGCAACACAATAGTGCTATTTCATGCCACAGTCAAGTCAAAAAATCGCTTGCTGGGCCTGGCCATTGTTGAAAACTCCGGCCAACAACTATACGCAGTGGGGAAGTTGACCTAGTGCCACAACATATAGGGGGTATCGGCTGCCCTAAATTTTGAAAAAAGTGGAAGCGATTTGGGCGCAATGGGTTGAGTTGACTGCGGATATGCACAAATGCGCCGTGGAGGCGGATTTGGTGTGGGGTTATCCACAACGTTGTCAGTCCCCCCTGGCTCGCGTTCGGGGGGGTGTGGAAAGGTCGTGGATAACCTTCGCGCGGGTGGACTTCCGGGGCGGGCGGCGAGAGCGATTCGGGGGCATCGCAGCCGCAGGCCCGGCAGCGCGGCGATCCGGCAGAACCGCATCGCCGGGGCGAAGGGTAGTGGTTCACTTACGCGCGGGGAGGGCATGTCATGTGTCACCCTGTGCGTAGCGAAGGGGATTTCGAAGCGCGAAACGTTGGCTTGTCGAAAGATTCTTCGCTACGCGCAGAATGACAATGCGCGTAAGTGAACCACTACCGGGCAAGGCGATGCCTTGCTTCGGCATCGACCTGCGCTCTCCACGCAGCCTGGCGGGCGAAACGAGTCCGTATTACTTTATAATACCACGCCTGATCTCCGCGCCCCGCGCGGCGCGGCGCAGGGGCGCGACCGGATTCGAGGTCGCCGGTTCAGCCGGCGCTTCAGCGTTCGCGCGGGGTCATTCCGACGGCGCCTGGAGGGTGCGGAGGGCTTCGGTGATAGCTCCGTGCTCATCCATCGCGTAGAGGTGCAGCAGCCCATGGTCCCACATCTGGCGCAGGTTGGGAAGGAAGATGATGTGGAAGCGATAGGTGACCGTGCGCCCCGGGTCGATGTAGATCGGCAGCTTCAGGGAGATGTCGGGCGGATGCGGCATGCCGTGGAGTTTGCTTTCCTCGATTCCGAGGATGCGCTTGGCCGGCAGCAGCGGCTTGCCGGGCGCGGACACTTCGGCGTGAATGCTGACGACGACGATCCGCTGGTGGCTCACGTTGGCGAAGTCCACGGGGCCGTCCAGGTACCATTCGTGGTGGCCGGGGATCGCGCGGGTTGCCGGCTGGGTAATGTGGATGGCAAGGTCCGGGCGGCGCCTGCGGCGCTTCGCGGTGAAAACGGCGGCGACGCCCCCCGCCCCCGCCAGCGCTGCGCCGGCAACGATCCACATGAGGAGTCCAGGCATGTTCAAACCTCCGCTTCCGAAGCCTGCGCACTCTCTCTCCCGGTATTATACCTCGGAAGCGGGCCGGTGGAAGCGGCTGGGGGATGCGAAACCCAGGGCAAACGCATCTAGAGCATATTAACATTTTACACCTACGTTGCAGTGACGAAAAAAGCCCTGGCTGTCCTGCGGCGTAACGGCGTCGAGCGCTGAGGCGATGGCTGTCAAAAGCGCGTCATGCGTTCGAGCGCACAGGCGTTTGAGGATGG
>CAIUPP010000104.1 GCA_903901045.1 uncultured Planctomycetota bacterium
AAGTTCGGCAGTGAGCTTTACAACACCGCCCGGCGCAGCTCGGAGAAGATTGGGCAGATTTACCTGCTGAACGGCAAGATCCGCACCAGCGTGCCCAACTTGAGCGCGGGGGACATCGGCGCTGTGGTCAAGCTAAAGGTTACGCAGACGGGCGACACGCTTAGCGGCGGCAAGAAGCCGGTGACGCTGCCCCGGGTTGACTACCCCAGACCGAACATCCACGCCTCTCTCAAGAGCAACGTCAAGGGCGAGGAAGACAAGGTAGCCTCGGGCCTGGCGGCGCTGCATCATGAGGACCCGACGTTCCTCTACGCGGTGGATTCCGAACTGCGCCAGACCATCGTCTCCGCGCAAGGCGAGCTGCACTTGGAGGTCATCGCCGCCGCGCTGCGCCGGCGTTATAACGTGCATGTGGAGTTGGGTGAGCCGCGCGTGCGTTACCGGGAAACCATCAAGGCCCGGGGCGATTCCAAGTATCGGCACAAGAAGCAGACCGGCGGCGCCGGGCAGTTTGCCGAGGTGTGGATGCGCATCGAGCCCAAGCCGCGAGACACCGGGGTGGAGTTCACCAATTCGCTGGTCGGCCAGAACGTGGACCGCACGTTTGTCCCTTCTGTGGAGAAGGGCGTCATGAAGGCGTGCGAGGAAGGCATCGTGGCCGGTTACCGGGTGACCGATGTGAAGATCGACTTTTACGACGGCAAAATGCATCCGGTGGACTCGAAGGATATCGCGTTCCAGGTAGCCGGTTATTTTGCCTTCAAGGAGGCATTCACCGCGGCGCGGCCCAGCCTGCTGGAGCCGATTAACCTGGTGGAAATTCGCATCCCGGACGATTGCATGGGCAAGGTCATGGGGGATCTCTCCAGCCGGCGCGGCAAGATCCAGGGGATGGATATGGAGGGCGGGTTCCAGATGATCAAGGCGCTCGTCCCGGCCAAGGAACTCTACCGCTACTCCAGCACCCTGCGCTCGCTCACGGGCGGGCGAGGCCTGCACGCGGAGTCATTCAGCCATTACGAGGAAATGCCGCGGGAAGCTGAGCAGAAGGTCGTCGATGAGAGCAAGCGCGCCAAGCAGGCGCTGCAGGCCGAGTAGGCGGTCCGATTAACGGCGTGCGGACATGAGTGTCCCATGCCGCTAGGTATTGGAACCTGGCCTGGAGGTGTCATGCTCAGAACTGCTGGCACCGTGGAAACGGCGTGAGCTCAGTTCCCCCTCACCCCGGCCCTCTCCCCAAGGGAGAGGGAGATGCCAAGCCCGACCCTCGCATATCGTGCGCACCCGCAGGCTCGCAGCGCGGCCCGCGTGACTCCCTCTCCTCTGGGGAGAGGGCTGGGGTGAGGGGGAACTGGGCCGCCGGACTGACGCTGCCGTCCAAAACGTCTCTGGCACGCGTGAGACCGAGCCTCAAATCCTAGCGGCATTGGACATGAGTGTCCGCAGCAACGTGTTTCGCCAGGAGCGATCGCGCGTAAAAACCTCGTCTGTGGTCGGGAGCGCCTGCGGACAGGAATGCGCACGCGCCGCGTCCGGGCGATGCAAAGGCGATACTCCGGAGGAGCTAGCCTGCTGCTCGCTCGTATCCCGCTCGTGTTCCGCTCGTGTTCCGCTCGTATTCCGCTTATATTCCGCTTATATTCCGCTTATACTCCGACTTCATCACCCCTGCATTTTGGGCGAGCTACGGCAGTTCTTCAGCCGCGTCTGGCGCGTTGCTTCCATCCAATTAGCTGGCATACGGCGTAGTGCCTTCATTTCTCACTTTTCAGTTCCCGGATTTGGATTAGTGTGCCTGCATGACGTTGTCCGAGCAAATGACCCAATTGGCGCAGCAGGCTAAAGCGGCTTCGCGCGACTTGTCGCGGCTGGCTACCGCCGACAAGAACACCTGCCTGCTGGCCATGGCCGACGCGCTCGAAAAGCACGCCACCGCCATCAAAGCAGCCAACGCGCTGGATATGGAGGTCGGCACGCAGATGGGCCTTTCCACCGCCATGCTCGATCGGCTGAAACTGGACGACAAGCGCATCACCGCGATGGCCAAGGGCCTGCGCGAAGTCGCCGCGCTGCCCGACCCGGTGGGCCGTGTGCTCGATGAACGCGTGCGCCCGAACGGCTTGAAGCTGCGAAAAATCAGCACACCGATCGGGGTGGTGGTTATCATTTATGAATCGCGCCCCAATGTGACAGCCGACGCGGCGAGCCTGTGCTTCAAGTCCGGCAACGCAACCATCCTGCGGGGGGGCAAGGAAGCGCTTAATTCGAACCTGGCCATCGCGCGGATCATGATTGAAGCCGGCAAGCGGACACTAGCGGCGTTTCCGGACCACGCCATCCAAGTGGTGCCCACGACGGACCGCGACGCCATCAAAGAACTACTGTCCCTGACGCAATATGTGGATTTGTGCATGCCGCGCGGGGGTGAAGGGCTCATCCGCGCCGTGACCGAGTGCTCGAAGGTGCCGGTGATCAAGCACTACAAGGGCGTCTGCCACGTCTATGTGGATGGCGAGGCAGACTTGAAAATGGCGGAGGAGATCGCAATGAACGCGAAGGTCCAGCGTCCCGCAGTGTGCAATTCGATGGAAACTCTGCTGGTGGACCGCAAGGTGGCCGGAGTCTTCCTGCCGACAATCGCGCAGCGGCTGGGCGAGAAGAAGGTCCAGTTGCGCGCCGATGCCGAGGCCGAAGCGATCTTGCAGTTTGAAGGGCGAAGTTCGGGGTCCGAAATACGGAGGGCCACGGAGCAGGATTGGTTCACTGAATACAATGACTACATTCTCAACGTGCGGGTGGTGGATGGTGTGCGGCAGGCGATTGACCACATCAACCATTACGGCTCGGCGCACTCCGACAGCATCGTGACGCGGGACGAGGCACGCGCGAAGCAGTTTCTGAACGAAGTAGATTCGGCCGCCGTGTATTGGAACGCCTCGACGCGATTTACGGACGGGGCCGAGTTTGGCATGGGGGCGGAAATCGGCATCAGCACCGACAAGTTCCACGCCCGCGGTCCCTGCGGGCTGAATGAATTGACCAGCTACAAATATGTGGTTTACGGTAACGGCCAGATCCGTGGGTAAACCACGGTGGAACCAGCCCGTAGGGTGGGCCGAGTGCAACGAGTCCCACCATTTTCCGGCGTTTTTCAAGGTGGGAC
>CAIUPP010000105.1 GCA_903901045.1 uncultured Planctomycetota bacterium
CCAGCCTTACCCGATGAGACCTCCGAATCCGACGGGGCCCATGAAGCCACGCGGAGCCACTTGCCGTCTCGCCGCTGCACAAGGCAATCAATTGCCTCAACGAGGAACCAAGTGCCTTCGTCCCCGCAGGTGAGGGAAACCGTTGGCGGCTCATCGGGCAGACCGCTGGCAGGAAGTTGCCAGTTAAACCCGTTCTCCCCATCAGAGAGAGTTCTCATCCCGGCTATCGCATGCACCGCACGATTCGCCGACAGATTGTAGCCGCTGACGTCAGTCAGCGCATTCTCATCACTTGCGAGATGGCGCCGACTGCCGTCGGCGGCTACTTGAGGGTGAAATGCCACGGCTAAGGTGCTTTCATTCACGGAGACCGTCACCGTTCCCTTCTCGCCCAAATGGGTCCCGCGGACCTTGATGCGGCCGCTCTTGAGTTCGCCGAGTTCCGAGCGCGAGAGCCGGGGCTTCACTTGGGCGCTTGGCCTCCCGAGCGGGAACAGGTGGTCGCGCACAACTGTCAGGCGCTCCGGTTCTCCGGCCTGCCCGGATGTTGGAGGAGCGGCCCCTTTTCCAGCGACGACCAGGGAAGCCGTCTGATGATGTGGCAGCGTGATCTCGACCCCGCCTTCCACAGCCTTCAACTCGCCTGGATACGGAGGGCGATCGGCCGAGACGACCTTGGCCCAGGTTAGGTTCTGCGCTGCGGGCAGTCGGATAGTGACGGCCGCCGCCTGCTCCCCGGAGTTGGTGCGACGCGCGAGGAAAAGGGTGCGCGAGGTGACCGGCACGACGAAGTTCCCCGCGCGGTCCAGGAACAGGTTGCAATCATTGGCGCCCGAGACGCTGACGCAATGCGGCTCCAGCACCTGGGTCTTGCCGTCGAGCGCGGCAAAGAGCGGCGCGTAGAGCTCCAGCAGATCGGCCGCCTTCGGATTGGGCGCCTGTTGCGAGATAGGGAACTGGTGCGCGATCATCTGGGGAAACACGGCGAATTGCAGGCGGTGCTTCAACTGCGCCTCGAATTGCAGCAGGTCGCCCGAGTAGGGCTTCTCCATGTTCCAGGCCGCTGCCGGGCGGAACGGCGAGAGGTAGCCGAGCCCGCGGACAAAGTCGTCTTCGTGGCAGTAGCCATCGTTGTCGCGCAACACTTCGATCCGCCAGAACTGGTTGACGTAAACCCGCCAGCCGGCGGCGTGCGCCTGGCGGCAGACTTCGGCGACCCCTTCGGCCACCGGGCCGGCCATATTCTCGACCGCGCGCTTACCCAGCATGGTCAGCCCATCGTCATGCCCATAATCCAGGCGGCTCGCCCAATCCAGGCGGTCCACCACGAACCCATCCAGGTCAGGCAGCCGTTTCACATGCCGTTGGAGCTGGTCCGCCAGAGCGGGGAAGAGGGCGCAGTTACTCCGCGCGTTCATCGCCAGCGCTCCCTCCCACGTGCCGATGGGCTTGCCCTGCTCGTCTTTCATCAGGGCATCCGCGAACTTCTCGCGCAAAATGCGGTCGGCCGTCTCCGCATTGCCGCTCTTGCCCCCGTAGCCGCCGTATTCGGTGACGTTGAAATAGGCAAACACGCCGATCTTTTGCCGGTGCAGGTCCCGGATAAAGGCGCGGATCTTCTCATCATTCATCGGCTGGCCAAGCTTCCACCATTTGGCATAGGTGTAGGGATACCATTCCGGTTCATCAGGCAGGTATTCGCCGAGGTGCGTGAACCAAAAGCTGGTCCACGTAAAGCGCACGTTCTGCCGGGCCATCTCGCCGAACTCGGGATGGTCCTGG
>CAIUPP010000106.1 GCA_903901045.1 uncultured Planctomycetota bacterium
ACCGGTCGTTGGCGAAGAAGCGCAAGTGATCGTAATTGCGCACCAGGTAACCATCCGCCTCGCACGAACGCACCTGGTTGAGCGTCCACTCCTCGCCCGACTTAAAGATCCGCGGCGGCGCCACGAAGATTTCCAAGGGCGTGCCCGTCGCCGACGGTCGGCGGCGCGCCAGCGCAACCGCCTCCCGGTACTTCTTCGGGTCTTCGAATTCACAGTAGAATGTCTCCAGGCCGCTCTCCAAGGCAGCTTCGAGTTGTGCGAGGTTGCGCACCAGGACGATCAAGTGGGGAGTGGGGAGGGCGGAGTGCGCAGCGGTGTCCGCAGCGCCACCTTTTGCAATCTGCTCCTTACTCGGATCTGCATCTCGATGGCACGCGGGTTGTGTTCGTAAGGCTCGTTCCCCCTCACCCCAACCCTCTCCCTTGGGGAGAGGGAGCGGCGGAGTCCGGTTCTCGCACAATTCGGCTGCCTCGGGTGTGCCAGCCAGGAAGACGACGCCCGCCTCGCCGGGTCCGCTTCCCTGGTCGTAGATGAGCGGGTCTTCAACTCCGCATTCTGCACTCCGCACTCCGCACTCCAGCGTCCATCGTTTCGGCTGGGCGCGCAGCGTTTCTATTTCCAGGGCCACCGTGCGACGCAGGCGGTTCAACTCGCTAATGGGCAACACTACATCGCCCGCCAGGCAGTTCTTCAGTTCCCCCAGCTTGAACGGCGTGCCGCCCAACCGGCCGAGTTGCGCCCGCAACCGGTCGTTGGTGAGCGGTTGCTTCTCCGCCGGGACCAGCGGCATCGCCGAGTCGCAGCGGACCACGTGGCCCAATTCGTCCCGCGCAATAAGGGTGAGCGGTTTGCCGGCCAGCCCATGCACCTCCATCTGAAGCGGACGCTGGAATCCAGGCGTGTCACCCGCAAAGCTCTGTCGCAGCCGGCGCTCCATTTCCGGGTCGCTCGTCTTCCAAAGCTTATCGCCGAGGTGAATGCGGTTGAACTCGATGTCCTCCCATCCAAACCGCAGTTCCGCCAGCCCGCCATTTCGGCCTTCGGCCTTCGGCCTTCGGACTTCATAGACTCTCCCTCCCTCTTCCTCCCCCTCGGGATGCCCCGCATCAAACACCACCCCATCCCCCGGCTTCAGGGGCGCCTGCAGCCTGACCCAGACGCCCTCGTTCTCGACGCGGGCCACTTCGCCGAGGAACACGCCGCGCTTCTTGCCGAACCGAGCATGAACCAGCGCCTGGTTGTTCATGCCGCGGAACCAGCCGGTGTAAAGCCCGCGCGAGAACGCCATCTCCATCGCGTAGCGGTCGTCACCCGTTGGCCGCGCCTCGCCGCCCAACCGATCGAGCGCGTCCCGATAGATGCGCGTGATGTTGGCCACGTACTCCGGCGACTTGAGCCGGCCCTCGATCTTCAAGGACGCCACGCCGATCCGCACCAGCTCCGGCAGCACTTCCAACCCGGCCAGGTCTTGCGGGCTGAGCAGATACTTCCGGTCACCCAGAGGAACGAGCTTGCCATCGGAGATCAATTCATAGGGCATCCGGCAGGCTTGCGCGCACTCACCGCGGTTGGCCGAGCGCCCTCCCAGCGCTTCGCTCGTCAGGCATTGGCCCGAGTAAGCGACGCACAGGGCACCGTGAATGAAGACCTCCAGCGGAAGTGGATACTGGGTAGTCTCAACGGTCTCTCGCCGTGGTTCCGGGCGATGAACCAACCCCTCCCCCCGACATTCTGACGCGCTTTGCGCCTCTGAAGCCCAAGTCGGCCCCCTCACCCCGGCCCTCTCCCCTTCCGAAGGGGAGAGGGGGCT
>CAIUPP010000107.1 GCA_903901045.1 uncultured Planctomycetota bacterium
ACCGGTCGTTGGCGAAGAAGCGCAAGTGATCGTAATTGCGCACCAGGTAACCATCCGCCTCGCACGAACGCACCTGGTTGAGCGTCCACTCCTCGCCCGACTTAAAGATCCGCGGCGGCGCCACGAAGATTTCCAAGGGCGCGCCCGTCGCCGACGGTCGGCGGCGCGCCAGCGCAACCGCCTCCCGGTACTTCTTCGGGTCCTCGAATTCGCAGTAGAACGTCTCCAGGCCGCTCTCCAAGGCAGCTTCGAGTTGCGCGAGCTTGCGCACCAGGACGATCAAGTGGGGGGTGGTGACGAGCCTCCTTTCCCCAGCCCTCTCCTCCAAAGGAGGAGAGGCAGAACCGCTCGCGTAAGTTCCCGGTTCTACCCCACTCTCAGCGCGCGCCTCCGGAGTCGAGAGGCGCCATCGTTTCGGCTGGGCGCGCAGCGTTTCCATTTCCAGGGCCACAGTGCGCCGCAGGCGGTTCAACTCGCTAACGGGCAACACTACGTCACCCGCCAGGCAGTTCTTCAGTTCCCCCAGCTTGAACGGCGTGCCGCCCAACCGGCCGAGTTGCGCGCGCAACCGGTTGTTGGTGAGCGGTTGCTTCTCCGCCGGGACCAGCGGCATCGCCGAGTCGCAGCGGACCACGTGGCCCAATTCGTCCCGCGCAATAAGTGTGATCGGTTTGCCGGCCAGCCCGTGCACCTCCATCTGAAGCGGACGCTGGAATCCAGGCGTGTCACCCGCAAAGCTCTGTCGCAGCCGGCGATCCATTTCCGGGTCGCTCGTCTTCCAAAGCTTATCGCCGACGTGAATGCGGTTGAACTCGATGTCCCCCCATCCAAACCGCAGTTCCGCCAGCCCGCCATTTCGGCCTTCGGACTTCGGCCTTCGGACTTCATAGACTCTCCCTCCCTCTTCCTCCCCCTCGGGATGCCCCGCATCAAACACCACCCCATCTCCCGGCTTCAGCGGCGCTTGCAGCCTCACCCAGACGCCCTCGTTCTCGATGCGGGCCACTTCGCCGAGGAACACGCCGCGCTTCTTGCCGAAACGTGCATGAACCAGCGCCTGATTGTTCGTGCCGCGGAACCAGCCGGTGTAAAGCCCGCGCGAGAACGCCATCTCCATCGCGTAGCGGTCGTCACCCGTTGGCCGCACCTCGCCGCCCAACCGATCGAGCGCGTCCCGATAAATACGCGTGATGTTGGCCACGTATTCCGGCGACTTGAGCCGGCCCTCGATCTTCAAGGACGCCACGCCGATCCGCGCCAGCTCCGGCAGCACATCCAACCCGGCCAGGTCTTGCGGGCTAAGCAGATACTTTCGGTCACCGAGAGGAACGAGCTTGCCATCGGCGATCAAATCATACGGCATCCGGCAGGCTTGCGCGCACTCACCGCGGTTGGCCGAGCGTCCCCCCAGCGCCTCACTCGTCAGGCATTGGCCCGAGTAAGCGACGCACAGGGCGCCATGGATGAAGACCTCCAGCGGAAGTGGATGCTGGGCAGACTCCGCGGTCTCTCGTCGTGGTTCCGGGCGATGAACCAACCCCTCCCCCCGACATTCTGACGCGCTTTGCGCCTCTGAAGCCCAAGTCGGCCCCCTCACCCCGGCCCTCTCCCCTTCCGAAGGGGAGAGGGGGCT
>CAIUPP010000108.1 GCA_903901045.1 uncultured Planctomycetota bacterium
AGCCATTCTCGGACATTCCGACATCAAGTCGACCGGCATCTACGCACACGCTGATCTCGAAATGAAGCGCGCGGCATTGGAACGGACGCCTTCGCCAACTCCTGCCGCCCCCGCTCATTCCTGGCTCGCAAACAAGGGGCTGTTGAACTGGCTGAAGAGTCTCTGACGACAAGATTATGTGGAGTTGGCCGTAGGCAACCCAGGTATTGTCAAGGGTTTCACGCACCAACTCCACATAACTTACTTCTCAACATAAGCCACGTTATGTGCCATGGCACATAAGAACGCCACGCACTCCAAGGCAAGCTTCCACATCCAGTCCCAACGTTTCTGCGGCTCGACCTTCCGGATCAGGCCGTACCAGGAGTCCCGGCCGCGCCAGTCCCCATTGCTGCACAGTTGCAGCACACGCCCGGTCCTGGTGACGAGGGCCGTCTCGTGATACCAGTTGTTTTCGTCGCACAGAGGAGCGTACTGCGTCTCGAACTGTGAGACCGCTTCTTTCTTCAAGTCTTTGGAGCACAGTTTGACCGGCAATTCCATGAGGAACGAATAGATTGCGTGCATAACACCTCCCTTCTTCATTGATCTCCATCGGGAACCAGGAACCTGCCGTAGCTGGTTCTGATGGAACGGTTGGGCAAACTGGTCGGGGATGACGGAGAGTACTATCTGCTCCCGGGATTCAGGTGAGGATAGGCCTCGTTGAGAATCTCCCCAAGACGGTCGCCGTATCTCTTGACGAACGCCGCCTTGACTCCTGGCGAGAAGCACGTGTTAATCACGCGCCACTTATCGTCGTCCGTCGGGTCGCTTTTGAGTCGGAACAGCGTCTCCTTCTCAAAGAGGCGTTTCAGTCGCTTCTCGGCCTGGGCCTGGTTCACGAGAGCGTCAAGGAATATGTCGGGCGTCACGTCATACTCCGTGTCCTCCCCCCGCTCCTTGGGCAACGTCTTCAGGAACTCCAGCAGACGCTTTTCCTCCGCGCCGCGCGAGCGGGCGTCGGCCCACTGGATGCGCATATCGCCGCCCGTGGCGTCGTCAATCACGAAAGCGATCCTATGGCCGTCTCGGTAGAGCGTCGCGTTGAAACCTCCGCCTTCCATGCCTCGAAACGTCTTGACGTTCCTGACTGAGTAGCCATGCTTTGGCCAGTTGCATTTCACCGCGGTCTCCTTTCATTGCTGTATTGCATGGGTGTTGTCCGCCCGCGTGAAGGGACACGGCGCCTGCTCGCCCCGAGACCTCCAGATCTCGGCAAATCCTTTTTTGAGCAGGTTGCCCAGCGGCTCTCGCACGAATGAACAGGGCAGCACATTCCCCTGCGAATCCACGTCACAGAACCGCCGCTTTTGCAAGCAGTAATCCGGCAGTTCACCGGCGCACGTCAGCCCATCCACGGCGACCTTGAATCCCCACGTGTGGAGCTTGCGCGCCTCCGACATGACCATTTGCGGCGGAACGGCATCAAGAACGCCTTTGGCAGAAAGAAGCAACAACTCGGCATCGAATACGCTCGCCATCAGGGCCACAAAAGGTAATTGCGGCACGTAAGCGCACGTGACCAGGAAATTCACGCCGCGCGGGACACGGTGTTTCTCCAGATGATCCAGCGCCTTCCAGATTACTTCGTCATCGCCGTGATAGGACACATTGACTTGGTTGAAGAGGCACAATGTGTCCGACTCGATCCGCAGCAACAATTTTCCGTTGGTCGTCATACAGAGGTTGAGACCCAGCCTTCTGACATGGAGCGCAAGCGTTTTGAGGTCTTCCCGCAGTGTTGGCTCCCCGCCGCCGAACGTGACCTGAAAGACGCCACAGGAGGCCAGATCGTCGAGGATCAGCTTCCACTGCTCCGCGGTGAGTTCGGCGCCTGCCTTATGCCCAACGTAGCAATAGGGGCAGGACAGATTGCAGCGATTGCTGATCTCCAGGTGAACCACCTCGCACGGATCGTCCAGACTCTCAAACGGCACGTCATGATGCAGAAGCTGGACAGTCTCTTTCCGGTCAAACCGGAGCGTGGTGGCGCTCCTTGGCTCGTACGCCACCAGTCCGCTTCTTCCCAACCGAAGCTTCGATTTGCGCAACAGCGTCTTCAACAAACCGGAAGTCATGTTCTTCTCCTTCCACATAGACCTGAACTGAGGCGCCACGCCGGGCGAGCCAGTCGTCGAGGTAACCCAGCCCGTAGCCAGCGGTGTAGACCCGTACGATGATGAGCGGTCCGTCCTTCGCCACGGTGGTTTCGCTGCGTGACCAATCATCCAGGACGAACCCGTAATCGCCATGCACGTAGACGGAACCTTTGCGTCTGGTCACCTGAAGCTTGCAGCGATCATCGGCGATGGGGTCCCATTTCTCTTTCTTCCACAGCTCAAACTCCGCCTTCGTCTTGAAGCTTCTCCCAAACCCCGCGCACGTGAACCGGTCTGCTCGGTCGAAGAGCTCCTTGAGATGCCGGACAAACTCCGCGTACACTTTCTGCGTGGCCTGTTCGCCCGGCAATGTGGCAACCAGACGCATCCACTCGCTGTGGTTCGGCTGCAAGCCTGTCTCAACTTTGGGCATGCTTCATCCTCCTTATGGGCAAACGGACATCACTTGATCTTGCGCTTCGTCCCTTTCAGGACCTCCTCCTTGGCTCGATCGAACCGCTTACGAGCCCGTTCAAGCAGATGAGCGAAGTCCCTCTTGGAGAGGTCCATTTCGGAACATAGCGCCCTTGTTGCGTCAGGCGTGAACAGGCCGAGACCCTCCGCCTCGGCGATCAACCGAGCGAACTGGAGTTCGTTGTTGAGCCAGTGCGGATTCTGCCGGGGCACAAGTCTTCTCCTTTCAGGAACGAACACTGGACTTGTCGCTCGGTGAACGCTCCTCTTGCGGGACGTCCTCATCGAAGAAGACGTTTCCGCACGTACAGTCGCGGGCGTACTTCAGAAGGTCCTTGCAGGTCTCGGCCTCTTCGACTCGAATGCCAAGCTCCCGGACCTTCTCACAGCCCTTACCATCCGGCGCGATGTCGTTGTTGCCGATGCACAGAACAAACGCCTTCTTTTTCGGCTCCCAGATGCACTTGGTCACCGGATCACCGATGCCGGCGCACGCTGAGAATGTGATGTGTTTCACCTCCTCCATGTGACGGAAGGTTGGAATAATCTCGACCGGGTGCTCATTCGTCTCGCCCACCTCCTGGGCAAACGCCTCAAGAATCTGGTGTGCGACCTTCGGATCCTCCGTGTAGAAACGGAATACGGCCTCGCTGCAATTGGGGTTGAATCCCTGTTCTCGTCGCATCGTTTTCTCCTCCAGAAAAGGAAAAAGCCCAGGCACTGTGCCGGGGCTGATTAATGAAACGTACAACTGTGAGGAATCAGGCGGGTGGTTTGGGAAAGAATGGGCGCACGACTTCGGCGATGGCCGCGGTCGTATCAGCGTCCCACGCCTTTTCTTCGTTGTAGAAATCGCCGTCCTTGTTGATGTCGAGGTAGAGGATGTCATAGATGCGGCGCAGGGCGGCCATGTGAGCCTCGGCGCCGAAGTCCTCCGCTTGCTCGACGATTTCCACGCTCAACCGCTCATCGTGCTCTCTGAGCCAGCGTCGTATGGCGCGCATACTGCCGGACCCGTCGTAGCACTCGTTCTCCCTCAAGTAGTTCACCAGCCCTTCTTCAGCCGCCTTGCGGGTACGGAATGCCTCCGCCTGACTCACCAGCCCACGGTCTGCAATGGTCAAGATGTAGAACATGATTCACCTCCTTCCAATTCTTGCCATGCTGCACGGAGTATTCGGTCAGCCGAAAGAGAGTTATGGAACCTCTTTCCGTGCATTGAAGAACAAAAAAGGCCCTTCCGGGCTGGTTCAGCCGCAGAAGGGCATCTAAGAATGAATGAAATGAAGTTCTTCCGGCTTATTCCGCCTTTGGCGCAGCGGAATCAGTCGGCTTTGATACTTTTGTCTTCTTAACGTACGTGAACCGTCGGCCGCATTTCTTGCACTTTCGCAACGGTCGCAATCCCAATGTCAGGGTCTTGCGTGATCCTTTGTGAACAGTCCTTGAACTATGACAGTACGGGCATAAGACAGGTCTTCCTCTTGGCATAAATCTCACCTCCGAAGAAGCGAGGTCACGGGGCCTTATAAAGCTTTCGGTGCTCAGTTGCTCCGTTCGACCGGCACAGACATTCCCGCATCGTCACCGTCGTCGCCGGCATCGCCGGATGGGCCGTCGGTTTTCTTGACCATCAGGTATTCATAGGCTTTCTGAAGTGCCAGAATGGCTTTGGGAAGTTCGTTGGCGCTCATACTGTGGGTGCTCTTCCACTGGCCATCCTTGTCTTTGTACCTGACTTCCAGGATCACCTTGCCGATGTTCACGGTCTTGGGGCCGCGCTGCATGGTGTTCATGAAGATGGCCGCTCTGACCGCACCGACCTTGAATGATATTTCGGGTTGGGGCATTTTCCGCTTATTCCTCCTATCGATAGGTGACTACCTATTCGATGCGATCGATAAGACGATGCAGTTTATATACCTTGTGGCTGATCCACATACTCAAGCGTAGAGGAAGGCCGGCCGAAGGCCGTGCGTGTCGCTGGACGAGCCTTCATCGAAGCGAAGGAAAGAATGGATCAGCCCGCAAGCACCGTCGGAGCGAGTGCGGAAGTGGGTGCCAGACAGGTAACGTGGAGGGAAATGGCGCCGGGGGACTGGGGGTCGGTAAGGCCAAGGCTCTGGCTACAGAAGTCGTGTGCCCTTCAGGCGTCAAATGGCGGAAACAGGTGTTTCCGGGCCGGAAGAGAACGTTTTCTCAGAAAGCACTCTCGGCTGACGTGCCGCAATCGTTCAGGACTCGGCCATGTTTAGTGTTGTGATGGCGTGAATCGCAGTTCGTGCGCAACGATGCAAAGTCGTGCTTGGCCTATATACGCGAACTGGGCTTATAAACCTTTCGGTCATTTCTGATAACTGCCCTATGCCCAGTCTACAAAGCACCTGCACCCAGCTTGACCAATATGCGATGCCTGCCGAAGGCTCCCGGAGATCGCTGTCCAAACGGCAACGCGCCCTATCAAGCGCCACAGTGCGTCGCGTGGACCCTGTATCAGTCTGGCCGTTGAAGGTGACGGGGGAACTTGATTTGAGGTTCCCGAGGAAGGAGATATTGATCCCAAGCTGCTTCACCATCTGCCCGGTGCGAGGTGCCAGCGGCGCACCATTTCCGCCATTCTCTGTGCCCTCCCCCGCCCGCCCACCGTCCACGGACACATTCAATGAACTTCTGTCGACGGAGGTTCTTGGAAATGTCTGACCCAGCCGATATACTACAGAGCATCTCGCAATGCTGATGGGCATTCACATCGGAGCCAACAAATGATAGAAGGCCTGCTCGCCCGTGACGAGGGCAAGACGCTGGAGTTCAAGGAGAACTGCCGTCCGCTGGACCGCATTGTGCGGACCGCCGTGGCGTTCGCCAACACCGCAGGCGGCACTATCGTCATCGGCGTGAAGGACAAGAGTCGAGAGGTGGCAGGCATTGCCGACCCGTTGACCGACGAAGAGAGACTGGCCAACGCCTTTGCCGAGAACATCCGTCCTTTGCTGCTTCCCGACATTCAGATTCAGACGTGGCGCAATCGCCAACTGCTTGTCGTGACGGTGCCCCATGCCGTCGGTCCCTACTTCGTTCGTTCTGAAGGAGCGGAGACCGGCGTCTATGTTCGGCTCGGTTCCACCAACCGCCCGGCGGGTCCGGAACTCGTTGCCGAGATTCGCCGTCTGACCCGGAATACGTTTTTCGATGAACAGCCTTGCCCTGAGGCAAGCTCGGAAGACGTTGACTTCCGAGCTGCTTCCGAGTTCTTTGCGGCGGCCTCACGCCCGTTCACGCCGTCGAAGCGACAGTCACTCAACCTCGTTGTGGGCCGGGGAGCGCATGAACGTCCCACCAACGGGGCAGTGCTCCTATTTGGCAAGACACGCTCTCACGTCTTTCCGTCGGCAACCATCCGGTGCGCTCGATTTGCCGGAGCGGACACGGCCAGGTTCCTGGATCAAACAGAGATTGACGAGTACATGCCAAGAGCCGTCGAAAGCGCGATTGCTTTCATTGAGCGCCATACCCGACAAGGCATCGAGATCGGCCGCGTTCGCAGGCGCGAAGTGCCGGAGTACCCCGTCGCGGCCGTACGCGAAGCCGTTATCAATGCCATCGTTCACGCCGATTACAGCATCGGTGGGGGCGGCACGAAGATCGCCGTCTTCAGTGACCGCATCGAAATCACCAATCCCGGCCTGCTTCCATTTGGTCTGACTCTGGAGGCGGCCCTATCGGGCGTCTCACGTTTGCGAAACCGTGTGATCGGCCGCACATTCCGAGAACTGGGGCTCATAGAGCAATGGGGTTCCGGCATCGGACGCATCGTCGCTGTCTGCGCCGCGTCGGGTCTTCCCATACCGCGCTTTGAGGAACTGGGCACCCATTTCAGGGTGACCTTGTTCGGCGAACATCTGGCCGCCCCCGTGCGCCAGGAGTGGCAAACGCTATTGTTGGAGCATCTTGCCAAGGAAGCCCGGATTTCCACTCAGGCAGCCGCAAAGTTGTGGAATACGTCGGACCGTACCGCTCGAACCCGCCTGCGCAGGCTTGTGGACGATGGCTTGCTTGCAGAAGTGGGTCGGGGGCCGAGAGATCCCTATCGCGCTTATGTGTTGAAGACAAAGTTGGCATGACGACAATGCAGGCCACGGGCCGCATAATCTGGGGAGCGTCCAGGGGAGGGACTCGGAAGACCCCACGAGACCCTGACCGCTGTACCTCGGTACACACTGCAACCCTCACTTCTCCCTCTCGAACCGAAAGGTTGATATAGGACGGCCACTTCACATTTGTACAGGAATGTGAAGCAAATGGCAGAAAACGACCATCTCCCCCGCATGGAAGACGTCGCCGGAGAGGCCAAACCGTCAAATGTGAAATCTTCTCAAAAATATGAGCGTTTCGGTGAGACGATACGGTATCTCACGCTTCAAGAGCTTCAGCAACTCTTTGACTGCATCGGCAATTATCGGCACAAGCTCGCGACGCGCATGATTTACGAGCTTGGATGCCGGGTGGGCGAGTTCGTGCGGATTCAGCTCAAACACCTCAACTTCTCCCGCTCAACCGTGCTCTTCCCAGAGCAGAACACCAAGACCAAGCACCGGAGATTCAGTTTCCTTCCGGTCGGGCTGATGAATGAAGTGAAGAGCATGCTGAAGACAGACGGCAGGATGTCCAAGCGGGAGGAACGCCTCAAGAATGAAGAAGAATATTTGTTTCATTCGCCGGGCCGCCCCAACTTTCACTATTCTGAGAACAGGATCCGGCAGATCTTTCTGCGGTATGTGCAGAAGGCCGGCCTGGACCGGGAGTACGGCCAGGACGTCAGGGGCAGGAAGCTTCACCAATTTACGGTCCATTCCTTGCGTCACAGTCATTGCGGTCATTACGTCCACATCTACAAGGTCCCATTGCCGATCGTTCAGAAGCAGGTCGGCCACCGCAGTCTGAAGACGACGAGCGTTTATTTGAATCCGTCGGACGAGCTTGTCGCCCAAGCCTATTCCGAGGCCCGACAGGACGCGCGACCTGCGCCAAAACCGAACGCAAGGTTTATAAGGGCCAGAGGCGTATTCATTCCAGAATGACGACAGACAAATGCACAAGCAATGGAGAATTGGAAGGAATCATCGAGAAGCTGGAAGATGCCCGTGATTCCATAGAAGAGGTTCTTACGGAACTCGAAGAAGTCGAGGAAGGCCAGCGGTTTCACAGAACCGACATGCCGTATGACTTGGCGCCGGACACTGAGTACAACGGAGATGACTAAAAGCAAAGCTTATAAAGCCTGATCGCTTCATCTTGGAATGGAACAGGAATGGGCCGCACGCTTCGAGCAGGCGGAAGGAACGCTGAAGAGAATTGGGACACTGTTAGCCTGGCGCGAACTCGAAATCCGCGAGAGACGGGAGACCTGCGACACGTCCATGCAGATCGCCACTTCGACAAAGGACGACCTGAAGGCGCAAGTCGGGGCTTTCGTAGGCGCATTCTTCACACTGAACGAGCAACAGGTGGTTTGCTCGCGGGCGGTGCGAGCGAGACAGACGCCGCACCTTCAGGAATTATGGAAACGGTTCCAATCGCTCGAATTGCGATTGGCAAAAGCTTTATAAGGACGGGGCGCTTTACGCGTACAGTGGAGTTTGTACGCTATGGACATTCAGGAGTACGTCACCCGACGGGAACAGGAGATCAGCAGGGCAACCGGCGCCATCCGCGACTTCAAGGTTTTCGATTTCAACTACATTCCCGACAAACCGTTGATGCGCGGGGAGGTCAAGCCTATAGCGGACGCTCTTCTGCGATACCAGAAGACAGGCATCGCCAATCATCTTCTTGTTTTCGGCAGCCGCGGATCCGGGAAAACGCTCACAGTCAGGTATCTTGCCCAACTACTCGGACAGAGCCATCTGGAGAGCGTCTACGTCAACTGCCGGAGTCACAACACCAGCTTCAAGCTCCTCGCCTCGCTCCTGGGCGTCAAGCCTCGGGGTTGCTCCCTGGATGAGCTCTGGCAGCGGTTCTGCGAAAGGCACCGCCAGAAGACCGTCATCGTCCTCGACGAAGCGGACCTTCTCTCGGACAAGGATAAGCACAAGGACATTCTCTATCTTATCAGCCGCTCCCCTGAGAACTACATGGCCGTTCTGCTTAGCAACAACCC
Source organism: uncultured Planctomycetota bacterium (assembly GCA_903901045.1). Lineage (GTDB taxonomy): Bacteria > Planctomycetota > Brocadiia > CAIUPP01 > CAIUPP01 > CAIUPP01. Next base: position 8,773 of record CAIUPP010000108.1, read on the forward strand.
CAAGCTCCTGAACATGCTCGACGAGAGCGTCCGGAGCACCCTTCAGCCCGAGGTGGTCCACTTCAAGAACTACACCGCTCCCCAGATGCTCGAAATCCTGAGAGAAAGAGCCGGCACCGGCCTTTCCCGGCATGATCCCAGCCTACTGCAGCAGATCGCCGCACTGACCGTCAAGAACACCAGTTCGGACGTACGAGTGGCGATCAAGACCCTTTACTACATGGCCATTGAGCCGGGGCAGAATCTCCAGGCCAACTTCGAACGGGCGCGCCGCGACATCCTGGGCGACGTGATCCAGGACCTCAACGACAAGACGCTCCTCATCCTGCGCGCGGCGCTGGACGACTGTGCCCGGCATGCACGGTCCGTCTATGAAGCATATTGCGCTGTCAGCGGACAGGTGCATGAGGAACCTTTCAGTTACGTTCATTTCTACTCCAACCTCTCCTACCTCCAGAGCCTGGGGCTGATCCTGCTGGTCTCCACGAAGGTGGGGAAGACCTACACCAACACGATCCAGCCGCTCTTTGACCGAAGCCTCTTCGAGGCGGTCTGGCAGGCGCGCTTCGGTTGACCGGCAGGCTTTTATACTTCTCCAGCTACGCTTTTTCATGGACCAAGACCACTACCGCAGTAGGAAGGAGGGCGAGATAGCCGGCATGCTGAGAAGGTACTCCCTGAACTTTCGACACGAGTACCCGTTGGCCGTGCTGGACCGAGAGCAACTTCGCCTATGGTATCCCGATTTTCTTCTACCCGACCAAGGAGTAATCATCGAATACTGCGGCATGCAGGGCAGTGAAGCTTACGATCAAGGCTGCCTGCACAAGAAGGAGGTTTTAAGACAGCTTGGTCTGCAGGCTCTGTTTCTTGAACCAGCCGACCTCCACGGATACTGGCCGGACAGGATTTTGGAATGGGTGGAAGGCGTTCAGATGAGGCGACTGGATGGTCTCCGAACGGCAAAGAAGCTCAAGCCATAGGGCTGAAGTATGTATGTACAGTTAATGCGTTGTGTGTTCTTGACATTAGCATTGACTCTCCGGAAGCAGACCACTTCGAAGTGGCATCGAAAAGTATATAAACCCCTCCTGCCTTCCTGCGGCAGCGAAGGCTATCATCATTGGTCGTCTTCATGTCGCAGGCTCGCGTCGGTGGCCGGTTCCCGTCGCCAACTCAGTTTTGCGCAGCCGGGGCGTTCTTTCTTCTGGTCGGCCCATGACTTCAATGTGGTCGGCCCTCTTTCACCTGGCTGTCCATCACGCGTAAACTCCGCACATAGTTCTCAACGGGCTGGAACGCCTCTGCCGAATGACATCCCGGTTCTTCAGAAAGCTCAAGATCGGGCATGCCGCACGTCCAGAAACCCCATCTGTCCAGGCGGAAATGGATTTCATGTCACGATACAGGCGTTGAGAGGCAAGTACTTCACTGACAGAGAGTTACATGGTGAAATTCTAATCCGTTTCCAGGGCCTTTCTCTCTCTTTCCATTATTCCCAACCTATTATTAACTATCACCTCCTCCGTCAACACAACTATTTCTCTATCATCTACTGTCATATCTAATGCTTCGTCGTCGGCAAGGCGCTCCTTGCCCATCATCGTCATGCGCCTCAGCGCGTTTGGGCAATGGCACACCGCCCCCTTGCGGCCTCAGCCGCTCGTATCTCGCGGTGCGCACACCGCGCTCTCTGCGGCGGATCACCGCCGCCATGCGTGCCGCAGCACACGTCCCATCGGGACCGGAACGGTCCCGGCTATCTGTCGCCCGCAGGCGACGGCCCCTTCCACGGTCGGAGACCGTGTCGTATAAGCGACTCCCTCTTGTCGAGCTGGATTTCGACCTCGCCGATGAGAGTGGAGCGAAGCAACCTCCATCGGCAGAGCGGATGGAATCCCTCGACGAGCCAGAGTCGCAGTCTCTTCTTCTTTGGCCCGCGCCCGCAGGCCGAAAGCCCTATAGGGTTAGCTCGCCCACCGATCTTTCATTTCGGTCCCCAAGGGCGAGCGCCTTATACGGCTTTCGAGGGCCATTGCCCGCCCGGTCAGCTCTTGCTCTCCTCAGCCATCGGAAGATGCCGGGAGGGTCGCCCCTCCCTGCCTTCCCTCAGGCCTTCTCTTTCAACTCTTGGCCTTTCCGTCTATTCTTCCTGTGCCATTGCGGCATTGTCAATCAGCTTGGATGCCTGTCGCTTGGTCAGTCCAGGAGCTATCTCGACTCCTAGAGTCTTCAGATACTGCAACTGCTTGGTAGTCGCAGGCTCTCCGTTCATGCCTTCCCGCTCTTCTCTCATCTGGTCCATCCGTTCATCCTTTGCAATCTCGCCCAGGATTCTTACGGCAGATCCTTCATCAGACACCTTGCCTTTCAACTGCGCCAACAGCTCCAGGTAATGGTCCACTTTCGCTTGTATGCTTGCTTTCATTTTCAGTTCACCTCCTTTCAATTGCTTGAATTTGCCGCTCTATGGAATTGTGCGTGGCAGACTTCCTTTGATGCCGTCATCAACTGGGCTTTCGTCCCGTCCTTTGCCATGCATAGGCGGGTTCTGAGCTTTGCCTGCAATCTGCGCCATTGCCGTTTGAGCCTCTATCAACGCATATCGCAGTCTTCCGAAGAGCCTGTGAAGTTCCGTCATCAATGCTTCTGTTTCTTGGTCCATCTTTTCATTCACCTCCTTTGTCATGATCTAAATATAATCAGCCAGGAGGAGCGTCTCCTGGCTTTTTCATCAGCTTCGCCACAGCTGACGCACATCATTCCCTGTCCGCTTTTGGCTACAGGGTCTCGATAATCGCGTCTGTGATCTCGGACGCTCGCTTCTGGCTCAAGTCCTTGGGAATGCTCCCATCATGGTCCAGAATGAACGATATCTGATCCAGTGTTGCAGGGGCATTGGTCCCCTTTGCCTCTGGGCCTTCCTCGTTCTGGTCCCGCAGGTTTCCATTTCGCTTCAGCCTGTGTCTGGCATGAAGCAATTCTTCGATGGCTTTCCCACATTCCACTCTGGCACAATTCAGCAAAGCGATCTGTCGATCCAGCAGTTCAATGTATTTCTCCACCATTGGTTCTCACCTCCTTGAATATGAAGAGGGGAGGTCATCCCTCCCTCTCTCTGGCTTTATCAATCAGCTTCGATGCCTGCTCGAAGGTAATGCTCGGGCTGAACTCTACTCCCAACCTTCGCAAGTAGGCCTTCTGCTTTTCTGTGGCGCCATCGCCAACGTGCTGTTGCCTTTCCTGCCTGATCTGGTTGGCCCGAATGTCCTTAGCCATCTCCTGAAAGATGACCAAAGCGACCTCCCGATCTACCCCAAAATCCTTGATCCCTTTGAAGAGTTCAAGATACTCTGTGGCTGTCATGCCTGTTGTTTCATTCTCGTTTGCCATGTTTTTTCACCTCCTGATCATGAGTTTGTGGCTCTTTGCGCCCCAACCACTGTATGGGGCCGCAATGAAGTGTGCCCAAACTCATCCGCTCACCCCCCGAGGGCACAGCCCGAAAAGCCTAAAAGGTTAGCTGGCCCAAAGCGCCTTTTACGCTTTTCAGGGGGGTGAGCGGCTCTCTTTCGTTTCGATTCCTCGTCATGGCGCGCCATCACGAGCCCCGCGCCGATAGGCCACAAGCCTTATATGGTTAGCCGAACATCGCGGTGTGAGGCGCCTTATATGGCTTGAGAGGGGCGAGCGAAATCCGGTAGGCGAAAGATATATAAACCCCACCCTCTTTGCATTGTCACTCTGAAGTTACTACACATGGACGTTTTCACACTCGCACGAATCAAGAACAGGTATCCGGTCGATTTGGATAGTAGTTATGCTCCTCGGAAGTACGCTGCGGACTACCTTCTTCAATGGCAAGGTAGACGTTATGGAAATTCATGGGATCGAGAGAGATATGTTCTCTCAGAGGCCCTTGCTCAACCTGGTCCTGAAGTCAAGACCCTGGCCGAGCAGGTCTTCGGAAGCCAAGTTCGCGGGCAAAAGCTCCAGGTCATGCATGAAGCCTCTTTGATCTCCGCCCGATACGAGCTTCACCACCGCATTCTCAATGATCTCAACCATCGGCTTTACGGCCTGCAAGAGCGGATCAGCATCACGAAGATGCTCGATACCTGGGGACAGTCGAAACAGCTAATCGACTTGGAGAAGCTTCTGATCAACCTGGAGGCCCAGAAGAATGATGAACGCCTGGCCTTCTGGAAAGACACCCTGAAAGTCAGACAGGAAATGTTCACCGGAGTCCGGGAATACCAGTCTGCAAGACAGAGAGCAACAATCTTCAAGGACTTGGAGGCGGGCGATGCCAATCAAGCATAGCGGCAACCCGGACCGCGTCCGAGAACTCTGCCGACAGCTCAAGCCCATTCTTGGAGAGAAGATGGAGCAGGTGTTCCAGGCGTACCTGGCTGAGGACGAAACGGGAAAGCAGCAGCTGGAAGCCTATCTGGAACTGCTTCAGGCAAAGCATATGCCCGTGCGACTCGACGCGGTTGCCACTCAACTCGTTCCCCCGAATCCCGCGCAAGCTCAGGGTGAATATGAACTGGGCACCATCCTCTATGGCGGGAAGGATCGCGGCACCTTTGGCCTCCGAGAAAATGAATGGATCCAGCATGTGGGCATCTTCGGCAGGACCGGCGCGGGCAAGACGAATTTGGGTTTCAAGATCGTCGAAGAACTGGTCAAGCATGGAAAACCTGTTCTCATCTTCGACTGGAAAAGGAATTATCGAGACCTACTCACCAAGCCGCTCTTCAAGGACGCGAAAGTGTATACGGTCGGCAAGCCCATCTCTCCCTTCACATTCAATCCCTTGATCCCGCCGCCCGGGACCAGTCCGAAGACGTGGCTCAAGAAACTCGATGAAGTCATCGCGCATTCGTACATGCTGGGGAATGGCGTGCTCTATCTCCTGCAGCAGACTCTTGACCTACTCTACGAGGAGTTTGGGGTCTACGATGGCACAGTCCAGCACTGGCCGACGTTTCAGGATGTTCTGGACAAGGCCAGAAAGCTCGATGCGCGAGGAAGGGAAGCTGGGTGGTTGTCATCCACTTTGAGAGCGTTGGCGTCGCTCTGCTTCGGAGACATGGGCGACCTTGTGAATCATCCCTCCGCCAATAGTCCTGATCAACTCCTCGACGAGACGGTTATCCTTGAACTGGACGCATTGACTCAACAGGATAAAATCTTCTTCGCCTCGGCGCTACTTCTGTGGATTCATCACCGCAGGATGACCGAACCAACCCGAGAACAGTTCAAGCACGCGATCGTAATTGAGGAGGCCCACCATCTCCTCACGGACGAGCGAAAGAGCCTAGTGGGCGGGCAGTCGGTCATGGAAATTACGTTCCGTGAAATCAGGGAGTTCGGCGAAAGCATGGTCTTGCTCGACCAACATCCGAGTCAGATATCCCTTCCTGCCCTCGGAAACACATTTGCGACCATATCCCTGAATCTCAAGACTTCGAAAGACGTGACTGCGATGGCTCAGTGCATGCTTCTTGAAAACGAGGAAAAGGATATTCTCGGCAGCCTGGAAGTCGGTCAGGCCGTAGTCAAGCTGCAGGGAAGAGTCCAAGGGCCGTTCCTGATCCGCATTCCCGAGTTCCAGATCGTGAAGGGCGCGGTTACGGATGAGATGATCCGGGCCAGATTACGGACAGAACAGGAGTACGCGCCTGGAATCTCACGTCAGGAGCACAAACCACCGGCGCCGCCAGTGCCTTCTCTGCCATCAATCGCACTGGCTAAACCAGAAACGGACGATTTCGTGGCGGCGTTTCTCAATGATGTGGTCGCTCATCCTGAATGCGGCATCGCGGAACGGTACAAGCGACTCGGCATTAGTGTGCGCCAAGGTCAAAAGATCAAGCTTCGGCTTCTCGAAGCGGGCCTAGTCCATGAGCAGGCAGAGTTCACGAAGACTGGGCGATTGATGAGACTGGAGTTGACGGGCAAAGGGCACGCAATCGTCGCGGCCTCCACATAGTTCATAGGACTCAGACCAAATGTGACCGCCGGCCGCTATGTGTGCAACTCGTATGCCGTAAGGGTTATGGTTGGCATGACTTGTCAAGAAGGGTCTCACATAATTTCGCAATCATGGCTTGTCGAGGGTCTTTATACGCCTTGAGATACCGACTATTTACGTCCGCGACCCAGGTTTTGGCCTTGCGCGTCAAATCCTGCTCGTGGACAAGGATGTTTCCCAACGCCTGTAATGCTGCCGGATATTTCTTTTCCCTCATGTGGATTCTGTACAGTTCGATGTTCGCGCGAATGACACCAAAGGTTGCTGAGACCGCTTCAGACTGTACTCTCGCAAGCTTCAGACGCTCCAGCACATCAGAAACATGGATGTGTCCAATCCCTGCTTCGTATCTGCAATCGTCCAACAACGCCTGTTCGATCGTCATTCGAGCCTCTTCCTCAGGATGGTCCCTTTCATACACTGTGCCAAGCTGCTTCAACAAATCCCTCGCGGTGTTCATGGTCTCGTCGGCTTTTTCGAAGAGTATCCTCAACCTTTTCCGGTGTTCACATGGATCGAGACGCACTAAGGATCGTATTTCGTTACGGCAAGCTGAAAGCAGGTCACGATACGCCTTGAATTCCTCCAAGTCGTCCAAATGTGTTCGTCTGCTTTCGTCGAGATCCTTCAGCAATCGCAGTGATTCCTCTGCAGCGGCGCGAGCCTTTTCGAACTCTCCCGCATGGCGCAATTGCTTTGAGAGCAGTCGGTAAGCTGTGTAGTGACCTCCTGTTTGCACGAGAAACTCCTCTATCTCCTTTCGTTGACATAGATGCTCTTCGTGCTCAACGTTGCTGGTTGCGCTGCCCGTGTGCAAGTGGAAATACTGCGCCAAAAGATCCACGAAGAATGGTCTCTTGCCGCGGAGACACAATCGCGCGAGGGCATTGGCGGCGCTTTTCTTGCGAAAGTATCCCTTTTCCTTACAGATGTGATTCTCGACCAGGAGACCTAGAACGAACCAATCATCGGCAAACTCCATCGCGCTAGCCAACCGCTCCTGAGTTCCCGTCTGTGCGCCAAGCACGACTTCGCCAAAGCTTCCAAGTAGTTGCTCAACAGTGACATCCGACCCGGGTGGAGAGATGCGTTTGATGCCGCACAACAGTTGGAGCAACTTCAGGAGTAGCTGTCGTTCCTTCTCCGTATACTGACTGCAGCATCGAGAAAGATCGCGCATCCACCGTTCAGGTTCGGCTGCGCGGGTATCGCCCGTAACCAGCGTCGGCATTGGCGTGAGGCCAAGCTTCTCAAAAAGAAGCTTCGCCCTATGGTAACCCAGAGGCGTCGTCTTCGGCTGATTGAGTATTCTGGAGATGAACCCTGGGTCAACGCCAAGCTCTCGTGCGAGTTGCACCTGACTCTTGATCTTCCGCCGTTTTTTATACAAACGTATCTGATTTCCGATATCCTCCACTTCAATTCCCCACCTCCGCCGCCCCCCCTCACTCTGGTCAAGACTCATCAGTATGCCTCCCCAATCTCGTACTCACAATTGTCACTGTGCAACATCCAGCATTGTAGTGCGACAATATTACAAAAACAAGTGGCACAGCGACTTGCGAACGACAATTTCTGAGGCACAATAGACTGCAGATGTCATACGTTAGTAAGTCCAGTGTAAATGAGCGACGCCAGCGAGGTGGCTGCCAAGGACTTTCAACGAATCAAGAACGGCGAGTTGCCCTTAAGGAAGCCTCACGATGTTCAAGGAACTGGGCGACAGATTGGAAGCGGGAATGCGTGGAATGATCATGTTGCTCGTGCTCTTGATGGCGCTGTCCGTCATTGCGCTCGGTACTTATCTGATAGTGATGGTCTGCTGGCGGATTGGCGTACTGTGTGCCAACAGCATTTTGCAGGGCCCATGGTAGAGGAATCCCATGTTTGAGACCGTGAAACGCCTGCTGAGCTACTTCCTGGGCCGTTCGTCGCAGGGCGCTGCGCGGCCGCCGGCGTCGGCGCCAAATCAGCCCCTGACCAGCGACGAAATGCCGATCCCTCCCGGTCGGCCCATCGAGCGCACGGTTGAACGGCAAGTCATTCCGGGGACGAGGCTCTCAATCATGGTTACCCAATCGGCGTATTCTGGCCCGGATGGGTCGCTCGACCGGGTGCGTGATGTCCGGGGCGTGATGGCTGGCTGCAGCCATCTGGTCACAAGCTATGAGCAACTCGGCGGACGCTGCATCTTCTGTCAGACGGAGGCCGCGGAGTTGGTGTCGGCTGGCGCGACAGACCTTGCCGCGTTGGAAGCAATGACGCTCTTTTGCGTGTCGTGTATGTCCGAATGCGCATTATGCCGCCGCACGATATGCCGTCGGCACGCTCTCCAGTGGCAGGATGATGTCGGCGCGGTCGCATATCTCTGTCCGACCTGCCGAGAGGCCGCAGACCGCGCGCGATTTTTCCAGAAGCTGATGCGCGCGATTACGTTCCCGTTTGTCAACAATCCGGATCAGGAACACAAATGAGCGCCCTGGATCGAACGATCAACACAGGTTTCCTCGACAACGGCGACTTCGGGTTCCGAAGGCTGACGCCCGACCCTGAACTCGCCCGTCTGGAGAAGATCCTGGACAAGAAAGGCATGAAACAGCGTCCGGAAGTCCAGGAACTGGAACTGCAAGCCGCTCTTGGCTGGCCAGGCACGAGGGTATGGGCGCGGGAGCGACTGCAAGCAGCCATTGATGCCGAAGAAATGGATGCCGTTCGCAACCCGGATGAGTTCCGGCCGTACGCGCCAAATCATCTGCTGAACGATGGCGACCTCCACGTCTTCAACCAAGTGGACGGGGTAGAACGACGGTTGCGTCCTGACGTTCTTCTGCGCGGGACTCTTATCTGTGGCCCTCAGGGCGGCGGCAAGACCAGGCTCGTGGCCTACATTATTAGACAGATTCTGCGCAACTACCCCTCAATCCGTGTCTTCATGATTGACCCGAAGGGAGAACTTGTCTCGTACGCCGACGATTTTCCCACCACAGTCCATGTTCCCGGTTCGGAGATTTCACTCGATTTCGGCGCTCCTGAAGAGAAGGATCGCGCCGCTCACCTACGAGAGAACCTCCAGCATATGAGTGGCGTCTGCCATCTTATTCAGGGAACGAGCCTTCTGTACGAAGCCGGTGAGATTGCGCTTCCTCAGCTCGATGTCGCCCGGCGCGTCACCGGTCAGAATCTCGAAGTCTGCATCCGCGACATTCGACTTGCATTGCCGATGGTTCCGGATACTTCAGATTACAAGCGCCAGGGCTTCCTGCAATCGACTCAGACGGCCACGCTGCGAATCGAACTCGGGAGCGGCAAGCTCTTCGTATGCAGAAAAGGCGCCTCAATGCGTCGATTGTTCGGTGCCAATCCCATTCTCACTACGCAGGACCTTGTTGACCCGTGGCCTTGCGAAATGCTGCTGCTCACGATCTTCAACTGGCTCCGTCGGGACGCGCGTAGCCAGCCGACGACGAATGAACTGCGGGCACTTGTGGTCATTGATGACGCGCACCTGTACATGAGCAAAGAGGTCAGCGCGGTTATCACGGCCCCACTCGAATGGACGTTGGCGATTCTGCGCAGCAGTGGCGTTGGCGTCATTCTGGTGAGCCATCTGCCAAGCCAAATTCAGCCGGGCGTGCTGGCTCTGTGCCAATTGATGCTGATTGTCGGAGGCGTGCATGGCGGCCCTGATCGGGAGGTGATCGCGAAGGCACTTTCACTGAATCACGAGCAAGAGCGGCAGCTTGGGCGCATGCAGCCGCGTGAGGTCGTGGGTTTCTACGCCGGGTCGCGATGGCCGTTACCCATTCATGGGTGGACTGCAGATATGCCAGACCCCCGTCCCGACTGGTCAGCGATTGCGGAGCGCAGCAAGGCGTTCATCGCCAGTCTGGGCATACTTCCCTACCAGAACCTGTGGGAGTACCGGGAGGTGGTTGTTGTCCAAAACCCGCCTGCCCAACCCCAGGTACCCGCCGCCGGGGACTCGTCGATGGAACGCCCGACGGCCGAAGGCCTGCCAGCGAACGCCAATCGACTGCTATGGGATTGCATCTCCTATCCTTTTGATAAGTACACGGCCAGGTTGGATCGTCTCGAACTGTCCGGTCGCGACGGACAGACCGCACGGCGTGTCCTCGAACAGAGCGACTTGGTCCGTTCTCTGGACGTCGGACAAGCAATCTATTTGATCGTCACGCGTGATGGCTACAAGGTTCACCAGCAAGCACCCCACGCTCACTTCAGTGAACAACTTCTAGAGCACAACTACCTAGAAGCTCTGGCCCGACATTATCTACTCCAGGAGCCTTCCGTAGACCGAGTGGAATTGCACGTGCCGGTCAATGACAAAGGAGCTTGCGTGGACATGGTCGTATACCGGAAAGACGGATCCATGGAGGCTTGGGAGCTCACGATCAGCACCGGCAATGTAACCGGGAACGCAATCAAGTGTGGCGGCGAAGGCTTCCGTCGCATCGTCTTTCTGTGCAGGGACCACGCCGTGCGGCAGGCTGTGTCAAAGCGCATCGAACGATCGGGACTGCCACCGGACCTGAAACACCGCCTGCGGTACGTGTTGTTTAGCACACTGACGCGCAAGGACCAAGAGGCGCGACGTGAACGCGGTTGGCCCCGGAACGAAGTGAGACACTGATGGAAAGAATCAACTGGCGTGCCGTCTTGCTCGTGGCTGGCGTCATCTTCCTGCTCGCCTATCGCCGCGCTCTCGGCGAGTTGCTCTCTGAACTCCGCATCCACGAAATGTGGCGCGAATTCTGCGGAAGCATCTGGGCCATGCCATCGCTTGGCCGGTTCACCTTGATCGTTATGGTCATGGCGCTTCTCTACGTCACTGCATACTTCCTGGTCCTGAACCGGAGACAGCGATGAACTGCATGGGAACCTACGTCAATGATACGAAAGGGATAGGCGCATCGCTGGCGGGCGTACACCGCTCGTGTGCACCGCCCCCAGCAAAAGAACCGCCGCTTGGAGCGCACGAAGGCGAGCTTTTGGCGCGACGGCCCTGCCACGCCGTGAAGTGGCCGAGGAACTGTGCAGAATGAAGAATGCGGGACACGCATGCTATGCGAACTGATTTCGCAACACACGGGAATCGTCCAAAGGCCCTCTTTAAAATGAAAGGAGGTAAGCATGGGGTTCTTTGAACTCGTTGGCCTCGTCACTGCCCTCGTCTTCACCTACAGGGTTTTGCGGCGGCGTGGCCTGTCGGGGACGCGTTTGGGGCCCGAGTCCCGGACTCGCACCATCGGCCGAAGTTTGAAAACAATAGGTGGTCAAGATGAGATGTACTGGTCTTTTACACGAGGACGCCAGTACTCTTCCGGCAGACCAGTCGGGAAACGCGTTTCTGGTAAGGAGTGAAAGCCATGCGATTAATCAGTGCTAATGGCGAGGTACACGAAGTAGAAGAAGATGCTGACGGATATGTGGATATCGGCCGAATGCACAGTGACAGTGGATCAGCCGGACGTGCGCTGATCGTACAACACGCCGACGGCAGTAATGAGATTCTTCCGCCAGCCGGAAAGAGTTTGGTCAGGCCCGGCGATGTCTTCGTTGACGCGCCTCGCGCCGAGCGAGGGAGATAGCAATGGGCTTGTGTAACAACACCATCTTGCTCCGGGACCTCAAGGAGCTTTCGATCGTGTGTAAGGTGCTGGCTTCGCGCGACTTGCGCACCGTCATTGTCGAAGATGTGCGGTTGCCTCCGGGCTGGAATCGCACACACACGCGGATGCGCATCCAGATCCCGGAGGACTATCCACTCAGTCCTCCGGGCGTGTCGTCCAGCCCAATCTTTCTTGAGACGGGCTTGCGGTATCACGGGCAGGTACCCAGAGATTATCACAAAAACTGCACGGTCGCAGAAGAGGGGTGGGCGTGGCTCTGTTACGAGAGCATTGATTGGGCGCCTAACCGGGATAACCTTATCTCTCTGCTCGAGCGGGTTCGCGCTGACCTGACGAATCCGCGGCTCTGAAGGAGACGATTATGAAAACAACTGTCTTGCGCCTGACCCAAAACCAATGGGCGCAAATATGTGACTCCATTAGGAACGCCCGCCAAGTGGAACAGTTCGGCTTCTTGTTAGCCCGCCGAGCGGTTTCACATCTGGGAGAAGATATTTTCTTGGGCCAAAAGATGATCTTCGCTGAAAGAAGAGACATGGAGGTCCAGTCCGCCGGGTATGCGCGGCCAGGCCGTAAACTCCAGGGGCTGGCTTACCAGTTGGCATATAACGGGAACTTGTCCATCATTGATTTTCATACGCATACGCATTCGGGGCAGCCGCATTTCAGTTCTATTGATGACCACCACGGTCAGATGAACGCCGCCTATGTCACCGAACATTTCCCCGCACAGTGCCAGATGGGAATGGTAGTTCTCAATCAGGATGCCACGGCCTATGAGGGAAGAATATACGATCCAAAGGCGAGGCGCTTCGACACTCTGCACCGAGTCGAACTCCTTGGGTCGCCAATCTCTTGTATGCCAGCACCTGATAAGTTGACCGCTTCCGATCAGGAACTTTTCGCTCGACACAGCCTAATTGCTGGGTGGAACCAGTCCCGCCTAGCCACCATCCGTGTGGGTCTTGCAGGTTGTGGCGGAACGGGTGCTCTCATGCTGCAGGGGCTAGTGGGCATGGGCGTGGGAAGGCACGCTGGCATCATCGTTTGCGATCCAGACCGCGTGGAGAAGTCCAACCTGCCGAGACTGCCTTATGCTGAAGGCAAGGACGCCGGCCATTTCAAAGTGCGCGTCGCAAAGCTCTTCCATTATCGGCGCGACCGGCACGTCCGAATCCGTCCTTACTGCTTGGGGGTGCAGTCGTTCTGGGCTCGGGAGGCGCTCAAGACGGCGCACCTGCTCGTCGGTTGTGTGGACTCCGAAGCGGCTCGTAGCGTTCTGATGGAACTCTCCCTCCGCTACTTGATCCCCTATCTCGATGTCGCCACAGAGATCGTTCCAGTGGGTGGCGGCAAGTATGACGCCGTCGGTCAAGTCCGCGTGGTCCTCCCTGGCAAGACTGGATGCCTTTTTTGTTGTGGTGGAATCGATACACAAGAGGTCGCCGCGGAGCGGATGCCTCACCGTTGGCGCCGCCAGCGAGAACGGGCAGGGTATGTTCGTAATACTCAGGTCACGCCGACGCCGGCAGTCATTCATCTTAACGCGGTTCTCACCGGCCTGGCTCTATCTCACCTGGCGAAGCTTATCCAGGGAGAGGATTTCTCCGGTCACGAGCACTTGTACTACAGCCGCAACCGCGATGCCATCATGGCTGTGGCCTGCAAACCGAATCCGGAGTGTTCTGCGTGCGGTCCTGGTGGAATTCTCGGAGCTGGAGACCCCATTGAGGAGAACCCCGGATCGGGCTCAACGGAGTTGATGGAGGTCGGCCCAACCGAATGTCCAGAAGGAGGGGACAGTGGCAAGGTTACAGACATGGAGGTCGCCCAGGTGTCGAACCATGACTCTGGAACGGCAAAGGCCGACGATGAAACTCATCGCATGCCCTTTTGGTCGTGGCTGTGTGGGAGAAGATCGCGTATTCACAAGTTGAACTGACTTCACAAGACCTCACTTGTTCGCCCGGAAAAGAGGTGAGGCTGACGACGTGGCCGACCCTTGAAAGGAGATGGACGAAAATGGCGAGTGTGAAATGTGAGAACTGCAATTGCCGGATCGGTTTCATGTCGTTCAGAAAGACCGCTTACAGCAAAACCATACTGGTCGTGCGGCCGCGATGATCCAGCCGTGAAATCCTATCGTAACTCGAAATGTCCGAGGTCTCAATAAGCGAGGCATGAATATGCCAGAGTCAACCAATGATCGAGCGCATAAGGTTGTCCTCTATGCGAGGGTCAGCACGCACGATCAGTCTGTAGACATGCAGCTCGTGGAACTCAGACGCTTCGCAGAGGCGAGAGTATGGAAGGTAGTCGGCGAGTTCGCGGACAAAGGCATCTCCGGCGCCAGAACTTCTCGCCCGGAGTTTGACCGGATGATGAAAATGCTTAGGCGGCGCGACGCCGACGTGCTGCTCTGCTGGAAATACGACCGCGTGGGTCGGAGTACGAGCCACCTCCTCAGCATCCTGGAGGAACTGCGCGCGCTCAACGTAGGGTTCTGCTCCATGACTGAGGGCGTAGACACAACAACGCCCGCCGGCAAAATGGTCTTCACATTTCTCGCTGGCATCGCTGAGTTTGAGCGGGGCCTCACCCGGGAGCGCGTTCTGGCAGGAATCCAGAATGCCCGTGCACGCGGAGTCCGGTTTGGCAGACCGCGCGTCGGCTTTGACATTGCCGCGGCAGTGGTGTTTCGCAAGCAAGGCATGTCCATGCGGGAGGTTGCGAGAACTGTCGGCGTCAGTCCTGCCACGGTCTTCCGCGTTCTGAAAGCACTCGAGCAATCAAGGGAGACCGCCAGCAGTGCTCCAGAAGGCGCCGCAAAAACCTGCGGCAAGGATTCTGAAACAACGGTGCAATCATGAACGTTGGGGAAGACAAGACCCGTGAAAAGGTCTCGTCCCATACGGCGTGTGAAAAGGTGAAGGTTCTGAAACGTTGCGTGGGATGCCACAACTTATACAGTGGACTGAAAAGATCTCAAGATGGCCGCGAACATCACACTTGCTGAATACCCACAAACGCCCTGGATGACCATTGACCAAGTGGCTGCGTATCTCTCCGTCAGCGCAGGCACGGTTCGCAATTGGGTCAGCCAGAGGTACATTCCATTCGTCCGCCGTGGCCGCGTCGTGCGGTTCCATCGCGAAAGAGTCGACCAGTGGATCAGCGCTGGCGCCTGCGCCGGACGGCGCAGGGTTCCTGCTCCCCCTCCCACCGGAGCTACGACGCTGATTTCCGAACGACAACGCTTAGGACAGGATCCGCTTTCAGCATCCGGCTGACCGCCTGGCGTTTCGCCTCCATGCCGAAATGCGTATACCTCTGCGTCATGTCCAGCGAGGCGTGTCCCAGGATGCTCTGCACAAGAATAGGATTCATGCCTTGTTCCTGCGCCCGCGTGGAGAAAAGATGCCTGAGCGAATGTGCTTTCGTCAGGTCCGGCCGACCGATTTTCTTCGTCAGCTTCATAAACTCCTGTCGAATTCGTTTCTCAGGAATCTGCCCCATCCCACGGAGAAACGGGAGCATCTTTCGCATGACTTCCTTTTCGTTCAAAGCCCCCTCGGTCCGCGCCTGGTCGGCCATTTCTCTCAGGTGATTGGAGAACGCCTGCGCAGAGACAAAGCGTTCCATTTCTCGCTGCTTGCCCTCCACGGATTCCCGGTTCAGAAAAATAAACCCTTCCTTCCGGCCGTCAACGCACCTCAGCAGCATCTCTTTGATCTCCGGCAGGATTGGCAGGGCGCGCTCGTCACGGGTCTTCACGTTCCAGAACATCTCCGGCTTTGAGCGAATGTGAAAAACCCCTTCCTCAAAATTGACGTCCGAGACCAGAAGATGGGTCAATTCCCCCACCCGAAGGCCGTAAGCCGCCAGCATGAAGAAGACAGGCTTCTGCCATTCATCGCAAGCCTTGAAAAACGCCTGTTGTTCTTCAACCGACAGCATCTCAGGCTTGCGACCATCATCTCTGCCAATCTTGTCTATCTGGACCGTGCCGAATGGATTCTCTGCATAGGGGGGCAGGTAGTGCCGTTTCCGCGCCCAATTGAACGCCGTGCGGCACGTGCTCAAGATGAATGCAATACCGCCCGCGCGATAGGGGCGTTGCGGCCCCTTCTGACTGCCGTTACGGGTTCGAGTCAGTGCCCGCATCCATTTGATGAAGTCCTCGACAGTCCCTTGGTCGACATGGGCGGCTGTGGAAATGCCGCCTCGGGTGCGGGAGAACTCAGTAAAATGAGACAGTGCTGCGCGATATCGGTCCACCGTGCGAACGGCGAGCCGCTGCACTTTCTCGGCGTGGTCCACATATTCTTCCACCAATCTGTCAACGCCGACGTGGGTATAGCCGAATGGAGAGGGGCGGTCTTCCTCAAGGCTTTGATTTGAGCCGCTGGCTGCCGCGCGAGCGGAATTCAGGTTACCTTCGACACGCTGCCGAATGCTTCGCCCTTTTTCCCGGTAGTAAAGATAATATGTTCGGCCGCGCTTGTAGATGGTGACGTTGCCAAGCCGCTCAACCTTGGCGTCGCGGGTATGCCCCTTCTCCGTCTGTCCTGTGTGGCCTTTGGGTAGGTGTTCTTGGGCCATCTGATATCCTCCAGTGGGTCGGAAAGTTTTCACAAATTCTTTCACAAACCGTTACAAAGGAGGATAGCAAATGGAATAGACCTTGTCAACTCAGGGCTATTCCAATAGGTCGGCAAACATGGCGGAGAGGGCGGGATTCGAACCCGCGGTGCAGTTGCCCGCACACAGCGTTTCCAACGCTGCTCCTTCAACCACTCGGACACCTCTCCGCGACGCATGAAGTCACCGGCTTTTACAAGCGCCCCAGGGTCTTATCCGCCGGTAATTTTCCAATGATACCGGCACGCCTGTTGAAAGGCAAGTCACGCCGCGAACCTTCACCGAGCGGGCCGTCATTTCATCGGCGTGTAGAGCGGGTCGCCGACGACGACCGCCTGCCAGGAGAGGTTCTCAATGCTCATGTAGGCGATTTCGGCCCAGGTGTAGCCGGCTTTGGTGTAGCGGTAGAGGTTGTCCACGGAGAGCGTCTCAAACGGGCCGGGGTCGTAGACGGTGCCCATCGTGGCGGTGACGCCGGCTCCCAGCGCGCCGGCAGTCCATGAGCCGCTGGCCTGGCGCAGCGTCGAGGCGCTGGAGGGGTCCAGGTCCACTGCGATGGCGCCTTTGACCCAGAAGAAGACTTCCGGGCGGTATTCGTATGCGCCCCATCCGAGATAGAAGAAGGTGTTGTAGCCGGAGCCGATGCGGAAGAGGGGCAAGAGCGTGCGCTCCGGCGGCACGACGCGGCCAAGCAGCCGCTCCTGCCGCGAGAGCAGTTTGTAGTTGCGGAGTATCCCGGCGTTGATCCTGTCGGCGACTTTGTCTTCGATCGGATACAGGTCGAACCGGGCGAAGCCGCGCGAGCCCAGGGAGCGTTCCTCCTCGACGGTGATGGCGTCCTTGTACAGCGCGGTGGTGGTGTTGAGGGTGGGCCCGTCCAGGCGCGTCACCAGGAACATTCCGAGGACGTTCGAGTTGAAGGGCTGGTCGCGGTGGAGGTACGGGTTCGGCATGGGCCCTCCGATGGAGTACTCTCTGCCCACGAGGGCCAGTTCGGAGTCGACGGAGGCCTCGGTGCGCAGGCGGCCCCCTTCCTGAGGCTCCCCCGCCTCGGGGGCGATGCGCAATGGCACGCCGCGCGTGGTGACGATGAAGGAGATTTTCCGCGCGAGTCCCTTGTCGAACAGATAGTCGCGAATGGGGTCGCGCACGTCGCGGTTGAAGAGGGCGCGGCTGATGGTTTCCTGCGTGGAGCAGTTGATGCGGCAGAGGTTCACTTCGGGGATGTTGCGCGCTTTGGCGTACTCCTCCCCGACGAGGCCGGATTCGGCCGATTTGTCGTTGATCACCACGAGGACCCCTTCGGGGCCGCGCAGGGAGCTTTCCGATTCGGCCAGGGCGGGGGGCTCGGCGGAGTCGTGCAGGACTTTGGTGACCCCTTTGCGGGTGGCCGCCCAGAGGTCGGGGCCGTCGATGAAGACGCGCAGGACGTCGTTGTCGTCGAGGGGGGAGTTGTCGCGCTGGAGGTGATGACGGGTGACGCCGTCCCGGTCGAGGGCGCGCACGCCCCGGTCGGTGGCGAAGTATTCCCGCGCTTCGCCAAGGGCCAGGTCGGCGACCGTTTCTTCGGCCATGGGGGGCGGAAGCACTTTCAGCAGGCCGTCTTCGTCGACGCGGAATGCGCCATGCCGGGTGCCGCCCCAGACGGTCTTGCCGTCAAAACCCAGGCAGGTGACGCGGTCGTCGGGCAGTGCGGAGTTGTCGGTGCGCAGGGTCTCCCATACGCCGGTGGCGGGGTTGAAGGTATTCAGGCCGGTGTCGGTACCGACCCAGAGAAGACCGCGGGCAACGACGAGGGCGCGGACGGGGACGCTCAGCAATTGCCGGGTGTCGGGACGCCAGGAATTCACGCGGTCCCGGCGGTCGCTGAAATAGAGGCCGCGCGAGGTGCCGAACCACATTCCGTCGGGAGCGTCCGCCATGGCGAGAATGTCTTCACCGTGGAATCTGGCGAAGGCCTCGATGCTGACGGGCGTCCGGTCGGCGCTCCAGGCGTGCCGCCACGGCTCCAGCAGGGGCACGTCTTTGTTCATTGCGCCCGCCCCGATGGAGCCAAACCAGAGCGTGGGGCCATGAATGGCGTAACGGTCCACCATGCCGGTGATGCCCAACTGGTCGGGCCGGTACGTGGAGGCGGCAAAGGCGGCGATGCGGTTCCAGGCGAGCCAACTGTTCCGCGCGGAACGCAGGTCTCTTTCGAAGCCGTCATACGCGGCGACGGTGCCGCGCAACAGGTTCGCTTCCAATTGCGTTTCAGCCGTCCCGACCATCAGGCGGTCTCCCTTGACCAGGAGTCCCTGCACCTGGCCGGGCAGCGGAGCGGCCAGGACGGTCCAACTTCTCCCGCCGTCGCGCGTGACGTTGAGGAAGGCCATCAATGACGGGGGGTCCATCGGCACGCTCTGGACGCAGAGCATGTTGTCGGGCCCGCGGCACATGCGCGTCACGCGGGTGGCCCAGAGGGTTTCGTCGGCGAATTTAGCCCAGGTGGCGCCGCCATTGCGCGTGCGAAACAGCCCTTCGTCGCCGGCGAGCCACAGGTCCTCTCCCACGTCGAGCAGTTGGTTTATGTGGAGGCTTTCCCTGCCCTGGACCTGAAGCGATTGCCACTTGTCCGTCTCCGGATTGCCGGAGATCAGGCGCATTTCGCCGCGGAAGTCAAAGTTGTCCACGACGGCGCCGTACATGACCCCCTGCACCAAGCAGATGGCGCGCCATTCCAGGTTACTTTGAATCGCGCGCCATTCCGGCTGCCTTTCCTGCAGCCAGGCGAGTCCATGGTCGGTGGCGGCCCAGACGTCCTTGGGACCGGCGATGATTTCGCGGATGACCAGTCCGCGCAGGCCGGTCTCTTTGCCGAAGCGCCTCCCTCCCTCCCCCCCCTTGGTGGACAGCCAGACTCCGCCGTCGGTGCCGGCCCAGACGCGGTCTCCGTCGGCGGCGAGGCAGAGGATGAGGTTGCTGGGGAGCCCGTCGGCCACGGTCAGCGTGCGCCAGTTCTGCCCGCCGTCGCGGCTGCGGGCCAGTCCTCCGGTGGTGCCGACCCACCAGACGTCCACGCCGTCCTCCCGGGTGACGGCCATGCACAGCGCGTTGGCGCAGGTGCTGTAGCTCTGCCATTCGCCGGCGCGAGATCGGACAATGAGGCCCCCCTCGGTGGCCAGCCAGAGGCGGCTCTCGGCGGCGATGCCGGCGCGCACGGGGCAGCGAAGCCGCGAATCGTGGGTCCACGTCTCGCCCCGGTTGGTGCTGAAATACAGCCCCTCGCGGGTGGTGAGCCAGAGGCCCTCTTCCCACGCGGCAATGTCGAAGATATCATCCGTCTCGATGCCCGCCTTTCCCTTGATGCGGGACCAGCTTTCCCCCCAGTCGGTGCTGCGCGTCACGCCATGCCGCGTGCAGGCCCAGAGCACGCCGTCGATCAGCGCAACACGATTGACTCGGGAGGAGACGGGCTGGGCGATGGCGGAGGCGGTGCCGGTTTTCAGGGCGCGCCAGGAGTGCCCGCCGTCGGTGCTGCACAGCAGGTCGGGTCCGCCGCCGAAACGAGGCGGCGCGTCAAATCCGGCCAGCCAGACCATCCGGCCATGGGCGGTGTCGGCCACGGTGATGGAGGAGATGAACGCCGGAAATGCGCCGGGCAGCTTCTCCCATCGCGTTCCCCCATTGTTGGACTTGAAGATGCCCGAAGCGGAACTGGCCCAGACTTCCCCCATGTATTCCGTCACGGCCCAGATTTCGGGGCCGGGGCCTTCCGTCTCGGGGGAGAACAGGGTCCAGTTTTTCAGGTCGTCGCTGCCGAAGCAGAGGCCGTTCAGGGTGCCCACCCAGATGCCGTTGCGTCCGGCGGAGATGGAGGTGATGTTGTTGCGCCGCATGAGCGGTTCGCCTCCAAGCGCGCGGCCGGCGGGCCGGGAGGGAAGGTCGGAGCGAGCCTTCGGCGGGTGGGCGAACGCCAGGTTCACCACGTTCCACGTGGCCCCGTTGTCCGCGGTCCAGACGAGGCCGCGGTCGGTGCCCACCCAGAGCCGCCTGGAGGCGTCGCGGTCCAGGCAGGTGACGATGTGCGAGATGAAGGCGCCCGAGGCCAGTTGCGGGAACTGCTGCCACTCCCCCACGAGCCCCAATTCCGCAGGGGCGCAGCGCGCCCCGGCGAAAAAGAGCGCCAGCAAGAGCGGCCAGCACAGCGGGAACCGTCCTCTTACAACCATGGGCCTCAGTCCATCTTCGGCAGGTGCGTCAGCGCCTCGGCAATCGCCTCCTCCGGATGTTCGTAGTCGCTCAACTGTTTGTTCAGGTAGGCGTCATAGGCGGACAGGTCGAAGTGCCCGTGTCCGCTGAGGTTGAAGACGATCGTCCTGGCTTTCTTCTCCGCCTTGCAGCGAAGCGCCTCGTCGATGGCGGCGCGCACGGCATGGGCGGTCTCGGGGGCGACGACGATCCCCTCGGTCATGGCGAACATGACGGCCGCCTCGAAGACCGGGTTCTGCGCGTAGGCCACGGCTTCGCACAGTCCGTTCTCCTTGAGGTGGCTGACGATGGGGGACATGCCGTGGTAGCGCAGTCCGCCCGCGTGGATGCCGGAGGGCATGAAGGTATGGCCCAGCGTGTTCATCTTGAGCAGCGGGGTCATGCCGGCGGTGTCGCCGAAGTCGTAACGGAACGGCCCCTTGGTCAGCGACGGGCAAGCCGTGGGCTCAACCGCCACGAAGCGCAGGTCGGGACGCCCCTTGAGCTTCAGCGGGACGAAGGGGAGGACCAGTCCGGAGAAATTGCTTCCGCCGCCGGTGCAGCCGATGAGCACATCGGGCTTCTCGCCGGCCATCGCCAACTGCTTTTCCACTTCCAGGCCGATCACGGTCTGGTGCAGCATCACGTGGTTGAGCACGCTGCCCAGGGTGTACTTGGTGTCCTCATGCTTCGCGGCGTCCTCGACCGCTTCGCTGATGGCGATGCCGAGGGAGCCGGTGGAATTCGGGTTCGCGGCCAGGATATTGCGCCCGGCTTCGGTGTCCTTGCTGGGGCTGGCGACCACTTCCCCGCCCCACAGGCGCATGAGCGACTTGCGGTAGGGCTTCTGGTCGTAGCTGACGCGCACCATGTACACCTTGCATTTCAGTCCGAACTGGGCGCAGGCGAAGGAGATGGCGCTCCCCCACTGCCCCGCCCCCGTCTCGGTGGTGAGGCGGGTGACCCCCTCCATCTTGTTGTAGTACGCCTGGGCGATGGCGGTGTTGGGCTTGTGGCTGCCCGCGGGGCTGACCGATTCGTTCTTATAGTAGATGTGCGCGGGGGTTCCCAGTTTCTTTTCCAGGTTGAGCGCGCGCACCAGCGGAGTCGGACGCCAGAGTTTGAGGACTTCCTGCACCGGCTGGGGGATGGCGATCCAGCGCTCGGTGCTGACTTCCTGCTTGATGAGTTCCATCGGGAAGATCGGCGCCAGGTCCTGCGGTCCCACCGGCTTCTTGGTGACTGGATGGATCGGCGGCGCCAGCGGCGTCGGCAGATCGGCGGCCACGTTGTACCACGCCTGCGGCATTTCCTTTTCGGACAGCAGAATCTTGCGTTCCATGAGTCTCTCCTCAAGGGCCTCGACATAGGGGAAATACCGCGGCATCGTATCAAAACGGCGCACGGCTCGCAAGAAGCGCGGGGGGACGGATAGGGTCGAGGTGGGGACACAAAACTTTCCTTTGGAAAGTATTGTGTCCCCACCGGACCGGCCTGCCAACCAGGATGATTTCAACAGAGCAACCGAAATCTCACTTCTTCCTAACGAATCACCAGCGCGGACGTTATATGCTTTCAGCATGACACGCTGTCTCACATTGAAGGTGACCAAGGGCCCCGAGGCCGGGCGCAAGTTGTTGACGCCCCCTGAGGGCGCGACGATCGGGCGCAGTCCGCAGGCGGATATTGTCATTCGGGACACGCGCCTTTCGCGGCAGCACGTCTGCATTTACCAACGGCGCGGCAAGGATTGGATTATCGAGGACCTCGGCAGCCGCAATGGAATGCTGGTGAACGGCGAGCCGGTGGAGAAGGGCGCGCTGTACCCCGGCGACCGAGTCGAAATCGGCTCCGTAACGCTGCGCGTGGGAGAGGGCTTCCCGCTCAAGCCGGCGTTGGCCGCGGCGCTCGGTGTGGTTCTAATAGGGATCCTCGCGCTGGTCGTCCACGCCCACACGACGCCGGCCGCAGGCGCCGGGGCGCTCGTTCCCGCGTCCGCCGGCGCAAAGTCCTCTGAGCCAAACTGGTACAACCAGAGGAAGGCGGCGATCGACCGGGAATCGCAGAAGTGAAGCCCCCACCGCTTGTCTCGAACACTGTGAGTTTGCGGAACCATCCGAGAAGTGTAGAATACCATCCACAAGGCTCGCGCCGGCCGTGAGCCGATTTTCACCCGGACAATTCAGGTTTATTTGGCCAGGGGAGAACTGCATGGCAATGGACAGGTGTGGACGACGTGACGGGAACGGGGATTCCATCAATATCATGAAGACATTGGCAATCCTATTGTGTGTGCCGCTCCTGTCCTTCACCGCCCTGGCCGCCGATCCGGCGACGAGTGCGACGCGCGCTGACAAAGGGCCCTCGTATCCGATCTCGGACAATGTCCTGACGACCGTCGACCAGATGGTCCTGCCAACGGCCCTGCCTCAGGGGACAGCGACGCTGCTCCCGTGCCAGGTTTCTCAGTACGCGGCCAACCACTACGGCGAGTGGACGATTGGGTCCGGCTATTCCTACGTCAAAACGGATATGGAAACTGGAGACGTTGCGCCATCCACCCCGGATCCTGAGGCCGCCACGCTTCTGACGTTCTTCACGATGAGCGACGTCCATATCGACGACAAGGAATCCCCGGCTCAGGTGCCCTACTACGGTTACCAGAATGGGCCTTTGGCCAATTCATCCTCCTATTCAGCGATCATCCTATATACGACCCACGTCCTGGATGCCGCAGTCCAGACGGTCAACGCCCTGCACAATAGCCAGCCGTTCGATTGCGGCATTTTTCTCGGAGACGCGGTCAACAACAACCAGTACAACGAACTCCGATGGTATATCGACGTCATCGACGGCAAGAAGATCACCCCCAGCTCCGGCGCGCACCGGGGCGCCAAGACCATCGATTATCAGAGGCCGTACCAGGCCGCCGGGCTCGACAAGTCGATCCCGTGGTATCAGACCATCGGCAACCACGATCAATTCTTTGTGGGCTGTCTCCGGCCGGACGATTACATCCGCAAGACCATGGTCGGCTCCAGCATCCTGAACCTGAGTGACACGCCCCCCACCACGGTGGGCGCGCTGAGCGGCCGAGGGTTCTATATGGGAGTCGTGGATGGCACAACGGAGTTCGGCGACATCATCGACGTCGGGCCGGTCGATTACTTCCGCAAACCTCCGAAGGTGGCCGCCGACCCGAACCGCCACTCGCTCTCGGTGAGGGATTGGATGAGCGAATTCCTGAAGACCACCTCGTCACCGGTGGGTCATGGATTCACCAAGGAGATGGCCAACCAGGGATTCGCCTGCTATCACTTCTATCCCAAGGCGGATGTTCCGATCAAGATCATCGTGCTCGACGATACCGACAAGTCCGGCAGCGCAGGCGCCGCGCTGGATTATCAACGCTACAACTGGCTCGTAAAAGAACTCGACGATGGCGAGCAGGCAAACGAACTCATGATCATCTGCGCTCATATCCCGGTGCGCCCCTATGCCCAGAATCCGCCGCCCGCTAACAACCCCTATACTCCCTTGATGACCATGTTTGAATCGTATTCCATGATCTCCGAACAGACCTTGCTGGACAAGCTCCACACCTATAAGAACCTCATCATGTGGGTGTCGGGACATGTGCATCGCAACGCCATCACGCCACAACCGGCGTCGAATGGTGATCCCGAATACGGCTTCTGGGAAGTCGAGACCCCCTCGTTGCGCGACTTGCCCCAGGAGTTCCGGCGCTTCCAGATCGTTCGCAACAGCGACAACACGACCATTTCCATCTTCGCGACCGATATCGATCCTGCGGTCAATACCACCCCGCTCGAACGCGGATCGTCGTCGCCCGCGCTGATCTCGCGTTCCTATGCGATCGCAACCATGCAGATATTCAACAATATCGTGGCGCAGGCGCCCCATATCGATGCCACTTCCGGCGTCTACAATGCGGAGCTTGTCAAACAACTTAGCCCGGCCATGCAAGCGAGGCTCGCGCAAATCTCACCGGCTGTCAGTGCGTTCACAATCAATGGCAATGCCGCCTCGTCCGCGAGCACATCGGTTACGCTGAACAACGCCGTGGCGGGCAGCACGCCGACGCAGTACATGGCCAGCGAATCCGCCGACTTCGACGACGCCGTCTGGTCGCCCTGGTCGAAAGCTCCCTCATTTACCGTGAGCTCAACCCCTGGAACCAAGACCGTCTACTTCAAAGTGAAAGACGGCTCGGGAGCGGAATCGGCCGTTGCCAGCGCATCGTATCGTTGAAGTGGCTTCCATTAGGTGGCGTCGAACAGGGGGCCGTGTCAACTCCGTAGCTGGAGGTCGATGGTGCCGCGAATGAAGCCGACGCATGTCGAGATCGAGGCGAAGCTCATTCTCCCGAAGGCGGAGCGGCTCAAACAACTGCCGCAGGCGCTTCGGAGCGTCTGTTGCTCGACCAGGAAGCTGGGGCTGGCGCTCATCCGCGATACGTATTATGACACCCCCCACTGGCGGCTGCACCGGGCGGGCTTTGCCTGCCGGATCAGGCGCACGGAGGGCAGGGCGATGCTGGTCCTCAAGTCGCTCCGCCGCCCCAGCGGAGGCGTCAGCGTGCGCGCCGAGTATGAGCAACCGCTCCGCACGCCGATTGGCGGCTTTCTGCGCAGGCTGACCGGCCCCGTCGGGGGCAAGGTGAAGAAGTTCTGCGGGGGCGAGCCGCTGCAGGCGCTGTTCGTCGTGCGCAACCGGCGGCGGACTTTCGAAGTGACCTGCGCGGACGGGCTGGTGGCGCAGGTCTGCGCCGATGATTTCACGGTAACCGCTGGCGGCAATTCGCGCGAGCTGGCGGAACTGGAACTGGAGGTCGTGCGGGGAGACCGCCGCCAACTGCAGCGGCTCGCGCGCGCGCTATCCGCCCGATTGAAGCTCTCCCCCGGATCGCGCGCGAAATTCCAGCAAGGGCTGGAAGTCGGAGGACACAGGCCACACGCCGCGCGGTAGGGCAAAGTGGGGACGCTGGCGGAGGTGGGGACACAAAACTTTCCTACGGAAAGTATTGTGTCTCCACCGTGCGCCATCAGGTCACGCCGCGTGCGCCGGCGAAGCGAAGTGGGGACACAAAACTTTCCTTCGGAAAGTATTGTGTCCCCACCGTGCGTCGTGCCCCACCGTGCGACTGCCTTGCGAAACCGGCGCTACGCTTTCTTCCGCTTCATGCGCTTGGATACCTTCGCGCGCTTCGCGGCCTTCGCCGGATTCGCGACCTTCCTGGCGGCGGCTTTCTGCTCATCCAACAGGCGTCGCACGTCGCGGCGGCCCAGCGAACGCAGTCCGATAATCTTCGCCTTCATCTCCGGGCGCGGGCGCACGCGACCGCTTTCCCAGAAGCCGACGGCGCTCACGCTGACGCTCAGAAGTTTGGCCAGTTCCGGCTGCGTGAGCTTCAGTTTGCGACGCAGCTTCTTGATGAGGCCGGGCGACAGCCGCGCGCTCTCCGCCGCTTCCACGGCCACCCCGCCGGCCGCCTGCTGAAACCGCGTGCGCGTGCTTTCCTGCGCCAGACGGCTCTTGATGGCGTTGACTTCGCCGGCGATCTGCGCCAGCTTCTTATTGAGCCGTCGCACTTCCTCGACGGACTTCGCGAGGATTTGTCTGGCTTCGCGGCGGGCAAGGCGGCTGATTTCCATCTTGATGGCCGACTCAACTTTACCCATTTTGCATCCTTCCCTGGAACCTGTTCATTCGAGAACTGCCCGCCGAAGTCAGGATATCGCTATGAGGAACTGCTGTCAAGCAACGACGGCGCGGAGGTGCATTAGAAATGCGCGGGATAATTGGGTACAATTCTTCTCCATGACTTTTTTGGCGCAGGGGAGGAATCCCATGAAGAAGGCGATGGTCCATTTCATTCCGGTCCGCGACGGCGAGGCAACGGCCTCCGTGGCGGAGAAGACGGCGCGCATCCTGGATGCGGCCGGCTTCGAGCGGCTGCTGCGCAAGGGGTGCGCGTGCGCGGTGAAGACGCATTTCGGCGAGAAGGACTGCGACGGCTACGTGAAGCCGGAGATCGCCGCCGAGGTCTGCCGGTTCGCCAGGACGCTCGGAACGCTCCCCTTCGTGACCGATACCAACACGCTGTATCGCGGGAGGCGCAGCAACGCGGTGGACCACCTCCTGCAGGCGGAGGACCACGGCTTTACCACGGCGCGTCTTGGCGCGCCGGTGATCATCGCCGACGGCCTGCACGGCGCCGACCAGGTGAGCGTGCCGGTGCAGAAGACGAAGCACTTCCCGGAGGTGCGCATCGCGACGGCGCTGCACCAGGCCCCCTGCTCCATCGTTCTGTCGCACGTGAAGGGGCATATGGTGGTGGGTCTCGGGGCGGCGATCAAGAACATCGGGATGGGCTGCGCGGCGCGCGCGGGCAAGCTGGCGCAGCACCAGGGGGGTGTGCCCATTTTCCGCAAGGAGAAATGCGTCGCTTGCGGCATCTGCGCGCGCTGGTGCCCCACCAACGCCATCCAGATCGAGGCGGATTCGGCGAAGAAGAAGCATGCCTTGCTCGCTCCCGAGAAGTGCATCGGTTGCGGCGAGTGCCTGGCGCTCTGCCCGGAGGACGCCGTCGGTTTCGCCTGGGGCGATGACGGGACGGCGTTGTGCGAGAAGATCGTCGAGCATGCGCTGGGATTCTCGCTCACCAAGCCGTGCGGGGTCGGCTATCTCAATTATGTGATCGACGTCACCCGCAACTGCGATTGCATGGGAATGAAGCAGAAGGCGGAGTGGCCGAACGTGGGCATCCTGGCCTCCACCGACCCGGTCGCCGTGGACAAGGCGTCCGCCGACCTGTGCCTGAAGGAGTACGGGCGCGATATCTGGAGCGAGTGGTGGCCGAAGTCGAGATACGAGATTCTGTTCCGCTATGGCGAGGAAGTGGGGCTCGGCTCCACGCGGTACGAGTTGGTTGAGTTATAACAAGGGACATTCTGGAGATAGTGCAATGACGAACGAGACGCGAGTCGGGAACCGCTGGATTGTCGCGCTGGCCGGCACCGCCCTGCAGATGTGCCTGGGCACGGTGTACGCCTGGAGCGTCTTTCAGAAGCCACTGGTCGCAAACTTCCATTGGAGCCAGACGTGGACGGCGATGACGTTCAGCCTTGCCATCGTCTTCCTGGGGCTGGCCGCGGCGGCCGGCGGGATGCAACTGGGGCGTTTCGGCCCGCGGAAGCTGGCGGTGACCGGCGGAGCGCTGTTCGGAGCGGGGTACCTTGTCGCCGCCTTCGCTCTATCCATCAAGTCGCTGCCCTTGCTCTACCTGGGCTATGGAGTGATAGGAGGCGTGGGGCTGGGCTTGGGCTACGT
Organism: uncultured Planctomycetota bacterium; assembly: GCA_903901045.1. Taxonomy (GTDB): domain Bacteria; phylum Planctomycetota; class Brocadiia; order CAIUPP01; family CAIUPP01; genus CAIUPP01. The sequence continues at coordinate 36,688 of CAIUPP010000108.1, forward strand.
CACCCCCGTCGCGACCGCGGCGAAGTGGTTCCCGGACAAGAAGGGGCTCGTGACCGGGATGGTGGTGATGGGGTTCGGCTTCGGCGCGCTGCTGATGAGCCTGTTCTTCGCGCCGATGCTCATGAAGGCCACCCACGGCAATCTGGTCGCCGTCTTCGCATGGCTGGGGGTCATTCTGGGGACGCTGGCCATCGTGGCGGCGCTGTTCCTGCGCAATCCGCCGGCGGGGTATGTGCCGGCCGGATATGTCCCGCGCCAGGCTCCCCTGGTAACGGACGGACTGAAGGAAATTCAGAAGGAGCGTTCCGCCGCTGACAGCATTTTCTCCAGCCGGTTCGCGATCATGTGGCTGGTCTTCTTCTGCAACATCACCGCGGGGATCGCCATGGTGAGCTTCACCTCGCCGCTGATGCAGGAGGTGTGGGTCCGGGCGCATCCGCCGATGAACGCAACCAAGGAGGCGCTGGCGGCCTACTGGCTGAGCGTGGCCTCCATCGGCGCAACGCTGGTGGCGATCAGTTCGCTGTTCAACGGAATCGGGCGGTTCTTCTGGGGAGCCGTTTCCGACCGCATCGGGCGGGCGCAGACTTTTCAAACCATGCTGGCCAGCCAGGTGCTGGTGTTCACGGCGCTGATGGTGACGCACAATCCCATTCTGTTCGCGGTCCTGATCTGCTACATCCTGCTCTGTTACGGCGGCGGGTTCGGGACGATGCCTTCCTTCGTCCTGGATGCGTACGGCCCGAAGCGGATGCCGGTGATGTATGGGACCATCCTGACGGCCTGGTCCGCGGGCGGGTTCGTCGGGCCGCTGATCATCGGCTTCCTGAAGGACCACTTCGCGTCGCAGGCGTCCTATTTCGCCTTCCTGCTGGCGGCGGGCGTCCTGATTATCGGCCTGGTGCTCAGCACGGCGCTGTCCAATGAGACGGAGCGCGGAGCGGGACGGGCGTAACGAACGGCGATTTGCGATTACTGATTTCTGATTACTGAATTGCGATTAGTGAAAGTGGGGACACAAAACTTTCCTTCGGAAAGTATTGTGTCCCCACTTTCGTTTATTTCGCTCTTTGGGCGAGATAGAACTCCGCCATTTCGGAGCAGGTGGGGACCCAGAGCTTGCGCGCTTTCTGTAGTTCCGCCAGCCGGTCGAAGACTTTGAACATGAAGTCATCCACCGGGTCGCCGCTCCAGCGTTCGGAGCGCACGGTGAGGTTGATCGGGTGGCAGAGCAGCGTGAACACGGACTGGCTCTCCACGGTGGCGCGGATCCGCTCCTCCCAGACCGTGACCGCGCCCGCCGGGGTGCGCGGGGCGTGCAGGCCACGACTCTGCATGAAGGCGTTGACGCGCTCGACGAAGCTGGGGTTCTTGCCGTCGGCCACCCACATAGCCCAATCGTAGGTCTGACTGTCCAACGGGATTTCCACAATGTCGCAGACTTTCCCCCCGATGACGGGGCGGAACGGCGCGGGGCCGAAGGCGCATTCGGGGTGGATGAAGTTGTCGATCTCCATATTGCTGGCCCATGCCAGGCCGAGGCGCTCCATGGCGCGGTAGCTGTGCTCGTTGAAATGGCCATAGGGGAGGCGCACACCGCGCACGGGAATGCCGGTGATCGCCTGAATCGCCTCCACGCCGCGCCCGAGGTCCTCCAGGTTCTCCTTCAAACCGTAATGGCCGTGGTAGGTGAAGCCGTCCGCCGCGCGGTTCATCTCATGATCGTACCCATGGGTGGCCAGTTCCATCCCGGCCTGATGCAGGATGCGGACGAACTCCGGCCCCTTCTCTTCGGCCATCCGCCCCACCACGTTGAAGGTCGCCTTGAGCCCCAGGGCGGTGAGCCGCTCGGCCAGCCGGGAATAGTTGCGAATCTCCAGCGCCTCGCTGCCGGAGCCGTTGCCGTAGAACCCCTCCACGTCGTACGTCATCATCACCGCGGCCCGCGCGCCGTTGGGGAACGTGGCCGGCAGCGGCAGAGGCTCGACCGCCTCCACGCCGACGGGCCTGCCGAAGAAGGAGGAGCCACCACAGCAGCCGTTGCGCACGGTCGCCGTCGCCGTAATGTCCGAGGATGCATCACGCGCCATCGTTTCCCTTCCTCTGTGGAAAGCCCCGTCCTCAAGGGTAGGTTAACATGACGCGCGCGACGCGGTCAACTTGAGGCAACGCCCCCGCCGACGCCTCAGTTGCACCGAGTTCGGCGCTTGCTTTTCATATGTCCCTGCGACGATAATCGCCGCGTCATCCGGACATTCATGAGGAGAGAAGGTATGGGCAAGCCGAAGAAGGTTCTGATCATCTCGGTCAAGGCAGGCGCGGGGCACCTGCGCGCCGCCGAGGCGCTGGAAAGCACGCTGCTCAATTCCTTCCCGCAGGTGCACGTCCAGAACATCAACGCGCTCGAATACGCGAACGCCGCCTATGCCCGCAATTACAGCAGCACCTACGAGAAACTCGCCACCAATCTGCCGTCGGTCTGGAAGTTCATCTACGAGCAATTCGAGAAGAAGAGCGTGGACAGCAAGACGAAGAAGCTGGCGGCGATGTTCGACCGACTCCAGACGCGGCCGCTGGTGGATTATGTGAAGCGCTATGACCCGGACGCAATTCTCTGCACGCACTATCTGCCGGCGGAGATCTTCGGGCCGCGCCGCCTGGCGGGGAAGTTGCGCGCGAGCCTGAGCGTGGTGCTGACCGACTACGACGTCCACACGATGTGGATCACCCCCGGGGTGGACCAGTATTTCGTGGCGACGGAGGAGGTGGCGTACGCGCTGCGCGCGAAGGGGGTCGGCGACGCCGCGGTGAGCGCCACCGGGATTCCGCTGATGCCGGTATTCTCCAAGCGCTACCCCTCCCAGCAGGCGATGCGCCGCCATCTGGGGCTGAACCCGGAACCCCGCACGGTGCTGATCGCGGCGGGAGGCTTCGGCCTGTCGCACCTGGACCAGACCGTCCGCACGATCGCCGAGCAGGTCAAGGGGGCGCAACTGCTGGCGCTCGCGGGACGCAATGAGAAGCTGCTCAAGGGGCTGCAGGCGGTGGCGAAGGACCATCCCAACGTGACCCCCTTCGGCTTCATGAACAACATGCATGAATTGATGGCCGCCAGCGACCTGATGGTTTCCAAGAGCGGCGGACTGACCAGCAGCGAGTGCCTGGCGATGGGTCTGCCGATGGTGATCTTCAATCCGATCCCGGGGCAGGAGGAACGCAACAGCGATTATCTGCTGGAGAGCGGCGTGGCCATGCGCGCCAACTCCCCCGCACACCTGGTCTACAAGGTGGTGCGGCTGCTGGAGGAGCCGGCGCTGCTGGCGCGAATGGCGGAGGCGGCGCGCGCCATCGCGCGGCCGCGCGCAGCGCATGAGATCGTGACGAAGGTGCTGGGGAAGATGTGAGGCGGCGGGCAGCGGCGGGACCGGGCCGGCGCAGGCGCTGGGTTCAGCCCGTGCAATGCATGGCCCGCTTAATCCCGAGCCAGGGCGCAGCATGCTGCGCCCCTACATTGGACGATGGCGTCGCGTTTGCGTCTTCTCATCCGCAGGTGATAAGCCGCAGCGTGGAAGGAAGTATCTCCACCTCCGCCGGAGCCCAGCCGCCCGCGTCCCCGTCCACCTGCAAGGGGACGGTGTCCAGCGAGGTGATGCGGACTCGTCGCGCGCGCCCGTGGCGCACGTCGGGCCGCGCGAGGCACCGCCCCATCCGCACCGCCATGAAGTAGCTCACAAGCCGCCACAGCCCGGGCCGTTCCAGCACCAGCCAGTCCAGCATCCCGTCATCGGGCCGGGCGTCCGGGAGGAAGTTCAGCCCCATGGCATACCGCGGGGTATTGAAGACGAAGACATGCACCCCCTCCCAACTCTGCCCATCCGCCTCCAGACGAACGCGCGGATAATGGTAGCGGAGGAGCGTGTTCAGGACGGGGCCGACGAAGGCGATGCGCCCGCCGCGTCCGACGCAGACGCCGTGCTTCCGGCGCGCCTGCGTCGCGCGGTGCGCCACTTCGGAATCGAAGCCCGCGCTGACCATCAGGCTGAAGCGACGCCCGTTCACCGCTCCCAGGTCGATGGTTTGGCAATCGCAGCGCGTCACCGCCCGCACAAGGCGGTCCATGTCGTGCGTGAAGCCGAATTCCTTGGCGAAGAGGTTCTCCGTCCCCAGCGGCGCCACCGCCAGCGGAAGCGCCGGCTGCTCATTCAGCACGTCGCCGACCGTGCCGTCGCCGCCGGCGACGATGATGCAGCGATACTCGCGGGCCAGGCCGGCCCGCCCCAGCAGTTCCTTCCGCTCCGCCTGGTCCCAGATGACGCGCGGCTCCAGCCCCCCCGCCACCAGGGCGGCGGAAAGCCGCTCCACGAGCCGACGATTTCCCCTCTGGCCGCTGAACGGATTGGCCGCGACGATCACGCTTTTCGACTCGTTCGGTCCGGACACGCGATGGCTCCCGCAAGGGCAGATTCAACCCGGTGCGCCAGTGTAATCGAGCGCGGACGGTTACGCAACAACCCGGGGCCGCCTCGCCGGCTGGCAGGTCAAGTTGCCGACATTTCATACGACGGGTTACAATATGGCCGAACGAGTTTCGAGGATGAATCCGCCAATCAATATGGATCATGGGAGGGTCACCAAATGAGTTCAGCCCTGCAAGCCGGTTTCGCCCGCCGCGTCATCAACCCGCCGAAAGGAATTTCGCTGGTGGGTTATTTCAACCCGCGCCCGAATCAGGGAGTGATGGACGATATCTGCGTGAAGGCGCTCCTGCTGACGCAGGGGAAGGAGGTCGCCGGGATCATCAGTTACGACCTGGCGCTCCTTTCGGACGTGCTCCTCAAGCGCATCCGCGAGGATCTGCGCAAGGCCGGCTTTGCCTTTGCCGATCGCATTCCCCTGTGCGCAACGCACACGCACACGGGGCCGGAGGTTGGGGGCATCTTCGACGGGGCCGCACTCGGCGATGAGAAGTACCTGAAGTTCGTCACGAGCCAGACCGTTGAGGCGGTGAAGGAAGCGCTGGCGCAGATGGCGCCGGCCGAACTGCGCTGCGGCGCAGCGAACGACAACCCGCTCGCCTTCAACCGCCGGTACTGGATGAAGGATGGCACGGTGGTGACGAACCCCGGCAAGGGAAACCCCCAGGTGGTCAAGCCCGAAGGCCCCGTTGACCGGGAGGTGTCGCTCCTGGCGATTGACCGCGAGGGCAAGCCGCTGTGCATCGTGGCGAATATCTGCAACCATACCGATACGACCAGCGGCGACCTGGTCTCCGCCGACTGGCCCGGCCACTTCGAGCGCGCCATCCAGGAGAAGCTCGGGGGAGCGGTTTCCGTGATAACCCTCATTGCGCCGGCGGGGAACATCAATCACGTTGACATCCACAACCTGGAGCAGCCCGTTTACGGCGTGGCGGAGTCCAAGCAGATAGGGCGCGGCTACGCGGAGATTCTCCTGCGCGTGCTGGCGCAAGCAAAGCCGATGGGGCCGGTGCCCATGAAACTGGCCGTCCGGCAAGTCAGTATCGGCAGGCGCATCTTCACTCCCGAGCAATTGGAGAAAGCGCGCCGCACGCTGGCCGCGGCGGCGGAAGATGCCCAGGGAGGCAATTTGACTTCGGAGGATATCGCCCGGGGCAGCGGAGAAGTTGCGCGCTTTTTCGCGCAGCAGCTTCTGAACTACGACGCGCATGCGCCCAAGGGCGGGCGCTCCTTCGACCTGGCGGCGCTGATGTTCGGAAAGGAAGCGGCGATTGTGTTTCTCCCGGGCGAGCCGTTCACCGAAATCGGCCTGAGCATCAAGAAGGCCTCACCCTTCCGGCGGACGCTGGTCGCCACGCTTGCCAACGGCGAATGCGGTTACGTGCCGCTCAAGGAATGCTTCAGCCGCGGCGGTTACGAAATCCTGCCGGTCGTCGGGGGCGGTCCCAGGGAGGATACGGCGGAGTTGCTGATCGCGGAAGCCGGGAAGCTTCTGACCGCCTGAGAATCTCGTCGGCCGCCACGCCGTGCGCCTCGGGCGCAAGTTGTAACACCCCGCTCCATGGGGGACAGAAAAGGCCCTGCATCACAATCTGATGCAGGGCCTTCTGTTAACAATGGTGCCCGAGACTGGATTTGAACCAGCATGGGTTTGACCCCACCAGGCCCTCAAAACACAAGTCAATTCCAGACACAACCAACGTTGCTGTTGGAACTTACGGTACGACAATGCCCTTACGTCAATTCCCTGAAGTTGTACTCATTTGTAATAAAGCGTTACAAAAGGCAGTCATTCGCACTTCCATGTGCCGCTAACGTGCCGCGCCCCAGAGCCATTTCTGGTCGTCTACTTGTGGAACTTGGGGGCGCTCTTTTTACCTACCGCGCAAGACCACAAAGAACTAAGTACGCTGCGTTGCGACCTCTGCACGCCGACTAGTACCGCCTCCGGCGTTGATCGCCACTTCGTTGCGGATTTCTAGGCACAACCCACTCGGTAGAATCGCGCGCAGAACGAGAACGGCCGTCGAACTTTCTTGAATCGGCGGATACCCACTGCGACGCTCGTTGTGAACAAAGGAAGTCGGCCATCTGCGACATATCGAAGAAGACCACGGCAGAGGGACAGAAAGGGAAACCGCTATGACACGTGTGGTAAGTCACGAGATTCGGTTGGCCTCCCGCCCCAATGGGCTTCCAACCGCAGCCAACTTTGCGCTGGCTCGGACCGAACTAGAGCCATTGCAGGACCACGAGGTGATGGTTCGCAACCTCTTTATGTCGGTGGACCCATACATGCGTGGTCGCATGAACGACGGGAAGTCGTATGTCCCGCCGTTCGAGTTGGGCAGACCGCTCGACGGCGGCGCCGTCGGCGAGGTCATCGAGTCGCGCGCCAAGTCATTCAAGCCGGGCGATGCCGTCACTTCCAACTTTGGCTGGCGGGAATACTTCATTGCCTCGCCGAAAGAACTCCACCCGGTCAGCCGTGAGGTCCAGCCGCTTTCGGTCTATCTTGGCGCCCTCGGCATGACGGGCATGACCGCTTGGGTCGGGTTGAATGTGGCGGAGGTCAAAGCCGGCGACGTCGTTTATATTTCGGGAGCCGCCGGCGCCGTGGGCAATGTGGCCGGGCAACTCGCAAAACTGCGCGGGTGCCGTGTCATAGGGTCAACCGGATCAATGCAGAAGGTCTTGTTTCTGCGAGAAGAATGTGGATTTGATGTCGCCTTCAATTACAAGGGTGGCCCGGTACTCCAACAACTGAATGTGGCGGCGCCGGACGGGATCGATGTCTATTTCGACAACGTGGGAGGCGAAGCGCTCGAAGCGGCGCTCTCGGCTTTGCGGGCGCATGGTCGGATCATCGCTTGCGGCGGCATCTCAGGTTACAACGAGAAGACGCCGCGACCCGGCCCCTCTAATCTATTCAACATGATCACCAAGCGGCTGACGATGAAAGGAATGCTCGTTCGCGATTGGCTGGACCACCAGGAAAAGTTTGAACAGGAAGTGGGCGGCTATTTCCGAGCTGGGAAACTGAAGAACAAGGAAACGGTAGAGGAAGGGATCGACAAAGCGGTTGACGCTTTTCTCGGTCTCTTCCAAGGGAAGAATGTGGGCAAGATGGTTGTGAAATTGACTTGAATCCCGCGGGCGACCAGAGAGGATGTTCGTTATGCAAGCATGGTGGCTTCGCAATTCATGATGGCGGCATCATTCGACAACCGCACGTCACCATTGGAAAGGGATAGAGCCATGGCCTACCAAAGCGTCACCCCGTGCGACGGAAGAATCCCGAAAACGTTCAAGGAAGTTGCCGGGCGCGGTATCCGGAAGAGCTGGAACGGATGACTGGTCGTTGAACGACAGGAACGCAATCTCTGGTTGCATGGAGAACACGATCCGACCACCACCGGACAGGCAGTCTGAACGATGTCAGAGAGGAGAGTGAAATGAAGGCATCGAACATATTCGCAGTGGCGTCCTCTCTGATTCTTGCCGGATGTACAGGCATTCCATCTGGCGTTCAGGTCGTGGAAAGATTCGACATCCAGCGCTATCAGGGGACGTGGTACGAGGTCGCCCGATTGGACCATAGCTTCGAAAGGGGCCTTACCAGCGTATCTGCGACATACACGCCGAGAGATGATGGCGGCATCGCCGTACATAACCGGGGCTATGACCCGAAGAGCGGTCGTTGGAAGGAAGTCGAGGGCCGGGCCTATTTCGTGGAAGAGCCGACTAAAGGCCACCTGAAGGTGACGTTCTTCTGGCCCTTCTACGGAGCCTACAACGTGATCGCCTTGGACCGTGAGGCTTATTCCTGCGCAATGGTCTGCGGTCCAAGCAAGTCTTACCTCTGGATCCTTGCGCGGGAGAAGACACTTCCAGCGCCCGTCCTGGATGGCCTGATCTCAGAGGCTCTGCGGTTTGGGTTCCAGACCGATGGCCTGATCTTCGTTACACAGGATGCCGGCGCCATTCCTCCCAACAGTGACGGACAGCGTTGAATTCCGCCGCTGACCATGATGAAGAAGCCGACCCGTAGTTTCACCGCGCAATGCCTGTGGAACTTGCCCGTCACTGGTTTGGGCCTCTTTTTTTTGCTGGCCCCTCCGGCCGTCGAAGCTCCCAGACACTTCGCCCCATGTGGACTTCACGTTCCACGCGTCAATCTCTGGCTGCGTCAGTGCCAGTTGCGCGCGCCTCAGCATCTGACTTGGGCATCTTCAACATGTTCACCGCCCCTGCGGTGTCCACCAGTTCGAGGTGCTGGTAGAGTCCCCCACCTGTCCTGCCCGATTGAGTACGGCGACTCAATTAGCGCCACATCGGACCTGGCGGTCGCGGGGGCAAGTCCCGCCCGAGTCTTTCCATCATTGCATGCTATCACGCAAGCTCCTCCCGTGCCTCGCGAGGAGCGTTCCGATGCCCGTGGCAAACCGCTCTTCGGCGAATCGCCGATGGATCACGTGCGGTCCATCAGATACTCCTTGAGCGCCGCGCACAACGGGCCGAGGAGAATCAGGAAACCATAGAGGGCCGGCAAGGTCGGCAGAAAGACGGCGTCGGCAACTGCGGGGGTCGAAACGCGACCGCCCGTACGGAGCCGATGGTCCATGATGAGCGCGCCATAGAACAAGACTGGCACGACGGCCAGCCACGGCAGTTCGCACAGGACTGTCACGCTGACCAGCACCACCCCCTCCGCGAACAACAGGGCGCTGCGCTTGCGAAATATAACTGCGCAGACCGAGAGGAAGAGAAGGGCAACGCCCAGTCCCACGGTGAGTTCATCCAGTTCCAGTTCGAACGATCCGCAGAAGAAAGCGACCGCAATCGTCGACAAGCAGACAACTATGCGGATCGCCGGGTGGCGCACGGCGGCAGGCAGGATGAGTTGGCCGCGTTTGAGATGCTGCCGGAACTCCAGGGACAAGCCATACAAGAGAACCAACCCGGACAAGGCCAGGATGTGAACGTGATAGGCGTCTGAGAGGAACCGGCCGCCATCCGACCACAGTCGGCCCCAGACAAAGAACACCAGCGGGTATGCGAGCAGTCTGAAGGCGCGAGGCACTTCCATGCCTTCGGCAATGTTATGATTCTTCCACGAGAACCCTTCGCCGTTGGGCGGGAGGGGGCGGCGGAAAGGAATGAGCCGGGGAATGTGTTTCATGTAGTCGCGATACGCGTCTCCGAAGATGCCAATAAGGTGCTGTTCCTCCCCGCGCATGACCGGGATGTAGACCGCCAGCCACCAGAAGGGCAATACCAGCATCAGCAGCCACCACCCCGACATCACGGCAATGGCGAAGTCTATGAGTGCGTTGCCCAGGTAGAATGGGTGACGGACATAACGGTAGGGGCCGATCACCGCCACGACCCGATTTTGCATCAGGCAACCTTTTGCCCAGAAATGGATTGCCGTGCCGAGCAGAATCAGAGGCAGGGAGAGAAGTATCGACAGGGCCGTCATGTTCCCCTTCAGCAGCCCCACGACAGCCGGCGGGGCGCTATTGAAGAAGGCAAGGTGGGAAATGGCTCCGTTGATCAAGACAATCAGCGCGAGGTAGAAGCGAAGGCCGCCGCGATCAATGGGTGACTTGGGCATAGTCTTCGAACCTGCCAATAACCATGAGACTGGTTGCGGTCACAATGCGGACATGCACAAATGAAAGTGTGAACGGTTTCAGAATGAGGACTCAAACCGCATCACTGAAGCTTCCCGGTGTTCATCCCAGCGTCATTGCTGACGGCATGTCGTGGCGGTCATCTCCAGAACATCCCCTTTCGTCTTGGCGCTGATGACGCCACGGTCCGTCAAACGAGGTTATTAGCATAGCACGTGAACCTTAAGGCAACCTTAATTCCAGGTTGTACCGGTGCGGGGAATCCGTAGCGCAAGAAATGGCTTCGGAAGGATCGAGAAGCGCGAGTGGGTGGACAGAGGGCGACGTGATTGGCTCAGAACCTCAGAGGGTAGGAACTGCCGCGGCCTCTTACACTGTGGGCAACCGAACGCAGAAACTGGTCCCCTCCTCCGGCGCGGAGGACGCGGTAATGTCCCCGCCGTGGCGGAGGGCGATCTCGCGAGCGATGCTCAGGCCCAGGCCGGTCCCTCCAGTGGAGCGGCTGCGCGCGGGATCTGCGCGATAGAAGCGTTCGAAGAGATGCGGCAAGGCGTCGGCCGGGATAGCCCCCCCCTCGTCATGGACGCAGATGACGACCACGCCGTCTTTCTCCGCCCGGATGGATATCTCAATCACGCCTCCCTTCGGGCCGTGCCGGACCGCATTGTCAAGGAGATTGGAGAACAGGCGCATCAACTGTGCGCTGTCCGCGCGCACGGTGACCGCGCTGAGACTTAATCTAATCATTCCACCGGCCTCAACCACCCGCGTCCGGCAACCCTCGGCGACACTCTCGATCAGTGGCGCAAGTTCGACGGGTTCGAGCTCCCGCTCGGGCATCGTCTCATCCAGCCGTGCCAATACTAGCAGTTCCTCGATCATCCGCCCCATTCGGTCTAAGTCTTCGTGAATCTCTGCCAGCGCAGCGCGGTACTCACGCGGCGTCCGCTCCTTAACCAGCGTAGCATCGATGGTGCTTTGTGCGACGGACAACGGCGTGCGCAATTCGTGGGAAGCGTCCGAAACAAATCGCTTCTGCTCCTGCAAGGCTTTGGCCAAGCGCGCCAGCAGGTCGGAGACCGCCCGCACAAAAGGCTTGATCTCGACCGGCACACCGTCGGGTTCGATCCGGACTTCGCCGACGTTCCGCTCCGTGATGACACTGAGCATCTGGGCCGTCCGGCCGATCGGGCGCAGGCCGAGCCACACCAGCAGCGTCGCGGCGGCAATTGTCATCAGCAGCATGGAGCCGGCGCCCCACAAGAGCGTATTGCGGTACTCGGCCAGATCCTCGTAGATGTAATGGCTCGATTCGGCGATGGCCACGTTGGTGGCGCCCACGCCACTGCGGGAACGCGCCCAGATCGCCCGGTACTCATCTCCCGCCTTGCCGCAGTCAAAGCGAACATTCTTCCCCGGCGCGGGCGTTGCCACGCGCGCCAGAACCGAGGCGTCAAGAATCCGGGCCGACGCCTCCCCTTCTATCTGGCTCGAAGGCACGTCGGCGGCATTGCCATCAATCCACACACGGAAAACGGACACGCGCCGGTGTGCGGAGATTCCGACGATCGCTCGGACTTCCTCCTTCGTCTCCTCATCCGTCAGGTGCTCATCGAGAACGGCAAAGGTGCCAGTGGTCATGGATTGAAGCCTGTGGTCCGTGGCGCGGATGAGCAGTTCCTTCATGTCAAGGTAGGCCGTTACCCCGTTGAGGGCGGCGGCGGCCAGAATCGCCGAAGCGACCATCAGGGAGATGCGCCACTTAAGCGGCCACTGGCTCATGCCGCCCGCTCCCCAAGCATATATCCGTGCCCTTTCAGAGTGTGGATCAGTTTGTACGGAGGGGCGGGGTCGAACCGGCGGCGCAACGCGGAGATGTACACTTCGATCACGTTGGAGAAACGCTCCGCATGGAAATCGTACAGATGGTCCAAGATCTCCGTCTTGGAAATCACTTCGCCCGACCGCATTGCCAGGTATTCCAGCAAACGGTACTCCATGGCAGGCAGCAGGAACGATTGCCCCCCGAACTCCACCTGCCGGGAGAGCGTGTTGATCGCCAGCGGGCCGACGCGGATGAGCGATGAAGCCTGGCCATGGCAACGCCGAATCAGCGCTTTGCAGCGGGCCACGAGTTCGCCCATGTCGAACGGCTTCGTCACGTAGTCGTCGCAGCCCAGGTTCAGACCGCGAATCACTTCGCTGCCGGCGTCTCGGGCCGTCAGGACCAGCACAGGGGTTTGGATTTTACGGGTGCGTAGACGCGCCAGGAGCGTCAGCCCATCCACCTTGGGAAGCATCAGGTCCAGAATGATCAGGTCATAGGAGTTGGTCAGGGCCATGTGCAGGCCGTCTTCTCCGTCATGCGAAAGGTCCACCGCGCTGGAGGCCACCTCTTTCAAGACCGAGGCGACATTCCGGGCCAGCTTCTCCTCATCCTCGACGATAAGCACACGCATAGCAAGCGCCCTCAGGTCAACTCAATCCACCTGCGAGGCATCTTAGATCGCTCCGCAGGGCCATAGGCCATTATATACTCTCGAAGCCTCTCAGGGTGGTCCTGACTTCCGACGCCAGGCACGACCAGGTTCGGCTTGTTCTCAAAGCGGTCCATGATGCCGGGTGCGCGCGCGCAGGCCAGGCGTCCCGACAGCTACTGGCGGAGGCCGATCCGCGCATGAGTGATGGGCTGGCCGGGGACCACCGGCGCGCCGCCCAGCGCGGCGGACTCATACAGCGCCGTGAGAATTTCGATGCTCTTCTTCCCCTCGGCCCCTTCCACCAGGCCCGGGCGGTTGTTCCGGATGGCGTCAATAACCGTAGCGATGTACGGCTCATGCCCGTTCCCATAGACGGACGCCACCTGCTGCGAGTGCGTCTTTCGCATGTCGGCGTCCTCGGGCCGCTTCTTCTCAAACTCCCAGTGTGCGATCTCGTTGACGGCAATGCCGCCGACGACGACCGATCCCCCCTCGCCCAGCAGGCTCATCGTCCCGCACATATCCTTCGGCCGGGTCGCCACGGTCGCCTCGAAAATACCGAGCGCGCCGGACTTGAACTTGAGAATTGCGGCGGCGGTGTCCTCGGCCTCGATGTTCATCAGGCGCGTGGCGGCCTGACACTGCACGGTTTCCACCGGGCCCATGAACCACTGCATCAGGTCGAGGTGGTGCGTGGCCTGCTGCGAGAGCACGCCGCCGTCAAGCGCCCAGGTGCCGCGCCAGGCAGCCTGGTCATAATACGCCTGGTCGCGGCGCCAGCGCACGCAGACCGTGGCCATGACCATCTTTCCGAAGCGGCTATCCTCCAGCGCCTTTCGCGCGGCTACCACGGCAGGGTTGAACCGGTTCTGCTTGACCACGAAGAGGCGGCAGCCGTTCTTGCGGCAAGCCTCGATCATTGCGTCACAGTGCTCCACGCGCAGCGCCATCGGCTTCTCCACGAGGATGTTCTTGCCGTACCGGGCCAGATCCACGACATGGTCCACGTGGTAGCCCGACGGGGTCAGGACGCTGATCACGTCCACTTCGGGATGCGCGTCGAGCATCTCATGGTAGTCCCGGTAGTGCGGGACGCCGTACTTTTCCCCCTTGGCTTTCGCCTTCGATTCGTCAATATCGGCGACGGCGATCAGCTTTGCCGGCAGTTTGCCGCTAGTCAGCGCCGTGAGGTGTTTCTCGGAAATCCGCCCGCAACCGATGAGCGCGAAATTGAGAACGGAACTGCTATCCTTTGACGGTGCCATTCTGTTTCTCCATAGGCTGACTTGCAGGAAGGTCCATCTCTTTGACGGCCGACGACTTGCGATACCGCTTCACGGCAAAGCCCGCCGCCAGCATGAGCACGACGGCGATCAAGCCGAAGCCGATGCCTCGGCCCAGCGAATTCTGGCCGATGCCCGCACCGGCGAGCACGGCGGGGATGGCCTCCGGCAGGAAACCGATGGCCGAGGCCAGCAGAAAATCGCGATGCCTGACGGTGGTGAGCGCCAGCGTCGCGTTCACCAACAACCCGCTGATGGGCAAGAGCCGCGAAATCAGGACCGTCGACCACGCCCCTTTTCCCAGCGCCTGCGCGTAGCGGTTCAGCCAGGGCCACCGCAGCAGCACCATCTCTCGCCCGGCCCAGCGAACGAAGCAGAACATCGCGTAAGAACCGACTACGGTGGCGATCTCCGACCAGATCAATCCGCGCACGAAGCCGAAGGCCAGACCGGCGATGGAGCAGAGCACCAGGCGCGGGAACCCCACCGCGATGAGGAGGGCGCTCAGACCGATGAAGACCAGCGGCCCGGCCCAGCCGTACTGCGCCAGCTTCGGCTGCGGGGTGCGCCATTCCTTGACTAAGTCGCACAGGGGAGTCAGGTGGACCAGGAAGACGGCGGCGGCCAGGAGCGCCGCCAGCAGGCATATTCTCCCCCACGGGAGCCGGCGAGCGGCCGGCAGAGCGATGGCCTCGTCGTGGGGCAGTTCATTCATGATGGACGGCACCGATTGGCTGGGACGCATCGCGCGCGGTACCAGCGCATGGCCAGGCAGTCCACGATCCCCCGCCACATGCGGTTCCCGACACCGTATTTCGACTTTCCGCGCGTCCTCGGGCGGTGATTCACCATGATCTCCACGACCTGAAAGCCCTGGAGGCGCAGCAATGTCGGAAGGAAGCGGTGCAGCCCGTTGAAGACCGGCACCTCCCCCAGCGCGTCGCGGCGCAGTGCGCGGAAGGTGCATCCGGCGTCCGCGATACGGTCCCCCGTGAGGGTGTTGCGAAAGCGGTTGGCGATTCGCGAGGAGATGCGGCGCACCCGGCTGTCCTCACGCTTGCGCCGCACGCCACACACCGCGGCGACCTCCCCCTGCAACCCGTCCAGAAGCATCGGGATGTCGGCGGGATCGTTCTGCTGGTCCGCGTCCATGGTGATGATGGCGTCCCCCCTGGCATGGCGGAACCCGGAGGCCTGCGCGGCGCTCTCGCCGCAATTGACATTATGCCGCACGATGCGCAGGTGCGGGCGGCTGGCCCGGAGGCGCTCCAGGAGAAGCAGACTGTCATCTGTGCTCTTGTCGTCCACGCAGATCACCTCGAAGTCGCGGCCGACGCCGCGCAACACCGCTTCGAGCTCATCCAGCATCGGCGTCAGGTTGTCGCGTTCGTTGTAGACGGGAATGACCACAGAGAGAGCGGGGCGCGGCTCCGTCATGATGCCTTCCCCCCGCGGTAGAACTTACGGATGACTCCACCCACCGCGCGCACTTCATCGCGAGTCATCGCGGGGTGCATCGGCAGGGAGAGCATGTGCTCGCAGGCGCGCTCCGCGAGAGGGAAGCATCCCTTCCCCTGGCCCAACCGTGCAAAAGCGGGCAATGTGTTCAGCGAGCAGGGGTAGTGGACTCCGCTTTCAATGCCATTTCGCATCAGTTCCGTCCGCAGCGCCTCGCGGTCCGGGACCAGGCAGACATAGACATGGTAGACCGGCTCCGTGCCGGGCAGGTCGGCCGGGCGGAGGACCTCGGAGACGCCCGCAAGTTCCTCGCCATACCATTCGGCGACGGACCTTCGCGCTGCGTTCCATCGGTCCACCTGCGGAAGGATGACGCGCAGCAGCGCCGCCTGGATGGCGTCAAGCCGGCTGTTGATTCCCTCGAACTCATGGAGATACTTGGACTCGCGTCCGTGGTTGCAGAACATGCGAAGCCAGCGCATCCGCTCCGGGTCGCGCATCGCCACCGCGCCGCCGTCGCCGAACCCACCGAGGTTCTTGGAGGGGAAGAAACTGAACACGGCGGCGTCGCCGAACAGGCCGACGTATCGCCCGCCGTAGCGCGCCCCTTGCGCCTGCGCGCAGTCCTCGATAACGCGCAGCCCGTGCGCCTTCGCCAGGGCGCAGATGCGATCCAACTCGACCGGCTGGCCGTAGAGATGCACCGGGATCAACGCCTTCGTGCGGGGGGTGATCTTGCGCTCCACCTCATCCGCGTCCAGGAAGAAGTAACCCGGTTTCAGGTCGCAGAAGACGACCTGCGCGCCCGTGAGGCCGATCGCCTCCGCTGTGGCAATGGCGGTGTGGACAGTCGTGATCACCTCGTCACCGGGGCCGATGCCGAAGCTCTTGAGCGCGGCAAACAGCCCGAACGTTGCGCAGGAAACGCCGCAGACCTCCGGCGCCCCCATCCAGGAGGCCATTTCCTTCTCGAAATTCTTGACCTGTTCCCCGCCAATGTAATGCCCGCCGTCAATCACCTCCAACGCGGCGCGGTGCAACTGGCCGCGAAGGGGGTCGTGCATTCGTTTGATGTCCAAAAACGCGATCTTCGTCATGAGGTACTCCTATTTGTCTTGGCCTTCATCTTGATGCCGAAGCTGAGACTTCCCTCCTAAGAGGGCTCCTATGGTTGTATTCATTCCGCCACGCGTCCACTTTCTTCTGAGTACCGGCCAGGGACATAAGCACGTGCTCCGAGGTATGGTTCACTTGGTCGCAATATAGTAGAGTATCTTTCTTCCCTCCATGACCGAGTCCAAGTCGCGGGTGCGCAGAAGCTTCCGTATGTCGGCGGCGGTCCATTCCCTGTACGAGCAACCGCACGGCTGGAACTGGTAGCCTTCGAGATTCCACTTATCCCTATACTCCTGCGAAAGGAGGATCACCGGGTACTTCTGCACGTCGCCGAAGGTCACTTTATCCGTCGTGCCGTGAATCTGAATCCGTCCTTCCGACAACACGTTGATTTGGCTTGCCGCGCGAGTTGGAAGCCCCACTCCGGCGACTTTTGAGCCGTCCAAACCCGCACTCGCAAGCTGTCGGGTTATGCCCGGAAGAGGAGAAACGTCGAAGGCCGGTTTCACGAGAACGGTGTACACGCTAACTGCAATAAGAAGCGAGGCGGCAAGGCCGCAAAAGCAGAAAGAATCCTTGCGGCGCAGAGAAGCAAGGAAGAACGCAAGGGCGGCGATGGACAGGATGAGGCCCCCCACGACAAGTGCCGTGCCGCACCACACTCCCACCAGGCCGATCACCAGCCCGAACAGCGCCATGAGCAGAAGCATCCCTTTGCACGTCTTGCGGACCCAGCGACTGCTCCTGCCTTTCTCGATGATCTCGGCCAGCAAAGCACCGACGATGACGGCGAGCATCGGATAGACCGGCATCAGATACCGCCCACGAACCTGCTTGCTCATGGAGAAGATCAGGACCAGGAGCGCGCCCCAGCAGAGAATGAACAGCAGCTTCGCCTTGTGTTCCCGCCAGAAATTTCTGAAAAGACTGAAGTCGGGGATCAACGCCATGGCAAGGAAGAGCAGCCACGGCGCAAAATGGCTGCAAGGGGATTGGAGGTAAAACAGGACATTGCTCAGCCGATGGGCCTTCCCCTTTCCGGGAAGTTCATCGCCGATCTGGTCGGCGAGGAACCCGTCCAGCTTATGCGGATGGCCGAATATCGCCGCGCTCTTGTACTGAATGGTGATGATCACAAACCACGAGAAGGCCACGACCGCTCCCAGCAGCAGCATCTTCCATTCCACCAGGTTGCGGCAGCGAACCCCCGTCTTCTGCCTGAGAAGCAGACAGAAGCAGAAGACGTAGGCTACCAGGATCAGGCCGGGGAGTCCCTTCGTTTCCACCGCCAGTCCCGCGCCGACGTACGCCAGGGCATAGTTCAGCAGGGAGTGATCCTTGTTGAACAGGATGGCGGCAAAGCCGCAGAAGCTAGCCGTCAGGAACAGCGTCTGGAAGATATCCGGCATTGAAACGACGGAGTAATTGATGATCAGAAAGTTGGAGAGAAGGACCAGAGTGGCCAGAGTGGCGCTTTCCTTCCTTCGGAACAGGACGCGCGCGAGTCGGAATGTAATCCACGCGAGCAGACAGCCGGCGAGAAGGGAGGGCAGCCGCGACGTGAAGAAGTTGATGCCCATCAGCTTGTAGCTGGCGGCGATCATCCAGTACGTGACAATCGGCTTGTTGAAATGCGGGAGCCCATCGGAGAGGTAATGGGGGATAACGTAGTCGCCCGTCTGCACCATTCGGATCGCGACGTCGTCATAGTAGGACTCGTCAGCGTAATAGCCCAGGTCCCTCCCGAGAGTCGGCAGCAACACCGCGACAAACAGGAGCGCCACAAGGACCGCGCAAAGCAGCCCTCTCCTCGACGCGCTCTCAGGCGTCAGCGCGTCCGGGCCGAGCGACTCATCCCGATTTCCCAGCATGTCATGTTCCCTTACCTTGCGCAGACTGAACGGAGCCGTCACGCAGCGGCGCGCCTCCGTTCAATGTCGAAACCCACTCCAGCCATTCGCTCAGTACGATCAGCGTCCACAGGGCGCGCCCATGATCGGCAACGCGGTCGTGGTTCTCCTGCAACAACTCGACGGCCGCTTTCCGGTTCACCCCCGCCTCCTCCAGAAGTTCGGAGTCGAGGCGAGAGCGGGCCCAGTCGTACAAGGGGTCGCGCAACCACGCGTTGAACGGCACGGACAGCCCCCGCTTCTTCCGGTGAACCACCCAATGCGGAAGATAGCGAAGCGAGTACCGCTTCAAGAATGCCTTCGTTGTCACGCCGCGGACCCGTTCGTTCACGGGGAGCGACGCCGCAAACTCCAGAACGTCTTTATCGAGAAAGGGCGTGCGCAGTTCCAGCGCGCAACTCATGCTGCCGTGGTCCTTCTCCATGAGCAGACCTTCCGCCAGCGATGTCTCAAGGTCCAGTTCCTGGATCGCGTCCAGCAACTCCGTGTATGAGCGATCCACCTCGCGCGGAGACGCGGGCGCGACGCCGAGTCGCTCCAGGAGCGGCGGCGAGATGTTCGCCGTCCAGAGCAGATGACGGGAGATGGCGTCGTATTCCCATCCCTGCACGAATCGTTTAAGGAGGAAAGAGAAGCTCACCTTCTTGTCGCTGGGGGGCCATTTCTCCACGGCCCACGTAAAGCCGCGCTTGAACCATCCCGGAAGCCGCGCGTAGTGTTCTCCCACGCGTGCACCGATGTACGTCGGGTAGCCGCCGAACAACTCATCGCTTCCTTCGCCCACAAGCGCCAGCTTGGCTTCCTGCGCCGCCCTTTGCGCCAGCAGAACGGTGGGCACCCAGGACTGGTCCGCCAGGGGTTCTCCGACCATGCGGACGATTCGGGCGATTTCTGCTGGGACCATCTCCGCCTTCACCAGGACCGTCGCTAGAGGAATGCCCAGTTCCCGCGCGATTCGTTCCGCATACTCCCCTTCGTCATAGGACGGTTCGCAGAAGCGAAGGGTGTAACCCTTCAGGGCGTATCCCGGGCGGACGCTTTTCGTCACGGCGGCCACCAGCGACGAGTCCAGCCCCCCACTCAGGAACACGCCATATTCGACATCCACGTCCGTCTGCTTCCGCACAGCCCCGCGGAATATCTCGTCGAATGCGTCCAGGCTCGGGTGAGGAATCTTTTCGACGTTTCGAATGTTCCAATGCCAATAACGACGCCGCGATAGGCCATCGGCGCTGATCGCCACAATCTCGGCCGGGCCGACTTTCTGAATCCCGGCAAACGGGGAGGCTGGAGCAAAGAAACAGCCGCTCTCGATGTAACCCGCCACCGCCGGCACGGATATCTCCAGCGGAAACGAACGATCCAGGGCAAACCCGGAGATTTCCGTGGAGAAACGCACCTCATCCTTCCCCGCCGCGAAGAAAAGGGGCCGTTCCCCGGCGCGGTCCCTCGCCAGCAGCAGCCGGTTGCCGCGCGGGTCCCACACGGCCAGGGCGAAGACCCCCACCAGCCGTTCGACGAAAGCGTCTCCCAACTCCAGATAGAGGCCGGGGATGACCGCCACGTCGGTCGCCATCTCCACGGGCCGGCCACGGGACGCCAGCCATTCCCGCAATTCCTTGTGATTGTCAATCTCCCCGTTACAGACGACCACAATGCCGCTCTCGCTCTCCACCAGCGGCTGAGCGCCGTCCTGGAGCCCCCGGATGGCCAGGCGCGTCGCCCCCAGGACGGCGGAGCCGGAAGTGACCATGCCGTGTTCATCCGGACCTCGGTGAGTGAC
Source organism: uncultured Planctomycetota bacterium (assembly GCA_903901045.1). Classification (GTDB taxonomy): domain Bacteria; phylum Planctomycetota; class Brocadiia; order CAIUPP01; family CAIUPP01; genus CAIUPP01. The sequence goes on from CAIUPP010000108.1 coordinate 56,832, forward strand.
CGCTGCCACCATCGCGGCGACCGTGTCCTTTATGTCGTCGCTCGGCTCATTGCCGGCCAGTGAGACAATACCGCAGATACCGCACATTCGACCAGTCCCAAGACGCAGCCAAGGGCGAGCAGCTGCGTTGCCAAGTAAAGAAGCGAAAATTAAAGAAGTGTTCTACCCATCGTGCTTGATCTTCATCAAATGAAATTGTGTAAGCATAGGCGTTCATGGCTTAAGCCAGCCTTAAGCCATGATTCCCCAAGTTGTCCCTGTCCCTCTTGAAGACCTTGTCTGCCTCTGAATCGCGGGAAATTGAGAAGAATGTGGGTACCGGTGGAGTTGTGAAGCGGGCTCACGGTCGAGAGCAAAGTCACCCGTGTCGACGCATCGGCGTGGAAGTGCAGAGTGCGGGCACACTGTGGGATGAAAAGCGGCACTGGCATCCCTGCGAGACGGAAACATGCGGGACTATACCGGTTACCGCGATACGATTTACTGGTGGGTTGACGTCAAACCCGAAATACGCCTGCCCTCAGCAGGCGGCTTCTCGACATAGATTGACTTCCCGTGCGATTCGCGAAGGCACAGCGCGCAGATGAACGCCGCCAACGCAAGGAAGAAGCAACCGATGAAGATCGTCTCGTACGCCGCACGAGGGTAGATGACGGCGGTGGCCGTCCTCTTGGCGCTCGCGCTGAAACAATCCATCGCGTACGCGGCGAAGTTCGTGATGACCGCGACCGCCAGGTAGGACGCGCCGTTGAGCACTCCGATGGCTGTGCCCACCGACCCGGATGGGTTTGACTCCTTCATCAGGACGGAGCAGATCGGCGATCCGATGGTGGACAACCCCAGGACGACGTAGCACAGCAGGAACCAGCCGCGCCCGAGGCCAAACCGGGCGCACACTTCCAACAGGGCGATGGAGAACAGCGCCAGCCCGACCGCCACGACGATCACCGGCTTGCGGCGGTTCTCCAGCAGGCGTGATACAAACCCTGCGGACAATACCATGATCATCGTGACGAGCATCATTACGAATGTGAACGTCGCCGACAGGGCGGAACTCATCCCGCAATAGTCCGCCAGGAATTTCTTGCCGATCGTCGCCTGAACGAGGAAGTAGACGCCGAAGGTGACCGGACCGACGACTAGAAGGAGCCGGGACTGCCTCCCCCCGAGGATCTTCCGGAACTTCAGGTCCGAAAGCGGGATGCGCCGCTGGCGGATGCGGCGGTTCTTCCGGAAGAGCAGCGCCGCAGCGAGGAACGCCGCCGTGCAAAGGATGCCCGCCGTGAGCAACGCCATGCGCCAGCCCACTCCGTTCACCAGGCGCTCGAAGGGGAACGTGCCTGCCAGCCCCCCCGAGTATCCCAGGAAGAGCGTCACGCCGAGAAAGATGGCGAAGTGCTTCTCGCCGAAGAGGCTGTCCAATGCCTTGACGATACTCAGGTAGATCAGCCCCGCGCCGAGTCCGACGAGGGCGCGCGTTGCGTAGAGCATCCCCAGCGAAGGCGAGAGCGGGAACAGCACCGAGCCGACGCTCATGATCAGGCCGCCGGCCAGGAGGACTTTCACCGACCCGAACCGGTCGCTCAGGACCCCCGCAAGCAGCGCGGTGCCGCCGTAGATGTAGAGGTAGAGCGCGGCAAGCCAGGCCACCGCTCCTGCGGAGGTATGGAATGAGCTTTGCAGTTCGTCGAAGATCGTTCCCGGGACCGCTATTCGCTGGAAGTAGGCGAAGAAGTAGAGGGCGGACATGCTGACCAGGATCAGCATCTCCGTCCGGTTGCGGCGAAGATACTCCGCCACCGCGCCCCCCGCCGGGTCGGGTGCCGGGATTTCAGCAGGAGGAGCTTCACGTCCGGTTGGAGCAGGTGGCACGGGGATCTGTCTCATGCGCGCCGCTGTGTCCGGCGTGGTTTCGCGGCCCGGGCCCCGATGCGGCGGGAGCCCGTCCCGGACGCAGGCGATTGTCGCCCCGGGACGGCCACAACGGCTTCGGCCAGCAACTTCTCCAACCCCGGCAGCAGCGGCCCCGTCCAGGGCTGGAACAGGTAGGAGGTCGTTTCATACCCCCCGCGCTTCATCTCCGCCGAGTCGGGCGCATAGCACAGGGCGCCGTTGGTGTACCCCAGGAGAATGGCGCGGCGCGGCGGCGCGATGGCGGATTCCACGTAAGCCCCCAGCGCCAGCAACGGCTCGACGTTGAGGCCGATCAGGGCGAACTCGCGGCTCAGCCAGAGCGTCTGAACATGAAGGTCTGCATGATCGGGGACTTCCTTGCCTGATTCGATCAATCGCAGGCATTCCTGGGCGTAGAGCCGTTCATACCTGTTGTCGCTCTGAAGCAACGGCTTGAGTTGCGCTGCCTGCGTGTACCGCTTCCGGCAAGGGGCGCAGACTGTGTTGATCTTCCCCTGGAGTATGAGGTCGCTGATCTGCAATTGCTTCCCGGAGGTGAGAATCGCGAGCGATTCGGCAAGGAGTTCTCGGCCGATCGGTTCCAGTTCGGCGTGGTTGAGTTCCCGCCAGCGGTCGCCGTTTGCCGCGTGTCGCGGGCGAGTGTCCGCGCCAGATCCCTGCAGGAAGAAGGGGATGACCTTTGGCCCGAAGGCGCGCGACATCTCCGCGCGCCATGCGCCGACGAAGTCGGCGGTGATCAAGTGCTGCGCCCCCGTCGCGACCGGGTGGCAGGAGAGCCGCATGCCGATCGCCGCGATCTCCCCGGCCTTGTTCCGGATGGTCAGCGTTTGCATTCTGCCGTCAATCGGCCCGTCCGGGCGCGGCGCGTTGACGACTTCCCCGTTCCGCTCCAACCGGCGGTTCATGGGGAAGCCCGTCTTTCCTTCGGCGAACCAGAGGGTGCCTTCGAACAGGGACCCCGCCGCCTCGTGCGCCGCTTCCGCGACCTGGTCGAACAGCCACGCCTTGTAGCGCTTGGCCGACTCAATGTCCTGCGTGAAGCTATCGAAGATGCTCCGGTCAACGATGTGAGGTCCGCCGTGCGTGTGGGAGGCGTTCAGAAGGACATTCTCTTCCGGGCAACCGACGATCCTGGCGAGCCGCTTGTGCAGGGAGGGGGGGCTTGCATAGTCGGTGAAGCCGATGAGGTCCGCCGCGCCGATCAGCGCCCGCCGCGGCCCCTCCTCGATCACGATGGCCGTAAACGTCAGGGGATCGTGTACGCCGTCAAAATGGTCCTGTCTTGCGCCATACCCCCCCATCGTCGTGCGGAACGGCGGGGTGATGTTCCGGCAAGCCAATCCGATGCGCATGGGGCCTCCTTTTAATGAACGGGGAGCGCGATGGGCGCGCGGGGCAGGCGGACCGCATCCTCATGGGTGCGGTTCCAGCAGAGGCCCCACGCTGCGCCTCAGCAGTAGGCGCGGCTCGAATTCCCGCCTCTCCGGCGGGCGCCAGCCATTCGTAACCTGATCGATGAGCATCTCCGCAGCGCCCGCCCCCAACTCGTACGCCGGCTCGCGGAACGTCGTGAGCACGGGGTCCGCGGCCCAATCCCCCAACGCGCCGAATCCGATGATTGAAACGTCGCGCCCGACCACGCGTCCCGCTTCAGTCGCCGCCTGGCATGCTCCCCCCGCGTGCTCGTCGCGGGCGCAAACGATGCCCGTGGGAGGCTCCGCCCTCTTGAAGAACTCCCGCGCGAGGATGTATGCTGGAAAAGAATCCGTCTTGATGCAGATCGCAACCAAACCTTCGTCCACTACGAGGCCCGCTCTCGCCATCCCCTGGCGGAATCCATCCAGCGTCTTGGCGTAGAAGTTGTACTGCGGATCCGTCCCGATATAGGCGATGCGCTTGTGCCCCATGGACGCCAGAATGTTCACCGCCTCCATCGTCGTCTTGCGATGGTCCACCCAGGTGGAGCATGTCTCCACATCCGGCTGTTCCAGGTTCGCCACCACCACGGGCACCCTGCGGGATTGGATGCTCAGGATCTCCTCTATCGCATCCGTCCCCTCAATGAAGAGAAACGCGCCGAACCGGCCCACCAGGGAGGGTACATCCTTTACGGCAACGGAGCGCTCGCTTCGCGGGGAGAGCAAGTCCCCCTCTGTAATCAGGGGAACCAGGGTGAACCGATAGGCATTCCTGCTCAGGGTATCCTGGATTCCCTCGAAGATCACCTGCCCCTCTTCCGACAGGCTCGCGCGTCCGGCAACGTTGTAGAGGACCGCAAGTTCCGGTCGCGCAGGGGGATCCCTCTGCGGCAGGACCAGAGCGCTGCGCCCCGGCGCCCTCATCACCACCCCGTCCTTGGCCAATAGGTTGATCGCCGCGGAAATAGTAGGTCGGCTGTACCCGCACTCCTCGGCCAGCTTTCTTTCCGGTGGCAGGTATGAATTGACCGGGAATATCCCCTCCTTGATGCGCCGTCGGATATCCTCGGCGACTGTTTCGCACGCACGCGACCTGCGCCCTCGTTTTTCAAGCACTTTAGTAATTCTCTTTGGTAACAGATATAACCATCGGCCAACTGGCAGCAATATTATCTGATGGGCCAGTATTTGTCAAGGAACAATACGTGGAAAATTATGCTGTATGCCATCTTGACATTGGGCTATTTATGCGATATTATCCAGTGGAGAATTATGGTTAGCCTACGATTGCCGATGGTAAAGCAACACTTGGGAGGAGGTGAACGGCACCAAGGATTGTCGCTGCTTTTCCTGTGTAGCTTCCGGAGAAGTCTTTGGCTACGGTTGTCAGCAAGGTTCAAAGGAGGTTCATGAGATGAGATCCTTCAAGAGATGGGTGAGCGCCTTTACGCTGATTGAGTTGCTTGTGGTGATCGCGATCATAGCAATCCTCGCCGGGATGCTGCTGCCCGCCTTGGCGGCCGCGCGCGAGAAAGCTCGCCGCGCATCCTGCATGAACAACCTCAACCAGTTTGGCAAGGCGCTCCAGAGCTACTGCGGCGACTACGGGGAATACTTCCCTTCCTACACGGCCTACGGAACCTACATCGCAGATTACAGCGTTCATGTGGCTGGGCGCTATTACCGCCCGTCCGACATGGGGGCCTACAAAGACGGCAAGGGCGCAACAGTTTATACGAACGTCCTTTGGGATGAGGGATCTTGGTCGCAGAACAACGGCAGTTACTCCACGGCCGGAAGTTTTCTGACGGACTTCCGCTCGATCTTCCTGGGCAGCAGCAGGAGCGACGACGTGGGAGGCTTGAACGCTGCCCCGACAGGCACGTTGAATCTGGCGCCCCACGGCCTCGGGTTCCTCACGAGCGCGGGCTACTTGCCCGATGGCGCGGGCTTTTTCTGCCCCTCCTCGACGAATATGCCTTCCACCCGGATCCGGAGCGTTTTCAACGGTCTCATCAAGTCGAACACGTTCACCAGCATTGTGGACTTGAAGTCGGCGGGTGGGACGGATGCGCACTCCATAATGTACGGCAATTGGAGCATTGCCTCGTCGCTGGGCTCAGCGGCAAACTCATGGGCAGGCGGAAACTACTGGGGGCGGGTGGTTCAGTCCAACTACGCGTACCGCCTGATGCCGATGGGCCTGTTCCCGGACGATCCACGCGGGTCATATATCGGCTCCACTGTGCGCGTCGCCTGGACTTCTCCGGCGGTCACCAAGACGCTTGGGACCCAGGTTGGCCCTCCGCTCTTCAAGACGCAGAAGCAGCTGGCGGGTCGCGCTGTCGTCGCCGATTCCTTCGGCAAGAATCTCTCGGAGTTGACGACGGTTGCCGGCAACGGCTTCTATGGCCATCGTGACGGTTACAACGTTCTCTACGGCGATTGGCACACGAAGTGGTACGGCGATCCGCAGCAGAGCTTCATCTGGTGGGCACAGATCGGAACCGGCGTATCCTCGAAGGCATACGGCTTGGACAACAACATCATTGGCGGCTACGACTGGATAGGCAATTCCAGTTGGAGCCAGTGGAATCACGGCTCACTGTATGCATGGCACCTGCTTGACGTTGACACGGGCGTGGATGTGGGGGTAGACGCGACGCATTGATCACATTGACGGATGCGCTCTGTTCCCCGGCGTCGGGCTGCGGCCTGACGCCGGGGAATTTGAGTGCGTCTCCCGCTGCAAGGCAGATGAATTCCCTGTAGCAACCATCCCAGAGCAAATCAACCGGGGGCTGCTGTCTCCACCGCGACGAGTGCGGAGGAAGCGCTTGACGGAAGCCCCGATTGCCGGAGGAAGTAAATGCGTCGAATCACTGCTGGCTTGTTCCTCCTTCTGCTGTGCCTGCCGTTGTGCGCGTCGGCGGCTGGCGAGGGCCGGCCCCTGCCCGCCGCCTCCCTTCAAGGAGATGGTTTCAGGATACTGGTCACCCCATGCGGCGCGTTGCAGATTCAGAAAGGAGAGGAACTTTTCAGCATTGAGAGCTCCTTCTCCAGTCCCGGAGCAACCATCGGCTTCAACGCACTTTCGGAGCAGCCGGGCAGGAACCAGGACGCATTATGGAAGCCGGCGGTGCGGGCCATGGACAAGGATAGCGCCGTTATCTCCGCCCGCTGCAACTCCTATACGTTCGAGCGAACCGTGCGCATCGAGGGGGACAAGGCGCGCGTGCTCGACAAATTCACCAACCTCTCGCCGGAGGCCGTTGCGATCGGAATGGAGCACGCCCTCTCCACACGCAAGCCGTTCCTCAGTTGCCTGCTGGGAGGCATGCCGGAACAGAGCGCATCCAACCGCGCAGAGAACCCCACCCTCTTCGTCGCGGCCGAGGACGCCGCGCTCGGGGTCCTTGCCGTGGACGATGTCTTCCGCCTGCGCCTATCCATCCTGGCGCAGCCGGCTCGTGCCCTTCTGAAGCAGGATCACTTCGGCATGGACAAGGGGAAGAGCTACACCTTCGAGTGGGCGCTGTATCCGCTGGACCGGAAGGCGGACTATTGGACGTTCATCAACCGCGTGCGCAAGGATTTGAAGCTCGACTTTGCGATCCAGGGCCCCTGGAGCTTCTTCGACGTGCAGACGAACGCCCGCCTTGTCAATGACCCGCAGGCATTGAAGGCTTACTTGCAGCGAAAGAAGCTCGGGATTGTCGCACTGACCCCCTGGTTGGATTACGAGAACCTGGACCGGGCGACCGGCAAGCTCGTAACGCGCGACCAATACAAGCAGATGATGCAGAAAGCAGCGCGAGCGTTCCGCATGGCCGATCCGAACATCCTAGTCACCGGCTGCATCGAGTCGTTCCCGATGCCTCTGTCGCTTGAAGAGGCGCAGAAACTGTACAGCCGGCTGCCGGAGAAGGCGCAGGGATACCCCGCCGTCACTCCCGCCATGCTGGAGGGGATTGCGGGAATGGACGCACGGCGGCGTGACTCCCTGATTCAAACCGCCGACGGCAAGATTCTCTCGGAGATTTATCTCCGGGCCCTGATGAATCCGGACGGCAGCCTGAATTACGAGAAGAAAATCCCGCTGGCGGCCCTCATGGCCTACGCCGCGCCAGGCAATGCGCAGCAGGAATTCCTCCTCGGGCAGGCCCGCTTCATCATCGAGGAAGTCGGTCTGGACGGCATCTACATCGACTCCTTCAGTTTCGCCTGCGACGGCTATACTGCGGAGCAGCGCTTCAGTTACCATGGATGGGACGGGACCACCGTGGACGTGGACCCGGCCACCGGGCGCATCGCGAAGAAATACGTGGATGTGGAGTTGGCGGGCGCGCCAGCCAAAGCGGAGTTGATCAACTACGTCCTGAAGACGGGGAAGGTGTTCGTGGCAAACGGATACAGCCCCACGCGGGAGGCGCAGTCGCTCCCGGCATTTCGCTTCGAGGAAGCGGAGTGGTGTTTCGAACCGCTGGAGCTCGGCCGCGGGGAGAAGCCGCCGCTCTTCTACCGTATGTGCCAGGGGCACCTGAGCACCCCCATCGGCCTGGGCTTCCGTCCCGAGCGGCTGAAGAACGGCCAGGAAGCTTACGCCAAAGCCATCATGAAATCCGTCATCACCTACCTGCGCCACGGGGGGCTTTATTATCACTACACCACCGACATTCCCTCCGCGGGCCCCGGCGCGGGCGAGTACGGTCCGCTCAATCACATGTACCCGATCACCCCGATGGAACTGCACGAGGGATACATTGTCGGGAAGGAAAGGATCATCACGGCCGTCTCGGGCACTTACCTCTGGAAGACCCCCGCGAGGCCGAAAGTGCTGCTATTCGATATCACGGGCCGGCAGATCGATGCCCGAGCGGAGATTCAAGCCGTCGAAGGCGGCTGGTCGGTCAAACTGAACATCGAAGACTGGGAAAGCGTGGCGGTGATCGAGTAAGCCACCGGCGCATGGTGGAAACCATTCCGTTAATGGGAGAACGAGGTCATGCGAAAACACTGGAGAGGTTGGAAGACGCTGGCAGCGAGCGCGGCATTGTTCCTCTTCCCGCTACTGGCTGCGGCGGAGTGCACGATTACGGTGACGTCGGACCCGGCCATGCCGGTGGCGAACTTGGTCAAGAACCCCGGCTTTGAGGAGGGCGTTACGGGATGGGACCAGTTCAGCATGACCGCCGCCGACGGCGTGACCGACGCCGAGGCCCACTCCGGCAAGTTCAGCTTCAAGCTGATCGGCCAGAAAGGGGTGAACAAGGGAATTCGTCAGGGGCGCATCGGGCCGCAGGAGTTCAATCCCCCCATTCCCGCCGGCACCCCCATCACCGTCAGCGCCTGGTGCAAAAGCGTCGGCATGAACCCCGACGGCGGCGCGTGCAGCCTCAGCGGAACCATCTCGTACGTCGATGGCACCGACAGCTACATCACCACCCCCGTCTTCCCCAAGGTGGCGCACGATTGGATCAAACAGACTGCCTGCTACGTCCCGAAAAAGGATGTGAAGTGGATCGACCAGCTCTATGGCGCGCTCTATTATGACCAGGCAGGCCAAGCCTGGTTCGACGACCTCTTCATGGCGGTCGGCAAGCTCAAACTCGCCTACAAGGTCGCCTGCCCGAACATCAAGTCCGTCCGGCTGTACAGCGAAGAGCGGGGGCTCCTCAAGGACTCCGGCCTGCTCGCCAAGGGAACCAATGCCGCAGAAGGCTCCATCGAAAGCCCGATCCTGTTGGACCATTTCATCGTGCAGGTCGAGGACGCCGACGGCAATGTGTATCGGGAGCGCTATCCGAAGGAGGAGCCGGCGTTCGCCAAGGCGGCGGAAGGAGAAACTCCCCTCTTCGATCGCTTCCCCCGCGAGATACTGGCTGCCGGCACGACCGAGAGCTATGCCGCCACACTGCCTGCGATTCCCGCCGGCAAAAGCGTGACGCTTGAACTGAAGGCGCGCGCCGATTCGGAAAATATCGCCGGCTGCGCCCCTGTCCTGCAGATGCAGCTGAACGGGAAAGACGTCACGCTGGACAAGCTGGTCGAGCGGAAGGCGCGCTTCACCTTCGCCGACGGCCGGGACAATCCGGTCGCGCAGGGCATCAAGGTCTTCTATCTCTATTACGCCCCGAACTTTTTCCCCATCGACCCCCAGAATCCGTACTTCCCCACCGACATCCCGCGCAACGATCCCTATACTTTCAAATTCAACGTGACCGCCCTGGCGAAGGAAGGGAAGAACCTCTTCACGCTCCAGAACGCCGGCGTGGCGGGGAAGGGATCCGCCATGATTGTCGAGGGTGCGAAATTGGTCATTCGGTAACATAAGGTAACCAAGTGAGGCCACTATGATGACGAAGACGATTTTCGCGTGCGTGTTAAGCGTTTGCATTCTCTCCGCGGCGCCGCAGGGTGCGCGCGCGGCGGACAACGACCTACCCTTCATCGCGCCGAAAACGGTCGCCGCCGCGCCGTACACGGTGGAACTGACTCCGGGCGCTGCGGTGAAGATCGCGCTCAAGGGGAACACTTACGTGTTGACCTCCGAGTTCTCGACGATTCCCGGGTGGGCCAAACTGGAGGAGCAGGCCGCGACGGGATTCAACCCGGTGAAGGTCGCCGGAAGCACCGCGACGGCGGAGACGGCCTCCTTCACGCTGAAGCGGGAAATCCGCAAGCAGCCGGAATGCGTCGAAGTCTGCGACACCCTCACCAACAAGAGCGGCGAGAATCTTCCCGTTATCATCCGGCATCAGGCGCGCCTGCCGGACTTCACCAGCTTCCGCCTCGGCGGACGCAAGATCGCCCTGAAGCGCGCCCAGGCCGCGGAGCCGCAGAACCCCACCACCATCGTGCTGACTCCGACGGGTTCCGTAGGGCTCCTGGCGCTCGATGACGCCTTCCGCATCCACGTCCTCAACTATGGACTGAACGGCGTCTTCGGCGTCGCCGACCAGAACCGCGTGCTCGCCCCCCACGCCTCGACGACGGTGCGCTTCGCCATCTTCCCAAGCGATGTCTCCGATTACTACGCGCAGATCAACGCCATGCGCCGCTTCCTCGGCGTCAACTTCCGCATCGACGGCGGCTTCGCTTTCGGCGGCGGACGTGTTGATCACGAGAAGAACAACGAGGGGCGCGAACTGCTCAACCGCAAGAGTTCGCTGGAGGACTTCAAAACCTTCATCGGCAACAAAGACGCCAAGTTCTGCCCCTCCAGCCGCGTGGAACGCTACAAGGGCAAGTACGCCGAAGGGCCGGACTGGCTGATGGTGGCGAACGCCGATTTCTACAAAGAGCAGTTTGCCCGGGAGAAAGAAGCCGTTCCATGGGTCCAGACCGCCCTTTACTTCTCCAACAACTTCTATGCGGCGGAGGACGGCAAGGAGAAATACGCCGAGTGCCGCTTGATGAACCCGGATGGATCGCAGGCGGACTACCGCGACCCGAACTACCCGCTCTGGCTGGCGATCGACGGCAATGCGTACGCGAAGGATCTGGAGAAGACGCTTGACTTCATCATGTTTACCGTCGGGACGGACGGCGTCTACTGGGACGAATTTGAGCGCAGCGCCGCGGATTACCATTTCGGTGACCCGTGGGACGGCGTCAGCGCCGATATCGACCCGCAGACCCACCAGATCACGCGGCTCAAAAGCTCCGTAACGCTCCTCACCCAGCCGTGGCGCCTCAAGCAGGTCGACCGCATCATGGCCGCCAAGAAATACCTCATCATCAACGGCGCGCCGACCACCGATAGCATGCTCAAGGCCATGGCCAACTACAAAGTGCCGCGCTTCACCGAAACCGGGAGCATCACCAATTGCCTCGGGATGCACCTCTACAGCCCCATTGCCCTGGGGGACCACGTGACCGAGCGCACCGACGTCGATTGCTACCGCTGGATGCTCCAGGCCCTCAATTTCGGCTGCGTCTACTACTGGTATTCCGATCAAGTCGTCTGCCACATTCACCCGAACCTCGGGTCCTACATGTTCCCCATCACCCCCGTCGAACTGGGGGAGGGGTACATCATTGGCAAGGAACGCATCCTGACGGCCAAGAGCGGCCTGTTCTCCTTCGGCGATGCCGCCCCGGTGGAGACCCACTTCTTCAACGCGCAGGGAGTCGAAACCCCCAAGACGCTGCCCACCGTCGTCAAGGACGGGAAGACATACTATAAAGTGGAACTGGAAGAGTTCGAAAGTTGCGCCCTGGTAAGGAAGGATGCCCAATGAAGCGCTTCGCCATTCTTGTCGCGTTCTCTTGCATCGCCGCGCTCTCGTACGCAGGGGATGTCTGCTGCCCGCTGAAGCCCGATCCGCCGCCCGCCATGGACGGCAACATGGCCAAGTGGTACAGAAACCCCTCCCCTATCGTCGTTGGGGGCGATCAGGTCACGTTCAACAAAGCCAAGTGGAAAGGAGAGGACGACCTCTCCGGCACGCTTTGGTTTTACTGGGATGAGAATTATCTCTACGTCGCCGCGGAAGTGATCGATGACAAGTTCGTCCAGGACCAGTCCGGCGACAAAATCTGGTATGGGGACCACCTCGAATTCTTCCTCGACCCGAAGTATGCCCCGAACGTGAAGGGGCATTTCACGGACGAGCAGTTCCATATCGGATTCTCCCCAGGCAACCTGTCCAAGACCGGCGACGCGCTCTTCGACATCCCGCCTGAGGTATCCATCGCGAATCCCGCGGGGATGTCTGCGGAAGGGATCCGCCTGGCGACCGTGCGGACCGAGAAGGGCTACAACCTGGAAGCCTCCATTCCCTGGAAGCTCCTCAAGGTCAAGCCGAAGCAGGGAATGTTGCTCGGCGCGGATCTGTGCATCTCCGACACCGACAACCCCGGCATGCAGGAGAAGATGACCAGCCTCGTGCCGGGGCCGTGGGCCTGCGAGTGGCGTGAGCACCTCGTGCCAATGAAGCTCTGTGACAGCCAGGGCAAGTAGGGAACGCGGCCGCCGAAGTCTTCGGCCACAGCGATCCCAGGACGACCGCGCAGTACTACCAGGCAATCCGACCCAAGGCAATCAAGGAGGCGATCCTCAGCCTACGACGGACAGGAACGGAGGTTGATCGTGAAAGGAAGTGATTCAATCGTGCCGTTATCGTGCCGCACCCACCTTTTGTAACACCCCCATCCAAAGGTGGACAGAAAAGGCCCTGCATCACAATCTGATGCAGGGCCTTCTGTAAACAATGGTGCCCGAGACTGGATTTGAACCAGCATGGGTTTGACCCCACTAGGCCCTCAACCTAGCGCGTCTGCCATTTCCGCCACTCGGGCTCATGACTTCAGGGAGGATTCTATCACCGCGCCTGAATTCGGTCAAATGTTCCACATGAGAACTGTGACGGCTTACGACACGGAGGGGAGGGAGGAACGGGGAGGGCGGAGAGTGGAAACCGGCGCACCCAGTCCCTATAATGCCCGGTGATGATATGCGTCTGCAACTGAGGGACTTGGGATAATGATCACTATTCTGCTTCTGCTGATTGCGGCCTCCTTCATTCTGTCGATGGTGGGGACGGCTGTTATGGCGCATCTCTCGCGGAGGATGGGTCTGGTGGACCATCCGGGCGAGCGGAAGATTCACCACGCGCCGACGCCCAAAGGGGGCGGCGTCGCGTTCTTTGTGGCGATATGGCTTCCGATATGGCTGGGGGTGGCGGCGTGCTGGGGGATGAACCGCACGGGCTGGACGCCCCCGGTCTGGCCCGAGGTAACGGGGTATATCTCGGGGGTGATGAACGTCACGCCGCGTTTGGGAATCATCTTCCTGGGCTCTCTGGTGATCTGGGGACTCGGGCTGGTGGATGACATCCGGCATCTCTCCCCCTGGACGCGGCTGGCCGCCGAGGCGCTGGTTGCGCTGGGGCTGGTGTACTTCGGGATCAGCGCAAGCCTCTTCATCGACAGCCAGATCGTCAAGACGATCATTACCGTCCTGTGGGTGGTGGGAATGGTGAACGCCTTCAACCTGCTGGATAATATGGATGGGCTGACGGCCGGGGTGGGGGCGATCATCGCGTTTTTCTTCTGCATCGTGGCGCTGCAGATCGGGCATTTGTTCATCGCCGCGTTCCTCTGCTGCGTGATCGGCGGCCTTGGGGGATTCCTCATTTACAACTTCCCCCCGGCGTCGATCTTTTTCGGCGACAGCGGCGCGACGCTGCTGGGATACCTTCTGGCGGTGCTGACGCTCGAATCCACTTTCTATGAGCATGGGGCGCAGCCGACGCAGAAGTATTTCCCGATCGTGATGCCGCTGCTGATGTTCGCTATGCCGCTGTTCGATACGCTCTCGGTGGTCTGGATACGGCTGCGCGCGGGACGCTCCCCCTTCCAGGGGGATACGAACCATTTTTCGCATCGGCTCGTCGGGCTGGGGATGTCGCGCCGGCAGGCGGTGCTGACCATTTACCTCGTTACGGCCACGGTCTGCATGGGGGCTACGATCCTTTACTACGCCAGCCCGACCGCGATTTTCGTGGTGTTCGTGCAGTCGCTCGCTATCTTCACTATCATTGGGATACTGGAACGTGCCCGGCCGGACAAAGCAACGCGCCCATAATAAGGCGGCTCCTCCGCCGAACGCGCCCGAAGCCGTCGCGCTTCTGCTGGGCGGGCGGCTTCGTCAGGTCTCTTTCGGGCTGGTGCTGCTGGGGGCAGGCGTTGGGCCCCTCGCTCCCACGCTCGAGGCCACCCTTTCGCTCCGGCTGATCGCGGAGTTCTTCTTCCTGCTGGCCGGGACGCTGTGGCTGGCGTCGCAGGCTCTGGACGGACGGCTCCGCCTGGTGACCGGGGGCGTCGGCATCGCGCTGCTCTTCCTCGTCGGCGCGCTGCTGTGCGCCACGGTGAACGCCATCTACAGGTACCCGGCCTTCCTCACGCTGCTGTCCTGGCTCTCGGCGACCATCGCTTTCCTCGTGGTGATGAGCGAGTGCCGCTCGCGCGACCGGCGGCTGATGCTCTTCCTGACCCTCGGGGCGGGCGCATTCATCACTTCGCTGCATGGGCTGCACCAGCTTTTCATCGAACTGCCCTCGGCGCGGCAGGCCTTCGTCCAGAACCAGGCGACGGTGCTGAAGCAGTTGAACATCTCCGCCGATATGGCGCAGGATTTCGCCGGCCGGCTGGATAAAGACCGGATCTTCAGCACGTTCCTGATCGCCAACTCCTTCGCGGGCTATCTGCTGCTCATGATCCCAGCGTTGCTGGGGTATCTCGCGGATGGCTGGCGCAAGCGGAACCCGCGGCAAACGGTCCTGGCGGGCATCCTCCTGCTGCCGATTCTGATCGCATTCGCCGCCACCGGTTCCAAGGGCGGAGCGGTGGCGCTGGGGGTGGGACTGGTGGTGTTCGCGGTCTGGGGGTTCCGCGAGTTCATCCTCAGCCATCGAATGCAGTTCGCCTGCGCCGTCGGGGCCATCCTGGTGGTGATGGGGATCGCGCAGTTGTGCGGATTGCTTCCGAAGCCGGGCGAATTCGCCGGCTCGTCGTCGGTGCGTTACGGATACTGGCGCGCGGCGATCCAGGTCTTTGAGAAGCATCCGGCCATCGGCGTCGGGTTGGACAATTTCGCCGACCAATACGCGGCGGTGAAGCGCCCCGAGGACCAGGAGGTGCGCCGCACTCACAACGATTACCTGCAACTCCTGGCCGAGGGCGGAGTGCTGCTGCTGGCGGCCTACGCCTTCTTCCTCGTGATGTACTGGCACAGGGTGGCGCGGCGGAAGGAGGAACTGATCCCCCCCGCCGGCGCCGTCTCCACGGGGTTGGGGGCGCTGGTCGCGGGGGTGATCCCGCTGGGGGCCGGCCTTTTCGGCCTGGAGATGCTCTGCGGCGGCACGTTGCAGAGCATGAGCGGTTTCTGGGGATGGTACTGGCCGCTGTCGCTCTGGTTCGCCTGGACGATTTTCATGATCGTGTGCTTCATGGACCGGAGCGATTACGCGCTGGGGCGCACGTCGCGCGCCACCATCGGCATCGCATGCGGCTTGATCGCCTTCTTCATCCACAGCTTCGGGGATTTCGACCATTTCGTGCCGGGCACGCTGCTGACGGCATGGCTGCTGATGGCGCTGCTGCTGACGTCGCGGCAGAGTGAGGAGATGCGCGGCGCGCCGACCGTCGAGCGCCGGCTGAATCCCCTCGCGCGCCTCGCCTGCGTGCTGCTGCCGTCGGCGCTGGCGCTGCTGCTGTTGTACGGGTTCGTCACGCGGGTCATCGAATCGAGCCTGCGGGTCGAGTCGGCGCGCGATTTCACGACGCAGCGCTCTCTGGAGCAACGGCAGCAGGACCTGGAACTGGCCGCCGAGCAGAACCCGTGGGATGCCCACACGCATGCGCTCCTGTCCGACATCCTCACGATGATGTGGAGCCACGGGCAGGTCAACTCCTCCGAGGGAATCGCAACCCTTTCCAACGCCATCGTCCAGGCGCAGGAGGCGGTGCGCCTGGACCCGGCGCGGTCGGAATACTACAAGCGGCTGGGGCGGTTGCACGAGGCGCGCTGGCTGCAGAAGCGGGACGCGGAGGACTACCGCCGCGCGCTGGAGGCGTTCACGAAAGCGGAGGAGCTTTTCCCGAGCAACCCCGAGACGGCGCTCGACCGCGCGCGCCTGCTCGACGAGACCGGACAATATGACGTGGCGCTGGGGAAGTACCTTCGCGCGGCGGAACTCAGCCAGGCGCCGCAGTACCATGCGACGCGCCGCTTCACCGATGAGCAGTCGAAGGAACTGGAGCAGCGCATCAAAGAGCTCGGTCCCGTGGTCGCCAACAAAGCGCCCGCCCCCCCGCCGCTCTCTTTCAAGAGCGCCCGGCTGCGCGGATGGCCGGGGATGAACTAACGCTCTGGAGTCAATGGCCCATTGGCAATTGACCGATGTCCATTAACCATTCTTCATTCATTGCTCTGTAGAAACCATTCTGCGAACCCCCGCAGGGGG
>CAIUPP010000109.1 GCA_903901045.1 uncultured Planctomycetota bacterium
AACAGAGCAAAACAGCTTCTAAGCAATGGACTCCTGAGAGGGTGGTTCTTGTTTCTTGATCTTACTGGTGATGCGTTGGTGCCATCCGACGTCGGCCCAGAGGCGCTTGAAATGCGGGTGGGTGAAGTTGGAGGTGCAAATGAACTGATAATGGTGCTTGAGGGCCAAGTCCACGCAGAGGTCGGCGGATTCTTTGATGAACTCCCAGTCAAGCGGGGGAATGTCATCCCAGCCGATGCTCCCCCACCCTTCGGTATTGCCCAGCACCGCCTGATGTGCCCGAGCCATTAGGGCGTACCCGCCCATCTGTTCGTCCATCCACCGAATCAATTCCTGGCGGTTTTCGTTCCAGAGTTGCTTGAGTTCGCCGTAAAGTTTCAGGATTTGCTCGGGCGACAAGTCCTGTACGTCGCCCATTTTGAGGCGGTGGAGGTAAGGTATCTGGCCAAACCAGATATGCGCGTCCAGCACATCCATGGCGGCGATATCGACACAGCGTTCGGGATGGAAAGCATCGGTGTTCGCGGTGATGCTGGTCGTGAAATCATACTGCGGATAACGCTGCCGGAAATGAGTGAGCAGGCGGGTGCAACCCTGGCGGTAGAAGGTCCGCTCGGCATCGGAAATAACTCCGGGCTTGTCGACCTGCATGAATTCCTGTCCGGCGGCAGTCAGGGCAGTCTTGGCGGCATTGGCCGCTCTTGCCGCCTGTTCCCGGAGCCAGTTGAACCCGTGCCACAGCGGATATTCATTGAGCAGATCGATGAACAACGTGTTTTCCAACAGGCGGTTCCCGGCCATGAAATCGATGGTACTCTCCCAGACCTCAATGAAGCCCTCCATGCCCTCAATCGGTGGAAGATTGTCGGCTGAAGACAGGAACCA
This sequence comes from uncultured Planctomycetota bacterium, assembly GCA_903901045.1. Classification (GTDB taxonomy): domain Bacteria; phylum Planctomycetota; class Brocadiia; order CAIUPP01; family CAIUPP01; genus CAIUPP01. The sequence continues at coordinate 886 of CAIUPP010000109.1, forward strand.
GGTGGAGAGGGCGACGGTGATGTTGCGTTGCCGGCAGAGGGGGATGAATTCGAGAAGCGCCTCACGGGGATTGACGGTTACTTCGACGTCATTGCCCCAGAGCGCATGGCGACCAGGGGCGCAGCCGCGATAGGTGAATCGGTTCGAGGCATGACCGGCCTGGCTGCGGCCGACCAGATGAGGAAAGACATCCATGCGCACGGCGTTGTAGCCGCGTTCGGCCAGCTCATCGAGCGAGCGCTCCCAATCTTCGAAACCGCCATTGGGGTGGCGCCGCAGGAGCCAGGAGAAGTCCCACATGGCAATGGCAACGGGCCGCTGCAGACGGCGGATGAGGGTGGCTTTGGCTGGGGAGGTCGCCCCGCTCGGAGAGCGGGCGTCCGCCGTCGCACCAGCCGCAGCGGAAGCCGCCAGCGGTTTCTGAACACTGACAGGAAATTTGATTTGCGGAGCCGGATCGGGCATGTCGTTTCAGAGCCTCCTAATGGACCACGGGCGCCCCGATGGGATCGGGTGAGCGGGGGGTGGGGTGGTCAAAAGGGGCGGGGGCGGCGTTGCTTTGCGGAAAGAGCTTTTTCCGTCCCATCCGTTCACTCCTTGCTCCCGTCGTCACGCTACGATGGCAATATAGTGCCGTGCTGAGGCGCTGTCAAACGTTTTCGGCCCTCTCCCGTCTTGCCACGGCACCCCGCTTCACTTAAAATACTGGGACGGTTGCGTCGAGTGTCCGCTTCGTCGAATGAAGGAGGCTTGAGCATGTTGGCACAGAGGAAGCATTTCGCGCTGCTGGGAATTCTCGCATTGCTGGCCGTGGGTCCGATCTGCTGCGGCCAGGAGAAGACGGCCACCCAGGCGAAGCCTGAGACGCCGCCGGCGATGACCGCGCAGGAACGCACGGCGCTGAAGCAGGAAGTGGCCAAACTGAACGAGCAGTGCAAGCCGTTCACGGACCTGTTCATCAAGACCACCGAGATGGTGCTCCCCTCCGTCGTCAGCGTGTCGACGGTTCGCACCATCGAGATGCAGCAGCAGGAGAACCCGTTCGAGCGGTTCTTCGGCCCGAACGCCAACCCGTTCGAGAGTCCTTTCGATAACCGCCAGCCGCGGCAGCGCACGCCGCAGCAGCCGCGCGAGTACCGCGCGCCGGGCCTGGGGAGCGGATTCGTGGTGGACGCCGTCCAGGGGTACATCGTGACGAACTACCACGTCGTGCGCGATGTCAAGGCGCCGGACATTACGGTGACGTTCTCGGACGGGCGCGAGTTGCCGGTCGAGAAGGTGCTTTTTGACACGCGGACCGACATCGCCGTGCTGAAGGTCAAGCCGGACGGCAAACTGGTCGCCCTGGAGTGGGCCGACGGCACCCCGCCGAAGCGCGGCCAGTGGGTGCTGGCGATCGGCAGCCCGATGGGGTTCGGCAGCACCGTGACCAGCGGCATCATCAGCGCCCCGAGCACGCGGGAGCGCATTTTCGGCCAGCGCGGCATGGAGAGCCTGCACGCCAATCAGGACCCGTTCGCTGTCGAGGATTACATCCAGACCGACGCGGCCATCAACCCCGGCAACAGCGGCGGGCCGCTGGTGGACATGGAGGGGAAGGTGCTGGGCCTCAATACGCTGATCGTCAGCTCCACGCAATCCAACGCCGGGCTGGGCTTCGCGGTGCCGACGCGGCTGGCGCGCCCGGTGGCTGAAAAGCTCATCTCCTCGGGCAAGGTGGTTCGCGGCTACCTCGGCATCTCGATCATCACGCCGAAGCAGATCGACGATACCGCCGCCCAGCAACTCTTCAATATGAAGACGGCAAAAGAGGTGTTCGACAAGTTCAAGCTGACCGCGGAGGACCGCGGGGTGCTTGTCGGCGGGGTGCAGCCCAACGGGCCGGCCGAGAAGGCGGGCGTGACGCAGGGCGACCTGATCCTCTCCGTCGGAGACGTGCGCACGGAGGATGTGGAGACTCTGCGCTCCACCGTTTCCAGTCTGCCCCCGGGCGGAAAGACGACGCTGGCGCTGCGGCGCTTGGGAGAGAATAAGAAGGTCGACGTGACCATCGCCGAGCAGCCGTCGGGCGAGCTGGCCATGGCCGGCGGCGCCGACACGGCGACGAGCGAGGCGCTGGGGCTGGCCGTCCAGACGCTCACGCCGGAACTGGCGGAGAACCTCGGTTTCCAGGCGGACGTCCACGGCGTGATCGTGGTGGACCTCGAGCGCGGCGGCCCAGCGGAGCGCGCGGGCATCGTGCGCAATGATGTGCTCCTCGAGGTGAACCGCAAGGCGATCAGCAATGCCGCGGAGTTCCAGGAGGCGACGAAGGATATCCCGGCGCGCGGCGTGGTGTTCCTGGTGAGCCGCGAGAAGGGGAACCAGTTGATCGTCGTCAAGCCCGCGCCGGAGGAGAAGCAGAAACACTGAGGCCGGGGGCGGAAAGGACCGCAAGGATGGCAGGGACTGCAAGGACAACGGACAATACGGCGCGCCAGCAATGACGCGCCGTAGCCGTTTTGCGGACACTATGGCCGGCGTTTCGGCGCGGCGAGTTTTTCGATCCGCGTGATGATGGCTTCGACGAGGTGGTCGAGGTTCTCGTCGAAGCTGAAATGGCAGAGCACTTCGGTACACCCCTCGGCGAGCATGACGTTCAGCCCCTTGACCTGAAGCTGGCGGAAATCGGTCCGCACCCCCAGGACGGGTTTGTCCAGCGCGCGCGCGAACCCCACCTCGAAGGCCACGCCGCTGTCCGCGTCGGCGCCATCCAGCAGCGCCAGGAGGATGTCCGCCTCGCGCACGGCTTCCATGCAGTGCTTGTAGACCACTTGCAGGTGGCGGCGGTCGTTGTAGGAGCCGCCTGCGGGGCCTGCGCGGAAATCCTGCGGCAGCACCATCACCGCATGGGGCAGGCGCTCCTGTATGCGGGCCGCGAGACGGCGGTTGTACTGGCGCTCCTGCTGGCTGAATAGCGGCGCGGCAAGGTAGATGTTCATTGTTCTCCGCCCTGACTGCCTATGCCAAGCCCACGTTCACGGCGTTTTCCTGCGCGAGCGGGGACTGCTCAAATGACGAATGACGAAAGAATATCCAAGAGGCCAATTTCGTCATTCTACCGCTTATCCTTTATAGAGTTTGCGGTCCAGGCTGCGCACCCAATCGGTCCAATCGGGGTCGCTGTTCTTGTCCTCGGCGATGGTCTCGGCGATATCTTTGAGCTTGGCGTCGAGGTTGTCCAGGTAATGCAGCGCCATCGCCTCGGCGAACATGGGGAGCTTGGGGGAGCCGAAATCGTACTGGCCGTGGTGGCTCAGGATCATGTGGCTGAGCATGTTCAGCGTTTGGGGGGGGAAATCGGGGAGCTTGCGCGCGTGCTCGTCGAGCATCATCACGCCGATGGTGATATGCCCGACGAGGTTCCCCGGCACGCTGTAGCGGAAGGCGCGATGGTAGGTCAGTTCGCGCGTCTTGCCGATGTCGTGGATGAACGCGCCGGTCAGGAGGAGGTCGCGGCGAAGCTGGGGGTATTGCTCGCAGACGCGCAGGGCCATCTGCATCATCGCCAGCGTGTGCTCCATCAGCCCGCCGAGGTAGGCGTGATGGTTGACGACCGCGGCGGGGGCGGTGCGGAAGGAGTCCATGAACTCCTTGTCGGCCAGGAGGGAATCCACCAGCGCCTTGAGGTGCGGCTCCTGGATCGTGGCGAGGAGAGCGGTCAGGTCGCGGGCCATCTGGACCGGGTCGCGCGGGCACTGCGGGAGGAAATCCCCGAGGCGCAGCGTCTCCGGCTCCGGCTTGGTGATAGCGCGGATGTTCAATTGAAGCTGGTTCTGGTAGGACTCCGCGCGGCCTTTGACCTGGATGATCTCCTCGGGAAGGATGGTCGCGGCGAAGGCCTCGGTGGCGTCCCAGAGGCGGCCCTGAATCTGGCCGGTGCGGTCGGCCAGCGTGAGGGCCAGGTAAGCGCCCCCGGCGCGTGTGCCGCGCAGAGAGGATTCGACCACCATGAAGGGGGCGTCCACCGGCTCGCCGGGCTTGAGGGCGTCGATCATTTGCTTGGACATGAGGGAGGGGATCTCCTGAAAGAGCTTACGCAAGGTCATGATGAATTGCCTTGAACAGGGACAAAACCCGCCAGCGCGCCCACTGCCGCGCAACGGGAATCAAGGTATCAGGTTTCCCGGAGGATGTCGAGGGAGGGAGGGAGGATTTGCGAATGGCGATTACTGATTTGCGAATGGCGATTTGGAGGAACAAAGGGGAGGCGAAGGCATGGAACTGGTGAAAGCGATCAAGTATTGTGAGTTGGTCTTGAACGTTAGAGGCATGGTTCCGCAGAGTTCGGTTTGTTGGCGCTCATTACTCCTGCCCCCTTGCCCAGTCGTTGACAGCACAATCCAGGGAAGAGAAATGCGCCGGGCTTTCTTTCAGGGCGGTCTCTCTGCTCTCAGTTTTCAGTCTTCAGTTCTCAGTTCTCGCCGTTTGCCGCGTTTCCGAGGGAGAGAAGAACGGAAGAAGCGGTAGAAACGAACATTGATCGCGGGTTGGATAACCCGCGCCACATTTAGAACAGCCCGGTCTTGACGGCGTATTCGGCTAGCTCGGGGTATGCCTCCAGAAGCGGGGCGGGGACGAGGAGGCGCTTGCCGGTGAGGCGGGATTTGACCTCCAGCGCGTTGACGACGGCCTGCCCTTTGTAATGGTTGTTGGCGATGACGAACATCTGCTGCGCTTTTCCTTCCGTGGCGGCGCCGCCGATCTGCTCGACCCAGGGGGTCAGTTCCTTTTCGCTGTAGAGGTAGTTGTACCGGTCGTTTCGGTTCCCCTCGGGGTTGAACCAGGCCTTGGCGTTGCGCCCGTGGAAGCGGTAGTAGCCGACGGGGCCGGTGAGGAGGTTGGTGGCGGGGAGGTTTCCGCCGAGGCTGGGCTGGTCGATGTTGCAGAAGCCGAGCCCGCGCGCGCGGAGGAATTCCAGGTTCTCCGGCGTGTTCCAGTCGCGGTGGCGCACCTCGACGACGCAGCGGAAGCGGCCGAATTGCTCCGCGAGGCGCGAGAGCCAGTCGCGCTCGGGGGCGGTCGGTTTGAAGGACCAGGGGAATTGCATCAGCAGGGCGCCGAGCCGGCCGGATTCATGCAGCGGCTCGATGCCGTCGCTGAAGATCTGCGCCTCGGCGCGCGTCCAGGGCTGCTCGCGCGCGTGCGTGAAGCGCTGCCAGAGTTTCGCGGTGAAGAAGAATTCCGGCCGGTCCGCTACCTGCGCGACCCATTTGACGGCCATCGCCGCGGCGGGGGGATGGTAGAAGCTGGTGTTGATTTCCATCGCGTCGAGGTAGCGGGCGAGGTAGGCCAGTTCGGACAGCCCCTTGCGCGCGCGTTTGTCGGGATAGACCACGCCCGCCCAGTCCGGGTAGGACCAGCCGGCAACGCCGACGCGGACGGAGGACGGACTGTTCATGACGGATTCTCACCGCAGAGACGCTGAGGACGCGGAGAACGGACGGATGACGATTACTGAATACTGAGTACTGAATAGAAGCTGTTTTGCTCTGTTGAAACCATCCTGTTTCGCTTGTCAAACCGCGAAGCGGCCGTCGGACTCTAGCCCACGGCGAGCGAAGCGAGTCGTGGGCTACTATCCGTCACCCCCTGCGGGGGTTCGCAGAATGATTTCAACAGAGCAAAACAGCTTCTACTGATTGCTGAATGCCCCGGGCGCGAGGCGATTCAAATCGCCGTTCGTTCACCGCTCCGGGTCGGGGAAGTAGGTGTGGAAGAAGCCGGGCTGGCCTAACTCGAAACGCGCTTCCAGGATGTCCCTTTCGGTGATCGGCCCCAGCTTGTCCAGGCGGTCCGTCTCCTTCGGCGAACGGCACGCGGAGCATTGCAGGCGGCGCAGTTTGTCGGTGACGCGGTCGCCGAATTCCTCCGGATCGGACTCCAGGGACTGCTCGTAGGCCTCGCAGGCCTCCTCGGTTTCGCCGCGCATTTCGTGGACCATGCCGATCCACCAGTAGAGCTGGGCGTCGAACATTTCATCCCCGAGGCCGCCGCGGAACGCCTGGATGGACTCGCGGAATGCGCGGTCGAGCGCGCGGGGGTTGTGGACGACCAACTCTCCGTCGCGCGCGCCCGGCTCGGTGAAACGCTGCAGCGCGGAGGAGTAGAGGTTGTACCCGAGGGCGAAGTGCACCAGCGGGTGATGGCAGCCCATGCGCATGGCGTGGCGCACCAGATGGATCACTTCCTGCGTGCGGCCGAGATGATAGCTGCATTCCGCCAGCAGGAGGTCGCGCGCGACGGTCTGGCAGCCGTCGATGACCTCCATCCGGTCGAGCGACCGGCTCAAGCGGTCGAGCAGGAAATGGGATTCCTTTCCGGCGCGGGCGACCTCGTCAATGTCGCTGCCGCCATTTTCGTCCAGCCGCTCGACGGATTCGTGCCGCCGGCACTCGACGCGCAGGAAGAGATGGAACGCCTGCCCCAGCCGCGTTTCACTGGCGTCCACTTCGGACATCATGCCGTTGAGGAAGCGGTAGAAGGCCCGGGAGAATGGGGAGACGGTGGACATCTGCTCCACCCGCCGGAGGGTGGCGTCCAACGTCTCTTCCTTTTTCGGATAGTAGTTCATCCTTTCTCCCCATGCTCTCTATATTCATTATTGGGTCGCGCTACGCCACTGTCAAGGAAATGGCACAATAATTGACAAGCACGGAGGGGCGACTTATAATGCTTCGCAACGTACGGTCCCACAATCAGATACAACGAACCGCGACAGCGGAAGAAGGTCTTAAGTGGCATCAAGAAAACGAGATAAACACGCCGGCCGCCGCTCCAGCCTGAAGACAAAAGGGCTCTTTGTCGAGGAATCCGCCGCGAAAGCGACAGAAGCGGCTCCCGCGAAGGGGGCCGCCGGGAAGGGCGCCGAGGCAAAGCCGGCGAAGAAGTCCGCCGCGCCCGAGGCAGGGGCCAAGCATGCTCCGCCTGCGCGAGAGGTGAAGCGTGAAGCCGCCGTGCCCGTGCGCCGCCGCACGGCGGAGCAGATGGCGACGATGCAGCGGGAAATCTCGGTGAGCGAGTTCTTCACCAAGAACCGCCATCTCCTGGGTTTCGACAATCCGCGCAAGGCGCTGCTGACGGCGGTCAAGGAAGCGGTGGACAATTCGCTCGACGCGTGCGAGGAGGCGGGGATCCTCCCCGAGGTGCGCGTCATCATCCGGCCGGTCGAAGGGGCCGAGGACCGGTTCAGCATTTGCGTGGAGGACAACGGGCCGGGGATTGTCTCGGCGCAGGTGCCGCGCATTTTCGGCAAGCTGCTCTACGGGTCGAAATTCCACCGGATGAAGATGTCGCGCGGACAGCAGGGGATCGGCATCAGCGCCGCGGCGATGTACGGGCAACTCACCACCGGGAAGCCGACGCACGTTGTGAGCCGCACGGGGGCGGGCAAGAAGGCGTTCCAGTGCGACTTGCTTCTGGATACGCGCAAGAACGAGCCGCAGGTGGTCAGCGAGGGTGAGGCGGAGTGGGACCGTCCGCACGGCACGTCGGTGACGATGGAGATGGAGGCGCGCTACACCCGCGGGCGGCAGTCGGTGGAGGAGTACCTCCAGCAGGTCAGCATCGCCAACCCGCACGCCACGGTGCATTTCGATCCGCCGGAAGGGGATCCGCTGGACCTGCCGCGCACGACGAACGAGCTTCCCCCCGAGGCGCGCGAGATCAAGCCGCACCCGCTCGGCATCGAACTGGGGATGCTGATCGGGATGCTCCAGACCAGCCGGGCGCGGAATCTGGCGAGCTTCCTGCACAGCGATTTCTCGCGCGTGAGCAGCGCGGTGGCGAAGGATATCTGCAAGCGCGCGGGGTTGCCGGAGGGGGCCAAGCCGTCGCGCATCGCGCGGCAGGAGGCGGACCAGCTTTTCCGCGCGCTGCAGGAGACGAAGCTGATGAAGCCGCCGGTGGACTGCATTGTCCCCATCGGCCAGGAGTTGCTGCTGAAGGGGCTGAAGCGCGGGGTCGAGGCGGAGTTCTACCACACCGTCACGCGCCCCCCGTGCGTCTATCGCGGCAACCCGTTCCAGATCGAAGTCGGCATCGCGTACGGAGGGGAACTGAAGGCGGACGAGCCGTGCCGGGTACTGCGCTTCGCCAACCGGGTGCCGCTGCTCTACCAGCAATCCGCCTGCGCCGTCACGCGCGCCGTGGGCACCACCGCGTGGCGCAACTACGGCATCCAGCAGTCCGCGGGGCAGCTCCCCGTGGGCCCCATCGCCATCGTGGTGCATATGGCGAGCGTGTGGGTGCCGTTCACCTCCGAGAGCAAGGAGGCGGTCGCGCACTACCCTGAGATCCTCAAGGAGATCAAGCTGGCGCTCCAGGAGTGCGGGCGGCGGCTGGGGCAGTTCGTCCGCCACCGCCGCCGCGAGGCGGACGCCGAGCGCAAGCGGCAGTACATCACCAAGTACATCCCCCACATCGGCATCGCGCTGCGGGAAATCCTCGACCTGAACGACAAACAGGTGGAGGAGGTGACGAGGAAGCTGGAAGAATTGCTGGAGAAGAGCAGGAAGATGTGAACGGCGAGTGCAGAGTGCAGAGTACAGAGTACAGAGTACAGAGTACAGAGTGAACGGCACTCGTGATAACGGAGTCTATTAGTAACCGTCATTGCGAGGCCGACCCTGAGCGCAGTCGAAGGGGAAGGCCGTGGCAATCTTCATGTTGTCCGTTGCCGTTGGCGTTGGCGTGGTGGGGCACGGCAGGGCAACTGGCACAAGTTTGAACCGTCTGCGGACTTGGTGGCTCGCCTCCTCGACGCGCTGCCTTGATGCGTTCAGACCGTGCGAAGTATTTCGCCAGGCGCCAAGCCTTCTGGGGTCTTCCCTTCGTCGAAGCTTGCGAACGCATTGCCCACGGCCAAAGAGGGAATTCTGAGGGCACGCGCCAAGGCGGCATGCCTCTCCGCGGCAAACACGTAACCATCATCGTCATAGGAAGACTTTCGCAGGATGGCCTCTACAGCTTGCACATCGGTAGCGCCAAAGGCAGCGCAGAGCTTCTTGGCGTCACCCCCAGAGGGCGGCGATGGTTCGGCTGCTGGATCAAAATATCCGGGTGAGGAATCATATTCATCGACCAACTTGCCATCCAAGTAAAGCTGATACCAGAGAATGTCATCGTCGTGATTCAGGAGAGCTAAGACGGGGCAGGACAGTTGATGCGAAAGATCGGCGGCAAGAGATGCCATCACTTCCTGATCCTGCCCGTCTGACTGCTGATCAAATACCACCGCGCACCCGTCTTGCGCGGGTCCAACAACCGCCGAACGTCCCGCCAGCACAGCGGCTATCGCCTGCGTACTCACATGCTTCAACGTGTAGTTTGAATAGAAGCCACCCATGATGAAATCTCCTGGCATCCGATATTCTGGGGACGACTCAGTGGCCCCGGAACCGCGTTTGGCAATCCGGTTGCCTCCCCTGCAGGTTTGAACCGCATCGCTCAACCGAGCGGATTGTAACTCATTGGCAGGCAGCAAGAAAGCCCCGCGCCTGATCTGCACGAGGGTCATCTGCAAGAATGCTCGGGGCGGCGAGATTTGAACGGCAAACGTCTTAACGAAGAACTGGAAGATTGCCGCGTCGTTCCATCCCGCAGGCGGGACGGAACTCCTCGCAATGACCACGTATTGATCACTGGCGCAGCGCATTTTCCGGCTGGGCAACCGCTCCCGTCTTGAAACCCCACCCCCTGCGGGCTATCATGTGTGCAGTCCCAGGTACCGTTTTTGCTGAGGCAGTTCGATGACGCCGCAGGTTGCCATCCCGCATGCCAGGATTGCCGCGTTTTGCCGGAAGCACCATATCCGGCGATTGGCTCTTTTCGGCTCCGTGCTGCGCGCTGATTTCATGCCTCAGAGCGATGTGGATGTGCTGGTGGAGTTCGCGTCGGGTCACACGCCGGGCCTTTCGTTCTTCGCCATGGAACGGGAGTTGTCCGAAATCCTTGGCCGGAAAGTGGACTTGAACACGCCGCAGTTCATGAGCGCCTACTATCGCGACGAGGCGCTGAGCGCGGCGGAGGTCCTCTATGACGCGCCATGATCCGAACATCAGTGTGCGGGGGCCAAAGGCAGAAAGATGGATGCAATGGGTCTGAGTGTAATGGCCATCGGTGTGTCCGATTACGATCACCTTACCAACCTCCAGGGGCCAATTCGTGACTTGGACTTGATAGAGGGTCTCTTATGCGATAATCCGTTGACGGCCCTCATACCTAAAGCTAGGTTCCACCGTTTCCAGAACCCTACTTCTGGAGACGTTAGGCAGGCCATCACGCAATTTGTGGTAGATCGATCCGCCGAGCGAGATGTGCTCGTATTCTATTTTTCCGGGCATGGTAGCCCGATATCCTTCAATGACTTCGCATTCTGCCTAAGAGACACACGTTCTTACCCAGACAAGAGAGTTCTGCCTTCATCAGCCTTACGTCTTTCGGACCTACTTGAAACGCTCTCTGTCATGAACGTCATACCCATCATAGTTGCCGATACATGTTTCAGTGGGCATATAGGCCCTTCCACCATCACTGCTCACCAGACAGTTGAAATAGTTCGGGCGAGCAGTGCCGCATCTTGTGCGGGAAGCTACTGTCTGGCATGCGCTTGTTCAGCAAACGAAACAGCAAAATCAAGAGCGGCCGGTGTTTTCACGGAAGCCCTAGTCGCGACCGCTGCAAGAGGACTTGCGGATAAGATAGGGAAGCGAAAAAGGCAACTATCGCTTCAAGACTTGTTTGCCCAGATAGACCTGCGCGTATCTAATCTTGACGTTGATATGAATGCTCGGTTTTACGTAGGGCCAACGTTGCCGCACGTTGATTTTGTGAAAAACGCCGCTTACGCACCGCGTGTGGAAACACTCACGCCATACCTGGTGGAACTCCTCCGTTGGATAATGAGCAAGGGCGGGTGTGCCTCCACCGATAGTATACGTAAACACACGGCTGGTTCTTATGGCAATCATAGTAAGCTCAGTTACCCACAATGGCGACTTCTCAAAGACGGCAAGACTCGTCAAGAGAGGATTATTACCAAACGGGGCCGGCGTTTTCTTCGCAATGAGTTGACGGTACCGAATAGAATCTGTCAGCAGGCTAATGGCAGTTGGCGACCGGCAAGAGACGCGAGGCGTGTTCACGCGAGAGATATATGACCGCAAGAAATACGGTGTTCTTTGCCGAGAATTTGGAGATTCTTCGGCAACTCAAACCTGCCTCCGTAGATTTGATCTACATCGATCCGCCATTTAACACCGGTGGGCCGCAGAGGCGCACACGCCTGACGACCGTACAAGATGCCAATGGCGATCGGACGGGGTTCGGTGGTAGGCGATACCGCACGAGACGCGTGGGAGACATTTCCTTCGCCGATAAGTTCGTCGCGTACATTATTGGCTTCTTGGAGCCGCGTCTCGTGGAGGCGCACCGCGTTCTTGCGCCGCACGGCTCGCTCTATCTGCACCTGGACTACCGCGAGGTGCATCACGCGAAGGTGCTAATGGACGGTATTTTCGGGCGGGACAATTTTCTGAACGAAATCATTTGGGCGTACGACTACGGCGCGCGGCAACGTGACCGGTGGCCGACCAAACATGACAACATTCTCTTCTACGTGAAGGACCGCAATCGGTACACCTGGAATCTGGAGGCGGTGGACCGGATTGCTTACATGGCACCGGCTCTGGTGGGGCCGGAGAAGGCGGCGCGCGGCAAGCTGCCGACGGATACCTGGTGGCATACGATCGTGAGCCCCACGGGCAAGGAGAAGACCGGCTACCCAACGCAGAAGCCGCTGGGGATTATCCGCCGGATGATCCTGGCTTCCTCGAATCCCGGCGACCTGGTGCTGGATTTCTTCGCCGGGAGCGGCACGACGGGGGTGGCGGCGCATGAACTCGGAAGGCGGTTCATCCTGGTCGACAACAACCCGGAGGCGTTCGCGGTGATGAAGAAACGGTTGAAGGGGACGGGGGCGAGGTTTGTAACGACGAACGGATGATTGGCGATTGACGAATTGCGATTTGGCGGAGCAATCCGGCGCGGGCTCGTGGTTCGCGACGGGTTAAGGGCGCAGCATGCTGCGCCCCTACAATACGGGGTGAGGTGCGCTGCTACATGGTGAAACCGATCCCCGCGAGCTTCTTCGCCAGGGAGGGCGTTCCGCCGACCAGCCGCACGCGCGTGTTCCGGAATTCGCGGCGGATGGGGTACTCCTTGCGCAGTCGGTCGAACCAGGGGGCGCGTTCCGCCTCCGGCATGTCGAGCAATTTCCGCAGGGCGGCGTCGTCGCGCTCGATGGGGTAGATGCGCTGCACCGCTTCGCGCAGCACGGTCTCTTCGTCGCGCCCGGCGGCCTGAAGCGTCATCTCCGCCGTCTCGGGGGGGGGCATTGCCGCGAGGGCGTCCCAGGCCGGCTTTACACCCAGGAATTTGCTGGCGGCCTCGTGGAGCATCCGCGTGCCGTTGACTTTCCCGTCGAAAGAGTACCCCGCGATGTGCGGCGTGCCGAGGGCGGCGCGCTTCAGCAGCGCGGCGTTCAGCGCGGGCTCCCCCTCCCAGACGTCCAGCACCGCGTCGGCCAGGCGCCCCTCCTCCAGCGCGCGCAGGAGCGCGGCGTTGTCGGCGACGGCGCCGCGCGAGGAGTTCAAGAGCACGGCGCCCTTCTTCATGCGGCCCAGGAAGGCGGCATCCGCCAGATGCCAGGTGGGATCGGTCCCCTTCTTCTCGAACGGGACGTGCAGCGTGACGAAATCGCAGCCGAGGATTTCCTCCAGCGGACTGTACTGCGCGCCGGCGGCCTGCCCAGATCCCGCCGAAGAGGCGGCGCGCAGCAGCGGGGGGTCGTTGAGGAGCAGGCGCATTCCGAGCGCCCGGGTTTTTGCGGCGACGCGGCTGCCGACGTTCCCAACCCCCACGATGCCGATGCTGCGCCCGGCAAGCGTCCAGCCGTGGCGCGCGGCGAGCGTGAGGAGCGCGGCGACGATGTACTCCCCGACGGAGTTGGCGTTGGAGCCGGGGGCGGCGGCGAAGGTGATGCCCGCGCGCTGCAGCCAGGGGAGGTCCACGTGATCGGTGCCGATGGTGGCGGTGCCGACGAAGCGCACGCGGCTCCCTTCCAGGAGCGCGGCGTCCACCTTGGTTACGGAGCGCACCATGAGCAGGTCGGCGTCGCGCACGGCGGCGGCGTCCATTTTGCGGCCCGAGACGAGGCGCACTTCGCCCAGGGGGCCGAAGGCCTCTTTCGCGTACGGGATGTTTTCGTCGGCGACGATTTGCATGTCTGCTCCGTAACTTGTCCGGGAAAGGGGGTCAGGCATCTTTTCGCGACGGCGAAAAGCAGCCAGACCCCTTTCCCTCAGTTATCCGTTGGCGTGCCGTCGAGGGAACGGCCAACGACTATCAGGAAGATTGCCACGTCGTTCCCCCGCTTCCGCGGGGGAACTCCTCGCAATGACGGCGCATTGGATGGACGGCACGCCCGCCGCAGCCATGGGTCGTCCAGGAAAGGGGGTCAGGCATCTTTTCGCAACGGCGAAAAGCAGCCAGACCCCGTTTCCTTCAGTTATCCGCTGTCGTTGACGGCAAGAGAACGGCCTACGACTATCAGGAAGATTGCCACGTCGTTCCCCCGCTTCCGCGGGGGGAACTCCTCGCAATGACGGCCAATGGATGGGCGGCACGTCCGCCGCACCCATGGGTCGTCCGGGAAGTGGGGTCAGGCATCTTTTCGCGACGGCGAAAAGCAGCCAGACCCCCTTTCCCTCAGCTATCCGACCCCGTTTCCTTCAGCTATTCGACCCCGTTTCCCTCAGTTATCCGATCACGTTTCCCTGGGGATGAGTACTCAGCCCTTTCAGCGCTTTCACTCGCTTCTTGCTGGCGCGGTAGAGCTCGGGGTCCACTTTCTTGCGCAGGACGGACTTTTCGCAGCGGCGCGGGTCGAGCTGGTGGTCGAGGTGCGAGACGAAAATCTTCCCCCAGACGCTGATGCCGCGGCAACCGTAGTTGCGCAGCCGGTTGCGCAGGTCGGAGTCGGACTGCCCAAGGTTTTCGTACGCTTCGTCGAATCCATCCACTGCCAGCAGCGAGGCGCGGTCCACCGAGAAATTGCCCCCTTTCACCTTGGGGCGGTCTTTGCGGTTGAGCAGCAGGTAGAAGGCGGAGCAGAGGTCGACCCAGCGGAACATCATGCGGCGCGACCGGGTCATGAAGCGTTCGTGCGCGCGGGCCGCGACCCCTTCGGGGGTCTGGAGGCGCGCGTCCTCCAGGCGGATGCGGGCATAGCCGGCGGCGACGAAGCTCCCGGGGCGCAGCGCGCGCTTGTGCAGGCGGACGAAGTTGAGGAAGGGTATGCAGTCGCCGTCGATGAAGATCAACTGGTCGCCGGCGGATTTGCGGATCGCCGCGTTCAGTATCTGCGCCTTGCGGAAGCCCTTGTGCTCCTGCGTGACGAACTCCACCTTGAAGGGGGCCGTCTTGCTGAATGCGCGGACCAGTTCCAGCGTGTCGAGATCGGAGCCGTCGTCGGCGATGATCAGTTCGAAGTCCAGATCGTCCTGCGCGGCCAACCCCGCGAGGACGAGCCGAAGGGTGTTCGGCTGGTTGAAAGAGGAGACGATGACGGAGGTCCGGCAGCCGAGCATGCGCACACTCCCAGGGATCAAGCCCGCCTGTGCGGGCGGAATGACGGCATCCGCATGGCGCAAGAAAACCAAAGCGCCACGCGCACAAGGACGATTGCGAAATACTACAGTAGATTGACGGGGCGTGGAAGTCAAGAAAGCCGGGGGCCCGCGGTTCACTTACGCGCGGAGGTCCGTCGCAATGACGGCGGGCGGACGCCCGGAAAAGCAAGCGGCGCTCACAGGCCCGTGCCTGGGAGCGCCGCTTGTGCGCTTACGTTACGAACGGCTGCTTACATATGGCCGACCAGCACGCCCGCCTTGAAGGTCTGAACCTGGAAGCCGGGGCCCGCGTCGGGGTCGAGGAGGATGTAGTCGTTGGCGGCGGTGCCCTGAATGCGCAGGGAGGAAGCCGAACCGACTGAGCCGACGACATACGCGCCGGCCGGGAAGGTTCCCGCGGCCAGCTTGGAGACGCCGATCGCCGCCGCCGAATTCACGTCGGCGTCAACGATGGAGCCATTCACGATCTTGGCGGAAGTCACGGAGTCGTCGGCGAGCTTGGCCGAGGTCACCGCGCCGTCAATGATCTTGACGTTGGTGACCGCATCGGCGGCGATCTTGGCCGCGATGACGGCATTGTCGGCCAGCTTGGTGCTGTCCACAGCCGCGTTGGCGATCTTGGCGGTGGTGACGTTGAGGTTCACGATGCTGCCGGTCGTGACGGAGTCGGTGGCCAACTTGCCGGCCGTTACGTTCGCGTCGAGGATCTTGGCGGTGGTCACTGCGCCGTCGATGATTTTGGCGGTGGTGACCGCGTCGCTGGCGATCTTCGGTGCGGTGACCGCGTCGGTGGCCAGCTTGGGCGTGGTGACCGAGCCGTCGGCCAGGTCGCCGGTGGCAATCGCGCCATCCGCGATCTTGGCGGAGGTGACGGCATCGTCGGCCAGCTTGGGCGTGGTGACTGCGCCATCGATGATCTTGACGGTGGTGACCGCGTCGGCAACGATCTTGGCGGAAGTGACCGCGTCGTCGGCCAGCTTGGTGCTATCCACGGCGCTGTTGGCCAGCTTGCCCGTGGTGACGTTGAGGTTGACGATCTTAACGGTGGTGACGGCGTCTGTAGCGAGCTTGTCGACCGTCACGTTCGCATCGAGGATCTTGGCGGTGGTCACTGCGCCGTCGATGATCTTGGCGGTGGTGACCGCGTCGCTGGCGATCTTCAATGCGGTGACCGCGTCGGTGGCCAGTTTGGCAGTCGTCACGGAGCCGTCAGCCAGGTCCCCGGTGGCAATCGTGCCATCGAGAATCTTGGCGGAGGTCACGGCGCCGTCGGTAATGTCCACTGTGGCGACGGCATTGACGGCCAGCTTGACGCCGGTCACGGAGCCGTCGGCCAGGTCGGCGGTGGCAATCGTGCCATCGAGTATCTTGCCGGAGGTCACGGCGCCATTGACGATGTCGGCCGTGGTCACGGAGTTGAAGGCCAGCTTCTCGTTGGTGACGGAACCATCGGCCAGGTCGGCGGTGGCAATCGTGCCGTCGAGGATCTTGGCGGAGGTTACGGCGCCGTCGGCAATGTCGGCCGTAGCCACGGCGTTGACGGCCAGCTTGGCGGCGGTCACGGAGCCGTTGGCCAGGTCGGCGGTGGCAATCGTGCCATCGAGAATCTTGGCGGAGGTGACGGCGTCGTCGGCCAGCTTGGGCGTGGTGACCGCGCCATCGGCCAGGTCGGCGGCGATGAGCGTGCCGTCGAGGACCTTGTCGGTGGTCACGGCGTCGGCGGCCAGCTTGGTGTTATCCACCGCGCCGTTGGCCAGCTTGTCCGTGGTGACGTTGGCGTTGACGATCTTGTCGGTCGTCACGGAGTCGGTGGCGAGCTTGGCGGCGAGGATGGAGGCGTCGCCGATGCGGGCGGCGGGAAGGATGCCGGCGTTGAGGTTAGAGGCATCCTGGTAGAACGCTCCGTGCTGCCCATCGAGCAGGTCGGCGTCGAGGTCGGTCATGAGGCCGCCGCCGTTGAGGGCGATCTCGCCGCTGTCGGTGCCGACGTGATAGCCGTCCACCATGTCGGCGTCAATCAAGCTGCCGGTGCCGCCGGCGGGCTGCCAGCCGGGCAGGCCGGTCCAGGTCAGGACCATGCCTTCCTCGGCGCCCATCTGGTTGATGTCGGCCCCAAGGAGCGTGCCGTCGAGGACCTTGTCGGTGGTGACGGCGTCGGCGGCCAGCTTGGCGTTGGTCACCGCGCTGTTGAGGATCTTGACGGTGGTCACCGAATCCGCGCCGAGGTCGGCGGCCTGGATGGTGCCGTCGATGATCTTGTCGGTCGAGATGCAGTTCGAGGCGAGCTTGCTGTTGGTGACCTGGAGGCCGCCGATGTCGGCGGTGGCGATGGTGCCATCGACGATCTTGGCGGAGGTGACGGAGCTATCGGCCAGGTCCGCGGTGATGATGGTGCCGTCGAGAATCTTGGCGGAGGTGACCGCGTCGCTGGCGATCTTGACCGTCGTGACGGCGTTGTCGGCGAGCTTGGGAGTGGTGACGGAGCCGTCGGCCAGGTCGCCGGTGGCAATCGTGCCATCGAGGATCTTGGCGGAGGTGACGGAGTTGTCGGCGAGAATCGGGGTGGTGACCGCGCCGTCGGCGAGGTCGTCCGAGATGATCGTCTGGTCGAGGATCTTTTCGGTCGTCACGGAATCGTCGGCCAGCTTGGTGTTGTCCACGGAGCCGTTGGCCAGCTTGTCGGTGGTGACGGCTTCGTCATCCAGCTTGGCCGTGGTGACCGCTTCATCGGCGATCTTCGGGGTGGTGACTGCGCCATCGGCCAGGTCCACGGTGGCGACCGTGCCGTCGACGATCATGGCGGAGGTGATGCTGTCGGCCTGAGCTTCGTTGACGAAGCGGGCGTCGGCCTGTACGCGGGTGAGGAGGTCGTCGTCGGAGTTGTTGTTCAGGTAGCCTTCCGCGGTGAGGTCGGCGTAGGCGGAGTAGCGATCGGTGGAGAGCGTGCCGGTCGCGTTGGCCAGGTCGAGATAGAAGGCGCCATGCTGGCCGTCGAGGAGGTCGGCGTCGAGGCCGGAGCCTGCGCCGTCATTCGCGGAGGTCCAGGCGAGGCCGCCGTCGATGAGGAAGTCGGCGCCGTCGAGGACGAAGCGGACGCCGCCGCTGGCGCGCACGGCGAATTCGTCGCGCGCCTCGGAGGAGAACTCCGCATCCTGCGAGTCGGCCCAAACGAAGGCGCCGTCATCCGCCGCCGTGGCGTTGTGGCCGGCCGCAAAGCTGTAGTCGCCGTTGGCGGTGTTGGTGTCGCCGCCGGGGACGGTGGAAGCGAGGCCGGTGGCGTAGTTGTCGCTGCCGCCGCCGATGGTGGACTGCTCGCCGGTGGCGTAGTTGAATTCGCCGCCCGCGACGGTGGCGTAATCATCGCCTGCCACGTTGCTCAGGCCGCCGCCGACGGTGCCGAAGAAGCCGTCCACGCTGTTTTCGGCGCCGCTGGAGCCGCCGCCGGCGATGGTGCCGCCCCACCAGGGGAAGGAGACGGAGTTGCCGGAGAAGCCGCCGACGAGGTTCGGGCTGACTTGGCTGGGCTCATAGCGCATCACGCGCTCGTTGTTCACGCGGAACTCGAGCGCGGCGTTGTCCAGGGTGCCCAGGAAGTTCACCTTGGGGGAGCTTCCGGTGTTTCCGATGGTCGTCCAGTAGCGCGCGTCGCCCTGGGCGATGGTGAGCAGGTCGCCGGGGGCGCTGGCGTCGAGGTAGCCTTCGGCGCTCAGATCGGCGTAGGCGGAGAAGAAGTCCGTGCCGAGCGTGCCGGCGTCGATGTGGCTCGCGTTCCGGTACCACTCGCTGTCATGGCCGTCCAGGAGGTCGGCGTTCAGATTGACGTTCAGGATGCCGTTGTTCAGAGGCACCTGGCCGTCGGCGTTGCCGGCGTGCTGGCCGTCGAGCAGGTCGGCATTGAGGGTGACGTTGAGAATGCCGTTGTTGAGCGCGACATTCCCGGCGGCGTTGCCGGCGTCGGCGCCATCGACCTGGTCTGCGTTCAGGTTCTCAACCATCGTTGTGGAGGAGATGATGAAGGGGGCGCCGGAGGTGACGGCAATGATGGCCTGGCCGCCCACGTAGAGGCGGTTCGGGGTGTAGACGCCGAAGCCGTTGGCGCTGTTCACGGAGCCGTAGAGGCCGTAGGTGGTTCCGGTCATGGCAGTGGCGTAGCCGGCCACGGCCTTGGCGGAGGTGTTGGAGGTGTGAGCTGCCAGCGGCTGCGAGTCGGTCGAGTTAATCCGGAAGAAATAGGCGCCAGCCCAGTTGGGCGAATCCACGTTGTCGCCGCTCTTCTTGATGTACTTCGGGCTGGCCGTAAGCCCCATGGCCGGCTGGCTGGTGGCCGCTTTGAGGTCCAGCGGGACGAAATTGACGGCGTAGGTGTTGGCGGCGGGAGCGGCGTCGTCCACTTGCAGGGTGAAGTTGCCCTTCTTGAGGACGATGGCGGCGAAGCCTTCATAGAGGCTGTCGCCGGAGACTTTGTCGGTCACTTGCACCAGCCCGGTGTACGTCCCGTCGGGACGGGCTTTGCCCTTGGCGTCGGTCAGGGTTCCGGAAATCGTCCCGGCGAAGAGATTGGTCGCCGTAAGGACGAAAACCAATGCGGCTACTGCCCACACGGCTTTCCTGAAGGTTAACATTTGCAGCCTCCCAAATCCTAAGCGGAAAACGAAGAAATGTGCGCGGTCATGTGTTATGAAGCCTGCGAAGGCGGCGAGAGCCGAACGGCTATCGCCGCGTTACCTATCCTTTGAGGTGGCCTGTTTCCCGGAGAAGGTCATGGTGCTGGCGTAATCATCAGCGGGAGGCGTGTCGTAGACGTTCATGGAGCCTGAGAGCTTCATCTTGCCGGCCTCACCCCGGAGGACCGCAATGCCGCAGCGCGCGGTGCTGGAGTTGATCGCGGCGTCGTCGCTGGAGGCCTGGCCCCAGACCAGCACGCCGTTGCCGTAGGTGGCGAGGAAATCGTGCTCGCCGTCGGTGCCTCTCTCATGGATGTTGACAAGTCCGGTGGAGTCCTCGACGGTGATAACCCATTCCCATGAGCCGCGATAGCTGTAGGGGAGTCCGCCTTCCAGCGTGGCGCGCGTGCAGTGCGTCTTGATCAAGAGCTTGGCGCCATCGAGATCGTAGAGAGCGGGAGTGATATCGGCCATTGCCGCAACGCTGCCGACAAGAACCAGTACCAGTGCGGCGCAGAACGCTCGAAGCCTGCCATTTCCCGGTGTCATCAACATCGTTTTCTCCTTCGCGCGTTGTGCGCAAAATGGATTTCCCTGAAATGCGCCATTCCGTGAGAACACGTGTAGCCTTTTTAGCCACTTGAGAGGGAAATGTCAATATAAATTTGAGCAGTAAAGACTTGTAGATAGGAGGGTTACGCCGATCGGCTGCGCGACTCGAAGAATGGCGGTCAAGGGGGGGGCGGGGCGGTTCGCCGCGGTTCGGACGTTAAAGGAGTGTGCCCAATGGGGGCGAGGAGGAACAGGAAGCCCGGAGGCGCGAGAACAACTGCGCCGCCGGGCTTTCGCTATGGGTAGCGGTGATAGGATTCGAACCTATAGACACGCGGATTATGATTCCGGCCTGGTCAAAGCTGCCGGAACCTGCTCGCACGGCCGGCTAGAGCACTTTAGGCTTTCATGGCTACGGTGTGTGATAGCGGCGAGGAGCGCTAGACTCGGCAGGCCGGTCGCCCGATGGGCGCAGCATGCTGCGCCCCTACACAGCGACGCAGGCATGGAACGTTGAGACGCTCCAGGGTTCGCAATGCGGCAGAAGTTGAATAAGACGGATGATGAAATGTGAAGGGGAAACCGCAGAGGCCCCAGCGGTTCCCCCTTGCGATCCTCCTCCACTTCCCCCCGGCAGGCCGCAACGGCGCGGCTGCCACCTCCACGACTACAGCCGAACACTTGCCTTTTGCTGATGCGCTGCGCAGTGCAAGCCGTTGCCGTGTGCCACAACAAACTCTTGACATTTTCCCTATCACAAGAGATATTACTATATGGTATGTTGTCTCGCACTCTTGTGGCAGCGTTCGTTCCTATCCGCATTCGGCTCAGGGAGAGAACCTGGGGCAAGCTTCCCGGAGCGTAGCGCACGGGTAGTTAGCAAGGTCACTTGATTGAGCAGGAGAAGCCGTGTCCAATCAACCCGCCGCACGACCCGGGGTAGAGGATGGGCCTTATGCCCTCCCACCAGACACGGGCGGGAAACATGAGACCATTCTCGACGCCTTACCCGCCTTAATCTTCTACAAGGACCGCGACAATCGTTTCCTCCATGTCAACGCGGCATTTGCTACTGGCCTCGGACTCTCTAAGGAGCAGATTGAAGGCAAGACGTGCTCCGAACTGTGGCCCAACGAATCCGAAGACTACTGGCGGGATGACCGCGAGGTCATTGCTACCGGAACGCCCAAGAGAGGCATCATCGAGTGGGTGCCGACGCCCGAGGGAACGAAATGGTTCCGGACAGATAAGGTTCCATATAAGGACGCCAAGGGGGACATTCTGGGGGTGATTGGCTTGTCCATTGACATCACCGATCCCAAGCGGGCGGAAGATGCGGCACAAGTCCTAGCCCTGACGGACGAGTTAACGGGCCTCAACAACCGTCGGGGATTCATGACCCTCGCGGAGCAACAGATCAGGATTGCAAAGCGGACGCTGATGCCCCTGCACTTGCTTTACGCCGACATGGATGGACTGAAGACGCTGAACGACCTCATGGGGCACCATGTCGGCGACCAGATGATCCAGGACGCAGCACGCATGCTTCGAACCACGTTCCGCGAGTCAGACATTGTTGCCCGCATCGGTGGGGATGAATTCGTGGTTCTAATGGTTCAGACGGACGGCCACACGCCGGAAGAGTTTGCGCAGCGTCTTAAGGAGAATATCTTGTTTCATAACAAGAGCGCGGCGAGGGCGCAGCTTTCCATGAGCGTCGGCGTGGTTCGTTACAATCCGAGAGAGCCCTCTTCCATCGAGGAACTGCTAAGACTCGGGGATGCGGCCATGTACGAGGAAAAGCGGGCCAAGAATCCCCTGCGCCACACCAACTAATCGCTACGTTCCCTCAATCAACTTGGCCACAGGGCCTTCCAGTTCCTGAACACTGCGTGTAAAACGTTCTAACTCCGTCCTGCCCCCGCTGCCATTTGCAGGATAAGAAAATGGGCTGTTGCGCAGGAGAGGGCGCCGGTTGGGAAGCGATGTGGGCTGACAACGGAGTAGCAATTCGCTTACGGGGCTTCCGATCAATTGACCGTGGAACTGACTGCCGGAACCGTCCGCTTTCAGCCGCCGGGAAGGCGCGGGATTCTGGGGTGCGCGGGATGCGAAGAAGCCCGGAAGCACAGGGATCAACCTGCATTTCCGGGCTTTCGCAACTGGTAGCGGTGATAGGATTCGAACCTATGACACGCGGATTATGATTCCGCTGCTCTGGCCAACTGAGCTACACCGCCATGCATGGGTAGAAACACAAATTATCAGCCCGGCCAGCGTCTGTCAAGCGACGGCGACAACGACGGGCTAACCGCCAAGAACGCCAAGAGCGCCAAGAACGACGGAGCAAGGTGACAACAGCGACGGCTTGAATCACGCGGAGTGCCTTGAACGATTGCGAAGGCGCGCAGGCTGCTGCCGCAATTCTTCTCCTTCCGCTGCTCCTGGCGTCCCGGGCGGTCGAGAGCCTCACTTTGCGATGAGTGTTCCTTCCGCCCCGCCCAGCAGGGCGGTTTCGATGCGCCCGGGGAGCAGGCCGGAGAGGATGCGCACTTCGAGGCGGGGATGCCGCCGGGCCATGCGCGCGAGATGGTTCAGTTTCGCGGCCATGCCGCCGGTCACGTCGCAGTCGGCGGAGGCTCCGAGCGCTTTGAGGACTGCGCGCCGGTTCGAGGCGTCCACTCGCGCGAGGATCGGGGGATGGGGGCGGGCGCGCGGGTCGCCCAGGTAGACTCCCGGCACGTCGCAGCCCAGGAGGATGCGGCGCGGGCTCAATCGGCCGACGAGATACTGGAACAATTCCTCGGTGCTCAGGATGGTGAACCCCAGCGCGCGATCGAGGATGCAGTCGCCGTGGATCATGGGCACTTGACCGGATTCGAGCAGGGCGCGAATGATCGTGATATCCCACCGGCGGACGCGCCCGCGCTCGGCGATGACGGTGGCGCAGGGGCTGACCAGGGTGGGGCGGAAGCCCTCCTCGTCGAACGCTTCGAGGACGCGGCGGCTCATTTCGATCATGCCGCGCCGCGTCGCGGCGAACCCCTCCCACCCGCCGCCGCCGGGCAGCCCCTCGCGCGTCCGGTACTTCTTCGCCGGGAAGTGTCCGAAGGAGCCGCCTCCATGCCCGATGAGCAGCCGCAGGCCGGGCCGCCGGTCGAGCGCACGGCGAATTTCCCGCCCGAGGCGGCGGACGACGTCGCTGCGGAAGGAGCCGCGCCGGGCTTTGTCGGTCAGGAGCGATCCGCCGAGTTTGAGGAAGATGAGTTCGGGCCGATGGTGGCGCGGACTATCCAGTCCGCGTCCCCCGCCGCAGGCGGGGGAGGGGAAGCGGGAAGAACGCACAATGATCGCGGGTTGGATAACCCGCGCCACTTTGCCTGCTGCGACGCGTCGCGCGGTCATCTTGTCCCCTCCACGCGGATGCCCGGTCCCGGTTGCGCGATGATGAACTCCGCAGCGAGTTCGTCGCGAACCATGGATGTGACTGCGTCCAGCCCGCTGTCCAGGCAGAGGATATGGACGTTCGGCCCTGCGTCGATGGTGAAGAACGCCTCGATGCCGCGGCGGCGCAGGGCATGGACGGCGTTGATCGCGCGGATGGTCCGCTCGGTCCAGTAAAAGAGCGGCGGGCGGGAGGTCATCATCACGGCGTGCATGGAGAGGGCGTCCTCCTCGGAGGCGGAGCCGAGCATCGAGAGGTCGCGGCGGCGGATGGCGTCGCGCACTTGCTGAGCGCGCGCGGGGATGGCGCGCAGGCGGCCCTCGAACAGTTCGCTGGTGGCGGCGAGTTTGTGGCCGTCGGCGGAGGAGGTGGTCTTCTCCTCGCTGGAGAGAATGGCGACCACGTCGCGCAGTTCCGGCCAAGAGTTCTCGTCGGCGAGTTGCACCGCGTGGCATGCCTGGTGCGTGTCCCCCGGCAGCAGTTCCACGAAGCCGCCCATGATGGAGCGCGCGGCGGAGCCGGAGCCGAGGCGGGCCAGTCGGGAGAGTTCCGCTGCGTCGGGGTGTTTGCCCAGCGCGGCCGCTGCGGCGGCGGCGAGCGCGGCGAATCCGCTGGCGGAGGAGGCGATGCCGCAACCGGTGGGGAAGCTGTTTTCCGAGATTACGCGCAGTCGCTGGGAGTTTCCGGCCCAGCGGCGCATGGCGTCCAGGAAGTTCACCGTTCGCGCGAGCGCCTTCTCGCCGGGGACGCGTCCGCCGATCAGCACCTCATCGTCAGCGGCGGATTGCGCCGTGCGTGCGCGCGAGGGCGCAGCATGCTGCGCCCCTACGACGGCCTGCGGTTCCTGTGGGCCTGCGGGGATTGGTTCGACGGTGGTGGTGGTCACGCAGGAATTCAGGGTCATGGAGATGCTGGGGTTGAGCGGGAGGTTCAGGTCGCCGGGGCGGTTCCCCCAGTATTTGATGAAGGCGATGTTGGCGCAGGCGCGCGCGGTGATGGAGTGGGGGGCGCTCATTCAACCTCCGCCGAGGGTGGTGGAGTAGATTTCCTGCGCGCCGGCCAGGCGCAGTTCGGCGCTGAGGCGTTCCTCGTCGGTGGCGCTGCCGAGCAGTGCGATCATGGCGCCGCCGCGCCCCGCGCCGGTCATCTTGGCGCCGAGTCCCCCCTTTTCGACCGCCGCCTCAACGAGCCGGTCGAGGTCGGAGGAGGAGACCCCCAGTTCGCGCAGGATTCCGTGCGAGTGGTTCATGCAGACCCCGAGCTCCTGCGCGGAGCCGCCGCGGATGATCTCGCGCATGACGCTGGCCATCGACCCGAGCTCCCACAGGTAGGAGTCCACGCGCGCCGGTTCGCGGTCGCGCAGCGCCTTCACGTCGTTCACCACCTTGTAGGTGGGGGAGGGGATGCCGGTGTCGGCGATGAGGAAGCGGAAGGTTTCGGAGCCGACGGCGATGGTCTGCGGCGGCTTGCCGCGGACGAAGTAGATCGGCTCGTTGCGCGCGACGACGGCGCTGTCCACGCCGCTGGGGTTGCCGTGGAATTCGCGCTCCGCTTCCAGCGCGAGCTCCGACACCTGGTCGGGGGTGAGGGTGCGCCCGAGCGCGGCGCAGATTCCTTTGACGATGGCGACCGAGACCGCCGCGCCGCTGCCCATTCCATGCCCGATGGGGATGGTGGACTGGATGACCAGCCGCACCCCCTGCGACCCCTCGCCGAAAAGCTCGAGGACGGAGTTCGCGAGGCGCAGGAGCGGGGCGATTGCGTCGGCGTGGTCTCCTTTCGCCTCCGGTCCCTGAAGGTCGGGGGCGAGCAGTTCCATTCCGCCGTGGCGCGTGAGTTCCACTTCCACTCGCGCCTGCACTCCGCGCACGGGGATGGCGATGGCGGGATGGCCGTAAACGACGGCGTGTTCGCCGATGAGCAGTACTTTCCCCGGCGCTTCGCCGATGGCGTGCGTCATGAGCGCTCCTGTGAAAATGGGACGGGCCGACAAGGCGATTCTATAAATGAGGCGGGACAAAAGCAACGCGGGTGACGGCGACGGGGGCGCGGTGCGCACGGCGCAGCTGGGATTTCACCGCAGAGACGCGGAGTGCGCGGAGGACGACGGAAAAGGGTAACGAACAACGGCGGGGATCACGCAAAGACGCAAAGGCGCAAAGAACGGCGCAGGAGGGGGACGACGGCAACGACGGAAACGGCGGCGGGGGGGGTACGACGGCGACGGCTTTCACCACGGAGGGCCACGGAGAACGGTGGAGGAGGGTGACGAACAGCGACGGGGATCACGCAAAGACGCAAAGGCGCAAAGAACGGCAAGCCGGGGCTAACAACGGGAAGGATGTCGTCGTTTCCGTTGCTATGAATGGCCGTCCTCTGTGCCCTTCGTGCCCTCTGTGGTGAAATCCGTCGTTGCCGTTACCCTCCGCCGCCGTTCTTTGCGCCTTTGCGTCTTTGCGTGAGCCCCGTTGTCGTCCGCCGAGGCTAGACAAGCCCGCTCTCTTTCCTTATGATATGGCCACTTGTTCAACGGAGGTATATCCCATGGCGAAAGTGCTTGTGGCGGATGCGTTGTCCGACGTGGGCGTGGCGCTGCTGAAGGGCGCGGGGCTGGAGGTCGATGTCAATACCGGTCGCACCGAGGATGAGCTGGTGAAGCTCATCGGATCGTACGATGCGCTGGTGGTGCGCAGTGCGCCGAAGGTGACGGCGCGCATTATCGAGGCGGGGACACAACTCAAGGTGATCGGCCGCGCCGGCGTCGGCGTGGATAATGTGGATGTGGCGGCCGCGTCGCGTCGCGGGGTGATCGTGATGAACACGCCGCTGGGGAATGTGACCAGCGCGGCGGAACACGCCGTGGCGATGCTGATGGCCCTGGCGCGCAATATCCCCGGGGCGGACGCTTCCATGAAGGCGGGGAAGTGGGATAAGAAGAGCTTCACCGGCGTCGAGGTGAGCGAGAAGACGCTGGGGATCGTCGGTATGGGCAAGGTGGGGCAGATCGTCGCCAAGGCGGGGATCGGCCTGAATATGAAGGTGCTGGCGTACGACCCGTTCCTGCCGGAGCGGCGCGCGCGCGAGCTGGGCGTGGAGCCGGCCACGCTGGATGACGTGCTGGCCAAGAGCGATTTCATCACGATCCACACTCCGCTGACCGACCAGACGCGCGGCCTCTTGAACGAGGCGGCGCTGGCGAAGATCAAGAAGGGGGCGCGGCTGGTGAATTGCGCGCGCGGCGGCATTGTGGACGAGGTGGCGCTGGTGAAGGCGCTGGAGGAAGGGCGTCTGGCCGGCGCGGCGGTGGACGTGTTCGGCACGGAGCCTCTCCCGGCGGACAGCCCGCTGCGTAAGGCGCCGCATCTGATCCTGACTCCGCACCTGGGCGCCAGCACCGAGGAGGCGCAGACCAAGGTGGCCGAGGCGATCGCG
Source organism: uncultured Planctomycetota bacterium (assembly GCA_903901045.1). GTDB lineage: Bacteria > Planctomycetota > Brocadiia > CAIUPP01 > CAIUPP01 > CAIUPP01. The sequence goes on from CAIUPP010000109.1 coordinate 27,708, forward strand.
CAGCAGATCGTGGCGTACTTCAAGGAGGGGAAGATCCAGTACGCGGTGAACCTGAGCGTGACGCTGACGCGCGAGATGGAGCCGTTCGCCGAACTGGCGCGCGCGCTGGGCAAGCTGCTCTCGCAGATGCTGCCGAATCCGCCGCAGAAGCTGGTCACCGCCGCCGAGGGGCGCATCGCCACGGAGGATACGCACGCCCTCTCCGTCTTCGCGCTCCAGGGGCTGCTGGCCAGCTGGCATGACCGGCTCAACGTGGTCAACGCGCCGCTGGTGGCGGAGGAGCGCGGCATTGCGATCGTCGAGCAGAAGGCCTTCGAGTCGCGCGATTACGCGAACCTCGTGCGCCTGACCGTCGAGACCGCCAAGACCACGCACACGGTGGCCGGCACGGTCTTCGAGGGGCGCGAGGTGCGCATTACGGAGATCGACGGTTTCAGCGTGGACCTGAAGCCGGAAGGGACGATGCTGGTGTTGTTCTACGCCGACCGCCCGGGCATGGTGGGCAAGTTCGGGACGATCCTGGGGGATGCTAAGATCAACATCGCCGGGATGGATGTCGGGCGCAAGGAGAAGCGCGGCCGCGCTTGCATCGCGCTGTCGGTGGATGATCCGGTTCCGGCCGACGTGGTTGAAAAGATGCGGGCCTGCACGGGCACCGGCGAGACGTATCTTGTAAGCTTTGCGTGACGGCGGGTGCGTGACAGGAAAGCTGCGAAAGTCGGGACACAATACTTTCCAAAGGAAAGTTTTGTGTCCCGATTTTCGCAAGAAAGTATTGTGTCCCCACTTTCGTTCGACGCATCTATCGGCGGCTATTCGGGTTATCGAGAGCGCGCAGACTCGCTGAATTTTGGCAGTTGAAAATCGGCCCGAAAAAGATTTAGTATGAGGAAGTGAGATTTCGGCTCGCCGCCAGAACCAGCGGCGGGCAGGGGTCGCGCAGTCGTGCGCGACTGGCAAAAGGTCCGACCCCGCCGGGGGTGGTTCGCCGGCGGAACAGGTCGGGAGCCTTTTGAGAAAGGAGGTGGTCCAGCAGATGTGCCATAGACCTAGGAGGCCGCTGACGTAAGCCGGCCGACGGGCCCGCGATGTCAGCGGCCCTCAAACTGACGGCCCGCTCCTCGTGATGAGGAGCGGGCCGTTTTGTTTAGTGATCAACGGAAACGGCCTTCCACAGATTACACAGATGAACACCGATTACAGAGACATGGCACAGCGCCGTCAACCTAATCGGTGTTCATCTGTGCAATCTGTGGACCGTCCGTTCGTTCTATGTTAACCGCTTTGCCACGGCCTCGATGAACCCCTCCGTCGTCACCCAGCTCTCGCGCGGCGGGTCGGCGGTTTCATGCGTCAGCCGCGCCAGGTCGCGCGTCATCGTCCCCTCGGTGATGGCGTCCAGCACCGCTTTCTCCAGCCGGTCGGCGAACGCGCACAACTCCGGCGTGGCGTCCAGTTGCCCGCGTTTGCGCAGCGCGCCGCTCCAGGCGAAGATCGTCGCCACCGAATTCGTGCTCGTGGGCTTGCCGGCCACGTGATCCTTGTAATGGCGCGCCACGGTTCCGTGCGCCGCTTCGAACTCGTAGCAGCCGTCCGGGCTCACCAGTTCGCTGGTCATCATCCCCAGCGACCCGAACCCCGCCGCCACCATGTCGCTCTGGACGTCGCCATCGTAGTTCATCAGCGCCCAGATGATCCCTCCCTCGTGCTTCATCATCTGCGCCACGGCGTCGTCGATGAGCAGGTAGCGGTAGTGGATTCCCGCCTGCGCCATCTCGGCGGCGTGCGCGGCGGTTTCCTCCGCGAAGATGTTCTTGAAGAAAGTATGGTAGGTCTTGCTGATCGTGTCCTTGGAGGAGAACCACAGATCGATCTTCTGGTCCAGCGCGTAGCGGATGCAGGCGCGGGCGAAGGAGCGGACGGACTTCTCCGTGTTGTGAATTCCCATCACCACGCCGGGCCCCTTGAACTCGTGGATCGTCCGGCGTTCCGGCGCGCCGGAGGCGGGGGTGTACACCAGCTCCACCTTGCCGGGCCCGGGGACGGCCAACTCCGTGGCTTTGTAGATATCGCCGTAGGCGTGGCGGCCGATCACGATGGGCTTCTTCCAACTGCGCACCGCCACGGGGATCCCCTTCGCCAGGATCGGCTTGCGGAAGACGGTGCCATCCAGTTCGCTGCGGATCGTGCCGTTCGGGCTGACCCAGGCTTTCTTGAGGTGGTATTCCTGCACCTGCGCGATGCTGGGGGTGATGGTGGCGCACTTCACGCCCACCTTGTGGCGCTTGATCGCCAGCGCGGCGTCGTGCGTGACCTTGTCCTCGGTCTGGTCGCGGTGTCCCAGCCCCAGGTCGTAGTATTCCAGGGGGATATCCACGAAGGGGGCGATCAACTTTTCCTTCACCAGCTTCCAGATGACGCGCGTCATCTGGTCGCCATCCATCTCGACCAGCGGGTTCTTTGCCTTGATCATCAGAGTCTCTCCAGAGCAGTAAGGAAGGCCCAACGCTCCAAATATAAGGGAAATGGGCGGGAAGGGCAAGGAGAGTGCAGAATGCAGAGTGCAGAGTGCAGAACAACGGCAACCCCTGCGTGCGCAGCGACCAACGTGTTTGCCGTTTCCGTGAGCCTGTAACTTCGTCCCTCGTGCCCTTTGGGGCCTTTGTGGTGAAAGCCGTTCTCGTTTCGTTGCTCTTTATCGTCGTTCTCCGCGTTCTCTGCGTCTCCGCGGTGAGCCTCGCCGTCACGTTCTCGCCCTCCGCGTTTGATTTCATTGGCGCGCGCCGAATATAATCCCTCATTGCGCGTGCGATGGGCCGGAGTGGCGGAATGGCAGACGCACGGGTTTCAAAAACCCGCGGGCTTACGCCCATGGGGGTTCGACTCCCCCCTCCGGCACCATGATGGCGCGCGTGGAGATGTTTCCCTCCGGACAGTTCTTATGGGAGAAGGCGCCATGTGGAACTTCCTGACGTTCCGTAAGCTGATCACGCCGATATTCCTCCAGATCATCATGTGGATCGGCGTGGTGACCACCCTCACCATCGGCATCGTCTGGTTCGTTCAGGGCATCTGCAACGATTACGCCGGCGGCCTGCAGGTGCTCGAGGGGCTCTTCATGATCATCATGGGGCCGCTGCTCTGCCGCGTCTGGGCGGAGAAGACCACCATCCTGTTCCGCATGTATGACAAAACCTGCGGCGAGACCTCGTGCGGGAAGCCCCCCGCCGAGAAGCCGCCGAGCGCGTAGGCGTATATGGAGTGCGGCGGCGATGACGCCGCTTTGGCTTGTGACGCGGCTTGATTGCGCCCGGGAAGTGATGAGCCGGGAGTGGTGCGCCTTCCGCAGCCAAAGCGCCGCCGTTGGCGGCGCACTCCAAGACCCGCGGGACGGCGCAATCTGACAGGCCGTTATGCCCAGAACCGGTTTCGCAGCTCAGGTTGAGATAGAGGAGACCCCCATGCCCAGGAGCATTCGCCTTTCCCAGTCCGACGCGCTGCCCCGCTCGACGATGACCTTCGGCGTTTTCGCCACCTGCGACCCGCGCGTGGACAAGGCCTCGCGCGATCGCGCGCGGAACATTGTGGAGCTCGTGGCCGACGTGGTCGCGCGCGACGTCAAGCTCCCGGATGGCCGCCCTGCGCGGGTCGTCTGGAGCCCGGTCCTCGTGGATGGCGAGCGCCAGGCCGACATCGTCGCCGGGCAATTCCGCGCCGCCGGGGTGGACGCGCTCATCTGCGCGCCGGACACCTGGGCCTTTCCGCAACTCGGACTGATCTCCCTGCTCCAGCAATTCCCGAAGGACACGCCGCTCAACCTCACTTGCGGCAACAGCGGCCCGAAGCCCGGCGTCGTCTTCACGCACGCCGCCGGCGGCGCGATCAGCCAGTACGGGCGGCTGGTGCACATCAACGTCGGCAACTGGCCCGACGTCGGCCCGAAGCCGAAGATGTCCAAGACCACCGCCACCGCGCTGGTGGACTGGTGCTACGCGGCGCTCACCGCGCAGTCGCTCAAGGGGCGGCGCGTGGTCGTCTGGGGGCACGACTCCATGGGCATGGAAACCGCCCTTGCGCATGTCATCCCCACCCGCAACAGCTTCGGCATCGAGATCACCCGGCTGGACATGAAGCTGCTCTCCGACATGCTCGCCAAGAAGTCGTACAAGGCCTCCGAGCTTCGCGCCCTGCGCGGCTGGATCGACCGCAAGTTCGGCAAGCGGCTCATCCTGCGCGGCAAGGCCGATAGCGAGCGCTTCAACCAGAGTCTGGCGATGTACCTCATCACGCGCGACCTTATGGCGGAGCTCAACGCCGTCGGCGGCGGGTTCATGAGCCAGCTCGAATGGGGCTCCGACCGGCGCGGCCTGCCGCTGCCGGTGGCGGACGTGATGGAGTCGCTCTTCAACTCCACCTTCGACCACAACGGCCGCAAGCCCCCCACGCCGTACGCCACCGAGGCGGACTTGCAGGGGCTGCTCACCATGCTCCCCTTCACCTGGCTGACGGGGGGCAACCCGCCGCTGTTCATGGATTTCCGCAAGGTCTGGGAAGCGTGGGAGATCAAGGAGCTCGCCGCGCGCCTGAAGCTCTCCGGCCTCGACGGCAGCGCGCTCTGGGAGCGCAAAGGCTTCGTGGATGGCGATAACTCCGGCAGCGCGGCCTTCGACTGGGCGGCGAAACCGGGCGCGGCCGTGGATGAAATTCTCTCCAACATCGCGCTTCCCCCGGCGGACGCGGGCTACTTCCCCGGCCTGGGGAACTCCGTCACCTTCGTTTCCCCCGGCGGCATCGAAGGGATCGCCGCGCGTCTGGCCTACTCCGCGGCGAACGGCATGTTCTCGATGATCTGGGACGAAGCGGTGACCGTGGACCTGCCCGCGAAGCTCGCCGCCGCGGTGTGCAACACCTCCAACGTCACCTGGCCGCACACCTTCGTCGTGCCGAAGTATGCTACGATGACGGAGTACAAGCAGTACGCCCCGGCCAACCATTTCCACATGACGTGGGGCCTTCCCCCCGCGCGCCTGCAATATTGGATGGACTTGGCCAATGTCCTCTCCGCCACCCCCTGGGCCGCGCGCCCGAGTTTCATCGAAGGGGTGGACCGCCCGACGCCGCTGCTGCACATCCTCAACGGCGGCGAGGCGGCGGCGAAGATGGGACGGCGGTCGTAGGCGGGACTATTCACCGCAGAGGCGCAGAGGGCGCAGAGAACGGCGGAAGAGGAAACCGTGTGGCGCGGGTTATAAAACCCGCGGACATAGTTCGTTCTTTCCGCTTCTCGGCGTGAGGGCGCAGCATGCTGCGCCCCTACAATGCTCCAAATGGTCAGCGCGCGACGGGACCGCGGGGGCAAGGCATGCCTTGCCCCTACAACGTCTCGCGCGTGCGTTCCGCACGCGATGCGCCGTCGCCAGAGGCCGTGACCGGCAACGCGCAACTGGCGCTGATGGAGGGGACTTTCCACGCCACCAGCAGCCCGGTCAGCAGCAGCACCACGGAGCAGAACGCGAAGGGGGGCCAGAAGGCGTTCGCGCCCGCGGCCAGGTGGCCGCCGATGAGCGGCCCGAGGAAGAAGGCCATCCCCGCCATGCAGGAGGTGGTGCCGAACGCCCGCCCGATGTGCCGTTCCGGCGTAATCTCGCGGATGATCGCGTTCGCGCTCGGCAGCATGCCCGCCATCGCCAGGCCGAACATGATCCGCAGGATATAAAGCTGAGTGATGTTCTGCGCCAGCGGCTGCGGGAACGCCAGCACGGAGGCGCACAACGCGCTGGTCACGAGCATCCGCTTGTGCCCCCACCGGTCCGACAGCCGCCCGAAGAACCACGTCCCGAGGCAGGCGACCATTCCGGTGATCGACTCTATTTTTCCGGTGATCGGCGTGGCCTCCCGGATGGTCGTCTGGGTCAGGTGGCGCACGAACTGCGGGAAGATCGGGTTCGGCGTGTTGTTCGCGAAATGGATCTGAAAGATCGCCAGGACCGCCACCGCGAAACCGGCCACGCCGAAAAGCTCCACATAACCGCCCGCCTTCTTCGCGGGGTCGTGCGCGATGGGGAGGAACTCCTCCTCGGCGTAAACCTTCACCAGCATGCCGCTGATGAGCAAGAGGGTGGCCGCCACAAAGAAGGTGACGCGGAACCCCAGGTGCGCCGCGGTGTATCCTCCGGCGAACGGTCCGACGGAAATGCCCCCGAACACGGCGGCCTGCATCAGCCCGATCACCCGCCCCGTGCGCTCGCGCGGCGTTACGCTGGCCACCAGCGCCAGGCTGGCGGCGACCGTCCCGGTCAGCGCCCCCTGCAGCAGCCGCAGCACCAGCAATTGCCAGACGTTGTGCGCGCACCCCATCAGCGCGACGACCAGGGCCCCGCCGAACAGCGAGCGCATCAGCATCGGCTTGCGCCCGTACCGGTCCGACAGGATGCCCCACACCGGCGCGCAAATCGCCATGGAGAAGCCGACGGCGGACATCAAAATGCCCGACCAGCGCGCCGTGACGGCGAACTCATCCGGCAGCCCCAGGTCGGTGGTGAGGTAGTAGGGGAGGAACGGCAGGACGAACGAGAATCCCATCATCGCCAGGAACTGCGCGGCGAAGCAGGCGTGGAATGTCTTTTCCCAGGAGGGACGCATGGAGCCTTCAATTCCAACAGGTCACCGGCGCGGCGGCACACCGCGCCTGAAACAACCAATTATAGGCGTAGAGCGGGAGCGCGGCAAATGCAGTTGACGGACTCAACGTTCAACGTTCGACGTCCAACGTCCAACGTTCGACGTCCAACGTCCAACGTCCAACGTCCAACGTCCAACGTCCAATGAACGACCGACAACGGAACGGCACTGCACGCGGGACGCCGTAGCCGTTAGTTGGACGTTGGACGTCGAATGTTGAACGTTGAATCCGGTTCGTTTCCTCTGATTTGACCCGCCGCCCGCACATTCCTACAATGCCGTAGGATTTCCGAAACCACCCTACAGAACGGAAGATGCCCCATGGCCGACAGCCGCACCGCCCCGATCAAGCGGGAAGTGAAAGAGCTGACGCTCCTGTTCGAGATCAGCCAGACGCTGGACCGCAGCCTGGACCTGCGCAGCGTTCTCCAGCCGGTGCTGGAGGCGATGGCGCGCCACATGGGGATGATGCGCGGCACTCTCACGCTGCTGAACCGCGATACGGGGGAGATTTTCATCGAGGCCGCGCACGGGCTCTCCGAGCATGAGCGCCGGCGCGGCATTTACCGCCCCGGCGAAGGGGTCACCGGCATGGTCATCAAAAGCGGCAAGCCGGTGGTCGTGCCGCGCATCTCGAAGGAGCCGATGTTCCTCAACCGCACCGGCGCGCGCAAGGAGCTCTCCAAGGAGGAGATTTCCTTCATCTGCGTCCCGATCAAGCTGGGCAACGAGGTGTTCGGCGCGCTCAGCGCCGACCGCCTGTTTCGCGACGAGGTCTCCTGCCACGAGGATGTGCGGCTGCTCTCCATCATCGCCTCCATGATTGCGCAGGCTGTGCGGCTGCGCCAGTCGGCGATGGAGGAGCGTCAACGGTTGATGGAGGAGAATACGCGGCTCCAGGAGGAGTTGCAGAACCGTTTCCGCCCCTCCAACATCATCGGCAATTCGCGGGCGATGCAGGCGGTCTACGACCTGATCGCCAACGTCTGCCGCAGCGACACCACGGCGCTGGTCACGGGGGAGAGCGGCGTCGGCAAGGAACTGGTCGCGCACGCCATCCACTACAACAGCCACCGCGCCAGCAAGCCCTTCGTCAAAGTGAACTGCGCGGCGCTGCCGGAAACGCTCATCGAAAGCGAGCTCTTCGGCCACGAGATGGGGGCCTTCACTGGCGCGGTGCGCGAGCGCAAGGGGCGCTTCGAACTGGCCTCCGGCGGCACGATCTTCCTCGATGAGATCGGCGATTTCTCCCCCTCCACGCAGATCAAGTTGCTGCGCGTCCTCCAGGAGCGCGAGTTCGAGCGCGTGGGAGGCTCTCGCACCATCAAGACCGATGTGCGCATCATCGCCGCCACCAACCGCGATCTGAACGCGCTCATCCAGGAGTCCAAGTTCCGCCAGGACCTGTACTACCGGCTGAACGTCTTCTCCATCCACGTCCCGCCGCTGCGCGAGCGCAAGACGGACATTCCCCTGCTGGCGGACTACTTCGTCGAGCGCTACAGCAAGCTCAACCATAAGAAGATTCAGCGCATCAGCACTCCGGCCATCGACATGCTGATGAGCTACCACTGGCCCGGCAACGTGCGCGAACTGGAGAACTGCATGGAGCGCGCCGTGCTGCTCAGCGAGGACGAGGTGATCCACGGCCACCACCTCCCCCCGACGCTCCAGACCGCCGAGGCGACCGGCACCACCCACAACGGCACGCTGCAGGAGGAGCTGGACAAGGTGGAGCGCGAGCTGATTCTGGACGCGCTGAAGTCCTCGCGCGGCAACATGGCCAAAGCGGCGCGGCAGTTGGGCCTCACCGAGCGCGTCATGGGGCTGCGCGTCGCGCGGCATCAGGTGGATTATCGCCGTTTCCGCGCCGCGCGATAGCGCCGACGTGTGTGACGGCGGGCCGATCCGTACCCCGGCGTGGGTTTTCAATATAAACCATACCACCGCGTAGGAAAGCCTCAGCCTCGTTTCGTCCCTTCCTCTTCCTCCCATGCGCATTGTCGCCGCGCTGCTGCGGCAATTGAGGCAGTGCGCCGCCGCCTTCTCGTCCTTTGGCACGACGCTTGCTTACCTGCGGGGCGTGTTCAGCTATCGCCGAACGCGCTTGATTGGGATACACCCCGACTTCACAATGGACCGAGTGGGCTCCCGGGGTGCGGGTTCGCGCGGCTGACGTGCCCGGAAGGACAGGCGAATTCATGCGAAACGGAATTGTGCGACGTTCTCTCTTGCCCGGCGCGCTGGCGCTGCTACTGCTGGCGGGCGTCGGCGTTGCCCACGCTGAGGGCGCGGCGGCGCCGGCTAAGATCGACAGCGGCGACACCGCCTGGGTGCTGATCAGCGCGGCGCTCGTGATGCTGATGACCCCCGGTCTGGCGTTCTTCTACGGCGGCATGGTGCGCCGCAAGAACGTGCTGGGGGTGCTGATGCAGTGCTTCGCCGTGATGTGCGTGGTGGGGCTGCAATGGGTTCTGTTCGGGTACAGCCTCGCCTTCGCGCCGGGGAATGCCTTCATCGGCGGGCTGAGCTGGGTCGGACTGCATGGCGTGGGCGCGGCCCCGTACCCCGACTATGCCGCCACCATTCCGCACCAGGCGTTCATGATCTTCCAGGGGATGTTCGCCGTCATCACCCCGGCCTTGATCGTGGGCGCGTTCGCCGAGCGCATGAAGTTCTCCTCCTTTCTCATCTTCACCGTGCTCTGGTCCACCTTCATCTACGACCCGATGGCGCACTGGGTCTGGGGGATGGGGGGCTGGCTGAGAAACCTGGGGGCGCTGGACTTCGCCGGGGGCACGGTGGTGCACATCAATGCGGGCATCGCGGCGCTGGTCACGGCGCTGGTCATCGGGCGTCGCAAGGGGTACAACGGGGTGGCCCACCCTCCGCACAATCTGCCCTTCACGGTGCTGGGCGCGGCGCTGCTGTGGTTCGGCTGGTTCGGGTTCAACGCCGGGAGCGCGCTGGCGGCCAACGGAGTGGCGGTCAATGCGTTCGTGGCCACCAACAGCGCCGCGGCCGCGGCGGGGTTGAGCTGGGCGCTGGTGGAATGGCTCTGGAACGGCAAGCCCACCATGTTCGGGGCCGTCACCGGCGCCGTGGCGGGGCTGGTCGCGATTACGCCGGCGGCGGGGTATGTTTCCGTGGTCCCGGCCATCGTGATCGGCCTGCTGGTCAGCCTGTTCTGTTTCGCCGCGGTCAGTTGGATCAAGCCGAAGCTCGGCTATGATGACTCGCTCGACGCCTTCGGCGTGCATGGCATCGGCGGCATCTGGGGCGCGCTGGCCACGGGGCTCTTCGCCAGCAGCGTCGTCAATGCCGCCGGGGCGGACGGACTTTTCTTCGGCAACGCCAGGCAGCTTCTCGTCCAGGCCGCCGCGGTGGGCGCGACCATCCTGTACGCCTTCGCGGGCACATGGATTCTCTATAAGATCGTGGATCGCTTCTTCGGCGTGCGTGTGGAGGAGAAGGAAGAAGTCATGGGCCTCGACCTCACGCAGCACCGTGAGGCGGCCTACACCGTGTTGGAGTGAGAAACATGAAACTCATCGTCGCCATCATTCAGCCGCACCGCCTCGACGCGGTCAAAGAGGCGCTCTATGCCGCTGAGGTGAACCTCATCACCGTATCGGAGGTGCTGGGCCACGGGCGTCAGAAGGGGGTCACGCAGATCTACCGCGGCGCCAGGGAATCCGGCAACCTCCTGCGCAAGATCCGGCTGGAGATCGCCGTCAACGAGGACTTCGTTCAGCCGACGATCGATGCGATTGTCACAGGCGCGCGCACGGGTGAAACCGGGGACGGGAAGATATTCGTTATGGACCTTGTCAACTGCGTGCGCATCCGAACTGGCGAAAGCGGCGGGGTGGCCATAGGCTGAAACTACCTCCGCGTGGGAAAGATGGGGAAAAACCTACGCGTGGGTAGGAAATGCGGCTTGCGAGACAACACCCCGTACGAGCGTAACCATAGTTGCAATATGATGTTACGCGTTTCCGATGGTTTCGGCACGCCGTTTGTTATAGAAATCCAGACGGTCCAGGCGCGTAGCTTGGGCCTGCCGCGGGCGGCTGGGCCGCCGCGGCGCTTTATTTGGGAGAATGGTGATGAACGCCAAAGAGTTTCTGGCCTACTTCAAGAAGAGCAAGGCGGAGATGCTGGACCTCAAGTTTGTCGACCTGCTCGGCACCTGGCAGCACTGCTCCTATCCGATCGACGTGGTGGATGAGAAGATGTTCACCGAAGGGGTCGGCTTCGACGGCTCCTCGATTCGCGGCTGGCAGGGGATTCATATCTCCGACATGCTTGCCATCCCCGACCCCTCCACCGGCTGCATGGACCCCTTCTTCGCGCAGCCGACGGTCAGCATCATCGCCGACATCTACGATCCGGTGACGCACAAGAAGTACTCGCGCGACCCGCGCCACGTCGCCATGAAGGCGGAGGCGCACCTGAAGAAGACCGGTCTGGCGGACACCTGCTTCATCGGGCCGGAGCTGGAGTTCTTCATCTTCGACGAAGTCCGCTTCGAGCAGAACCAGCATACCGGGATGTACCAGATCGACTCCGTCGAGGGGGCCTGGAACAGCGGACGCTTCGAGGAGCCGAACCTGGGATACAAACCGAGCTTCAAGGGAGGCTACTTCCCCGTCAGCCCCACCGACACCTACCACGACCTGCGCGGCGAGATGGTCGCCGAGATGCGCAAGGTGGGCATCATCGTCGAAGCGCACCACCATGAAGTGGCGACCGCGGGGCAGAGCGAAATCGACATGAAGTACCGCAACCTCCTGCGCATGGGGGACCAGGTGATGTGGTTCAAGTACATTTGCAAGAACGTCGCCAAGCGCCACGGTAAGACGGTGACCTTCATGCCCAAGCCGATTTTCGAGGACAACGGCAGCGGCATGCACACGCACCTGTCGCTCTGGAAGGACGGCAAGCCGCTCTTCGCCGGAAAGAAGTACGCCGGGCTGAGCGACATGGCGTTGCACGCCATCGCCGGCATCCTGAAGCACGCGCCGGCCATCCTGGCGCTGGCCGCGCCGACCACCAACTCGTACCGCCGCCTCGTGCCCGGCTTCGAGGCGCCCGTCAACCTCTGCATGTCCGCGCGCAACCGCTCGGCCTCCGTGCGCATCCCCATGTACAGCGCCAATCCGAAGGCCAAGCGCCTGGAATTCCGCTGCCCCGACCCGAGCTGCAATCCATACCTCACCTTCCCGGCGATCCTCATGGCCGCCCTGGACGGCATCGAAAAGAAGATGGACCCGGGCAAGCCGCTGGACCGCGATATCTACGAGATGACCGTCGCGGAACTGACCGGCACGCCCAAGACCCCCGGCTCGCTCGAAGAGGCCATCGGGGCGCTCGAAAAGGATCACGACTTCCTGCTCAAGGGGGGCGTTTTCACCCCGGACGTGATCGAGGCCTGGGGCAGTTGGAAGAAGAGCCGGGAACTCGATCCGATGCACATGCGTCCGCACCCGTACGAGTTCCACCTGTACTACGACAGCTAAGAAGCATAGAATCAGCGAACTGATGGACGCAAGCGCGCTCCGTCGCAGTGGACAAGGCAGTCTTCTCCTCTGCGGCGGGGCTTGCGTGAGCGTCCTCCTTGTCAGCACATCCTGGAGTTTCGATAGGACAGGCCATGCCAGAGGAACCTGACCAGCGGCGATGCGATCGGTCCGGCCGGCCGTTGCCGACGGGGCTGTATCATCCCGCTCAGGATCACGACAGTTGCGGCGTCGGCTTCGTCGCCTATCTGGAGGGGAAGCCGCGCCACAGCATCGTCGAGCAGGGGGTGCGCGTCCTCATGAACCTGGAGCACCGCGGCGCGCTCGGGGGCGACAAGTCCACCGGCGACGGCGCGGGTCTGCTCATCCAGATTCCCGACGACTTCCTCCGCCGCGAGTGCAAAGGGGCGCGCATCCAGCTTCCGGCCATGGGGGAATACGCCGTCGGCATGGTCTTTCTGCCCACCGACGCCGCGCTGGCGTCGGCGTGCGTCGAGGCGGTCGAGCGCGCGGCGCGTGCGGAAGGGGTGGAACTGCTGGGCTGGCGCAAAGTGCCGGTGGACGCGCGCACGCTCGGGGAGCTCGCCCGCTCCACTCAGCCGGAGATCAGGCAGTTGTTCCTCGGTCGCGGGAGCATTCCCGCCGAGGCGTTCGAGCGCAAACTTTACCTCCTCCGCCGCGCGGCCGAGAAGACGGTTGGCGCGCTGCATGCGGACGCCAGCCAGTTCCACATCCCCAGCCTTTCCAGCCGCACCCTCGCGTACAAGGGGATGCTCACCGCCACCCAGCTTCCGGAGTTCTATCCGGACCTGCGCGACCCGGCGCTGGCCAGCGCTTTCGCCATCGTGCATCAGCGATACAGCACCAACACGTTTCCGATGTGGCGGCTGGCGCAGCCCTTCCGCATGCTTGCGCACAACGGCGAGATCAACACCCTGCGCGGCAACATCAACCGCATGCGCGCGCGCGAGCCGCTGCTGGCCTCTCCGCTCTTCGGCCCGGACCTTGAGAAGCTCAAGCCGATCCTCCAGGAGGAGGGAAGCGACTCCGCCATTCTGGACAACCTGCTGGAACTGCTTGTCGCGGGGGGGCGCAGCCTGCCGCACGCCATGATGATGCTCGTCCCCGAGGCGTGGGGGGGGAAGTACATGATGGCCGAGGACAAGCGCGCCTTTTACGAGTACCATGCCGCCATCATGGAGCCGTGGGACGGCCCGGCGGCCCTCGTGTTCACCGACGGCCGCTACATCGGCGCGACGCTCGACCGCAACGGCCTGCGCCCCGCGCGCTACACCGTCACCCGCGACGGCCTGGTGGTCATGGCCAGCGAGACCGGGGTGCTGGACATTCCCGGCGACAAGATCCTCAGCCGGGGACGCCTTCAGCCCGGGCGCATGTTCCTGGTGGACCTGGAGCAGCACCGCATCATCCCCGACAGCGAAATCAAGGCCAAAGTCTCGCGCCAGCGCCCGTACCGTCACTGGGTCAAGGACAACCGGATCGAACTGCGCGGCCTGCTGGCCCCCAGCCACATCCCCTCCGAGGACCCGGAGGTGCTGCTGCGCAAGCAGCACGCCTTCGGCTATACGGAAGAGGAACTGAAGATGGTCATCGCCCCCATGGCCATCCGCGGCCAGGAGGCCATCGGCTCCATGGGGAACGATGCGGCGCTGGCGGTCCTCTCCGAGCGCCCTCAGATCCTCTTCAATTACTTCAAGCAACTTTTCGCGCAGGTGACCAATCCGCCCATCGACCCGCTGCGCGAGGAGCTGGTGATGTCCCTCATGAGCTTCGTCGGCCGCGAGCGCAACCTGCTGGTCGAGACCCCCGAGCATTGCCGGCAGCTCAAGCTGCACCATCCCATCCTCACCCCGGAGGACATGCTGCGGCTGCGCAGCACCCGCCGGCCCGAGGTGGTCGCGCGCGACCTGGATATGCTCTTCCCTGCGAACGGCGGGGGCAAGGAGTTGGGCGAGGCGCTCGAGGAAATGTTCGAGCGCGCCGAGAAGCAGATCGCCGAAGGCGCCACGCTCCTGGTGCTGACCGACCACCACATGGATGAGCGGCACGCGGCGATCCCCGCGCTGCTGGCGGTCTCCGGCCTGCACCACCACCTCATCCGCAAAGGGCTGCGCACCTCCGCGGGCATCATCGTCGAGACCGGCGAAGCGCGCGAGGTCATCCACTTCGCCATGCTCCTGGCCTTCGGCGCCAACGCCATCTGCCCGCACGTCGCCTTCTCCACCGTCCGCGAGCTGACGGAGATGGGGATGATCGAGACGGCCGCCACGCACGACGACGCGATGGACGCCTACATCACCGCCGTCAAGAAGGGGCTGCTCAAGACCTTCAGCCGCATGGGCATCTCCACCATCCGCAGCTTCGTCGGCTCGCAGATTTTCGAGGCGGTCGGCCTCGGGCCGGAACTGATCGAGAAGTACTTCAGCACCACCGTGAGCCGCATCGGCGGCATCGGGCTGGAGGAGATCGCCGGCGAAGTGCGCGCCCGCCACGCCAGGGGCTTCCCCCCCTCGGGCCGGCCCGCGCGCCTGCTCGACGTGGGCGGAACCTATCACGCGCGCCAGGGCGGAGAGAAGCACCTCTGGTCCCCCGACGCCATCGGCATGCTGCAGCAATCCGTGCGCATGAACGACGAGCGCCTCTTCAAGGACTACGTGCGGCTGATGAACGACCAGTCGCGCGCGCACGTCACGCTGCGCAGCCTTTTCCAGTTCAGGGCGCGCAGCCCCGTGCCGCTCGACCAGGTCGAGTCCGTGGAGAAGATTCTCCCGCGATTCGCCTCCGCCGCCATGTCCTTCGGCTCGATCAGCAAGGAGGCGCACGAGGCCATTGCGATCGCCATGAACCGCTGCGGCGCGCGAAGCAACAGCGGGGAAGGCGGGGAGGACCCCGCGCGGTACGTTCGCCTGCCCAACGGCGACAACCTCTGCTCGCGCGTCAAGCAGGTGGCCTCGGGGCGTTTCGGCGTCACCACCGACTACCTCATCCACGCCGACGAATTGCAGATCAAAATCTCGCAGGGGGCGAAGCCCGGCGAGGGAGGGCAGCTCCCCGGCGACAAGGTCAGCGCGGAAATCGCCCGCGTCCGCCACACGACCCCCGGCGTCACCCTCATCAGCCCGCCGCCGCATCACGATATTTACTCCATCGAGGACATCGCCCAACTCATTTACGACCTGAAGTCCGCCAACCCGAAGGCCCGCATCAGCGTCAAGCTCGTCAGCGAGGTGGGGGTGGGGACGGTCGCCGCGGGGGTCGCCAAGGCCAAGGCGGACATGGTGCTTATCGCCGGGCACGACGGCGGCACGGGGGCCTCGCCGCTGACGGCGATCAAGCACACCGGTCTTCCCTGGGAGCTCGGGGTGGCCGAGGCGCAGCAGACGCTCATCGCCAACCGCCTGCGCGAGCGCATCCGCCTTCAGACCGACGGCCAGCTTCGCACCGGGCGCGACCTGGCCATCGCCGCGCTCATGGGGGCCGAGGAGTTCGGCTTCGGCACTCCGCTGCTGGTCACGCTGGGCTGCGTCATGCTGCGCAAGTGCCACATGAACAGCTGCTCGGTGGGGGTCGGCACTCAGGACCCGGCGTTGCGCGCGCGCTTCGCCGGCAAGCCGGAATACGTCGAGCGCTTCCTGCGATTCGTGGCGCAGGACTTCCGCGAGCAGATGGCCGCGCTGGGCTTCCGCAGCGTGGATGAGATGGTCGGCCACGTCGAGGTGATCGATCCCACCCCGGCGCAGGCGCATGCCAAGACGCGCCACCTGGACTTCACCGCGCTGCTGAAACCGGCCGAGCCGCTGAACGGCGGCGCGCGCCGCTGCGTCCGTGCGCAGGAGCATGAAGTGGGGCGCTCGATGAACGCCGAACTGCTCCGCCTGGCCGAGCCCGCCCTGGAACGGCGCGAGCCGGTGGAAGTGAACCTGCCGATCCACAACGTGGACCGCACCGTCGGGGCGACCCTCAGCGGCGAAATCATCCGGCGCTTCGGCAGCCGCGGGCTGCCGGTCGATACGGTGAAACTGAACTTCAAGGGCTCCGCCGGCCAGAGCCTTGGCGCTTTCCTCGCGCCGGGGATCACGATCCGCGTCGAAGGGGACGCGAACGACTACCTGGCCAAAGGGCTCTCGGGCGGGCGCATCATCCTGGTCCCGCCGGCCGAGGCCGCCTTCGTCGCGCATGAGAACGTCATCGTCGGCAACGTCGTCCTGTACGGCGCGACCGGCGGCGAAGTGTTCATCGCGGGGGTGGCGGGGGAGCGCTTCGCCATCCGCAACAGCGGCGCATCGGCCGTCGTCGAGGGCGTCGGCGATCACGGTTGCGAGTATATGACCGGCGGCGTGGTGGTCGTGCTCGGCCCGACCGGTTACAACTTCGCCGCGGGGATG
The DNA here is from genome assembly GCA_903901045.1 of uncultured Planctomycetota bacterium. Taxonomy (GTDB): domain Bacteria; phylum Planctomycetota; class Brocadiia; order CAIUPP01; family CAIUPP01; genus CAIUPP01. Next base: position 44,317 of record CAIUPP010000109.1, read on the forward strand.
AGCGGGGGCATCGCGTACGTCTACAACGAGGCCGGTTTCTTCGACACCCGCGCCAACCTGGACATGGTGGACCTGGAGAGCGTCTGGTCCGAGCAGGACCGCGCGCGTCTGCGCGGACTCATCGAGGAGCACCAGCGCGCCACCGGCAGCCTGCGCGCGCGCAACATTCTGGAGAACTGGGACGCCAGCCTCCCGCTCTTCGTGAAGGTGATGCCCATCGACTACCGCAAGTCGCTCGAACGCATGAAGATGGGGGAGGACCGCGACAAGGAAACCGTCTCGGCCACCGAGGAGGTGTATCATGGGTAGCCCCACCGGCTTCATCAAGCACGCGCGCGAAGAGGCGCCCAAGCGCCCGGTTTCCGAGCGCGTCAAGGACTTCGCCGAGGTCGAGCAGCCGCTCTCCGAGGAGCGCCTGGAGACCCAGGCGGCGCGCTGCATGGACTGCGGCATTCCGTATTGCCACATGGTCGGCTGCCCCGTGCGCAACCTCGTCCCGGATTTCAACGACATGATCTACCGCCACCAATGGCGGCGCGCGCTGGAACTGCTGCACTCGCGGAACAACCTGCCGGAGATCACCGGCCGCATCTGCCCCGCGCTCTGCGAGGCCTCCTGCACCCTCTCCATCAACCAGAAAGCAGTCACCATCCGCCAGATCGAACTTCAGATCGTCGAACGCGGCTGGAAGGAAGGCTGGATTCAGCCGGAGCCGGCCGCCGTCAAGAGCGGCAAACGCGTGGCCGTCATCGGCTCCGGCCCCGCGGGGCTCGTGGCCGCGCAGCAGATCGCGCGCGCCGGGCACGACGTCGTCGTCTTCGAGCGCGACGAACATCCCGGCGGCATCCTGCGTTACGGCATCCCGGACTTCAAGCTGGAAAAGCGGTTCATCGACCGTCGGCTCGACCAGATGCGGGGCGAGGGCGTCGTGTTCGAGACGGGGGTCGAGGCGGGGGTGGACATCAGCGCGCGCTACCTGTTGCGCAGCTTCGACGCCGTCCTGATCGCCATCGGCGCGCGCGCGCCGCGCGACCTGAAGATTCCCGGCCGCGATCTCAAGGGAGTCCACCAGGCGATGGAGTTCCTCACCCAGCAGAACCGCATCAACGAAGGGGTGGCCGTCCCCGAGGATCGGCGCATCAGCGCTGCCGGAAAGAACATCGTGGTCGTCGGCGGCGGGGACACCGGCGCGGATTGCATCGGCGTCTGCCGACGGCAGGGTGCGGCGGAGATTCAGCAGATCGAACTGCTCCCGCAGCCTCCCGCCGGGCGCGAGGCGGACAACCCCTGGCCCACCTGGCCGCGCATTCTGCGCACCTCCTCCTCGCACGAGGAAGGCTGCGCGCGGCTCTGGAGCATCGGCGCGAAGGAGTTCGTGGGCGACGCGCAGGGGCGGCTCAAGAAACTGCGCTGCGTGCGGCTCGACTGGAGCGCGCCCGACGCCTCGGGTCGCGCCACGTTCAAGGAAATCCCCGGCTCCGAATTCGAGATCAAGGCCGAACTGGCGCTCCTGGCGATGGGGTTCGTTCACCCCGAGCATGGCCCGCTGGTGCAGGACCTGGCCCTCGCCCTGGACGAGCGCGGCAACATCAAAGTCACCCCGCGCCTCGCCACCTCCACCGAAGGCGTCTTCGCCTGCGGCGACGCCGTCATGGGCGCCTCCCTCGTCGTGCGCGCCATCGACATGGGGCGCACCGCGGCGGAAGCGGTCAACGCCCACCTGGCGCGATAACCTTTCCCCTCCCCTCCGACCACCGGCATGGATATCCGACTGTGCCCGGGATATCCCGGGCCAAACCACCTTCGGATATTGACAGAGCAATGGGGGGATGGTAGAAGACGCGCATAGTAAAGATGGCGCGAGGGGAGCTTTCGGAATTAGATCGTGTTCCCAGGTATCCCTAGATACCAGATATCTATTCCCATTGGAGGCCCAGATGAGTAAGCTCCGGCACAAACCGCAGATTACGGCAAACCAGATTGGCATCGGCTCCATATTGAAAAACTTCTGGTTGAAAGTACCACCGCACCAGCGAGAGTATAGATGGACTGACTCGCACGTGCTGACATTGTTCGAGGACTTGCATCACGCCTTAACCTCCGACGACCAAGAGTATTTTCTTGGAACAATCGTTACGATCCCGGACGCAGACGGCGCGCTTGAAGTTATAGACGGACAACAGCGCCTCGCGACTGTCGCAATTCTGCTGTCTCGAATTCGCTGGTATTTTCAACAGACAGATGCGAAGCTTGCGCCTACGGTAATCCCCTTCTTGTATGAGTATAATCGCCAACAGAAGGAGGACGTTGTTAAGCTAAGACTAAACCTCATAGACAATCACTTTTTTGCAAGTATGTTGATCGCCAATTCGCTGCCGACCGCCCTTCCTAGAACTGCGCCGGTTTCCAATAAACGCCTGCAAAGCGCTTTCGTCGCCGCCGAAGACTATGTCAATAAGATCGTAGCTCCATGCCCCGTGAACGCTCGCAGCGATGCCCTCGACAAGTGGATAGACTTCATCGAAAATGGTGCGGAAGTAATTCTTCTTCGCGCCCCGACCGAGGCGAACGCTTACAAGATGTTCGAGACTCTCAATGCTAGAGGACTGGGAACTACACAGGCAGACCTTGTTAAGAACTACCTTTTCGGCCAAGCCGGGAACCGTTGCCCTGAAGCACAAGCGGCATGGAGCTCCATGACGGGCGGACTAGCCTTGCTTCAAGGCGACGATGACGAGAAAGATGACGTTACTGTGGTCTTTCTGCGATGCGCATTAATGGCAATCCACGGTTTAGTGCGCAAAGACGAAGTCTACAAAGTGGTTCAGTCAATTGCCAAAGGCCCCCAGAGCGTTATTACACTCTCAAAGAATCTGGAAGAACTGGCGGCCATATATGTGGCTACGTTTTACCAAGATCACGAGAAGTGGGCCAAGTCCCCCGACGTTACACGGCACGCAATACAGACAATAAACGATTTTGATATCAAGCCATTCCGTCCGGTCTTGTTGTCTGTGGCTGGGAAATTTGCTCCTGCCGAATCCACAAAAGCATTTCAAATGTTCGTTGCGCTTGGCGTTCGTTTACTGATCGCAGCGAGCACCCGTACCGGGATGATCGAAGAAACACTTGGGAAGGCTGCCAATAAGATATTCAAAGGTGAGATTACGACGGCAAGAGGGCTTGCAGGAGAAATTGCCAGTATTATCCCCTCTGATACGCAATTCAGGCAAGCGTTTGAGCGGTATACGGCATCAAAGGCGCAATTCGCAAGATATTACCTTCGGGCAATGGAATTTGCTGCACAACCACGTGCGAATCCGTGGTACGTTGAAAATGCAGACAAAGAGAAAATGACCCTTGAACATGTGCTGCCCAAAGAACCCGGCAACAACTGGCCCAAGTTCACGCCCCAAGAAGCCGATCTCTACTGTAATTGGCTTGGCAACATGTGTCTATTGCCCAAGGAGGCAAATAACGACCTCAGGAGCGCAGACCAAAAGAAGAAATGGGCGGTCTACAAGGAAGCTCCTTACGCTTTAACCCGAGAGATCGCATCCGTTTCCGATTGGACGCCCCAGACGCTTGAGGAACGACAAAAGGCGCTGGCAAAATTGGCGGTGAAGACGTGGCCTTCACGACCGTAACCGTGAAAATAATAGGGACAGCGGGGCTGTTGAAAAAGTCATGATCGGCTATCCCTCATTGCGGTGCGCAGTCGGAAGTCTATGTGGCACGAGCACCCTCGCCTGTGTCCTCCCAGCCGAGGGCTCAGGTGGCAGAGTACTGCCACCGCGCGGGGTCACACTTTTTCAACAGCCCCACAGTCATCTATTTCCCATTTCCGCAGAGTGCAGGAGTGGCGCGCAAGCGCGGCCGGGAGTTCAGAATGAAACGAGGGCGCAGCATGCTGCGCCCCTACAAGGCAAGCGGCTGAGGGGCAGAATAAAATACTGAGGGTTTGGGGCAGGAGTGACGAGGGGAATCAGGAATTCATGTCGCACGAATCGTGATATAGGTGGAGGGACGGTTTTTCGAGTGCAGAATGTAGAGTGCAGAGTACTGAGTGTAGAGTGACGTAGGGCGCAGCGTGCTGCGCCCCTACAAGGCAAACGGCTGAGGGGCAGAATAAAATATTGAGGGTTCGAGGCAGGAGTGACAAGGGGTTTCGCGATTTCATGGTATACGAACCCTGATATAGGTGGAGGGACAGTTTTTCGAGTGTAGAGTGTAGAGTGCAGAGTACTGAGTGTAGAGTGAACGGCGAACAACGAGGAGACGCGGAGTGCACAAATGGGGAAGAATGCGGACGGCGAGAACTGAGACGAAGGAGCGGGCCGGTTTGTCGCCCATTTCCTGACATAGGTGAGGGAGCATGTGAGTGCGGAGTGAACGGCGAGAACTGAGAACTGAAGACTGAAAACTGAGAGATAGGGTGCATCGCACCGGAGATAACGCTCCCAGGCCGCTGCAGCGGCTGGGGGGGCGATTACATATGACGCAAGCGCGCCGGGCGGTGCGCACTGCGTACCTGGGATGGCGCGATATGAAGAGCGTGCTGAGGACAGCCCGCTCCACCAAGGTTTATTGGAGGGGATGGCGAACGGCAGTTGCCTGTTTCTTGTCGTGCCCGGCGTACCGTCGCACTGGCGCACCCGTCTCACCCGCGCACCCGTCGCACCCCCGCCACAGGATCGGCGGGCAAGTGTCGCACCCGAATGTCGTGTCCCACGGGACACGGAACAGGCAATTGCCGGCGTATGTGCCGGAAGCGCAGGGGGACAGTCCGTCCGTCATGCACGGGGGAGGCTGGCCCCGTTGTCCTGCGCGCGGCGTGGGGCGTTGCAGGTGAAGTTGACTTTCCTCCACCGGCAGGGCACAGTATAACTCTTGGAGTGAGCAGGGGGTTTGGCTGCTTTTCGGACGCTGGAAAAGTCGCCCGACCCCTTTCCCTTGAACGACGCAACTTCTACCGGCGCCCCGGCAGGACCGCAGACAGTGAACAGTGACGACGCAAGCCTGAGAGCACTCCCCCGCGCTAGCCGAAAGGGGGGCTGCGCATGATCTGGGTGCTCCTGTGCGTCCTGGCGGGCACGGCGTTCGGTCACATCATGCGCAGCGCGCAACTGCGGCAGTGCGCCATGTCGTGGGTGGGCGCGTGGAACTACCTGGTCGCCGCCGGATCGTGCTGGCTCTGGTGGGCGCTGCAAAGCGGCCGCCACCTGGGTTGGGAGGCCGCGATCCTGGGCAGCCTCTCGGGCTTCGCGCTGGTCACCGCGTACTTCCTTATGAACCCCGCCATCCGCGCGGCGGGCGTGGGCGTCACGCAATCCATTCAGTGGTTAGGGATCAGTCTTCCGATAGCCGCCTCCATTCTCATCTGGCGGGAAATACCCACGGCGGTGCAGGCGCTGGGCTTGCTGCTTGCGCTGATCGCCCTCCCGCTGCTCGCTTGCGGCCACGGCGCGCCGGGCGCATCTAAGCACCGCTGGAAGCTGCTCATTCTGGCGGGGCTGTTCCTGCTGGAAGGACTGGTCAGTCTGGCCATGAAGTTCTACAGCCGGCAAGCCGCGCCCGGCTCCGAATCCACGCTGGCCTTCCTCTGTTTTCTCTTCAGCGGCGCGGCCGCGGGAAACGTTCTCATAGCGGCGCGTCAGGCGCGGGCGGGTCTTCGCGATATCACGCATGGTGTGAGCATGGGCATCTCGAACGTCCTATGCAATTTTGCGTTTCTGCAGGCATTGGCTTTGCTCCCCGGCACCATCGTCTTTCCCACCATCTCCGCCGGAAGCATCGTCATGACAGCCACCGTCGGCGCGCTCTTGTGGCGGGAGCGGTACTACGGGCGCTCGCTCGCGGGCCTCATCCTGGCCGCCATAGCGCTGATCCTCATCAACCTGCCGCCGCTGTGACGTTGAAGGGGCGCGCTCCGGGAGAGGCAGAGGCTCCCTGGCGCCATGCCCTGTAATGCTCTGGCCGCGCCTGCGCTTGAGCGCGATCCGAGACGATCTGCGGGCGGTTTGGCGTTGGGGCCGATGTAGGGTATAATGAATGCAGTCACCACTCGAAATGCCGGGGGCGATAGGATTCGACCGGGCAGATTGAGGTGGAAGTGGCGTGCCGAGGTTGTCAGGCGGCCTCGTTAAACACCTGGCAAAAACAACATAAGTGCCGACACACACTACTCTCTCGCAGCTTAATTGACTGCGACGCTCGTCTGGTTCAGCCTGCGGGACCGGAACGGGCGACCACAGCAGGCTGGTCTCGACCCTCGTTGCCTGGCGGGGAAGAGGCGAGAGTGTCAGTTGGGCTCGGGTCCAAAAGGAGTCCTGTCCACCGGAAGCCTGAGGATCTAGAAAAAATAAAAGATGGACTATGCACGTAGAGGCTTCCACTGAAATGCTTCGGGACGGGGGTTCGATTCCCCCCGCCTCCACCAAACGCATGAAGACCGGTACGGGACTGAGAGAGTCCTATGCCGGTCTTTTTGTGCCATAAGTGGCCACGCTTCAGTGACTTTGTACGGATTAGAATTGTGAAAAGGCAAGTATGGGACGGGGGCTCTAGGGATGGTCGGACAGCGGAAGTAGGGGCCCGGAACATTACAGGAGCATTAAAAGTCAGGCAGCCGAGCGGCGTGTCTAGTAGCATTTCCGGTGACTGAGCGCCCACTTGAGCCCTTCTAGTGATTCATGTCGGGTAGGAAGCACAGAGCTGCCGCCACTCTGGCGGCGGTACCTCTTTACTTCGCTCCTGCCTGGACTCCTCTGATCCAGCTATCCTCCCCAGTCTCCACCTCCCAATAGCCACCTCTTCATGCGCCTGTCCGCGCCAGGCGGCTCCTGCGCCGCATGGCGCGGACAACGGACGCCTTCTACTTGTCCGATTCTGTCAGCGCGATATCGTCCACGAGCAGGTCCGCCGTGTCCTTTTGTGCGTAGTTGGCCAAGATCAAAATTTGGACGTACTTGGTCCCGGGCCAAAAGTGGTCCATCGGGATGCCGCTCTTGACGACGCCCTTGATCGTGGCGCTGGCGCTGGCCCAATTTGTGTTGACGCCGTTTCCGGAGAGCACGTTATAGATGTGGACAGCCCCGGCCATGTGCAGGCGGATTTTGGTCCCGGCAGCGTACTCCTGGCCGCACGCCTCCTTGAGTTGCACCTCCCAGTACTGGCCCTTGTTCTCCACCTTGAGAACGCCCATGTTGCTGAGGCGGCGATTGGGCAGGTCGACGTAGTTGCCCGAAGCATCCACGTCAAAGGCGATGTAAGCCCAAGGCGTCACCTGCCATTTCCCGCCGTCGGCGATCTTCACAGTCGTGTCGCTGCGCTTCGTGTCCGCGAAGAGGGTCGTTTCCGTTCCGGCGATGGGATTAACGAACTGCGGCTCAATCCATTGCTTCTGGGCGTCAAACGGCGTATAGCCGAAGTAGACGGTGCTCGGTTCTTTGCCGGCGGACCGGAACCATCCCGTGAGCGTGTAGATCTTGTCCGGATTTATCGGGACCATTTCCACGCTCTGGACAATCGCATCGCCCTTGCGCTCGAAACAGAACTTTCCCGCGTGAACGCCTTCGGCGACTGCCTTGTCGAAACCTTTCCAGTTCTCCAGCGTGCCGTTTTCGGCGTCTCCGTTCTTGACCAGTCCCGCCGGCTTCTGATCGTCCGCCGGAACGCTCGTCGCATTTTTCTCTACGAGTTCCCCCAGACTGATCGGGCTGGTCGCATCCAGGTAGCTCCCCACGCCATAAACTGAGGCTACGCCGGAGGGGCGCTTCTTCTCAAACAGGACATGATCCACGGTGCACTTATCCGTCGTCATCTTGATGACGCCTCTCGTGTAACCATAGCCCTCAAAACCGGTCAAGATTTCCCAAGTCAAGCGTTTGCCCACCGCGGTAGCGGGGACCTGGAAGGTCTGCACCAGCGTCAGATTGGGGTCCTTCCCCTCGCCGGTCAGCTTGATCGTTGCGCCCGCCTCGGCAGCCTTCACGTCGAAGGACACGGTGTACCATCCGGCGATGATGGGGCGGACGGTCTGGTCGCCCTGCCACAGGTTCTCGACGCGCACGCCGGCCCCTGCAACGGGTTGGGGCGCGGAGATGTTGTCGCCCAGCTTGAGTTCGTCGCGGATCGTCTGAGCGAGGATGGTCGCAATCAAGCGGTAACCGCTCTTTGTCGGGTGCAGCAGGATGAGGGGCTCCCAGTTGCGGATGGACCGGATGGGCTTTTCATACTCCACCCAAACGACTTTGCCGTCGGGAAAGAGAGGGCTGATCTGCGGGCGCAGGAGGGTGTTCACCACGCTGTTCGTCTGGTCGCGGAAAGGGTTGTCGGTCTGGCAGGGCAGAATGCTGCCGAGAAAGACCTTCTTCACGCTGGGCTTTGTCAGCAGCCCCCGCACGATCTGGATAATCCGGTCGGCGCGGGCCTGGGCCACCACCTGCTGCTCGGCGGGGGTCTTGCCGTCAGGGTCGTTGGTGCCGATCAGCAGGCTGTAGTACGGGCAGTCGGGAATCTCCGGCAAACGCTGGAGCACGGCCAAAGTGCCATTGCCCCCCTCGCCGGCGTGGCTGTAGCCCAGCAGGGCAGAATGGGTGCCGACGAAGGCCAGGGGTGGAATCTCCTCCAGAAGATAGGCCCGCCAGAAGTCGCCCGCGGGGGGAGCCCAGGTGATGCTGTCGCCGATCATGCACAAGGGCACCTGCGGGGGGAACGTTGCGGTCTGAGCCTGAACCGGCGCGGCGGCGACGATAAGTGCAAGGAGCGACATGACGGCGAGCTTAAGCATGGATTACCTCCTGTATTCGTTGATCACTCCCGAGGTCGCGAGCAGGTTCTGCTGCCATCGCTCCTTGGGAGTGTTCTCGGTGATTCCCACGATGCGCCGGTTGGCGCCGGCGGCGGCTTCGATCAACTCGCGCGCGGTCCGCTGCTCCTCAATCAAGGAGGACCATCCGATAGGTTCTGGCTGGAACCGCCAACTTAACGCCTTGATCGGAAATCGGCAATAATGATTCGTCCATGGGATTCCGGGCCTTCAGCGGTGCGCCCAGCCCCAGACGTTTTGCGTCCGCCTTGAGGCTCAATTGCGCGTCCACCGTGCCGGTATTGTAAACCACCAGCAATGCGGCGCCGGACCTCTGATACACGCTCACGATGACGTCCTTGTTGTCCGTCGTGACGCCGTTGGGCTCCCAGTAGGGCAGGAACTTGGCCTCGGCGGCGCCGAACTTGTCCATCGCTTTCCACGCGGCGAAAACGGCGTCGGAATTGCACCAGGTGGGCCACGGCGCGATGTCGTGAGTGAGCATCAGCCCCATCAGGCGCTCCGCCGGAAGCGCTTGGAGCCGTTCCGGACCAGTGAACTCCGTCAGGAAGAAGGGCACCACACCCCATTGGCGGCCCGTGTGCTCCGCGCGCCATTTGTCGAGCGGAATCACGTTGAGATAGTCCTCCTTCGGGTTTCGCGCGCCCTGGTATTGCTCGCCGTCGAGCATGCTGTCGGCGAAAGCATCTATCGGGATGATGACGCCGGCCGACATGTGGACGATGATGTGCGGGTCCGGCCGGCGGTCCTGCAAAAGCTCGCGCACCCGCCGCAGAATTTCCCGGTAGTCCCGGATCAGGTACGTCCCGTGCAGGTCTCCGTTCTCGTCCCGCCAAGCGCAGCCATGGTTTTCCTTGCACTCATAGCACAGCCAGCAGTCCACGTAAATGCCATCCACCTGGAATTCATCCACGAACTTTGCGATCTTCCACGCGATGAAGTCACGCCATGCCGCGCTGTGCGGGCACGCTCCATAGGTGGCGCCGCCCATCGCCATGACGTCGCCGGCGGTGCAGCACCGGCCATGATCGATCCAGTCCCCGCTGTAATAGGGCCACTCCGGCGCGCCGGCGGAAAAGAAGTTCAAGTTCACATAAGGCACCACGCGGACATTCTTCGCATGGAGGTCCTTCACCAGGGCGCGGAACTTCTCCGGGTCCGACGGCCACGGATAGCCGTAGTAGCTGAGATGGTCGTTGGACCAGACGAGGCGGATATTGCCCATGCCCAGCGTTTCCATGTCATTGAGCGCGCCGTTTGGCCGCCACTTGCGCGCCTCCGCCGGACGCGGCTTGACGGGCGTCGCCTGCAGGCCGAAGCTGAACTTGAGCGGCGTCTTGATCAACGTGGACTGATTCACGATGGAGATGCGCATGTCCGCAATCTCGCCGTCGCGCACGATAAACTGCCGCGGCTTGGCGGGCGCGCTCGACCATCCCTGCATGGATTCAGCGAACCACCCCAGCCCGCGGTCGTTGTCGCCCACCCACAGGAAGGGCTGGAAAGCCACCGACTCATATCCCTTCGCCGGCAGGGTGCCGGCGTTGTCGTCGTCCCAGTCGCCATTCGTGTGATGGAGATACATGGCCACGGCGGCGCGCACGGGGATGTGGATTGTGACTTCGGTCAGCGACACGGGCGCTTTGGGGGTCAGGGTCACTTCCGTCCAGAGCATCCCGTCATATTCGATCGTGGTCTCGGTCGTCAGCCCGATCTCCGGCGCGTCGGCCGAGCCGGCGATCTGCGACCGGGTGGCGGTGCAACCCAGGACCTTTCCCGCGAGCTTCTGGAAGGCGACTTCCCCCTTGCCCGTTGAAACGCTCACGCGGATGGGTGCGGCCAGAATCGGCTGGCCCGCGCTCTCAATCTGGGCCGGAAAGGGGCCCGCCCCCATGACGTACTTCCTCCCCCAGCATTCGACGTCGTTGCCGTTCGCGTGCATGGCCGTGAACGGCGCCAGCACGCGGTCTTCCATGCCGATCCTGTTTCCGATCCACGGCGCATCGGCCGGCTTCGCGAAGGGCAGTTCGACGCTCGCCCTTTCCTTCCCCGCGGCGTCCAGAACCCTCGCCTTGATTACGACAGCGCCGACCGGCACTTTGCTGATGTTCACGTTGACGCTGCAAACGCCTTCTTTAAAGCTCTCCACCTTGGCGCCGGCCACCGAGTTGGCGCCGCTGAGCACGTCCACGACCGCCACGACGCCCGGTTCGTTCTCGCCGACGAAGCCCGTGGCATCCACGATCACCGTCCACTCCCCTTTGGCTGGATGGGGCTGAATCTCCATGCGCGCCTTAGGCTGGAACGTCAGCGGCTTGTCCTGGGCCGCCAGCGCGACCTGATCGTCCGGCAGCGCAAAGCGGTAGATCTTCACGCCCTGGAGGAGCGTGTGGCTCGTGTGCGGCTTGCTCCACGGCGCGTCGCCGATGGCAAAGTAGCCGGTCAGAGCCTGCGGCAGCGGCGGCGCCTCGATCTGTTTCTTCAAGACGCCATCGACGTAGAACGCCAGCCGAGTGCGCTCCCACACTCCGGCGAGGTGGTGCCACTGCCCGTCGGTCAACGGCGTGCAGTCCGGCCATTGGGCGAAGGCATAAGTGTGCGTGTGGTCCACGCCCGAAAGAAAGCTCGCACCGCCGGTCCAGAACTTGTAGAGCAACAGCCAGCCGGGGCCTTCTGTCTCGAAGAAAACGTGGTAGGCCTGCTCGTCCTTGGGCCAGTCCACCGCCTTCATCCACATCTCGATCGTGCCCTGACTCATGGCCATGTGGCCGTTCACGGCGTACTTCACGAGTGCGCCGTCACCGCCGCAGATGAGCGCCTGCCCGGTCCGTCCCGGAGCGTAGGCCACTTTGCCCTCCACGGACAGCGGTTTCACCGCTCCGTGCGCGTCGGTCGCATCAAGGGACCCGTTGAAACTCGCCTCGAACAAGGTGGATAGCGGTGCGCTGAGAGCGTTGGTCGAAGCCAGCCCCAAGAGCATGCTGGCCACTGCCAGGAAGAACGGCCACCGGGACGGGTAAACGAGAGGACGGGACATGACGGTTCGCTCCTCCTGAAGATTACAGCATGTTTCATAACTGCCACAATGGCAGGGCGCGCAATTGTTAACCTATTGCATCTAAGCAAGCTACAGCATACGCATTTCGACCAAAATCAGTTATGAAACAGCTTCTTGTTGCTCTCACGCGATCTCTCCGCCTCCATCGAGGCGGAACGTACACCGATCTCCAGCCGAGTCGGATTATCCAGAACGTCGTCGTCCGGTTGAAGGGCATTTCGACGCCTGCCCCGGCGCTTTGCAGAACGGAAGAATATTCGGGCGGCACGGGATGCCCCACCGGATCTTGCGCCCAGGCGCCTGACAAAACGCAGTCGGCGCTGGAGTTCTTCCCCCAGCGCCGATAGCGTGTGTAAAAATGAGGGTTCAATACGTCAGCTTGTTCTCCGCTCCGACGTCAATTCCAGCAGTCGTGTCGAACGAATGCCAGACCCAGATCGGGCCGCGGAACGAAAAGGCTGACTCATCATTGTATACCGTCACACCGTTTATCGTCGTAGATGCCGTCAGACTGTCCAGATAGGGATTGAAGGTACCCCACGTCGGGACCTGGAGGAAGAACGCAGTGATATTATTATTGTCCAGATTGTAGTAAGTGGAATTGTCATTCGCGTTGCTGACGCGCGGCGCCCACATGACCTGCTGCTGGGGATCGCCGTACCACTTGGCGCTCCAGTCACCATAGAGCACGTTGTAGCCGTCACGGTGAGCATAGAAGCCGTAGCCGGGGGAGTTGCTGCTGGGGAGGACGGAGGAGCCCGAGCCGGGGTTCAGCGACGCGTCATAGACTCCGGTCAGGGCGCGGCTGAAGGTGTCCGACACAATCGCGTGGCCCCCCAACTGCTTGGACGTCTTGAACTGCGGTTCGCCCACGTTCTGCGGCACGTGCGGTATGGAAGTCAACAGGGCATAGCGCGTACGCGCCGGAGTCACACCGCTGTAAGGAGTCGGATTATTGTAGGCGTAGCCACCCGTAGAAAAGTTTCCTAATGACCCGATGCAGCTCGCCTGCAGGCGGTAGCTATAGGAAGACTGCATGACTTTTGCGAGGCTGTAGTAGGAGGAGGCGTTGGCTTCCCAGTTGGGCAGCCAGCCGTAGTTGCCGTGGACAACGGCGTCCGGCGACGTTCCGCCGACCGTCCGAAGATCCGTGACGCTGATGGCGGCGCCATTGGTCTTCGAGAGGTTGAACTCCTGGTCCGCCGGCATGTTGTTGGCGCTGGGGCAGAAGAACGCGCGGCAGTCCGACACATAGTTGGAAGAGGCCAGGTAGCCCATGCCGACCGGGTTCATCACGGTCTTGCCCGCCGCATTGGCGCCGGCCCCTACGGCCGCATTCCATCCGCTGAAGATGGTGCGGTAACAGGTCACCGGGCTCAGCCAGGTGCCGTAGAAGGTAAAGGTGGGATTCGCGGTGTCCGAGATGGTTTGCACGACCGAGTTGGTTCTCGCGTCTGAGGACACGCCATGGTCCACGAAAGCGCCGCCGCTGCTCCCGTTGATCGCATACGGCGATTGGCCCCAGGCGTTCCAGTTGGGGAAATATCCGGCGTAGTCGGAAGTGTAGGACTCGAACCCTTTGCTGAACTGGTTGAGATTGTTCATGCAATTCGTACGGCGCGCCTTTTCCCTCGCCGCGGCCAGCGCTGGCAGGAGCATCCCGGCTAGAATGGCGATGATCGCGATCACGACTAGCAGCTCAATCAGCGTAAACGCCTGCCGCCATATTAGGTTCGTTTTCACATCCAGACCCTTTCCTGATTGCAGACAAAACTCACCAAGAACCCTGCCGCTTCAGCGCTTGCGTCCCTTTCCTGCCGAACCCAGGATCACGCTGACGGCGCGAAATCATCTTCGGCCGTCGGTGACAAGTCTCCGTCGCTAACGGAGCGCGGCCCATTCTCTCTGCAATACTACACAACGGAATTCGGGTTGTCAAGGAAATTTACGCGCAAGCGTTAGCGTGTTCTTTTGGCTCCGCGGTCCCCGAACGGCGCCGCGGGATTCCCGGCCTGGCGCGTCAATGTAAGCCGGCCAAGTGAAGCGGGCATGCCCCTCCCCGCGTGTTTCGTGCGACGTTTTTCTTGACAAATGCACTCCCACAGAGTTAGGTTATGTTGAGAAAACGATTGCTCTGTTCTTATATTGTCACGGTGGAAGTTGGCGCACGGCCTTTGGTAAGACGAGGTAACAGAACTCATGCGCGAGTGCCGAGCTAATCTGAAAGACCTCGCCAGCGAGGCCAACGTGACGGTGGGGACGGTCTCCAAAGCCCTGCGGAATCTTCCCGGGGTTGGCCCCGGCATGCGCAAGAAAATTCTGGCGCTTGCGAGGAAACACCGGTATGTGCCCAACGCGATGGCCCGGGCGTTGAACTCCGGAAAGACGGGGTTGATCGGACTCGTGACCCCTTCGGAGATGCATGGGACCGTTCCGTTTGAGTCGTTCCCCCTCATGCAAGCCCTCGCTGAACAGCATGGCAAGCGGATCATCCACCTCCCGTTCGAGAGCGGCGACTTCATGGCCCTCGCCAAGATCGGCTATGAACAGCAGTGGGAGGGAATGCTTCTGTCCATCAACCAGAATATGATTCCCTTCAACCCCCGGAAGTTCCACAAGGCCATCCGAATTCCGGTGGTCGGGGTGGACCTCTTGCCGGACTGGGATAAGGACATGGATACGGTATCGTATGACCGGGGGCACGGAGTGCGGCTGATTCTGGACCATGCGGCTCAGCGCGGCGCGCGCACCGTGGGGCTGATTGCGCCGAACGACGCCGGCCATCCCCACCCGCCCAAGTTCGCCAATCTCAGGAATGAGCTGCATGCGCGAGGGATGGAATTGGTCTTCAGCGAGCAGATCGACATCGACGTTGCCCCGGTGCTCTTCAGGTCAGCCTATCAGACGATGGAACGGGTGCTGGCCAGCGGGCGCCGCGCGGACCTTGTGATGGGCGGCACCGACCCCGTGGCGCTGGGCGTTCTGAACTGCCTCAAGGACCACGGCTGCCGGGTCCCGCACGATGTCTCGGTGACCGGTTACGACAACACGAATGAATCTCAGTACGCAGTCCCCACGATGACGACCGTTCAGCGCCCGATCAACGAGATGATTCATCTGGCCTGGAGCATCCTGCGCCAGCGTCTCTCCGGCACAGCCGGAAACGCGCAGCACGCGATCCTGCAGCCGGCGCTGGTGATTCGAGGATCCACCGATCGGCCGGCCGATTCACAGAGCGCGAGCGAAGGGGCGTAAAGTCCTGAACGAATGTCGCGCGGCGTGGAAGGCCATTTAGCCGGGTGACGCCGGTCGCACTGGGTTTCACCCACCTTGCGCGGCGCAAAATGATGCCCCGGCGGGCCGCGCCATGGGGCCATCCTGCCCAGCTTCTGCTCCATCAGCCGCAGTAGGGCGCGCGCAACAGCCTTTTTCTTGACAAGCCTACTTTCGGAGAGTATGATTCGTTGGAGAGTAAACGATTGCGTGATTCTTTCGTTTGCCGTGGTGTTGATGGAGACAAAACGCCCCCGAAGCAGCCCCGGCGTTTGATCCGAAAACCGGACTGCCTCGTTCCCGACTCAACCCGCCGGCTTCCTGTGTCGGCTTGTTCCATTCGTGGAAGGATGTTCTGAAAAAATGGCCCACGATGGTCGTGGACCGCGGACGCACCAGGAATTTCCGATCTGGGAGCCACACGCATGAGGAAACATCGCGTCGCCGTTGTGGGATGTGGGTCATTGGCGCAAGGGGTCCATCTGCCGAACGCGCAGCGGAATCCTCGCATAGAGCTCGTCGCGACCTGCGATATCAACGCCCAGGCAGCCGAGAACTGTCGCGTCCGATTCGGTGCGCAGCGGGCCGAGACGGATTGGCGCAAGTTGGTCGTCGCCCCGGACATCGATCTCTTCATCCTGGCCACTCGCCAGACCCTTCGCGGCGAGTTCATCGCCCCCGCGCTCGAAAACGGCAAGCCCGTCTACACGGAGAAGCCGCTGTCGCCGGATTTGGACGACATGCTCCGCATCCTGCGCGCCGTGCGCAAGAGCGGCCTGCCGGTGTGCGTCGGCCACAATCGCCGGTCGAGCCCCGCCATGATCGAATTCAAACGGCTTCTGGACAAAGCCGTCTCCGGCGTTCCCTCCATTCCCCCCACCGTGAACCGCATGGGGGATCGGCAGCGCCTCCCCGAGGAGAAGCAGATGCAGCTCCTGATGCGCATCAACGACGACGCCCGCAGTTGGAAATCCTGGGCTTTCTGCGAGAAGGAAAGCATCCTCTTCGCGGAGATAGTGCATTTCATCGACCTGGCGCTGTGGATGAACAGGAGCCACCCGGTCCGCGCGTTCGTGGAAGGATCGAACCGCGGCAACTTCACGATCATCCTGCGTTTCGCGGACGGCTCCATGACCACGCTGCAGCACAGCCTGGTCGGACACTTCGATTATCCCAAGGAGCTGTTCGAGGCCACCGTCAACAACATCACCGTGGCGATGGACCAGTACTTCGAGATTCGTCAGTGCGGCATGGCCGACGAAGCGGCCGTGAAGCAGATGCCCTACGCCGCCGGATGCGAGTGGGCCACGAAGACGGGGATGACCGGTTACATGCAGTGCGTCGCCGAGGAACGGCAGCGCGCCAAGGCCAAAGGGGACGCGCCGCGCTGGCTCAACGTGAACAAAGGGCATTACGATCATCTGGACCGATTCCTGGATCATATTGAGGGTCGCGGTCCCAATCCGTGCGATGTGGAGAGCGCCGTACCGGTCAATCGCCTGGCGCTGAAGCTGCTCGATTCGGCGCGCCTCGGACTGCCCGTCGCCGTTCAGCCCGAAGACTGGCATCTCCCTCAGCTTGAGGCGTAATCTCGTGATTCGCGGACTCAATTCAGTGGAACGCCGGGCAGGTGCGGCATGTCGCCTATCCGTGGCCTTGTTCTCATGGGAGCCCCTTCCGGGAGAGGAGTAGATTTGATGCGAATCTTGCATGACGCTTTCCGCTCGTCGACCTTCGTCCTGTCGCTCGCGCTGTTCTTCGGACTCGTCTCGGTCGCATCGGCCGATGAGCCGTTGGTCCTGTTCGAAGCGAGCTTCGATTGCAGTATGGACGGCACGGACGCCCACGGCGTGGTCAAGCCGCTGTCGGTGGAAGGAAAAGCGGCCTATGACCAGGGGCGAACCGCCCAGGCGCTTGTCTGCGGCGGTGATGGTGCGCTCGTCAAGTTCCCTGTAGCGGGCCACATCCTCGCCAGCCAGGGCACGATCGAGATGTGGATGAGAGCCCCGGACTGGCCGAAGGAGGAGCAGGCCTATCACATCTTCTTCGAGACGGAAGGCCCCGGCCGCATCACGCTCTACAAGTTTTGGACGGGCGGCGCGCTCATTCTCTCCGGCAAGAACTATGGCGATTTCAGTTGCGCGAAATGGGAGGACTGTACCCCGATCGCCGACGGGAAATGGCATCACCTTGCCGGAACGTGGGACCACAGCCGGCTGGCGTTCTACGTGGACGGGCAGTTGAAGATGAGCGTGGACAAGCCGATTCTGCCCGATGCGCTCGGCGAATCATTCACCGTCGGCGACGCCCCGTGGACCAAGCCGCACACCAGCCACACACTGATCCAGAACGTTAAGGTGTATCGCGTCGCGCTGCCGGCCGACCAGGTCGCCCGGCTGGCGCAAGGCAGGCCGGTGACCTTCTCCAACGAGGCTCGCCTGGACATTGAGCCCCGTCCGGCCAAAGGGGAGTGGAGGGTCAGCCTGGATGCCAGCGGTCCGCTCGGCCAGAGCGCGACCGGCAGCACGGCGGTCGTGGAAGTTATCAGCGGCGGCAAGGCCGTTGTCAGCCAGAAAATCGAGAGCTTCAAGGAAGGCATTGGCGTCGCCGTACTGCCGATTGCGAAGATTCCCGTCGGCGACGTCCTGGTCAAAGCCCGGGTTCTCGACGCCGCGGGCAAGGAGTTGGCGAGTCCGCAACTCCCGTTCAAGCGGCCTGAGGATGCGCCGTGGGCCGGCAACAAGATCGGGATGGATGATCGGGTGCTGGCGCCGTACACACCCATGCACGTGGCCGACGGCAATGCGGTCGAGTGCTGGGGACGGAAGTACGTCCTGGGCGGCACGGGACTTCCAACTCAAATTGAGACCGCGGGGCAACCGGTGCTTGCCGCGCCGGTCAACATCAGCGTAACCACGGCCCAGGGGGATGTCGCATTCCAGAAGGTCTCGGAGAAGATCGTCAGTTCTTCGGCCACCCGGGTGAAGGCCGTGGGATCGGCGGAATCCGCCGCGGTCACCCTGTCCATGGAAACCACCATCGAGTATGACGGCATGCTCTGGACGGATGTAACACTCACCCCGACCGCTCCGACGACGCTGACGGGTGTGACCATCCGCGTGCCTGTCCGGTCCGCGAACGCCCTGTACGTGCATCATGCCAACGGCCACTGGCAGGATGACGGCGCGGGCAACCTGCCGGCCGATGGATATCAGTCGCTGGTGTTCCAGCCGCTCATGTGGCTCGGCGATAATGAGCGCGGACTGGCCTGGTTCACCGAATCCAACCAGACTTGGTCGAACGCCCCCGGCCAGCCGATGTATCGCATTGTGAGGACCGGCGACGCGGCGGAAATGCAGATTTACATCGTCAACCGTTCCACGCTGATCAAGACTCCTTTGAAGTTCTCGTTCGGCCTGCAAGCCACGCCCGTCCAACCCCGCCCGGCCAACGCCCGAAGCTGGCGGATGGGGGGGGCCTATGACAATATGGACGACCTGGGCATGGGCAACATTCAGATTGTGTGGGCCTATCACATGATCGCCTATGGCTATCCGCAGCCGAAAGACCCGGCGAAATTCCGCGCGATGGTGGCGGATCTCCATGCGAAAAACATCCGGGTGGTGCCCTACGTGAACCTGAACTACTTCTCCGAGGGGGCACCGGAGTTTGCGTACTACAGCCCGGACTGGATTGACCGCAGCCGGAACGTAAGCGGCGGAGACGTTGGGGAAATGGGCCACACCACGTATGGGGCTTGCCCGGGCAGCGCCGCGTGGCGCGATTTCGTTTCCTGGAAGATCGCCAAGTTTGTGGAAGAGTACCAGGTGGACGGTCTCTACGTGGACTGCTGGATGCCCTTCCAGACCTGCGACGAAGATTACGGCGGCTCCTGGCGCGATGAATTTGGCGGCCTGCACACCGTGTACCAGGTCCGGGCCTACCGCGAAATCCTCCGGCGCGTGCGCGAACTCCTCCAGGACCGCCGGCCCAACGTGCACATCATGGCCCACATGTCGCAATGCATCGTCATCCCCACGCTTTCCTTCGCCGACAGCATGCTCGATGGCGAGCAATACCAAGGGCCCCTCTGCCCGAAGGACGATTACCTGAACGTGATCCCGTTGGACAAATGGCGGGCCGAGCATATGGGCCGCCAGTGGGGCCTCGTTCCCTTCTTCCTGTGTGAGTTCCTGCCCGCGGATCGCACCGATCTGGCGGTTGGTCGGCTAATGGGACTTCTGCTCGCGCACGATATCACCCCCAGTCCCTTGTGGTGCAAGTCCAGCGTCGTCTTCAACGCCTGGAAAACGCTCGACAAGTTCGGCGCCGTCGACGCCGACTTCCTTCCGTACTGGACGCCGAACGGCGTGACGACGGACAACAAAGACTTCATTGCGAGCGTCTACAAGAAGCCCGGCAAGGCGCTGCTGGTGGTTGTGAACAGCGGGAATGCCGATGGGCAGGTGAGCATCAAAGTGGACGCGAAGCAGTTGGGCCTCGCCGCCAACGCCTCCGCCAAAGACGCGTATGATGATTCGCCGGTTCCCGTGGCGGAGCAGAGCTTCAAGCTGAGCATCCCGCGTCACGGCCACAAGCTGTTGGTGCTGCAATAACAGAAGGGCGCGGCGCGATTGGCGGGCGCATGGCTCCGACAGGGGGCCATGCGCTCCGTGCGCTGACGGAGAAGCACCCTGAAAGGATGAGGCGTCGGATGCTGAAGTGCGTCGAAAAGCTCAAAGCCGGCCAGCACATCACGATCGTGGCCCTGGGGGACTCGGTTACGGAAATCACTTTCCATACCCGGGGGCATATGAATTGGGTGGGCTTGCTGTCCGAGGCGATCTTTGAGGCCTATGGCGCCGGCGTCTGCACCATGATCAACTCCGGCAAGTGCGGCACGACGGCCTGCGACGCGCTGAAACGGCTCGACCGCGACGTGCTGCGCTTCCAGCCCGATCTCGTGATCATCTCCTTCGGCCTGAACGACGCATACGGCGGGTTGGAAGCCCTGCCTGTCTTTCGTCAAGGAATCAGCGAACTCGTCCGGAGAATCCGGGAGCACAACGGCGCCGAAATCCTGATCCGAACGCCCAACCCGATCGTCACGGCGCACGGCCTTCCACTTCCGCCGGAGCAGCCGCAGGTGGGGAGGCCGTGGAATTCCTCCAAGCACCCGGTCAAGGAGTACGCGGCGGCTTTGCGTGAACTGGCCGGAGAACTCGCGTGTTCGGTGGTGGATCACTACTCCCTGTGGGAGAATTCGGAGCAGCCGTTCAAGCAATCGGTGGCGAACCCGCAGGGATTGTGGCCGCGAATGTCGGATGCCCTCCATCCGGGTCCGCTGGGACACCGGATGTTCTTCCGTGAGCTCGCGCCGCTCTTCCAGGTCGCGCCTCGTTTTCCCTGGGAATAGAAAGGCCGTGGGCTGCCGCTCAACGCACTTCGTCGAGCCGCGTCGACGGCTCTTTCGGCCGTGACCTCTGCGCCTCGCGGCGCTGGAATGTTGGAGCACCCATGAAGAAGAAACGCTTTGCCATCGTCGGCACGTCGAACCGCGCCCTGCACATGTTCGCCCTTCCGATCTCCGGCAGCTTCAGCGTCGGCAGCGAGCTCGCCGCCCTCTGCGACCCTTCGCAGGTCCACATGGACCTGTTCAACAAGGCGCTGCCGCGGCCCGTGGCCACCTTCCGCGATTTCGATCAGATGGTTCGCGAGGTCGCGTTCGACACGCTCATCGTCGTCACGCAGGACTGTTTCCACCACGAGTACATCATCCGGGGCCTCAAGGCCGGCAAGGACGTGATCACCGAGAAGCCGATGACCATCGACGACGCCAAGGTCCGCGCCATCCTTCGCGCCGAGAAACAGACCGGGCGCAAGGTCACCGTCACGTTCAATTACCGCTTCACGCCCGCGGCGACCCTCATCCGGCAACTCCTCGCGGACGGCGCCATCGGCGAGGTGGTCACGGTGGACATGCACTGGCCTCTGGATTACCGGCACGGCGCGGACTATTTCCGCCGGTGGCACGCCCGGCGCGCCAACTCCGGCGGACTGCAGGTCCACAAGTCCACGCACCACTTCGACGCCATCAACTGGTGGCTCCAGGATGAGCCGGTCGCCGTCACCGCGCAGGGCAGCCTGGCGTTTTACGGCAAGAACGGTCCGTTCCGCCATAAGCGCTGCCGCGGCTGCCCGCATCGCGGCAAGTGCCAGTTCTATTGGGACATCACCGCCGATAAGTACATGGCGGACTTCTACGTCAATGCCGAGCAGGAAACCGGCTACATCCGCGATGGCTGCGTCTTCGATAACGAGATCGACATCGAAGACAACTACTCGCTCATGGTGAGCTACAAGCGCGGCGCGCGGCTGTCGTATTCGCTTCAGGCGTGGTCGCAGTGGGAAGGGTACCGGGTGGAGTTCCAGGGCAAGAAAGGCCGGCTGGAGTACCTCGAAGTCCATGGCCCATCGGAAAAATGGGTCGAGCCGCGCCAGCGGACGATCAACCTCATGCTCAACGACGGCTCGCGCGCGTCGTTTGTCCCGCCCGAAGCGCAGGGCGGGCACAACGGCGGCGACGACCGGCTTCTCAAAATGGTCCTCGAACCGGGCCAGCCCGATCCGCTCGGACATCAGGCCGGAACGCTCGCCGCGGCGCACAGCGTCCTCATGGGCGTCGCCGCAACCCGCTCCATGCAGAATCACAACGCATGGGTGAAGATTGCCGATCTGCTGAAAGGCGCGTAACGTCGTCCGCTTCCTATCGGCGTGTTGCAGGAGGCTCAGGCGCGCATCGGGGAGTTCGTCGCCGCTGAACTGACGGCGTACGTGCAGAGCCCGCCGCTGAAAGGCGAAGTCACCCGCGAGCGGCTTGCGATCATGAAGGGAGCGTCCAGGTTTTTGACCAGGAAAGGCACTTGCCATGGCGGCACCGACCATTCAAGACATTCTGAATTGGCTTTCGTCGCTCGCCAGAGGACATTATCCGGAAGACTGCCTCTATGAGGGCAAGCCGGAGAATGCGGCGACCGGCGTGCTCTTCTGCTGGATGGCCAACGCCGGCGCGCGCCAGGCGGCCCTGGACAGCGGCGTCAATGTGCTGGTGTCCCACGAGGCGCCGTACTACGTAACCCGGAACGTTGATCCGGGCTGTCCTCCGCCGGAGGAATGGCAGGTCAATCAGAACATCAAGCAGTACTATGCCTCCCATGGAGTGGCCATCATCCGGTCCCATCGCACGCTTGATGCCTACTGCATCCCGCGCCTCTTTGCCGAGCATCTCGGCTTTCCGGCCCCGGCGGTGCGGGAAGGCTACGAGGGCTACGATTTCACGCTCGTGTACGATCTCCCGCGCCAGTCCTTCAGCGCCCTGACCGCGCAGCTTGGGAAAAAGATGCAGCTGGCGACGGTCCGCGCCAGCGCGTGCGATCCGGCCAAGCCCGTGAGCCGCGTCGGCATCGGCTGGGGCGGCGTGAGCCTCTCCACCAATCTGCAATACATGGAAAAGCTCAGGCGTCACGGGGTGGAGGTGGTCCTCGGCGGCGAGGTGGATGAGTACGCGCTGGAATATTATCGCGAATCGGGAATGGAATGGATTGAACTGGGGCATTATGCCAGTGAAATCATCGGTCTGGCGGCGACCGCGACCGACCTGGCGCGGCGCTTCCCGCAATTGAAGGTGGAATGCTATCGAGACGCGGCTCGTCGCATGGCGCATTACGCGCTCTGATCCGTCGCCCGCAGCGTGGCGCGGATCAAGAACTTCGTGCTTACACAGGAGTGATGTTTCATGAAGACGATGACGCCCCGGCAACGCGTGCTGGCCGCCCTTCGGCACGAGCCGACCGATCAGGTCCCCTTCACCATCTACGAGTGCAAAATCCCGCAGTGTGCCGTCGAGCGGCAATTGCGCAACGAGGGGCTCTGCATTGTCAACCGCCGCATCCCGGTCACTCAGGTGGTCCTGCCTCACTGCGTCACCGAGTCGCTCACGTATGACGAGAGCGGCCACACCCGCACGCGCACCGTCATTCGCACCCCCTGCGGGGAATTGTCCTTCGTCACCCAGGCGGCCGGCTTCACGAGCTGGCTCATCGAACGGCTCTTCAAAGGGCCGGAGGACTACCGGCGCATCCGGTGCATGATCCGGGATGAAGTGGTCACAGCCGCGTACGAAGGGTTTGCGGAGGCGGAGAAGTGGATGGGCCAGGACATCATCCTGCGCGCGGGCGTCGGCGGAAGCCCCCTGCATCAGATCATGATCCACTGGATGGGCGTCGAGGTCTTCTCTGAAGAGTGGATCGAGCGCCGCGACGAAATCCTCGCGCTTGAGAAGGCCCTGCGCGACAACTTGCGGAAGGTCTACCCCATCCTCGCCGCCGCGCCGATCACCCACGCCAACTTCGGCGGCAACGAAGTGCCCGAGGTCATGGGCCCGCCGCGATACCGTGAGTTCTGCCTCCCCCTTTTCGACGAGTGCGCGCAGGAGTTCCACAGGAAGGGCAAACTGCTCGGTTCGCACATGGATGGCAACAACAAAGCCTGGGCGGCGGACGTGGCGAAATCGGGGCTGGACTACGTCGAGGCGTTCACCCCCTGGCCGGACACGGACATGACCCTGGAAGAGGCCCTCAAGGCGTGGCCGGACAAGGTGCTCTGGATCAACTTCCCCTCCTCCGTGCATCTGTCCAGCATCGACGTGATCAAGCGGACCACGCGCGAGCTGATCGAGGCGGCCGCAGGCACCCATCGCCTGATTCTCGGCATCACCGAAGACATCCCCGCCGACCGCTGGCAGGGGAACCTCCTGGCGATCTCTGAGGTGATCAACGAAATGGCCCGATGAGAAGACGTCGCTCTCATGGAGACGGCTCGATCAGTTCTCCCAGGTGTTGACGATAGCGGACGGTTCCTGCGGTTTGCGGCATGAAGTTCGGATCGAGAACCCGGTTCCTAATTCCGACTCCGCGATGCGGGCGTTGCATGTGATAATGGCGCAGCCAGACGACCACAATGTGGTCCAGTTGCCGCAGCGAAAAGATCATGAAGTGGTTCAGGCGCTCATGTCCGAACTTCCCGATGAACGTCTCCACGAAGGCGTTGGCCTGGGGCGCGCCAATTGGAATCTGGTTGGGTCGCACCCCCAGGTCCTTCCAGAATTGCCTGAAGTGCAGGCTGAACTTCGTGTCATGGTCGATGATCGGCATAGCGGGCTTGACGCGGATCTCCTCCATCCACATCGACGCACAGCGTCCCTTGGCGGTCAGTCGTGCGATTAGCCGGCATCGGGCTTTCAAATAGCAAGCGGCGACAACCCAAAAGTTGCCCGTAACGTTAAGAATTTCCGATTACACGTGCGTTCCCTCCACCAGTGAAGAGAAGGCCGGGATCGGTAAGAAACCCACCGATTCCGGCCTTTTCGCTTTGTCCCTCAGCCTCTTTCGCGTTCCGCTCTTCCGTCAGATGTCCAGCACCGGACGCTGCCCGGACAACTGGCGTTTGTGGCGGAAACCCGTCCGGCAATCAACACCCCCACCCTCTATGCCAGTCGCCTTGTCTGGTCGTCACGCGTCCCCACGTATGCATTCATGGTGAGATTAGATAGTTCAGGACAGCAGGGCCGTTACCTCCTCCTTGAATCGCCGTTCAAATTCATCTGTACACCAGCAGAACGACGTGGGCTCATATCCGCCTTCCTCGAAGTGCCGCGCAAGAGGAAGATAAAGGAAACTGTCGCCGCAGTTGCCGGCGACGGCAAGGAACTGATCAGGGATTGCGCTCTGAGCGAAGAGCTGGTACTCAACGAAGGGCTCCCCAGGCAGGAACAGAACCCGTGAGTTCCCCAACGTCAGAAGCGTGAGGGTATAGTTGAGATTCCCCGGGTACTCGATGCACGTCAAGAGCGCAGCGGCAGTGAGCTTGTCGACGCTCGTGAAGCGTTCGCCGGCACATGCGGCGCGCAACGCATCCTTGTTCAGGGGCTTGGCAGGGAACGGAAAGGAAGAGACGCGCCAATTCACGGGATCCACAGGCTCCCAGATCATGGAGTCGAGGTTGCGTCCGATGCCATCGGCCAGTCGTTTGCCGAACGTGAGCAGATTGCTCTCCAAGTCGTGGACCGATGAGTACTTTCCTGCAGTGACGTTGCCGCCTGCGCCGGTGAAGAAGGCATGGAGGCCCGCGGGGTGTTCGGCAAGCAAGCGCATAGCCTCACCGGGGGCGTCGCCGCTATACAAACGACGCCCACTGGCCACCTGGGGATGCGTGGCATAAAAAGTCATGGACCCGAGAAGATTGGCCGCGGAGTCCCGAAACGCCACGCTCCGCAGCATCGGGTCAATGGTTCCGACCGGCGCGCGGCGAAGCTCCTCCTCTTCACACCGGCTCCACCGCATGCCCTTGACCTTGCCGTCCGGTCCAAGAATACGGCGGTTCGAGGCATAACCATTCAAGCGAGTCTCACTGTGCCCGACAGCCGCCACACTGTGCATGTTGGCCAGGCAGGTGCGCGCGGCTTCGGCGCAGCGGCCGGTTACGCTTCTCCACCACGCCCTTGGATGTGTCTCCACATGGAGAATGGCATCGAGTTCAAAATCGATAAGCGGCGCATCGTGCTGATGGACGCAGTGGAGGACCACTTGATGGGGGGCAATCTCCACGGCCCTGGCCAGTGCGCCGACCAGCAGATCGTGCGCGCTGTTCATGAGGCCGGTGTAATCCAAACTTGCGACGACGTACCGCGTATCGTTGGCCGCCAGGACGAACCCTCGAAGCCACAGGGGGTCTCTCACGCCGGTGGCCGTCGTGTTATCGATCCCGAAGCCGATCTTCCCCCCGGCCGGAGGGGTGCAGTCCACCTTGAACGTTCCCAGTTGCAGCATGTGCATCATCTTTCGTTCGCAGTAACGGCTTATTCAGTTGCGGGGCCGGCTGAAAGACCAACCGAAATGTCGGACTAATGCGCGCCGCTACGGCCGTGGTCGCGATAGTACCTCAGCCCCTCCAGCAGCGCCGTCATGTTCTCCCAAGGCACCCCGGGAGTGATGGAACTGCTGCCGGCGAGAAAGAGGCCTGTTTTCGGGCCGTTGTCGACGAGCCACTTCAATTGCTTCTTCACGTCCGCCGGTTTGCCGTGAGGCAGCGTGTCCGTGACTGAGACGCCGGCGACGATGATGGGGGCCTGCCCCTCCCTCGTCTTCATACGGCAGATCTTCTCGTAATCCATGCCGGCTTCGTACTGGAAGCCCTGGAAGCCGCGGATGCCGACATCGAGGAGTCGCGGCACCATCTGCATCAGGTTCCCATCGCAGTGCCAGATCATGCGGACGTCCGTCTTGATCATCGGCTCCAGACAGCGGACGAAGTGAGGGAACCATATCCTGTCCAGTGACTGGATATCCACCAGCGTGCCGCGCGAGTCGGCCATATCGTGGTCGAGGCGGTACAGCGGCGGCAGGTTGCCTTCGCGGCATGCGCGGGCCGCTGCGCGATTGCCCAACAGAGCCAGGTCCGCCTGCAGAGAGAAATGTTTTTCAATCACGTCGGGGTAGAGCGCATAGGCCATGAAGTAGTTGGCGTATCCATACGCGCCATAGTGGAATACCGGGAAGCCGACAAACCCATAGCCGGTCTTGAGGATGTGTGGGCGCAGAACGGCCTGAACCGCCCGTTCGTTCTCCAGGATATTCTGGACGCGTTCCTCCTCGTTGAACTCAATCAGGGCCCTTCGAAGGCCGGGGAAGACGAACCGTTCCATATGCTCAATCACGTCCTCGGGCGAAACGATGGCCATGCCGTCCAGGACGATCTCGTCCGCGCCGGTCGTGGCCACGCGCCGCGCGCCCTCAAAGCCCTTGTTCCCCATTGAGAGCGGATTGTCGGGAATCCACTGGTCAAGGAAGCAAGTGCCTGCGGCGTTCTGCATCGCGAGGTAGACGACGGCAGGCGCCGCCTGATACGCGCCCGGCGGATAACCCGCCAGCCGCTCAATGACGGCATGCTCCATAGGGTGGATCAGCCACGAAGGAATGCCCTTTGTGCGCTTTCCGAGGAGGGTGTCCAGGGCAAGGCCGGCCGCCGCGGCATCAAGATTGAACGTTTGCTGCCACTGCGCCTTCACGAGCGCTGGCGAACGGGATGACCTTCCTTGCGCCACGACATTGCCTCCTGACCTGGACAGTGGGGCAGCCCCTACGCATTCAGCAGATACTTCTTGAAGAACCCCTCAAACGCATTGGCCCCGCCGAGCGGCTCGCGAGGCTTCGTTCCCGGCATGAATGCGGTATGGTCCGCGCCGGGGACAATAATCGCCTCTGCGGCGACGCCTGCTTTGCAGAGCGCCTCGGTGAACAGGGTGGACTGGCTTAACGGTACGACGTCGTCGGCGTCGCCGTGGACGGCCAGACAAGGTGGCGCGCCGGCATGGACGTTGAAGAGTGGGGAGCAGTCCCGCGCGACCGCTCCGCGCTCTTCTGCCGGCCCGCCGAGAAGAGCTTCCACATCTTGGCGATATTGAGGCTTTTGCTTCAACCAGAGGGACACATCGCTAATCCCGCAGACCGGCAGAATGCAGCGCACGGCGTATCTGGCCCCAGCCCGGCGCGCCGCCTTGAGCCCGACCAGTGCGGCAAGATGCGCGCCCGCCGAGGCGCCTGTCAGCCCGATGCGCTGAGCATCCAGCCGATGGGCGCGCGCGTTGTCGGCAATCCAGTCAAGCACGGCAAACAGGTCCTCTTCCTGCGCAGGATGGGGATGGGTCACGGTCAGACGGTAGTTGGGAAGGAGTGCTGCGATACTTGCGTTAACGAGGAAAGGGGCGTAATCGCGGATGATCTCTTTGGTCCCATCCTGCCATCCGCCGCCATGAATGCAGACGACCACGGGGAAGGGGCCGGGCCCGGCAGGCGTTATCAGATCGAGCAGTCCTCGGTCGCTGCCAGGACGGTAGACGATATTCTTGTTCTCAGTCATACCCTGTCCAACTCCGGAATGGAAATCGGCAGGGGAAGCAGCGCAGAAAGCCCCCCGAGGCATCCGGCGCCGGAAGGCGGTCCACCCAATAGCAGGCGTATCGCCGCGTGGCATTCAATTTCCATGTGCTGAGCGACCTTGTCGCGGGTTACGTCGAGGAGGCCCGACTGCCAGTGGATTCCCGCTACGTCCACTTCGTTGCCGTAACGCACGCCGATTGAGAATGCAAAGTCGCGGAGTTCGAGGGCGCCGGCCTTCCTCTGGAGCATGGGCTGAAACGCCTTGAGCAGCGCGTAGCAGTTATTGATGCGGAACATCCCTTCCGGGCTGATGGTCCAGGACTCCGCCGGAACAAGAAGCCGTGCGACGCGTTCTTCGTCGTGCACGGTTGCCGCCGCCTGCGCCTTCTGGAGGGAATTCCGCCGCATAGCCGCCATGATGAGGGAGGGCTCTCGTCCGGAAGCGGACACCACTTCGCGGACGACGAGCCGGTCTTCCCGGGTCCAGCCGCACAGGTAGCCATGAGCGCCGATCCACAACCGGACTTCCGGACGGCGCACGCCGATGGGATGCCAATCGCTGCGGAGCACCCGGAACAACTGGCCGGCGTGCAACGGCTTGATCTCCGACTTTGCTTCCTCGGCCGTGACTTCGCGAATGGCCGGGTCGGGGGCGACGCCAGCCTTCGTGAAGGAGTGTTCCGTGAATTCCATCGAGACGCGCTCTCCGGCAGACTCATAGCCAAAAGGGGCATATCGTTGACGGAACCCCCATAGCGCAGAAAGAGGCATGCCCAGTTCCTGCATTCGGACGATCAAGTGCCGGAGCAACTCCTGCATATGTCCCTGGCCGCGCTCCTCAGGCAACGTTCCGATGCCGCCGATCCCGCCCACAACCAGTTCGACCCCCTCCGCCATCACCCGAAGTGGGAACAGACCGGCGTGAGCGACGATCCGGCCGTTCTTCTCAATGACATGGAAGCAGTCCAGGGGAGTCCGGTCGGGATCGTATATGGTGGGATAGTGCAGGGTGAACCAGCCGGGCTGAAAACCATAGCACCTCTCCAGGAACCGCATGAAGTCGTCCCATTCCTGGCGTTTCACATTCCGGATCACGTGCGTGTCGTCCCTTCCATCCCTGCGGTTACCGAATTAATCCTCGAACACAATCATGGCATATCCCGGAACAACCGGGACCTTCACTTGGACGTAATTCTCGACCATCGCGAATTCGAGCTTCTGGCGCGTCGGGGCAAGGTAGACTTGCTTGGGCGGACGGCCGTCCACCCGCAGGCTCAGGCGGACGTTGGAAAGCACAATGGGTTCTTCGATCATGTCCGTCCGCTCGCCGCGGCGCTCCGGCACGTACGAGAGCAAATGCACCATTCGGCGACCGGGCTGTCCGGTGACCGTCGCGCGAGCGAAGGAGGGCAGGTCCGGCGCTTTCACCAGCGGATCCGACAGGAGCATTGCCAACAGGTTTGCCACCAGTTGCCGCATGGGGATCGGCGCGTGCCGGTAGTACGCGGTGAACACCGGATGACTCACGTGCGCGACCGCTCCGCGGCGCGTGACGGCCGCCCGGTCGGTGGCCTTGTCCGGCGGAAGGTAGACAAAGCCGTGCTCGCCATCCCAATGCCGGCTATAGTAAGGCGCCATGATATGAGCGAGGACGTCCGTCTTGTCCAGCGGCCGGATCGCCGTCCCGCGCTCGTAGAGAGTGATGGGCATATCGGGCATGTTCCGGGAAATCTCCGGTCCCATCAAAATGTACGCGGGGTCAAACGGGTCTTCCCCCTCGAACTCCAGCCCCCATTCCTTGAGCGCGAACCCCTTCTTCTGCGGATCGAGGCCGGACCATCCGGTCGAAAGCACAGCTCCTCCCCTGCGCAAGTGCTCGCGGACCTTACCGGCAGAGGCTTCATCAAGGAGGACTTCGTCGGCCAATACGAGCAGTCGATAGCCTTCCCACGGGGAGCGTTCGGTGAGGATGTCGAACTGCGCCTTGGTCTCTGCAAGCAGGCGCGCCGCACCTTGACAGGGCAGCCATGCGCGCTCGTGCGCGTCCGCATGCGTGTGGTTGAAAGCCCCTTTCGGGGGGATGACGGCCATGTCCACCAGCGACTGGGCCTGGTTCAGCCACGGCTCCAACGCCTGCAGACGCGTATACACGCGCTTGACCAGGTCAGAGACGGCGCGGTTGATGTCGCCCCGCGGGTGAACGTGATCGCCGACGCAGACGCGCATGCCATGCGAGAGGCCGTCGAGACAGTCGTACTCCAGGCTGGACTCCGTGCGGATGCCCCCGAAATCCCCCCAGGACTTGTGGAAGCGGCCGGTCATGTTGAACACCGGCTTGCCCAGTGTCCGCATGTAACGCGCATAGGCCGGACGCGCATCGTACCCCCAGCCGCCGGTCGGCAGGCATTCGTACTCCAGGTGACTGCACCACTCCAACTGGTCCTCGTAGTTGATCCCGTTGAAGTGGAGGAGCAACTCGGGCCGGATCGTCCGCGCCGCCTCGGCGATCCGCCGGGTCATGCGCACGCGCGAGACATTGGCGAATTCATCGAGCGCGTATTTGTCCTTCCAGTCCATCCCCAGCTGTTTCATCTCGCGTACGCATTCCTCTCCCACGCAGGGGGGCTGGCGCATGCAATCGAGAAACAGCCCGGCTACGGGATAGCCCTGGACAATCTCGCGGACCATCTCCAATACGTGGTCGCCATACCCGCTGTTGTAGCACATCATGCGGAAGAAGGAGTTCAAGCGATCAGGGCCGTACGTGTATCCCTGCTGCGTCAGGATCAGCCATTCCCGGTGGCGCAGCCCCTCTTCATGGCTGAGACCGACGTTGACGTAGGCCGTCAGGGCAATCTCTTTCGACCGGCATGCCTCCGCCAGCTTTCCGAAGAGATCATACTGGAGGGAAGGATGCCGAATGCCCACCTTCGTGTCATAGTAGGCCATCCCCTGATTGCAGCGCGCAGGAAACACGATGTAATCCGCCCCGCACGCCTTGACTCGGTCGGTGAATGCATCGACGTCGAAGTTCGCCCCCACGTCGGGGCAGGCCGGCATCGTGTGAAAATCGAAGAAAAGGTACCATTTCGGTTCGCGCGCGGGACGCATCATGCCGTCGTCTCCACAGGGGAAAGTCTGTTGCGTGGCCTCAGACGCCGACGTTCAATGCCAGTCGTTGAGTCGTTTGCCCTTCGACCAAATGCGCGGGCAACAGCCGTTTCATCACCACGTGTGTCTTGCGCTCCACGCGGGATTGAATGCACTCCCACGCCACCCTCCCCATCATTTCGCGATCCACCAGGCATGTCGTGAACTTCACATTCTGGGAGGACGCGGCGGGAACATGGTCGAAGACCACCAGGCTGATATCCTGAGGCACTCGCAAGCCAGCCTCCAAGCAGGCCTGATACAGGTTTATCGCGGGGATGTGCGCCGGCACGAAGATCGCTGTCGGACGCGAGGGCTCGCGAAGGAAATCATGCAGGTCACGCGCGCCCTTGTTGGAGATACGGTCGTCCTCCCCGACGTCAACCACCAACTGGCAGGACGGATCAACGGGAAGGCCTCGGTTTGTCAGCGCATCGGACCAGCCGAGCAACCGCTCCCTGATGCCTACGGGGGGTGTCGGCTTCCCCTCGAAGCGCGGCGCCACGGTGCCAAGACGGGTGTGCCCGAGTCGCAGCAGATGATCCGCCGCCAACTGTCCGCTCCCGTAGTTGTCCGGCACCACGGAATCGAACAGGTTGCTCATTGCGGGGTAGTCCATCAGCACGCTGGGAACGCCGAGCAGCTCACACTCCTCGGCCAGCGCTTCCCCCTCATGTCCCGAGAGGATGATGCCGGCGGGCCGCGCCGTGCCGCTTTCCCGCAGGTGCGCAAGGTGCCGCCGCAGCGAGTCCCCCAACTGTATGACAATGTTCCACCCGGCGGCCAGCGCGGCGTCCTCGGCCCCTTTGTACATCTCGTAGAACCACGGATGCTGAACCAGCATGTCGGGCAGCGCCCACTCGAATACGCCACCGAAGATGACGGTGTTCGTCACCACTCTTCCGGCTGTGACCCGCTCGGACGACTTGACCACGAGAGTCCCGCCGCGGCCCTTTCGCCGCAGGATGCCCTCGGCGGCGATGCGCGCCAGAGCTTTGCGCAGCGTGCCCCTGCTCACGAGGTACTTCCGGGATAGCTCGCGCTCCGGCAACAGACGGTCGCCGGGCATCAGGTTTCCGCGCTCGATTTGTAGCCGGATGGCGCGTTCCACCGTTTCCACGGGGCCGAATGAATTCTTTATCTCCTGCGGCATCGATGGTCTCCTATTGGTCTACGGATGCAATATATCACGTTGCGGCCTATATGTCAAGACACTTCAAGCGAAATAGGGCTATAGTGCGAAAATACTCTTGACATTCCGCAAATGCAGTGCTATAGTTGTACCGTGATGATGTACCGTAGGGGTACCAGTGCGGCTCCGGTCTTTGGTTTGTGATAGAGGGAGGGTGGGAAGATGAACACGCGTATGAAGTGGCTGTCGGCATTTACGTTGATCGAATTGTTAGTAGTGATCGCGATAATCGCTATCTTGGCCGGGATGCTTTTGCCGGCTCTGGCGGCGGCAAGGGAGAAGGCGCGCCGCACCTCCTGCCTCAACAACCTTAACCAGATAAGCAAGGCGCTGGTCTCGTACACCGGGGACTACAGCGACTATCTGCCGTGCTGGCCGAACTACGGCGCTCCGGGGGGAGTTGCAACCTACACCGCCGGACTTAAGGGGGGCGCCTCGCAGTCGGTGACGCTCGTGACCTATGCGCCGGACATCACGTATCTCGGGAAGGCCACGCTGCCCTATTCGGCGTACGGCACGATTGCCGCTTGCCACAAGCCGACCACTTTGAATAGCTACACCTTTGTAGACGCCACCCTTAACCCCGATACTTCGTTCAAATACTTGAAGACGGCTCCGGTCGGACTGGGTATGCTGGCCACAGGAGGATACGTCGGGGATATTGGCCTGTTCTTCTGCCCCTCCGTTCAGGACTTGGACGTCAACTTGTTGAGCGTGGGCAACAGTTACTTCTCCGGGATCATGGGCCGGCCCTGCCAGAACGCCTATGGCGGATGGTTGAGCACCAGTTCCACGATGCTCAAATCGTTGGGCGGTCGCGACGGCCTCGCCCTCATCGCCGGGAACTACGGTGTGCTGACCAATTACAGCCAGGGCGCCTTGAACATGACCCCCTTCTTCCGCGGCAACTGGGCAAACAGGTACGGTCCCTACTGGACCAATCTGGCCGATTGCGGGCAGGGGATTGGGGTGGGCTGCATGTACGCCTACCGAAACCAGCCGATCTCAGAGATAGAGTACGCCGCCGGCGAAGTCGCCACCGACAATTACTCGTTCGGATTGCCCTTTACGAAACCGTTCATCACCTGCAACCGGAACTGCCCGCCATTCAAGACCGTCAAGATGCTGGGTGGCCGGATGATCGTGTCGGACCGGTTCAGCGCCTCCGACTGGAGCCAGGGTGAAACCGTCGCCTCGCGCGCGATGATTCCTGGCGATGGATTCTACGTCCACAAGGACGGTTACAACGTCCTCTATGGCGACGGGAGCGCTCGGTGGTACGGCGATGCCACGCAGCAGATTATCTGGACGCGTAAGGCGGCGGACACGTCGGCCGGGCCCTATCTGGCATACTGCGGCGGCCTCTCGATGGTCGCGTTCGAGTCGGATATCAATACGTGGTCGCAGGGCGCGCTCCTGCCGCACCGGTTTGACGTGGCGGCAGGGATCGACATCATGGGCGCAACCTATGACAACGACTGGGATGATACCGGCCTTGTGACGCCCGCCTACCCCAGTCGCTACAACTCGATGCCGGGCCGGTGGTAGAAAGCGGCGCGCACGAGGAGCGGTTGTTGATGGACTTGTGCTGTTGAATGAACGAAGCTGGCCCCGTCTTCCGAGGGCGGGGCCAGCTCTCTTCTGTTCTTGGAAGGCACAATGCCGGCAGGAAGGTTCACGCCGGTCGTGAACCGCCGGTCATCTGGTAAACCCCGGATCAGACCGTTGAAGGAGGCCTTGATGAGACACATCGTCTGGTGCTGTGCTCTGTTTGCCCTGTCTATCTTTGCCGTGGAATCCCGCGCCGGAGCGGCTGACCTGCGGCAACTCGATCCGGCGAACCCCGAAATCTGGGGTACGGATGATTTCCAACTCGCCATTTCCAACCAGGGAACCATCCGCGCCGTCCAAGTGAAGGGCAAAGAAGTTATCGCGCAAGCCCTGGCGCTGTACACCTTCCCCGTGCCGCCCGGCACGGAAAAGAGCGTTCGCTGTGTTCAGGGGGAAGGTTTCGGTGCGGGACCTGGCGGCGAACAGCCCAAGCCGCAAGTGCGCGAGGAGGACGGCAAGCGCATCTTTGAATATGACCGCGTCATCGGCACCAGCCAGATACTTGAAGGCCACCCGCTCTGCAAGGTGCACGAACAACTCATCGTCACCCCCAAAGGCGAGATTCACGTCCTTTACGAATTTGAGTGGATGGAAACGGTTCGCTGGGATTCTTTCGGCCAGTTCATCATGTTCAACGAGGAGAACTGCAGGGATCGTGAATACCAGATCAAGGTCAAAGAGCAGTTCTTCACCGGCAAGCTCGACAATGGGCCGATCACAGAGCGCCAGATTCGCTTCATGCCGTTCGATCAATTGACCATCCGGACCGATCTCGGTCCGGTTCAGTATGTGTGGGAAGCGCCATCCCAGGCCAGTTTCTACTGGGCCACCGGGTTGATTCAACTGCACATTGCCCCGCCCATTGTCCCGACGACCCCCGGGTCCATCTTCAAGGGGCAGAAGGACCGAATGGCATTCCGCATTCTGCTCCCTGTTCCCCAGCAATAGGTTCGTGGCGCACGTTCCATCTGCCAGGAGATAAGCTATGAGTCGTTCAGGCCTAGGGGCCGTGTTGGTTTCGCTCGCGCTTGCCGGACTTGCCGCCACGGCGTCGGCGAAAGCGACCATCGCCGAAAAGACCGTCGAAGGGCAGACGCAGGTCGTTCTGGAGAATGAATTCATCCGGATCGCCTTCACGCCCACCCTGGGCGGAGAGTGCACGGAGTGCGTCTACAAACCCGCCGACAAGTCCTTCGTCGAGCCGCGCGCCGGCGCCCTCATCGGCAACCGCGTGTGGAACTACGCCAACGACGCCCTCTATAGCCAATGGCGGAAACTTCCCTGGAGCTATGAAATTCAGCCGCGCAAGGGGGAGGTGGCCCTCCTGCTGCGCGCAGCGGGCAAGGAAAACTTCACCCACGCCACCACATTCGAGCGGCTCATTGTCCTGCGCGACGACGAAGCGATGGTCCGCATCACGTACACCTTCTCTGTCGGCCAGGAACTGATGGTGCCGGAGAAGATCGGCCTATGGTTCTTTAACATGCCGCGCGTCAGCGGCGAGCAGTCCTGCTTCACTCTCCCGCTCGATACCGGGGTACGCACGGTCGATCCCACCACCGGGGCGCGCGAAGGCTGGTTCTACAATCCGGCCCGCGGCTGGGGTGCGATCTCCGGTCCGAGCGGCGCCGGCCTCTGCTTCAATATGGAATACCGCCGCCTCATGTGCTTCTACAGTCAGTTCGGTGGCGACGCAAGCTTGGAGTGGGCCTTCCGCACTCTGGATATCAAGAACGGCGAAAGCTTCTCCACCCAGGCGCTCCTGATTCCTTTCGCCGGCATCAAGTCGGTCTGTGGCAGCGGCAACGGCGTGGTCGCCGGCTTTGAAGCGCCCGACCGGCCCACGGCCGCCGAGGCTCAGGCCGGCCTTCAAGTCCGCGCGCTGCTCACCTCCGGCTCGGCCCAGTCCGGCGAGTTGGTCGTCTCCCTTAGGCGGTTGCCGTCAGGCGAGCTTCTACCCGTCCATCGCACAAAGCTCGCTCTCAAACCCGGCGAAGTCGCCGCCGTGAACATGACTGCTACGCCGCCTGCGGAAGGAACATGGCTTCTCGTCGGCCAGTTCCTTCGCGATGGCCAGGAGGTCATGGACTTCATCCGGCCTGTCATTGTCGGCAAAGAGAGCGGGCCGGTCCGCATCGAGGCAAAGGAGGCGCGCCTCGGCGTCGTCACGGAGCGTTTCGAAGATCGCGCGCCTCTGACCGGAAGCGCCGCGCCGAAGGACATGGAACTCTCGATGGCCGTCGAGACGCCCCATGTCAAGTGGGCCAAGCCGTACCGGGGGGGCAAGTTGAAGGTCCTCGTTCTCACCGACTACCTCACCGGCCGTGAGGCGGTGGAACTGGCCCAGCGGCTGGACATGGAGCTCCTCTGGGTGACCGCCGGCTCCCAGTACGAGTTGGACGATGCGGCCTGGCTCTTCGGCAAGGCGGAAGGAAGCTACCGCGTCGAACACATGAACGAGTACATCAAGCAGTGCCTCACCCGCCCCTGCGACGCCGTCATTATCGGCGGCATCTCCGCCGGCGCTTTCACCGACGAAGTGATCGAGCTCCTTCGGAAGAAGGTCAACGAAGGCATGGGCCTTGTGTACGTGACGCCTGTGAACGGGAGCGACAAGCTGTACTCTTTCCTCCCGGTGGAGAAGGAGTCCGTCCACCTGGTAGCCAACGCAACCTGGTCCGCAGCCCAGCAGCACTACATCACCAACGGCGTTCCGCTGGCCGCGCTGCCCGACACGGGTTATGCCTTGTACAAGGCCACGGGGCAGGTGCTCGCCACGGTCGGCGCCGCCCCTCTCATCGTCACGCAGGAAGGGCCCGGCAAGGGACGCGTCGCCGTCTTCACCTATAACACCAGTTGGGCGGGCCCCGGGAGCTACTCGACCGGCATCACGCCGTGGATCGAAGGGGATACCTGCACGTTCAAGTATTGGGAATACTACTTCTCCATGTTGTCCAAAGCGCTCATCTGGGTTTCGCGCAAGGAACAGCCAGCCATGCTGAAGAGCGTGACGGCGGACTTTACCGGCGACCCTCAGCTTGTGATAAGCCTGGACAATGCGGGTGACGCCATTCCGGCGAAGGCCTCTCTGTCCATCTCCGATGCGTACGGCGTGGCGGAGGCTTCTGCGCAGGGTCTGGACGCCCCTCTTCCCAAAGGCGATGCTACCATCCGGCTCAAACTGCCGGAGACGCTTGCGGGCGGCCGGCATTTTGCCGACGTCATCCTCAAGGACCCAGAGGGCAGGGTGATCACTTGGGGATCGGCCATGTTCCGCACCCCCGAACCGGTCAAGATTGCGAAGATCAGCTTTGACAACCGCGCGTACTATCCCGGCGACACCGCCAGGGCGACGGTCACGCTGACGGCGGGCGACCCGGCGCACCCGGTGCTTCTCTCGGGTCAGTTCGTGGACGCCCTGGACCGCGTCCTGTTCCGCATCGACGGCAGGAAATTGGAGGACGTGAAGCAGACGACGGTTACCTTCGATCTGCCGATCGGCAGACCGCTGGCCACCACGGCCACATTCCGGGTCACGGCGTATGTGGACGAGCGTCCCGCCTCGGTGGCGCAGGCCACCGTCATCACCTTCCCGGAACGTTTCGCGCAGCGAGGCTGGGACGACTGGCACGGCGCGGTCTGGGGCAACCCGACCGGCTCCTACGTGCGGGAATATCTGGTCCCCGGCTACGCGAAAGCGTACCATGACTACGGGATATCCTCCGTCTTCAGCACCGCCAACTGGCGCAATGCGCGGGAGTATGAATGGCCAATCCGCGCGGGATTCCAGATCATGCCGATGAGCGTCTCCCAGGGCTACATTAACGTCGGCCATGTGGCCCCCGAGGGCAAGCTTACCTTTGTGCAGCAGCAACAGAAATACCAGGAGACCCACGACAAGAAATATCTTGTCCGTCCGGTCTGCCTCAACAGCGAGGCCGACCTCGAACCACTCGCCAAGCAACTCCGCGAGTTGGCGGACTACTGCGGCTGGCTTGAGCCGATCGGCTACAACCTCGGCGACGAGATGAGCACCACCTACTACCTCACCCCCTTCGACTACGACTTCCACCCCGACGCCCTTGCCGCATTTCGTATCTGGCTGAAGGAGCGCTACACTACTCTGGACGCCCTGAATAAGGAGTGGGACGCCCACTTCGCCACATGGGACGCCGTCATGCCTATGACCGCCCTGGAGGTGAAAGCGCGCGCCAACTACGCTCCCTGGGCGGACCACCGGCAGTTCATGGAAGTCTCTTTCGCCCGCTTCTTCGACTGGACGCGCGACCGGCTCCGCGAGCGCGACCCGCGCGCGCGCATCGGCCTGTCCGGCAGCCAGGCGGCGGAGGCCTATGGCGGCTACGATTGGTCGCTGGTCATCAAGTCCTTTGACTTCATCCAGAACTACACGCATTGCAACACC
The DNA here is from genome assembly GCA_903901045.1 of uncultured Planctomycetota bacterium. Taxonomy (GTDB): domain Bacteria; phylum Planctomycetota; class Brocadiia; order CAIUPP01; family CAIUPP01; genus CAIUPP01. The sequence goes on from CAIUPP010000109.1 coordinate 82,849, forward strand.
TCGATTATGCAGCGCTCCTTCGGCCCCAATGTTCCTCGTGCTCCCTGGTACGGTTACGGCTGGCGCAATCCGGAGTTGCGCGGATTTCTCTGGAGATGCCTCCTCGATGGGAACATGGGCGGTTCCTATTTCAACGCCCCCTCCATGCTGCGCCCGGACCTCCTACCGAGCGAGTGCGCCGCCGACGCTCGCGGCGTTTCGGAGGAGTTCCAGCGCGGACTGGCTAAACTCCTCGGCAACTGTCCCCGCATCTCCGATATTGGCATCCACTATTCCCAACCGAGCATCCGCGGCGCCTACATTACCGGCTCCGAAGCCATCTTCCGCGATGACCGCGCCGGCTGGATCAGCGCCGTCGAAGACCTCGGCTTCCAGTGCGAGTTGCTCTCCTCTTCTCAACTGGAGGCCGGCGAACTGGCGAAGCGCAACTATCGCGCCTTCATTCTTCCCTGTTCCGTCGCGCTCTCGGACAAAGAAGCCGCCGCTCTGCGTCAGTACGTGGAGGCGGGCGGCCTGCTCATCGCCGACGCCAAACTCGGCCTCATGGACGAGCACTGCAAGACCCGCTCCAAGTCCCTGCTCGAAGAACTCTTCGGCATCAGCCGGGACAAGGTGGACCCCTCGGTTTCCGCTCGTGAGGGGGAGGCTCGTTTCACGCGCGACAGCGGACAATGCAAATTGAGCGACCTGAGGGTGGATGTCAGCGTGGCGGAGCCGGAGCTGAGAACCGGGGATGGCGAGGCGTTCGGCATCCACGGAAGAGCGCCCGTCGCCGTCGTTCGGAAGGCAGGCAAGGGCGTCACCGTGTTCCTCAACTTCTTCATGGACTCCTATCCGCAACGACGCGGCCTGAACATCGAAACGCCGTTGCGAAACGTCCTCGCAAACCTGCTTCGGTTGAACGGCGTAGAACCCTCAGCCAAGGTGGAAATCGCGGGCGATCCCAAGGCGCATCTGCTCACTGTGCGGTACAGGAACGGCAACGCACTTTGCATTGCCGCGATGCGGGAATACGACGGCAAGCAGGCCGATACGCAAGCGACCTTGAACCTCGCATTCCCGACGCCCGGGTTTGTTTATGACCTTCGCCAGGGCAAAGCGCTCGGCCGCTCCGGCTCCGCCGCCTCCTCCGTCCTGCCCGGCGAGGCCGCCGTCTTTGCCGTCATGCCGTACGAGGTGAAATCCGTCGCGGTCGCTCCCAAGGCTGCGAGCGCAGCCGCCGGCGCCCCGGTGCAGTACGAAGTGTCCATCCCGGAGGCGCGGGGGCAGTCCCCGCTGCACATCCTTCTCGTGGAGGTGCTCGGCCCCGACGGCAATGCGCGTCCTCATTACGGCGCCAAGCTTGTCGCGAGCGACGGAAAAGCCGCCGGCGAATTCGTTCCGGCCTTCAACGATCCGCCCGGCCGATGGACCATCCGCGCCACGGACTTCATCAGCCGCGTCTCCGGCGTGGCAACCGTCGAATTGCGACCGTAGACTGGTGAAGGCCCTCTTGATAACTTGTTTCAGCCGTCTTGGCAGGAACCTATAGTGGAGAACGTCATGCTTCATAGCCACAAGTGGGAAGAGCTTCTTCCCGAGGAGTTCAATGAGGAACTCCAACGGGCGCCGATTGCGTATTGGGCGTGCGGAGGAATGGAGGAACACGGCCTTCATAATGCGCTGGGGGTGGACCTTTACCTCGCTTACGATATTTGCCTCCGCGCCGTAGGCATCTCAGGCGGGATCGTGTTTCCGCCGGTTCCGTGCGCGCCCGCCGGCTGGCCGTCCTATTCGCGCGAAGCGCTCCGAAGCGGCAAACACCAGCTCTATCCGCCCAGCCTTTGGGTCAGCCGCGAGCTCTGCGAGTCCCTTTACACCGAAATTCTTGAATCCATCGCTGACCTCGGCTTCAAGTCCTGTATTGCGCTTGGCCTCCACGAGCCGGCCCTTCTCCTCCTGCGCCAAATTGAAGAGAAGCAGGGCGCGCGAATCAAGAACATGAAGTTCTGGGGCGGGTCGGACCGCGTCAACCTGGACCTGATAGGGCTCGGAAAGATCCGGCCCGAAGACCGTGATCTGGCGGTCCATGCGGGCATGCTGGAGACCTCGCTCGTCGCTGCATGCCGGCCCGATTGGGTGGATCTTCGCCGTGTGGACCGGACGTCAAGCAGCCCGCTGCCGCTGCAATTGAAAGCGTCCACTCCGGGACAGATTGCGCTCGTCGCGCAGGCAACAGCCGAGTTCGGAGAGGCGCGGCTGAGCGTTGTCAGCGAACGTGTCGCCCGATGCGCGCTCGACATGGCAGCCTCAAAATAAGAGGAAGGAAAGAACAGCATGATTCGCATGGGAATGATCGGCTGCGGCTCAATGGCCGACCGGCACATCAGCGCGCTGGCCCCGCTGCAGGGCCGGATGCGCTTCACCGCGTTTGCGGATATTGAACTGCCGCGGGCGCAAAGGCTTGCCTCCTCTGTGGCAGGGGCCGTCGCCGCCGAGAACTACAGGGACATCTTCGACCACGTCGATGCCATCATCATCGCCCTGCCGCATGATCTCCACCACCAGGTCGGCATGGACTGCCTGAGGGCCGGAAAGCATGTTCTGATGGAGAAGCCGCTGGCGCTAACCGAAGCGCAGTGTCTGGAGTTGATCGCGGCGGATCGGTCGCCGGAGCCGGTCCTGATGTTGGGCTATGTGATGCGCCACCATCCGCTGTGGAAGCAGATGGGCGAGTACATCCGCCAGCGGACCTATGGAGAGGCGTTTCACGTCTCGATATGGACTGAGCAGTACACCGACGCCTCACAGGGCGCTTGGATCGGTCAGGCGAAGCGGCTCGGAGGCGGCCAGCTTTTCAGCCATGGCTGCCACTACATTGATCTGCTCCTGGACTGGCTTGGCGATCCTGTTTGCGGCACGCACATAGGCACCCGCCTAGGCACCCCCTGGATGGAACGGGAAGGCACCAGCAATGTCAGCCTGAAATTCAAGAGCGGGGCCACGGCGTACCACTTCGGCACCTGGGGGGCGCGCGGGTCGCGGCTGGGCTATGCCGCGCATGCACATTGCACTGAAGGCATGCTCGAACTTGACCATGCCGAAGGGACGATCACGCTGCACCGCGATAAGTCCGGCGGCGACCTGCCCGCGCTGGAGGCGTTGGCGTTCAAGGGAGAAGCGCCGAAGGACATCAATAAGGTCGTCGTCTACCGATGCTCGGGGGCGGACAAGCGCCGGAAGGCCGTGGTTCAGCAAATCGAGGCGTTCCTCGATTGCATCGAGAAGAAGATGAAACCGGATATCAGCGCACAAGCTTCTCTGCGCAGCCTTCAGGTCATATGGAAGCTGTATGAAGCGGAGGAGGGCATGGTGGTGGCTGACCTGCGATAGTGCCCGCTGCGAGCGGCGGAAGGCCGCCGGGGAATGCGCCCGGTCTTCGACAATCCGCCCAGCCGATGGACCGTCCGCGCCATCGGCTTCATCAGCCGCGTCTGCTGGTTTCGCCATAAAGAGAGAGTTCGCATGGATTGGCACCGTCCCGAGAAAGCGCGTCTTGCCGTGTGCGAAAGTGGAAAGGACCTCGTCGTCGGTTGCCAATATTGGGAGGTCCGCCACAGTTCCGAAGCGGGCGGCAACCTTTCCAGCATCCTCTTTCCGCACGGCTCAGGCAAGAACGTCCTCGCCGCCCCATGCCTCACCGAGGTCCGCACGTTCCACCGTGGGGCATTGAAGTCCTATCAAACCCGCACGCTCGCCGGGGCGAGATCATCTCTTTCCTACTCCTTGACCGGTGACGCCGCGTGCATCGAGAGCGAAAGCCCGCTGATGACAGCGGAAGGGGAAGTCCTCCCGGCAACCTGCCGGCATCGGTTTGAGTATCACCCCTGGGGCTATATACGCCAGCGCGTGGTGCTGACCTTCACGAAACCACTCCCGGACGCTCACGGAGTCATGATTGCGCGTCCCATCGTCTCGCCGCACTTGAACGAGTTCGGGCTGCGGCCGGCGCACACGGAGCCGAACGACTGGCGCAGGCATTGCTGGCTGCGGCAATGGCACAAGTTCTCCGCCGGCGCGAGCATCCATGACTACGGCGCCATCGCGAGATCGAACATGCCGCTCTACTTCACTTTCCTCCAGCGCGGAGTCGAGGGGTTCGACTGGTTCCTCGGCAACAACATCGACCAGTGGCACCGCCAGATTGCCGGCGTCGAGCACTCCAATGAGTTCATGGTTAACTATCGGACACAACCCGAGGGTTACGAGGTGCGGATCTGCCCCTTGAGTTACTTCCCGCCGCGCGTGACGCTGAAGGGAACCTACACGTTCGACTTTTTCATGGGCCTCCCGTTCGTCCAGGAACGCGTCCGGCCGCTTGTCAGGGCCATCGGCAGCCTGCTTGTGGCAAGACAAGACCGCCGCGGCACGCGTTTCCCGGGCATTGAGACGGTTCGCAATGAAGGGAAACAGGGCGTTCAACTGGCGCGGCTCCATGACGACGGCCCAGGCCCGGACGGGCTCTTCTGGCGCGACGGCGCCTATCCGCCGTATCCGCCGCAGCGGATGAGAGAGATGGACCGTTGCCTCCGCCGTTGCCATCAAAGCGGAATCCGGGTCGTGCCCTATTTCTCCTTGCACGAGTTCCATCCCGACGTGCCGCCTTTCGGGCGGAAAGCGAAGGAATGGCAGCGAGTCACCGACGCCGCCGGCCGGATGATTCACAATCCCACCGACCAAGGGGAGTTCGGCGCGCAGATGTGCCTCGCTTCCGGCTGGCTGGACTTTCGCAAGAAGACGATTGACGTGGCGCTCCGCCATCATGCCTTCGACGGCATCTACTATGACTGGACTATGGCGATGCCCTGTCTTCACAAGGGCCATCGCCCCTACGCGCACTGGGATGTGGAGGAGTTCATTGACCTGCTGGAATGGACGCGGGGGCGCGTCGGCCCTGACGGCACAATTTACCTGCACATGTCCGCCGTACCGTTCGCCATCGCGCAGAACCTCGCCAACAGCATTCTAACCTTTGAGGAGTATTCGCCTGCCAGGGTCCACCCGGACATGTTCCCGCCTTCCTCGCAGTACATGAAGAGCTGCATGCAAGGGGTGCTTCCGATGGAGGAGGGGGGGAAGCGGCCGAGGCTCTTCGCGTTATGCGCCCTGCTGAACCATCTCGCGCCGGATTCCAGGCATCCAGAATTTCTGAAGGTCTTCAAGGCCATTTCCAGAATCGATTTCACCAGGTACACGAACTTCGAAAATCACCGCACACGGGCCGTGCGGACGACGCACACCGATGTCCGCGCTGCCGTGTATTGGAACAGGGAGGAGGCCATGATTCTGCTGGCCAACCTCTCGACGAAACGTTGCCGGTTCACATGGAAGGCGCTCCCCCGATATCTGGGTTGGGGACGCGACGGCTATCATGTGAAGGGAAAGGGCTGCGGCGAATTGCCGGGGCTCGGCTTTAAGTATATCGTGTTGAAACGGACAAGCTGAGTGGATGAACGTGGGCAGGACGGGTGGCTGTTTCAAGAACCAATGGGCGATGCGTAACTATATTGCCCCTACAGCTTCTGGCAGGAGAAGGAAGTGGCTCGATCATTGAGGAAGATTCGAGTAGGCGTAGTCGGCGTCGGACGCGGCCAGGCCTTCGCCAAGGGCGCCGGGCCGAATCTGGGCATGGAGTTGGTGGCTTTGTGCGACTCATGGGAAGAGCGACTCAACGTGCTCGGCAAGCAACTCAAAGTGGCTGCTTACACGGACTATGACAAGTTCCTCGCCCACGACATGGACGCCGTCATTCTGGCGAACTATTTTCATGAGCACGCGCCGTTTGCCATCAAGGCGCTGTGCGCAGGCAAGCACGTCATGAGCGAGACCGCCGCATGTTTCACCCTCGCGGAAGGCGTCGCGCTCGTCGAAGCCGTCGAGAAGAGCGGAAAGGTGTACATGTTCGCCGAGAACTACCCCTACTCCGCCTGCAACCAGGAGATGCGCCGGCTCTACCGGGAGGGACTGGTTGGCGATTTCCAGTATGGCGAGGGAGAATACGTCCATCCGATGGACTCCCATTACTACGACAGCATTTCCATCGGCTTGAACCACTGGCGCAACTGGTTCCCCGCGACATACTACTGCACACATGCGCTTGCACCCCTGATGTTCATCGCGGATGCGATGCCGGCCAAGGTGAACGGGTTCGTCATTGCGTATGACCCGGAGGACGAAGTGAGTTTTGGCCGGACGGCGCGCCGCAACGACGCCGCATCGGCGATTCTTGTGCGCATGAACACGGGGGCGGTGGCGAAGCTGCTGCAGGGATCCCTGCGCGGGCATGGCGTTTGGACCAGCATCCACGGCAACAAGGGGCTGATGGAAAACCTGCGATGGGGTTCAACGGAGATGTTGCGAATCCGGCGCGAGCCGTTCGATAAAGGCATGGGCGAACCCGTGGAAAGGATTTACGCGCCCGAATTCCCTGAACAGGGCGAACTCGCCGCGAGGAGCGGGCATGGCGGCGGCGATTTCTTCATGAACTATCACTTTGCGAATGCCATCCGTAGCGGGAAACCGCCGTACCTGGACGTTTACCGTGGAGTGGCGATGTCTATTGTGGGTATTCAGGCCTATCGCTCGGCGCTGAAGGACTCGAACACCTTCGAAGTACCGGATTTCCGCCGGAAAGCAGTACGCGATAAGTTTCGACGCGACGACTGGAATCCCGATCCAACGCGCCGGAAGAAGGGCTGTCCCTGGCCAAGCGTCCTCGGCAAGATCACGCCCAGCCGAAAAGCTGTGGCATTCGCAAAGAAGGTCTGGAAAGAGGCCGGCTATCAGAGCGAGTAAAACCGGCATATTCACTGAAGCTTGATAGATCATGGGAGGGTGAGAGCGTGCATTGTATTTTCGAGAGTGAGTATCGGACAAGGATACGGAAGTTTCAGGCTAATATTCGCGCGGCCGGCTTGGACGCCGCGCTGGTGCATGGGAACGAAGCGGACTTTGCGAACGTCCGCTACCTTTCGGAGTACTGGCCGACGTTCGAGGCGGGCGGGGTGTTCGTCCCGGCGCAGGGCAGTCCGGTCCTCATCATCGGTCC